>JAZSRY010000066.1:0-32976 GCA_045538735.1 Oscillospiraceae bacterium
GCTGCTATCGATTCCGGCCGTTTCAAGGACGAAATCGTTCCCATGGAAGTTCCTCAGGGCCGCAAAAAGCCCCCTGTGATCTTCGATACCGCCGAGTTCCCCAAGCGTGACACCACCCCCGAGAAGATGGGCAAGCTGAAGCCCTGCTTCAACATCTCTGTTGCTGAAGACGGCCGCCTCTTCGGTTCCAAGGAGCTCACCGGTACTGTTACCGCTGCTTCTTCCTCCGGCCGTAACGACGGCGCCAGCGCTCTCCTCCTCATGAGCGAAGAGAAGGCTGCTGAGCTCGGTCTCAAGCCCATGGCTAAGATCATCGGCATGGGCACTGCAGGCGCAGACCCCAAGACCATGGGTCTCGGCCCCGTTTACGCTGTTCCCAAGGCCCTTAAGTATGCCGGCCTCACCATGGACGACATCCAGCTCATCGAGCTCAACGAGGCATTTGCTGCTCAGTCTCTGGGCTGCATCAAGGCTCTCGGCTGGGAAGACAAGATGGACATCATCAATGTTAACGGCGGCGCTATCGCCCTCGGCCATCCTGTCGGCTCCTCCGGCTGCCGCATCATCGTAACCCTTCTCCACGAGATGAAGAAGCGCGGCCTCAAGTACGGTCTTGCAACTCTCTGCATCGCCGGCGGTATGGGTCAGGCTACCATCGTTGAGATGTGCGACTAATTCTAAATCCGTTTCCTGCTGATTCAGAATAACAATGCAGATAAATATGTTCCGCCGAAAAATCGGCGGAACACTCTGCGGTAATTAATCCAAAGGCAAACGGCATGTTCCGTTTACTTATATCTAATTGAATTTTATTTGAAAGAGGTAATGCAATTATGGGAAAGTCCAATAAGCTTATAATTCAGGTTTGCCTGTGCGGCGCCGGCACCAAGAAGAGCCAGGCTCCCACCGTTCCTTACACCCCCGAAGAGATTTCTGACCAGATCGTCAGCTGCGTAAAGCTGGGCGCTTCTATCGCTCACATCCATGTTCGCGAGGACAAGGAAGTCAACGGCAACTTCGAAGTCGGCTACAAGTCCATGAGCCTCCAGAAGTTCACTGAGACCGTAGAGCTCACCCGTGAGAAGTGCGCAAAGGAAGGCCTTGATGTCATCATCAACCTCACCACCTCCGGCGGCGAGGATGAGGATCACAAGCGTCTCCAGCACCTCGGCGCTCTCAAGCCCGAAATGTGCTCCTTCGACCCCAACACCCTCAACTGGGCAAACTCCTACATCTTCGAGAACAGCCCCCGCATGCTGAACAAGCTGTCTCAGGAAGTTATCAAGCACGACATCAAGCCCGAGTTCGAAGTTTTCGACACCGGCCACATTGATTCTGCTATGTACTATGTCAACAAGTGGGGCATCCCCGGCAATCCCCACATCCAGTTCGTTCTCGGCGTTGGCGGTTCTATGCCCGGCACCACTGAGAACCTGGCATGGCTCGTCGGCAAGCTCCCCAAGGGCGCTACCTGGTCTGTCACCGGTATCGGCCGCTGCCACGTCCCCATGATGCTGGCTGCTCTGTCCCTGGGCTGCGACGGTCTCCGCGTTGGTCTCGAGGACAACGTTATGTACGGTAAGGACGCCGAAGGCAATAAGATCATTGCTACCAACGAGATGCTCGTTCAGCGCGCTGTTGACCTTGCTAAGCTGGCTGGCCGCGAGATCGCTACCGCTCAGGAAGCTCGTGAGATCCTCGGCATCACCCGCAACTGCCTCAAGGACGAGGTTACCGGTCCTGTCACCTACACCGAGTAATTATAAGCTTGATTCAAAAAGAACCTGTCCGATGGACAGGTTCTTTTTTGTTTACACGAACAAATAGATTTGATATAATATATTGAATAAATATAGGAGGCGCTGCAATGAAATTCTTATGGACAACCATTCCCGTTTCCAATCTCGAAGAGAGTGTTAAATTTTACTCTGAGCTTATAGGTCTTGCCCTGTTGCAAAAATGGGCGTTCCCGCCCACCAGGTAGTTATGCTTGGCAAGAACGGCGAAACAAAGCTTGAGCTTATTTATGAGCCCGGTCGTACTCTCCCTGAAAATCCCGGCGGCACCGTCACTATGGGCTTTGCCCCCGATGATCTTGACGCTTTCATCGCAAAGCTTTCCGGAATGGGCATTCCCGCAGTGGGTCCCATTGCCCCCTCCCCCGATATCCGCTTTTTCTTCATCAAAGACCCCGATGGCTACACCATTCAGCTGGTGGAGCAGAAATAACTTCCAGGAGATATGAAATGGTAATTGAAACCAAGATTGATGTTCGCTATCCCGATTGCGACAGTATGCAGATAGTTCACCATGCCGTTTACCCCATCTGGTATGAAATGGGACGCATGGACTTTTTTGAGAAGCTGGGCTTTGGCTATGCTCCCAGCAAAGCTCTGGGTGTAGACCCCGCTATGGTCAATCTTGAGCTGAACTATGGCGCGCCCGTCACCTTCCCCGGCAGTGTTATTCTGAAAACCATCTGCACCCTTTGCTCCGGCAAAAAGCTGGGCTTCCGTTATGAGCTTTACCGCGAAGGCGATGATAAACCCTGCGCCACCGCAAAAAGCTTCCATATTTGGGTGAAAAACGGAAAAAGCTGCAACATTGAGCTGGAACATCCCGAAATGTTCAGCCATTATGCAGTTGCTGTCGAAGAAGAATAATAGGTTTACATAATTTAGAATTGGAGGGAGTTTCTTGCCGTCCGAACGAATTTTTCCCGCTTTGATAACCCTCGCAGTTGCTGTTATGTTTCTTATATTTGGACTTGTTTTCCGCAAGGGAAAAGGCACCGGCCTTATAGCGGGCTACAACACCGCTTCTGCAGAGGAGAAAAGGAAAACTGACGAAAAGGCGCTATGCCGCTTTGTTGCAAGGCTTATGTTTTTCTATACCGCCTGCTTCGGACTTCTTTCACTTGGTATTTTAACCGGCACGGATTCCGCTTTTAAGTGGATTATGCCTATTTTTCTTATAGTTACCGTTATAGCGGTTATTTATGCCAACACAGGCAATAGGTTCAAGAAACGATAAAGAAGGTTATTTATGAGCTACGATTTTGAAACTTTATTTCCTCCCAAGGGACACAGATTTTGGAACGCAATCGCGCAGCGCGGTATCACTGACAGCGATGTTATAAGCTACGGCGTTGCGGAAATGAAATTTCCCCTCTGTCCCGAGGTGAAGGAAGCTCTTCACGAATGCGCCGAGCAGGGCTATTTCGGATACTTTGGCGATACCGAATATTCCGCCCGCGTCTGTGATTTTTATGCCCGCCGCCACAAGTGGGAGAGCAAGAGCGAATGGGTTATCCAGAGCTACGGCGTTGTCCTTGCCTTTTCTATGGCTATCCGCGCTTTCACCGAGCCCGGCGACGGAGTTATTATTCAGTCTCCCGTCTATAATCCCTTTTTTAACGAGATTCGTGCCAACGGACGCCAGGTTATAGACAATGCTCTCATTCGCAAGGAAACACGCTACGAGATTGATTTCGAGGACCTTGAGCGCAAGGCCGCAGACCCCAAGGCAAAGATGATGATTCTTTGCTCCCCTCATAACCCTGTTGGCAGAGTTTGGAGCAAGGAAGAGCTTATGCGCATCAGTGAGATATGCCTGCGCAACGGAGTCCTTGTGGTTTCCGACGAGATACACAATGACCTTGTATATGCAGGCGAGCACCACGTTTTCGCCTCCATCTCCCCCGAGGCGGAGCAAAACTGCGTCATCTGCACCGCTCCCAGCAAGAGCTTCAATATTCCCGGTCTTGTTACCAGCAATGTTTTTGTTCCCAACGATGAGCTGAGAGAGCGTTTCAAGGCCGAGGTCAGCCGCAGCATCGGTCATTTCCTGAACATCAGCGGCGTTGCCGCAGCTTCAGCCGCCTATGAGAAAGGCTGCCAGTGGCTGGATGAACTCATAGAATATCTCCGGGGCAACGCGGAAACCTTCTATGCTCTTGTAGCTGAAAAGCTTCCCAAGGCCTGGACACCCAAAATGGAAGGCACCTACCTTGCATGGCTGGATTTGAGCTTCCTCGGCATGGATGACAAGGAGCTGGAGTGTTTTCTTATTGAAAAAGCGGGGCTGTTTATCAACATGGGCAACATGTACGGTGAGCTCGGCAAGGGCTTCATCCGTATCAATATCGGCTGTCCCCGTCGCTATGTTATTGACGCTGTCGAGCGTCTTGCCAAAGCTGTAAACGAACTTGAAACAAAAGGTTGATTTCTATGGAAAAAATAAAGGTAATGAGCATTTTTGGCACCCGCCCCGAGGCCATCAAAATGGCTCCTCTGGTGAAGGAGCTTGAAAAGCGCGAGGGGATAGAGAGCATCGTCTGCGTAACAGCGCAGCACAGAGAAATGCTCGATCAGGTGCTGGATACCTTCAAAATTATCCCCGACTATGACCTCAATATGATGAAACAGGGTCAGACCCTTCTTGATATAACCACCCGCGCCCTCGAGGGCGTGTCCAGAGTTATCGCTGAGGTCAAGCCCCATATCGTACTGGTTCACGGAGACACCACCACCACTTTTGCCGGAGCCCTCGCCGCTTTTTATAATCAGGTGGCCATTGGTCACGTGGAAGCCGGACTTCGTACTTTCAACAAATATTCTCCCTATCCCGAGGAAATGAACCGCCAGATGGTGGACTGCATGACGGATATGTTCTTTGCCCCCACTCCCCTGAGCAAGTCCAACCTTCTTATGCAGAATATCCCCGAGGAAAAGATATATGTCACCGGCAACACCGTTATTGACGCAATGAGCACCACTGTTGATGACTCCTACACCCACAGTGAGCTTGAATGGTTGGGCGAAGACAAGCTTATTCTTCTCACTGCCCACCGCAGAGAAAATCTCGGCGAGCCTATGAAAAACATCTTCCGAGGCATCAGAAAGGCTCTCGATGCCGTTCCAGGCTATAAGGTGATCTATCCCATACATAAAAATCCCCTTGTCCGCGCCGCGGCGGACGAGATATTCGGCGACTGCGACAAGGTTAAGCTAATCGAGCCTCTTGAAGTTTTCGACTTCCATAATTTCCAGAACAAGGCTCATATTATCCTCACCGACAGCGGCGGAATTCAGGAGGAAGCCCCCTCTCTTGGCAAGCCCGTTCTGGTACTGCGCAACACCACCGAACGCCCCGAGGGCATCGATGCGGGTACGTTGAAGCTTGTTGGCACCGACGGTGAGGTCATTTACCGGGAAACCGTGCGTCTTCTCACCGATGCCGAGGAATATGACCGTATGAGCCATGCCTCCAACCCCTATGGCGACGGCCATGCCTGCGAGCGCATCGTGGATGCGATTATTGAGAAATTCAGCAAATAAACCGACAGGAGAGGTATCATGCCGAAGATCAGTGTTATAATCCCGGTTTATAACTCCGAAAAGTATCTGAATAAATGTCTTGACTCCGTTTTCAGTCAAAGCTTTAAGGATTTTGAAATTATAATAGTAAATGACGGCAGCCCTGATAATTCTCAGGCTATCATTGATAGCTATAAGGCAATGTATCCCGATAAAATCTGCGCGTTTATGCAGGAAAACGCTGGTCAGGCATCTGCAAGAAACCGCGGTCTTGGCTCCGCCCGGGGAGAGTTTGTTATGTTTTTGGACAGCGACGATTATCTCCATCCCGAGGCCTTTGAAAAGGCTGTTAGCTGTGCCGATGTCAACGGTTCCGACATTGTCTGCTTCAACATGTTTTATGATTGGGACGGCAGAATTGACGAATTTAATTACCGCATCTTCGGAAGCGACGATCCTATCAAAAAATATATCCTCAACGAAACCTCTCCCTGCAACAAGCTTTTCAGAAGACAGCTTTTTCAGGAAAACTCTCTCCGCTTCCGCGAAGGGATCATATATGAGGACCTTGAACTGATACCACGTCTCGCCCTTTTCACAGATAAAATTTCGTTTATCGATGACCGTCTTTATTATTACGTGATCCACACCAACTCCACCATGCGCAGAGCCAAATTCAGCCCAAAGCTGAAAAATATATATATTGCAACTGACAGCCTTAAAAATGTCTTTTTTGAAACGGAGTATCGTCAGGAGCTTGAATGCATTTTTATTGAGCATCTCCTCCACGGTGCCGGTCCAAGATTTCTCGAATATCCCGAAGGCCGAAGCGAGGTTTCAAACATCCGCAGCATAATGAAAACCACCTTCCCCGAATGGCACAAAAACAAGTATTACAAAGACATGCGTCCCGCCTATAAGCTTGCATGTTCTTTGATATATATGAAACTCATACCTGTTTTCAAGCTGCTGGATAAAATAAAAAAATCTGTATAACACTGCGGGGACTGCAAAATGAAAAAAATCAGTTTTCTGATGCTCCATCTCCAACATGGCGGAATCGAAAAGCAGACCATCACTCTTGCAAACCAACTCTGCGATTTCTATGATGTTGAAATCATCTCCTTCTACAGCATGAACGCCGCTCCCGCCTACCATGTTGACGATAGAATAAGCATTCGTTATCTGTATAACGGTTCTCCCAACCGAAGCGAAATCAAGTCCGCGATCAAAAGCAAAAACCCGGTCGCACTTTTACGAGAAGGCTGCAAGGCTGTTAAAATTCTTCATCTTAAGAAACGCTTGATGATAGAGGAAATCAAGGCCCTTAAATGCGACTATGTTGTTTCCACCCGCATTGAGTATGCCGAAATGCTCAGTGCACATGCTCCTGCAGGAGTCGTGACCATAACTCAGGAGCATCTCCACGATGACAGCGAAAAATATGTGAAACGGGTTAAAAAGGCCTTTTCCAATCTGGATTACCTTCTTGTTCTTTGCAGCGGAGCCAGGGAAAACTATAGCCGATGGCTGGCAGACAATAAAAAAATCAAAATTGTTGAAATTCCCAATATCCTCGATTCAATTCCTGCTGAAAGTTCCTCTTTGAACGGTATGCGGCTGGTGGCTGCAGGCAGACTCCATCCCGTTAAAAATTTTCAAAGTCTGATAGATGTTTTTTCTTTGGTCCACAAGAAAATTCCCCAATCCTCTCTGACCATAGTTGGCGGAGGCGAGCAGCATCATCAGCTGCTTGAGCGCACCGCAATGTATGGACTTGAAGACTTTGTTGAATTTACAGGGATGGTTTCATCTGAAG
Organism: Oscillospiraceae bacterium; assembly: GCA_045538735.1. Taxonomy (GTDB): domain Bacteria; phylum Bacillota; class Clostridia; order Oscillospirales; family Oscillospiraceae; genus SIG459. The sequence continues at coordinate 7,138 of JAZSRY010000066.1, forward strand.
AGGTCATGAGCAACTTCCTCGCATCCGACATCTATGTTATGACATCCCACACAGAAGCCTTTCCCATGGTGCTTTTAGAGGCATCATCCGTCGGCCTTCCCCTTGTTGTTTTCGATGTCCCCGTCGGGCCTGCTGCGATAATAAAAGATGGTGAAAACGGCTACCTCACGGAATACGAAAACAAGGAGCAGATGGCTGAAAAGATAATTACGCTGCTTCAAAACAGAGAGCTTCTTAAACATATGGGCAGCAATGCAAAGGATATGTCCAGGCGCTACACCGCCGAAAACATAATTCCCTTGTGGCGTGAACTCTTCGGATAAAAATAAAAAAGAACGCGAATTATTGTTTCGCGTTCTTTTTATTTTTATAATCCGTAACGAAGCCTGATATAAATTTTCTTCAGTTTTCTTTTAAGGGTATCACTGGCAATGAACTTTGTAACTTTTCTCTTTTTAAGCTCTTCCTTAAACCAAGCTTTGTTTGCCTCGCCCATATTATAGTATCTGCTCAGCAAAGAATTGGCGGCATAGGACATATAGAGCATTGCGGCATATTCATTTTTTGCAGGGTACTTTTCAAGCTCCGAGAGCAGGAAATCATATCCCGTAAGCATATCTGCGGATAATTTTCTCACTCTTTCATCCGTCTGCACATTGGTAATACTCCCCTGTCTGATGAGGTAATAGTAGGCACCGTGGCTGATGCAGCTGACCTTTTCCGCGCGGAGAATTACATTGGGGATAAGGGCAAAATCCTCATGATAGATACCCTTCATGAAGGAATATCCCATTTTATTCCAATATTCGCGACTATAGACATAGCCCCATGCGCTTTCAAACATCTCTCTATGGTTTACAAGAGCGATCAGCGCATCCTCACCTGAAAGATTTCGTATCTCCGGCTTCGTGGTAACACGAAGGGTATTTCCCTCCTCGTCAACCGAAACAAAGCCAAATCCCAGAACATCCGGTTTATCCTTGTCGACGATCTCCTTCAGTTTTTCCAACATGTCTGCGGCAACATAGTCGTCGGAGTCAACAAACACCAGATAGTCTCCCTTGGCGCGCTCTGCGCCGTAGTTGCGGGCATCGGAAAGCCCGCCGTTTTCCTTGATATAGCCCTTTATTACATCGGGATATTTGGTGACATAGTCATCTATAATGCTCTGACTACCATCGGGTGTGCCGTCATTGACAACGATAATTTCATAATCCTTGCAGCCTTGTGCGAGCAGGCTATCAATGCATTTTGCAAGATATTTTTCCACATTATAGACGGGGATTATAATGCTGAAGGTCATGGCGCGCCTCCTTTATCCGAGTTTTTCTTTTATTTTTTTCGCGGCTGAAATCGGGTGGCGCAAATAATATACCGCTCTCAGCCATTTGTTGCGCCGGGCAAAATATTTTTCCGTTACTTCCTTGCCGTAGCGCTCAGTCATTTTCAGGCGCTTATCGTGAATCCGCTTTTCTCTTTTTGTAAGCCATGTGGCGGCATAATGATGAATGGAGAAGGTTCGCTCATCCATCGTCAGCTCACCGCTGATGAAATCCATAGGACAGAAATATATCTTGGGATATACTGTCATGGAAGATTCTTCATAATTGATTTTTTGTATTTCTTCCGAAGGGGCATAGCCTAACGCTCTAAGAGGCTGTGTATTAATTTGAGGAGAAGGGGTAAGATTCAGCTTACCTTCCTCATCCACGAAGCTTATCTCATCATAGCAATCCCTGAGAAGCTTGATAATCGGGTTGCCCTTCTCAGCGCCGAAGCCAAGACCCAAAGCCACATTGGGAGAGCTTTCTTCGATGCCGCAGAAGGCTTCATTTTCCAAAAGCTCGTCAAAGGACTTTAATATCTCAATATCCGTGTCCAGATAAATGCCGCCCTCGTTATATATGATATCCAAACGGGCATAGTCCGGCACAAAGCCCCACTTTTTTTGTTCATACGCCTGGCGTATATAGGTGTTTTTCGTTATATCATAGTTGCTTTCGTTCCAGAGCTTAATCTCGTAGTCAGGGCAGAATTTCTTCCATGTTTCAATATAGCCCTTAAATTCATCCGGGATTTCGGAGTTGCCAAACCAACAGTAGTGAATTATCTTTGGTATTGCCATATCTGTTTATTCTCCTTTTTTACCGGCAAAGCGTTTGATTATGCCGAAAAACTCGCGGCGCTCACTCTTGTTAAAAAGGGTAAGCATATTGGCGGCCAGACCGAAAACACCGATGACAAGGCATGCAGCCACCAGCTTCACCCAGCTGTTTATATCGAAAATGGCATTGAGTCCCACAGCGATTGCAATAAGGACGGCCACGGACAAAACATTGCGCAAAATCACTGGATAGAAGGTGCCGCGCTTGAAGTTCAGGCATTTGGCACCGTAAAGAGGCAGGAAGGTCAGAACTCTGACTGTGCTATAGAATGCGCCCACCGCGGCTATATAAATAATCTTATTGTCCTCACCCTGAATGAAATTCAGTCCGATGAAAACAGTTATAATGCTTGCGGCACTAAAACAGATGAGGGCAATCGAAGACACCTTTATCTTGTTGCAAACCGTAAAAATATTATAAAGGGGCTCAAGGGGCAGGGCAAAAACAAGGCAGAAGCAGGTTATCACCGTCAGAAGATGGAGAAGCGCTGAATCCTGTCCGGGTACCCAAAGCTCATAAAATTCCTGTCCAAAGCCAATCAATGCGGCAATTGGAATACTTGAAAACACTGCCAGAATCTTGATTGCGAAAAGCAGCTGGCGCTTCATCTCCGCAAAATTGTTCTCGGCATAGGCGATGGTCAGCTGGGGAGCGAAGATGGAGGATATGACAGCGAAAAGGGAAAGTATCAGATTGGAAACCGTTTTCGACAGATTCAGCACGCCCATGGCGATGCCGTTTACAAGAATATTTGTTATAAGCAGGTCCAGACCTGAGGAGAGAATTCCGCTCAGTTTGGAAACGCTGTTCCATATACCCGCAGCAACAAGCTCCTTAATGCATGCGAAATCGTAATATTTTCGTCCCACCTTCAGTTGAGGGAGCAACTGTTTCTTGTAGTGCATATGGCTGAGCAGGGAGTTTACTCCCATAAGCAAAGTCGCAATGCCTACATAGAAGGTATAGGGACGGAAAAAGCTGTAGCAGATTACCAAAACCACGGCTCGTATGATGCTGCTGCGCATATTGGCAATTGCGGTTTTATCCAGTCTGTCGGTAACAAAGGTGGAAACGGAATATATAGAACCGAAGAGGGAGATGACAAAGTTCAACGCGATAAATGTCCAGAGTAGCTTGATATCGGAAACAGAGCTTGCTCCGATATTGAGGAATTTATCAAGATATACGATAGCTACCGCGAAAATTGCGGAGAAAACTACGGAGAATATGATATTGGCGAAGACAACGGATGTAAAATATTTATTGGCATCTTCGTCATTATTCTGATGAATTTTAATTGTTATAAATCTTCCCGCCATGGAGTTTATTGCCACGGTAAAAAGCTGGGCATACTCCACGAAGTTATTGGCAAGAGTCACGAAGCCATTTGCCTCAACGCCGATATTTTCGATGATATATGGCGTAAGGAAGAAACTTATGCAGAAATTGATGGCGAAAGCAGTTACCTGCGCTATGAGATTAATTACAGTTTGTTTCTTCATAATGCAGAAAATGCCTCCTTTCCATCAAAATACAGATATAGTTATTATATTCCATACGGCCATTCAAGTCAACAAAAGGAAAAGCGAAGCTCGCAGACTCGAGCTTCGCTTTGTATTTATTCCCAAGTTTTCCAGACTTCGGGCCTATAGCCCACTGTGGCCTGCTTTCCGTTGCGTACAACGGGAGTTTTTATGAGGAAGGGCTCTTCATAGAGCTTTTCCAGCTTTGCCTCATTGGAGGCAAGATAGGCAATGAGAGGATAATCCTGATCCTCCTTATCGATAAGTTCCTCAAGACCTACGGCATTTTTAACGCTCTCCAGCTCTCTGCGGCTCATGCCGTAGCGGATTATATCCACAAACTGATACTTGATGCGGCGCTCCTTGAAATAGCGCTCTGCCTTTTTTGTGTCGAAGCACTTGTTCTTTCCGTAGATTTGTATGTTCATATTGCTTTCTCCATAAAGCTTCTCAGATTACGATAGAATATGTTGCGGACAAGTTCCTCGCTCCAGTTGCGGCGGAGCATAGCCTCATAGAGCTTCGCCACATCCTGAACACCCTTCATTCCCTTGGGCATTTCGGGAATTCCGTCAAGGTCACCACCCAGGCAAAGGGTCTTTTCTCCGCCCAGGGAAAGGAAATGCTCTGCGTGGGCAAGCACGGCATCGATGTCTCTGCCGTGACCCAGGATATCTAAGTACATATTAAGACCGGCAACACCGCCTGTTTTCACAAGGGCCTTGAACTGCTCATCGGTCAGATTGCGGATATGGTCGCAGACGGTTTTGGAGTTGCTGTGGCCTGCCAAAACGGGCTTTGTTGCTATCTCCTGAACATCCCAGAAAGCCTTTTCGGAGATATGGGACATATCCAAAGCAACGCCCATCTTCTGAGCGGCAAGCACAAACTCGCGGCCCTTTTCAGTAAGTCCGCCGCCGTCAACGCAGGTGCCGGAAAGAATATTGGGGTGATTCCATGTGAGGTGGACTATTCTAAGTCCCTTTTCATAGGTTTTGCGGAGATTTTCTATACTGCAGCCAAGCTTTTCTGCGCCTTCCACAGATATAAGCACTCCGACTTTTCCCTTCATTTCAGCCTCATCAAGGTCTGCGGCGCTGAGGCAAAGCATAGCCTTGTCGCCATGGAGGCGAAGCTGTCGGATAAGTTCATCCATAACCCATTCGGTTTTCTCCACCATTCCCTCTCTGTGGGGCGCACAGATGGAAAAGACCTGAGCTGCGGGGGCATAGGCGCTGAGGCGCTCTATATCAATATGAAATTTGTTTCTGTAAATGGATTTTCCGTGTTCGTATACGGGCAGTGCGGTGTCGCAATGAGCGTCAAAATAGGGTATTTTCATTTTTCTTTCTATATTTCTCTTTCTTTTTATACTTCTTATACTTCGATTATTACAGGCAATATCATGGGGCTGCGGCGGGTGTTTTTATAGAGATAGCCGCTGAGGTTGCCCTTAACCTTGCCTTTAATTCCCGCCCAGTCGGTTATATGCTGACTCTCGCAGGCATAAATGCTCTCCATTACCACGCGGTTGAGTTCCTCCATAAGCTGGTCGGACTCTTTCACGTACACAAAACCTCTGGTAATTATCTCAGGAGTGCTGATTATGCTGCCGTCCTCGCTTGACATGGTCATGATAACAACTATCATACCCTCGTCTGCAAGAAGCTTGCGGTCGCGGAGGACAACGCTACCAACATCGCCCACGCCAGTGCCGTCAACAAACACTTTTCCCGAGGGCACGCTGCCGTTTTCGCGGATGGTTTTCTGGCTCAGCTCTATAACATGTCCGATGCCGCTTACAAGCACATTCTTGGGTGCAATGCCCATAGTCTTTGCAAGCTCTGCATGCTTGCAGAGCATTCTTGTCTCGCCATGGAGGGGGATGAAATATTTGGGCTTGGTGAGGGCCATCATCATCTTCAGCTCTTCCTGGCAGGCGTGGCCGGAAACATGGAGATTATCGCCGCGGTTATAAATGACCTCGGCACCCTTGCGGAACAGCTCATCGATAACGCGGCTGACGGTTATCTCATTTCCGGGAATTGCGGAGGCAGAGATTATAACTCTATCGCCCGCATCTATCTCAACCTGCTTATGACCAGAGAAAGCCATACGGTAAAGGGCGCTCATTTCCTCGCCCTGACTGCCCGTGGTAATGATAACGGTCTTATTCTTGGGCACAGACTTTATCTTGTCCATGCTTACAAGAACGCCCTCCGGAACTTTCATATAGCCAAGTTCCATGGAGACCTTCATTATATTCTCCATGCTGCGTCCCGTAATGCCGACTTTTCTCTTGTATTTGGCTGCAGAATTGATTATCTGCTGAATTCTGTGGACATTGGAGGCAAAGGTTGTGACAATAATGCGCTTATCGCAGTCCTTGAAAAGCTCGTCAAAGCGGGCACCCACCTTGCTTTCGGACTCGCTGTGTCCCGGCTTTTCAACGTTGGTGGAATCGGCAAGAAGGGCAAGGACTCCCTCATTACCCAGCTGACCCAGACGGGCAATATCCGCCATTCCGCCTGAAATGGGCGTAACATCTATCTTGAAGTCGCCGGTGTGAATCACGGTGCCCACGGGGGTATGAATGGCGAAGGAAACAGCATCGGCAATGGAATGGTTGATATGGACAAACTCCACGCCAAAACAGCCCGCCTTTACGGTTTCTCCCCTCTCAACGGTCACCATTTTCACCTTATTGGCCAGCTTATGCTCCTCCAGCTTGATATTGATAAGAGCGCTTGTAAGCTTTGTTGCATATATGGTGGTGTTGATTTCTCTGAGAATATAGGGTATTGCACCTATATGGTCCTCGTGGCCGTGGGTTATGAACATACCGCGGATGCGCTTTTCGTTTTCCTTGAGATAAGTTATATCGGGAATGACAGAGTCAATTCCGTACATATCCTCATCGGGAAAGCCAATGCCGCAATCCACGATAATAATATCCTTGCCGAATTCGTAAACGGTTAGGTTTTTGCCTATTTCACCCAATCCGCCAAGGGGTATGATTTTCAGTTTGATTGCCATTAAATTTCTCCTTAATGCAAAAATATGTAGATTTTCAGGCATAGCAATCATGCGGCCGGATTCCCCTCCTGCCGCTGATTTTTCTTCGAATTTTTCCGTGGCTTTATCCTGCAGCCCTGCACCCGCCGCAGTCTTATTTCCCACTTTCTCCGAAAACCATGTCCGATTTAATTTATATATTTCAAGTGCCGAGAAGCACTAAATTCACCCATTGCAGGAATATTATTCCCGTATATATAAAGATAATACCACAGATTTGTATGCTTTGTCAAATCTGTGGTATTTTTTTATGCAATATTACATCTCCCGACGGCCTTCGAGGGCTCGAAGCAGTGTTGCGTCATCGGTAAACTCAAGATTGGAGCCGACGGGAATTCCGTAGGCAAGGCGGGTTATACGCACATCAAAGGGCTTGAGAAGTCTTGAAATATACATAGCGGTGGTATCGCCCTCTGTGTCGGGATTGGTGGCCATAATGACCTCCCCAACTCCCCCGTCCGCAACGCGCTTTACAAGGGAGGCAATGCGTATGTCATCAGGACCTACGTGATTCATGGGAGAGAGTACTCCGTGGAGCACATGGTAGCTGCCATTGTATTCGCGGCTGCGCTCGATGCTCATAACATCCTTTGGCTCGGCAACAACGCATATGACGGAGCGGTCTCTGCGCTCATTTTTGCACACGGGACAAAGCTCGCTGTCGGTAAGATTCTGGCATACGGGACAGGTATGAACATTTTCCCTCGCCTCGGTGATTGCGGCAGCAAAGGCTTCCGCCTCACCTTCGGGCAAACTCAGCATATGGAACGCAAGGCGCTGGGCGCTCTTTTTTCCCACTCCGGGGAGGGAGGCAAAAGCATCTATCAGCGCTTCAAAACTTGGGGGCAAAAGACTCATAGCTTATCTCCTCAGGAATTTCTTATAGCTTCGATTGCAGCAGCGCGGTCTTCCTTACCGAAAACGGCAGAGCCTGCTACAAGCACATTGGCTCCCGCCTTTTTGACAAGAGGAGCAGTTGCGGGATCAACGCCGCCGTCAACCTCAAGCTCGCATTCCGGATTGACCTGATTGAGCATCTCTCGGATAAGCTCAATCTTCGGAAGCTGGTCATGCATAAACTTCTGACCGCCAAAGCCGGGCTCAACGGTCATAACAAGGACAAGATCGATGAGGTCTATATAGGGCAGAAGTGCGGTTGCGGGGGTTCTGGGCTTAAGGGAGAGACCAACCTTTTTGCCGCATTCAAGAACAGTCTTAATGGCCTCCAGAATATACTGGGGCTGGGTTGCCTCCACATGGAAGACAACAAGATCAGCGCCCGCTTTGCAGAACTCTTCCACATAGCGCTCGGGGCGGTCTATCATAAGGTGCACATCCAGAAAGGCATTGGTGCATTTTCTTAGAGACTTTACCACGGGAATGCCGATGGATATGTTGGGAACAAACATTCCGTCCATAACATCAACATGGAGCCAGTCTGCGCCACCTGCAAGGACATCTTCTATCTCGGTCTGAAGATTTACGAAGTCTGCGGATAGAATAGATGGAGCTATTTTGATCATTTTATTATCCTCCCTTAGCCTGAGCGATACAATCCAAACCCGCACCACGAGGCGGATTTTAGCGCCAGACTTCATTTTATTTTTCGGTGGGCGTCAGCCCACCGCCATCATTCAATTTTGCCTGACACAAAAATCCCCACCCGTGGTGTCGGAGATTTCTGTGCGAATATTCTAAGGCAGTGCAAGACTTCGTCCTGCAGACGGGCTATCGCCCTTCAAAGGGCGAAGGCGAGGCAATGCCAACGCATATTCGTTCAGAAACGGGTTTGGATTATATCACTCAGGCTAAATCTTGTGCATAGAATTAATTAGCTGAGCTGCGCGCACAGCCGCTTTTATATAGGGGCTGTCCTTTTCCGGGGCAGCCCCCTTGGATACGGTTTTACCCTTCTTTTGCGGGGCTTTTCAAAACTTTTCTGCTCACATATGCAAAGAGCAGCACGCTGGTAACGGCACTTATGGTATCGGAAATGGGCTCTGCCCAGTATATGCCCTCAACACCTATAAAGCGCGGCAATATAAGCGCAAGAGGAGTCAGGAGAATTATCTTTCTAAGGCAGGCTATAAAGAGACTTATCTTTGCCTGACCTGTTCCAAGCAAGCTTACCTGGGCACTTATCTGGAAGGCGAATATCACCATACCTGCAAGGTATATGGGCATCATCCCTGCCGCCACAGCGCAAAGCTCCGCATCGGAGGTGAAAAGCCCGGCAATGCTTTGGGGGAACAGCAGTACAGCCAGATAAAACAGCGCCGTGTATGCAAAGCACACCCCGCTTACAATACGGAAATTTTGCTTCACACGGTCGAAATTTCCTGCGCCAAAGTTATAGCTGATTATGGACTGGGTGCCGTAGGCAAAGCCGTTTGCGGGAAATACCATCAGCTGCATTATGCTGCAGAGAATAGTGTAGCTTCCAACATAAAGGTCTCCCCCGTAGCGCTGAAGACCGCTGGTGAACACAATGGCAATGAGGCTCTCTGTGCTCTGCATTATAAACGGAGATATTCCGAGAGAAGCGATTTTGCCGATTATAGCAAAGCGAGGCTTCAAATCCTCAAAGTTTATCCTTATAACGGATTTTTCCGACAGGAGGAAACGCACTACCCACGCCGCGGAAATTGCCTGGGATATAATGGTTGCAAGAGCAGCACCCTTTACGCCCATATTGAAAGCGAATATAAAAATGGGGTCGAGAATTATATTGGCAACAGCACCTATCAGTACGCTGAGCATAGCCGTTTTGGCCTGTCCCTGGCAGCTTATGAAGGTGTTGAGACCTAAAGACAGCTGGACAAATATTGTTCCGCAAAGATATATGCGAAGATAATCGTCCGCGTAGGCTATGGTGTCATCACTGGCGCCAAAGAAATACAAAAGGGGCTTTCTCGTCAAAAGAAGCACCACTGTGAGGACCACAGAAAAACACAGTATCATAATAACCGCGTTTTTCAGTATCTCTCCCGCTTTCTCTCTGCTTCCTCTTCCCAGTTCCATGGCCGCAAGAGGCGCGCCGCCGTTTCCCGCGAAGGCGGCAAAGGCGGAGACTATAAGCAATATGGGCATACAAAGCCCCATTCCCGTCAGGGCGAGGGCTCCCACATCTGCAATATGGCCAATATATATGCGGTCCACGATGCTGTAAAGCAGATTTACTATCTGGGCAAGCACCGCAGGTATTGCAAGAGAAAATATCAGTTTGAGCAGAGGCTCTGTGCCGAGCCTTTCTTCACTTCTTGGATTCAAACTTCCGCCTCCGGAATTTTACATACATCTATCCATTCCCTCGCCCTTGAATAATCAAAAAGCTCGGTAAGATTTAGTTCTATTGCGCTGTTTCCGCTGCCCACAGCGGGAAACACAGTTTCAAAGCGTTTGAGGCTCTCATCAAGATAGACCTCTATGCCCTCGTTTATGCCGAAAGGACATACTCCGCCCACGGGATGTCCCACCAATTCAAGCACCTCTTCGGCAGTTGGCATTTTAGCCTTCATGTGGAAAAAGTCCTTGAATTTTCTGTTGTCTATACGCGCATCCCCTGCCGCAAGAACAAGAATGCAGCTGTCCTCTTTTTTGAAGGAGAGAGTTTTGGCAATTCTCGCACCTTCAACCCCAAGGGCAATGGCGGCAAGCTCCACCGTTGCGGAGGAAACATCAAACTCCATAACTCTGTGTTCAAGTCCAAGAGCTCGGAAATAGGCTCTGCCTTTATCAATGGACATTAGTCTTTTGCTCCCAAATTACTTTTATTATTCTTCAAAATCAAAAGTTGAGCTGACAATGGGCTTTCCCTCTCTGTCAAGCAAAGGGGTCAGGCCTCCGGCATAGCCGGTCTGAACGAAGAGATAGTTAACACCGGTCTGGGTATCCTGCAAAACGATAGCAGATTCCCCAAAGCTAATATTTTCCTTTTCGATTTTTCTGAATCTCTTTTTCTTTGCCATAAGTCTCGCCCCGTTTTATAATTTTTTGTATTATTACTATAATAGCCCCAAAATTCCTTTGGGTCAAGAAGAAGGCTTTCAGCCTTTCAGACGCTTTTCTATATCGTCCAAAGCCCCCGCTCCCATAAGAAGCATTTCCCTCTCCACCGTCCGCTCATGGAGATTTATGCCCTTTTCCTTGAGGGATGCATAATGATTTTTTAGGGCAAGAAGGGTGGACATGCCGTAGCTTGAAAGCTCTCCGCGGCTATAGGTTTCCACAGAGGTGGAGAAAAGGCTGTCCTCCGAGCTTCTCAAGGCTCTTCCTCTGGACGCGATTTTGGGGTAACGAAGGGCAAATTCCCGGCACCATGCAACAGTAGCGGCAACAAGTTCTTCCACAATTTTCTCCTTCTCGGGGCTCAGCTTGGGAAGGCGCTCTTCTATTGTCTTATAGCCCACGGGGTCGGTGCTTTTCATCATGTAGGCATATTTCAGCGTTACGAGGTTTTCTCCCGCACTTTCCGCATGCTGAAGGTCGGCAAAGTAGCAGTGAAGACTATCCTCATCCCAAGAGAGAAACTGAGCCTTGCGCATTGCCTCAAACTGCCTTCTGTTTTGCTGGCAGGAGGCCTGTCCTCCCACATTCTGAGTTGCGTAAAACATCTCCCACTCTATGTCTACGATATTTTCAATAAGCTGTTGGCAAGGATTTTCCATTTTTTCTCCTTATCATTCAGAAATCCAGAGATATTATTTTGTTTCTGAGGGCGCTGGCTTCTATTTTCCCAATTATCTCTCCGCAGTGGTCCATCAAAAAGCTGCTCTCACCGCTGCTGAGAGTCTGCTCACGGAGAAGTTCTATAATAAGTCCGCTCAAGGCTTCAATGCTCTCTATGGCTTCGGTGCCGCGGCTTTCCATAATTTTATCAATAAGCCCTGCTGCTTCACGCCCTTTCAGCGGCAGCTGACGGAGGGCATAGAAGGACCACTTATAAAAGGGCATATATCGTTTATTCAGCAGGAAAAGGGCTCCCGCAGCATTTTCCGCAAAGCGTCCTTTTATCATCTCCGCAGCCGCTGCCTCTCCGTGGCGCAGGCAGCGCAGATAGTTATACTGTCCCGTTTGCGCCGCCAATGCGCAGCGGCGGGTCAGAAGCCAAAGGCGCACATCCTCAGGATAATGCTGCTCAAGGGTGCTTCGGAGGGCGCTGAATTTTCCCAAGTTATCCAGAAAAACCTCGCCGTTAATTGCGGCGGCAAGAGCGCTTTCAGGGGCTGCAATCCACTCCTCTGCGCTTTCAGGAAGACCTCCGCAGGAAGTGAAGGAGGAATAAAACTCCTCAATGCTGCGAAGTCCAAGACGGGGACTTTCGTTGAGCTTTCTTGTATAAAAGCCTCCGAATTCTTCGGGAAGTGAGTCCAGAACAGCTTCTATCTTCTCAGCATATTCGCCCATCATTTCCTCGGGCAGCCAAAGGCAGAAGCCCGGCCCCCAATCATGGTCGCGGCTTACAAAATCATCATAGCCGAAGGAATCGGAGCCTTCTCCCACAAGTCCCGCCGCAAGATAGGGCATTGCGCCGGGGACTTCCTTGCGAAGGCGGGGCAGGCATTCCTGGTTAAAATAGGCCTTTGCCAATTCTATACCCTTCATTACAACTCCTTTCCGCTGATGCGGCTATACAGCAAAGCGTAGTTTTTGAAAAGAGTGCCCTCTCTGCCTTCAAGCTTTTCCGCCGTCAGAGCAGCGCGGTGCATATATTCCGCCGCCCTTTCAATATCACCCAAACCGTAGAAGGCATAGGCGCTGTTTCCCGCGGTGACCGCATGGATATACAAATTTTCGGGGACGGAGGCAACTATCTCCTCCGCCTGCTTAAACTCAGCGGCGGCATCTGAGTACTGTTTTTTGTCCAGCCAGAGAAGCCCCAGATTATTGTAGGCGCTTGCCAGTACATCCGCAGGGATATTCGGCAGGGAAAGATAAAGCTCCCTGCATTGGGAAAACAGTTCAAAGGCCTTATCCCGCTTTCCGCACATGCGGTAAAGCCCGGCCAGATTATTCAATGTGGTGGCATAGTTTCCGTCTGCAATGCCCGCTTTTTCAAGGCACTCTGAAGCCTTTATAAAAGCAATTTCGCCTTTTTCAAACCATGCGTTTCGGCGGCAGATACTGCCCAGCTCATTCCACAAAGCCGCGCAGCCTATGGCATCTTCGGGTTTTTCATTCTCATATTTGAGGCAAAGGCTTTCAAGACGTAGGCGCAAAGCCTCGTCGCTGCATGTATCCGAAAATCTGTCCAGCTCCGCAATAATTTCTGCTGCGTTCATAGCCTATGCCTCCTCATTTTCCTTGTTTAGCTTGAGTTATATTATACTTTATGACCAATGCAATATCAAGAGACAGCAAAAATCCCTCTCAATTCATGAGAGGGATTTTCATATTTAAAGTTCTTTTCCGCAGTGGGGGCATTTTTCGGGGACCTTGCGTCCGTGGCGCAAAAGCTGTCTTCTGCATTGGGGGCAGCGATAGAAAATCAGCCCCTGGACAAAGCCTGCAATGAAAAATGCAACGGTGAGGGTGAAGAATATCTGAATTTGAGTGGTAACAAATGCCACAACTGCCGCAAGAGTGAGCAGGCAGAAGATGAGCAGAACTTTCTGACTTGTGCGGTAATTCATATCAGCCGAGCACCACCCTGTTGTAGTTTTTCTTGCCGCGGCGGAGGCTTACGCCCTCACGAAGCTCATCGGCAGTGAAAACCTTGTTTGCATCGCTGATTTTCTCATCGTTTGCGCTTACGCCGCCCTGCTGAACATTTCTGCGGGCGTCTCCGCGGCTGGGGCAGAGACCGCTCTTAACCAGCAGAGAAACAATGTCCAGACCGCCGTTTTCAAGATCTTCCTCAGTGATGGTGGTGGTGGGCATATTGGCTGCATCGCCTGCGCCGCCGAAGAGAGCCTTTGCGCTTGCCTCGGCCTTTTTTGCCTCTTCCTCGCCGTGGACGAGAGCGGTAAGCTCATAGGCAAGAATTTCCTTGGCTTTGTTCAGCTGGCTGCCTTCCCAGGAATCCATTTCGTCAATCTGCTCAAGGGGCAGGAATGTGAGCATACGGATGCACTTGAGAACATCGTCATCGCCCACATTGCGCCAGTACTGGTAGAACTCGTAGGGAGTGGTCTTGTTGGGGTCGAGCCAGACTGCGCCGGATGCGGTCTTGCCCATCTTCTTACCCTCGGAGTTGAGGAGCAGAGTGATGGTCATAGCGTGGGCATCCTTGCCCAGCTTGCGGCGGATAAGCTCGGTGCCGCCCAGCATATTGCTCCACTGGTCGTTGCCGCCGAACTGCATGTTGCAGCCATAGTTCTGGTAGAGGTGGTAGAAGTCATAGCTCTGCATGATCATATAGTTGAACTCCAGGAAGCTGAGACCCTTTTCCATACGCTGCTTATAGCACTCGGCGCGGAGCATATTGTTGACAGAGAAGCAGGCACCGACCTCGCGGAGAACATCAACATAGTTCAGATCCAGCAGCCAGTCTGCATTATTTACCATCTGAGCCTTGCCTTCACCGAACTCAATAAAGCGCTCCATCTGCTTTTTGAAGCAGTCGCAGTTATGCTGAATGGTCTCGCGGGTCATCATAGAGCGCATATCGGTGCGTCCGGAGGGGTCACCTATCATTGCGGTGCCACCGCCGATGAGGGCGATGGGGCGGTTGCCTGCCTGCTGCAGACGCTTCATAAGGCAGAGAGCCATAAAGTGTCCAACATGAAGAGAGTCGGCGGTGGGGTCAAAGCCGATATAGAAGGTAGCCTTGCCGTTATTGACCATCTCTTTTATTTCTGCCTCGTCTGTAACCTGAGCTATAAGTCCGCGGGCGACGAGTTCTTCATAAATTCCCATTTTCATCTATCTCCTTATTTGTTTTTATATTTTTCTATTATTTCAAGAGCCATCTCGGCAGCTTCCGCAATGCAGGTGCCGCAGAGGGTCTTTTCATACTTTTCAACGATGTCGCCGCACATCAATGTGCCGAAGCGCTCCTTGAAACGCTCTTCCATTTCAAGGCTCAAAGCCTTGGCATCGGGACGGGAGGGGTTGGGCTTTTCCGCATCCATGCAGGCTGCGCCTATGCTCATAAGAGCGCCTGTCAATGCTCCGCATACGGACTGGATATACATTCCGCCGCCGAAGCCGTAGCCAAGATTGGCGTTTTCAAGCCCCAGACCGCTGGCGTTAGCGCAGGCACGAAGCACGCACTGGCAGCAGTTATAGCCCTGAGCGTGGAACTCTTTGCCTGCATCACCGGCGCTTATATTCAGCATTGCGGGGCGCATAACGCGGACATGGCTCTCGCTCTCTGCGCTGAGCACATATTCACTTCCACAGTAGCGGACAGCCTCCTCGCCGATTGCCTCGGCAAAATCAACCACTGAGGAAATATTCTCAAAGCCGAAGCCAACACCGGAATAATGCATGGGAACAGTTACCTTGGGAGAAAGCTGCTTAACTATCGCCGCTGCCTCCTGGCTGCCCACGGTATAAAATCCGCCCACGGGAAGTATAAGGCAATCAAGATTCTTCAGTTTTTCAGCTTCTTCATCAGTGAGAGTGCGGCCTATATCGCCCATATGAGCCACTCTCAGACCGCCGAAATCGAAAATGCGGACAGTGTTCATTCCCCTTTTGCTGCCGTCGATATCATCATGGGGAACAATAAGCTCCTCAAGGCCGAAATTCGCCTCTTTTGAGCCGCTGAGCTCCACGGCGGGAAGATAAGCGTGGTCATCGTGGCCGTGGCTGCAGTAGACAAAATCGGCCTTTTCGCGCATATCGGAAAGTCCGGGTACCATGCCGTCCGTATAGGGGTCAATTATAATCTTGCTGCCATTATACTCAAGGGCGAAGCAGGCGTGTCCAACATAGCTGATTTTTACACTGTTCATAGTGATCTCCTTTCTGGATATAAAAAATCCTCTGCCCCATACGGGACAGAGGACGCCAATAAACGTGTTACCACCTCTGGTTCGGAAAAATGTCGCCATTTTTCCCTCACGGAGTTTCTCTAAACTCCCGCGCTTTAACGGGCGCACCCGTCGCAGCCTACTTGCTCAAAGCTTTCGGTGCGCCGCTCCGCGCTGTATTCAGCCTTCCTCCCTCTCCCCCTTCCAGCAGCACGGGGTCTCTCTGGGCAGGTTGAAAAGCCTACTTCTGCGCATCATCGCATTAACAAGGGGATTATATAGTTTTTATCCGCCTTTGTCAACGGTTCAGACCTTAATTTTTCTGCACTCCAGATAATATCTCTTATCCTCGGCATGTCCGATGGAAAAGCTCTTTTTGGGGAAAGGACCGCTCTCTATAATAGATGGGAAAAGCTCTCCCTTTTCCATCCTGGGCAGCAGTATGCAGGCGCAGCCGCAGCGTCTTCCCATGGCAATAGCAGTATCGTCATTATGGATATAATCTATCTTTCCACCGTAACGGCTCATATATGCCTGACAGAATTCCTCCGCCTTTCCTATGAGCTCACCTATGGTGAGACCGCTGACTGCAAGGCGCTTTTCCTGCGCACCTGCAATCAGGCTTATGCTGTGGCTTTTTTCAGAAGTTTTGCTTTGTTCCGCCCACCACTTTTCCGCTTCGGAAATGAAGTTTTCGGGATTGGTTTCAAAAATCACTTTATGTATGGGCTCAAAGGTGATAGCTTCATCGTGGATATTGACTATCTCAACAAGGCTGTATCTGGCAGGGTGAGCCTCCCTTTCCGCCTCGCTGAGATTTTCTTTGATTTTCTCCCAGCATTTTTTTGCGGTGGCAAGACTGTGGTTGCCGTCACCCATGGCGAAAACTGCAGGAGCTTTGTCTCCGTAGCGCTCACGGAGAGTTTCCGCATCGGAGAGGGCATCAACATCTTTCTCCAAAGCCTCCGCATCTGCTCCCGAAACCTTGTAGCCGCAAATAGCTCCGCCGCCTGCATTGAGAGAAAAATCATAAATCCTGGGCAGGCGCTCTTTAATTCCTTCAAGCCCGCCGAGAACCGTGTCCCCGGCATCATCGATAAATACCATTATATGGGGCATTTCAATGCTTGCCCCTTCGCGCACACGCACTCTGGGAGGAAGGCGGTCTTCAACCGTGCCCTCGGTAGCGCGGATGGGTGAAACAGAGGCAGCGGAATAATCATACTGCTCAAGGTCCAGAACACCCATAAGTCCGCGACGGACAGCGCCCGAGGCAAGGCTGCGCTCCACATATATATAGCATTCTTCCGTCTCTTCAAAAACACCTGCGGCGAGATACTCATCCATACGCTGATTTATCTTTTCCGCCTCGGCAAACTGGTCGCATTTATCCAGATAAGCTTCGGGCAGCATAAGATGGAGAGTGCTGGGCACTCCCTCTGTCAGCTTTTCAAGGCTCTCCCAATATTCCGTCTGGGAGGAAAACTGGTCGCAGGCAACAACACTCCAACGGTGCATATCCTGCCCTTTGGGCAAAAGAATCTTTGCGGAAGAAAAAATCCTGCTCATATTTTCTTTCCTCTTTCCCTCTTTACTTAGTTTTTCAAATTCTATCACAGAGCCAAAAATTGCGCAAGAATGCCGCTGATACTTTTTGTCGAATTTAAATCGCTAAAGTTTGGGCATTATAACGAAGTAAAATACTGCATTTGATATGGACATTTTATAAAAATAGGCATATAATATGTAAATCATTAACGATTTAATGACAAAAAGATTTTCAGGAGAGATTAAAATGAAAAGAGAAAGATTGGGAAGCCGTCTTGGCTTTATCCTTCTGAGCGCCGGCTGCGCCATCGGCTGCGGCAACGTTTGGAAGTTCCCCTGGCTCACCGGTCAGAACGGCGGCGGCGGATTTGTTCTTATTTACGTCCTCTGCCTTATTTTCCTTGGTCTGCCCGTTATGGTTATGGAATTTGCTATGGGCCGCGCCGCTCAGGCCAGCCCCGTCCGTATGTATCAGAAGCTCCAGAAACCCGGCAAGAAGTGGGGCTTTATGGGCTATCTGTCCCTGCTGGGCAACATCTGCCTTATGGCTTTCTACACTGTTGTTACCGGCTGGATGATTTACTACTTCTATAAGTTCCTCGTTGGCGAGCACATCGGTCTCGGCTTTGTTGGTATGATCACCAACCCCAGCGTCAATGTCGGTTTCCTGGCCATCGCTGTTGTTGTCGGCTTCATTATCCTCAGCTTCAATCTTCAGGGCGGTCTTGAGCGCGTAACCAAGTACATCATGGGCGCTCTTCTTGTGCTGATGATAGTTCTTGCTGTCCGCTCCTTCACCATGAACGGTGCAGGCGATGGCCTGAAGTTCTACCTTCTCCCCGACCTGAGCAAGATCAGCGGCTCCACCGTTGTTGCCGCCATGAACCAGGCATTCTTTACATTGTCTCTCGGCATTGGCTCTATGGCCATTTTCGGAAGCTATCTGGACAAGGAACGCTCCCTTCTGGGTGAAAGCGTGAACATCGTTCTGCTTGATACCTTTGTTGCCATCACTGCCGGTCTTATCATTTTCCCCGCCTGCTTCACCTACAACATGGAAGTCGGTGCCGGCCCCGGTCTCCTCTTCGACACCATGGCAACTGTTTTCGTCAATATGGAAGGCGGCCGCTTCTGGGGTACTCTGTTCTTCCTCTTCATGGTCTTCGCCGCACTCTCCACCGAGCTGGCCGTTTTCGAGAATATTCTCGCCTGCGTCCGTGAGCTCACCGGCTGGAAACGTCCCAAGGGCTGCATTGTATGCGGTATCGGCATTTTCGTCATCTCCATCACCACCGCTCTGGGCTACAGCATCTTCAAGTTCCAGCCCTTCGCAGATGGCTCCGCATGGTTGGATCTCTGGGATTTCATCGTCAGCTACAACCTGCTGCCTCTGGGCTCTCTGGCTATCGCCCTCTTCTGCTGCTACAAATTCGGTTGGGGCTGGGATGCCTTCCTGGCTGAAGCCAATTCCGGCAAAGGTCTTAAGGTCCGCGGCTGGATGAAATGGATATTCCGTTACCTTGTTCCCGCAGTTATCATCTTCATCTATATCTACGGTCTCGTAACCTTCCCCTGGAAGTGATTCAGAATTTCATAAAAGTGCACGGATTAAATTCCGTGCACTTTTTTTGTGGAAAAAATCTTGCTTATAAGCTATAATGATTTCATTAATGACAAAGGATTTTCAGACTATGGCAAATATAATAGAAATTACGGATTTCAACGACCCACGACTGGATGTATACGCAAGACTCACGGAAAACCAGCTCCTCAACAGAGAGCATCCCGAGGAGGGCATATTCATAGCGGAAAGCCCCAAGGTGGTTGAAAGGGCATTGGATGCGGGCTTTGAGGCCGTCAGTGTCCTCACAGAGCGCAGACATATTGACGGGCAGTCCGCCCACATACTCCGGCGCTGCGGCGATGTGCCCATTTTCACAGCGGAGCTTGAGGTGCTCACCAAGCTGACGGGCTTCAAACTTACCCGGGGTCTTCTCTGCGCCATGAGACGAAAGCCCCTCCCCACTCTGGAAGAAGTCTGCGCAGGCACAAGGCGTCTTGCCGTTTTGGAAAATGTTGTGAACCCCACAAATATAGGCGCTATCTTCCGCTCCGCAGCCGCCCTCAACATGGATGCCGTGCTGCTTACCCCCGCCTGCTGCGATCCTCTCTACCGCCGCTCAAGCCGCGTCAGTATGGGTACTGTTTTCCAGATACCATGGACATACCTTGGCGAGGATTGGCACGTACAGCTCAAAAATATGGGTTTCAAGACCGTTTCCATGGCGCTCAAGGAAGATAGCCTCAACATTGATGACCCCCGCCTTGCCGCGGAAAAACGCCTTGCAGTTATCCTCGGCACGGAGGGCGACGGGCTTGCCGACAGCACTATCAGCGACAGCGACTACACCGTCTGCATTCCCATGAGCCACGGCGTGGATTCCCTCAATGTTGCCGCCGCAAGCGCGGTTGCCTTCTGGCAGCTCGGAAAAGAATAAATTCAAAACGGCAGGATAACTCCTGCCGTTTTTTTGCCGCTGTCGCATATAGGTCAAAGGTTTGACCTTTGAAACAAAGGGTGATAACATTATTAAAACAAGAAAGCCAAGGAAAGGAGGCGGACAGATGGAGCGCACATATCTTTGCATTGACTTGAAATCCTTTTATGCCAGCGTTGAGTGCATAGAAAGAGGCCTCGATCCTATGCGGACAAACCTTGTTGTGGCAGATGTATCCAAAACGGAGAAAACCATTTGTCTTGCCGTAACTCCTTCCCTTAAGGCCTACGGAATTTCGGGAAGAGCCCGCCTTTTCGAGGTAATCGAGCAGGTTAAGCATATAAACTCCCGCCGCACACGTTTTTGTCCCGGCGGTGAATTTTCGGGTCGCTCCGCAGATGCCGAAAAGCTGAAGCAGCATCCGGAGCTGGAGCTGGATTTCATAGCCGCACCACCCAGAATGGCCCTCTATATGGATTACAGCAGCCGCATATATCAGGTTTATCTCCGCCACATTGCCCCTGAGGATATTCATGTCTATTCCATAGACGAGGTGTTTATTGACCTGACGCCCTATCTTCCCGCCTCGGGGCTGACTGCCAGACAGTTTGCCAAAATGCTTATAAAGGAAGTTTTGGAGGCCACCGGAGTCACCGCTGCCGCAGGCATAGGCTCCAATCTGTATCTGGCCAAAATAGCCATGGACATCATGGCAAAGAAGGTTGCAGCGGATGCCGACGGAGTGCGCATTGCGCAGCTTGATGAGCAAAGCTATAGACGTGAGCTTTGGTGCCATCGTCCTCTTACCGATTTCTGGCGGGTGGGACGGGGCATCGCAAAAAAGCTTGAAGCCCACGGGCTTTTCACTATGGGGGATGTTGCCCGATGCTCTCTTGGCGAAGCGGGAGACTTCCATAACGAAGAGCTTTTATATAAGCTTTTCGGAGTCAACGCGGAGCTTCTCATAGACCACGCCTGGGGCTTTGAAAATTGCACAATTGCCGACATCAAAGCCTACCGCCCCTCCACAAACAGCATTTGCTCGGGTCAGGTTCTCACAAGTCCCTACACCTTCGACAAAACTGCCCTTGTCATCCGCGAGATGCTGGATTTGCTCACTTTGGAGCTTGTGGACAAAGGCCTTGTTACCGACCAGATAGTGCTTACTGTTGGCTACGACATTCAAAATCTTACAGACCCCGCCCGAAGAAAAGCCTACACGGGGGCGGTTACCACAGATTTTTACGGACGCAAGGTACCCAAACATGCCCACGGTACGGCAAATCTCGGCAGGCACACCGCCTCAACGAGGCTCATTACCGATGCGGTTATGGAGCTTTTTGAGAGAATATGCGACAAGACTCTCCTGGTGCGCAGGATAAACATTTCCGCAAATCACGTGCTCTACGAAGACAGCGTTCCCGACACATCTGTACCTGAGCAATTTGACCTTTTCACCGACATTGAGGAACTCGAGCGGAAGCGCCAGGAGGAGGAAAGCGCCCTTCTCCGTGAAAAGAGGCGGCAGCAGGCTCTTGTGGATATCAAAAAGCGCTACGGCAAAAATGCCATTCTGAAGGGTATGAACTTTGAAGAGGGCGCCACAGCCAGAGACAGAAACAGCCAGATAGGCGGCCATAAGGCATAACTAATTCGCGAAAGGAGGAAAGCCATGTCACCGTCCGATAACCCCCATCGCTATGACGATATTATATCTCTCCCCCACCCCACATCGAAAAAGCATCAGCGTATGAGCCGCGAAAACCGTGCGGCGCAGTTTTCCCCCTTCGCCGCTCTCACGGGCTACGATGCCCTTGTTGATGAAACCGCGCGGCTTACGGAAATGCGCACCGAGCTGGACGAGCAGCAAAAATCCGCCCTTGATGAAATTTTGCGTCAGCTGCTTGAGCATATAGGCGAGAAGCCTGAAATAGCAATAAGATATTTCGTCCCCGATTTAAGAAAATTCGGCGGAGAGTATATTGATTATCGGGGATGGCTATTGCGCATAGATCCTTTCGAGGGCAGTCTCCTTTTCGAGGACGGCTTAAAAATTGCCATTGAAGATGTTTTCGACATACAAAGCCCCTATTCCATCGGCATATAACAAATACAGGTGAACGGATGAGAATGCATATAGCAAATATAATTACAGTCAGCCGAATTTCAGCTTGTGTATATCTGCTGTTATGTCCTGTTTTTTCCATTGGTTTTTACATCACATATATATTTTGTGGAATTACGGATATGACAGATGGGTTAATCGCAAGGAAAACAAAATCCGTCAGTGAACTTGGCGCAAGACTGGATACGGTTGCAGACGGTGTTTTCGTTGCGGTATGTTTTGCGAAAATACTGCCGAAAATGCAATTTCCTGTCTGGTTGTGGGTCTGGGTTGTTATTATAGCAATCATTAAAATTGCAAACATTCTCCGGGTATTGATTTCTGACAAAAAGCTTGCATCCCTACATACTGTTTTGAATAAAGTAACAGGATTTTTATTGTTCTTGTTACCACTGACCTTTAACTTTATCAAACCCATTTATAGTTCTGCTGCAGTGTGTTTCGTGGCCACATTGTCAGCAATCAGTGAGGCATACCATTGGGTGCAGCCTCCTTTTCGAGGATGGCCTGAAAGTCGCCATTGAGGATATTTTCGACATGCAAAGCTCTTATTCCG
Organism: Oscillospiraceae bacterium; assembly: GCA_045538735.1. GTDB lineage: Bacteria > Bacillota > Clostridia > Oscillospirales > Oscillospiraceae > SIG459. The sequence continues at coordinate 29,546 of JAZSRY010000066.1, forward strand.
TAGGCATATAATCAGACTCTCAAAAATGCAACGGGGCAAACTGACAAACCATGAATTTGGCGAACAGATTTGCAACGCACCAAAGCCTCCCCTGTGTAAGGGGAGGTGGGCAAAATCTATGATTTTGCTCGGAGGGGTTGTCAATCCCTCAGTCAAAAATCAGAAGATTTTTGACAGCTCCCTTTACACAAGGGAGCCTTGGGCGCTTCCGCGCCTGTACAAAAAACTCAAGTTATACGGAGGTCTCACGATGAGATGTGTATGGGAACATAATGGCAACGATACCCTTTTATATTCCGCTGATTATGTTGGAGCATATACGAGAGGAAGTAGTCTTGAAGCCGCAATGTCAAAAATGAGTGCGGAGATAGAAATGTATTCTTTGTGGTGTGGGCAAGAGTGTGGGCACAAAACTGATATTGAAATCATCCAAGAGAAAGCTGGTAATTTGCAAGTAGCAGATGCGGATTCTGACATTCTGTTTGATACTGAGAAAGCACCACTCTCTCGGGCGGAATATGAGGAACTAAAGGTGCTTGTTTTGAAATCGGCAAGGGATTTCTATGACTTGTATTCTTCTATCACAAATAAGAATGAAAGCTGTCTGCCTCACAGACGGACATTTTATGGCGCTGTGCCACGAACTGCTCAGGAAATGTACGAACACACAAAGAATGTGAACTCCTATTATTTTGCAGAAATCGATGTCGATATTGATAACGGAGGCACAATATACGATTGCAGAAAAAGGGGGTTTGAGCGCTTGGAGCAAACACCTGGTTTCTTGGACAACGTTGTTGTTGAGGGCAGCTATGATGAGCTTTGGTCACTCCGTAAAGTGATGCGCCGTTTTCTGTGGCACGATAGAATTCACGCAAAGGCTATGTATCGGATGGCCGTTAAAACATTCGGTGCTTTCGGCGCAGATAACACATTTAAGTTCATGATCGATTAAGTCAAATTCCAATTTATCGAACAGATATCAGTGCCCACGTCTATACACTGCTTGGTGCAGCACGTTGGGTTCGGTTTTATAGTGCGTGATTGCAAATATACAAAAATCCTCCCTATGAGATACTTCATAGGGAGGATTTGTTGATATGGATGCGGCAAACTGCGTTACTCCGTTCTCAGTGCCACCACGGGGTCCTTTTTCGCTGCGCTTCTGGAGGGAATGATGCCTGCAATCAGAGTCAGCAGCACGCTGATGGCCACCAGTGTCAGCGCCACGCTCCAAGGCAGATGGGCATTGAGGTTGCTCAGCCCGGTCACATGGTGCAAAATGGCGTTGATGGGGATGCAAAGCAGCTTCGTCACCAGCACACCCAGCGCGCCGGAGGCAAAGCCGATCATAACCGTCTCCGCGTTGAACATATTGGAAACGTTCTTCTTGGAAGCGCCAATGGCACGGAGAATGCCGATTTCCTTGGTGCGCTCCTGCACGGAGATCAGGGTGATGACGCCGATCATAATGGAGGAAACCACCAGCGAAACCGCCACAAAGGCGATGAGCACATAGGTGATGGCATTGATGATGGTGGTGATGGTGGACATCATCAGGCCGATATAGTCGGTGTAGGTGATGCGGGACAGGTCATCCTTGCCCTCATTGTAGGCGGCGATGCAGTCCTCGATCTGATCCTTACTCTCGAAGGAAACGGCATACAGATTGACGGAGGCAGGGGATTTCAGATCCAGTCTGCCCAGCTGCAGCAGATTGTCCTCGCAGGTGGCCTCGGAGAAGGTCAGTACCTCATCATAATACCGGGCGCACTGCTCCTGCGTGTAGGTTTCGGCCTCCATATCCAGTGCCGCAGCCAGCTGCTGGGGCGGAATTTCCGCCATCTGCTGCTGCACCCCGGCGGCGTACTGCATTTTCACCTGCTGCTGGGCCATCTGGGTGAACATTTCCGTCATGTCCTCATCAGTCATGGCGGCCAGATAATCGTTCAGCTCGCTTTCACTCATGCCGGTCTGGGCGGTGATGGCCTGCAGAATGGTGGCCTCCATGGTCTCCCGGGTCTGGCCTTCCATGGCCTGCGCGGTCATGGCCTCCAGCTCCTCGGGGGAAGGGATACTCTTGATCTCCAGATACTTCTGTGCCTTTTCCTGCTCGTTGAGCTCGTCGAGATAGGCAAAGAAGGCGTCCGCTTTTTCTTCTTCCGTCAGAGTTCCGGTGTTCTCCCGGAAGGGCAGACCGGTGAAGATATCCTTGTGGGGATTGTTCAGCTGGGCCTGAATGGCAGCGGAATCCCGGTTCTCTCCGATCACATATTCCGTCAGAGCGGCGGTGTAGCCAATGGTGCCGGAGAGCATGGAAGCGGTGGCATCCTCACTGGGACGGATGATGCCGGTGACCTGCAGCTGCAGGGCGTTGTCATAGAGGTATTTCAGGCCGGTCTGCGTATCCCGCAGATCCACATACAGGCCGGACAGCTCATCCTTGGTGTAGCAGTCTGCCGGAAGCACCACCCGGAAATCCATGGCGCAGATCTCCTCAAAGCTCCAGTGTTCCGCGTTGGCCTCTACGGCGGCTTTGTTAAAGGCGGCGTCTGCCAGCGCATCGATCTCTTCCTTGGATTTCAGACCCAGAGCATACAACGTCAGATCGTCGATCTCGTTGTTTTCGTCCACCACCAGCAGGATCTCATCGTAATCATTGGGCCAGGAGCCGTAGATCAGATCATACTGATTGTTCATCAGTTCATTGATGGACTGCCCGTCCTTGCCGGGGAGGATCTCTTCAAATAACACAGCGGATACGCCGGGAGGTGTCATGGCGGGCATTTTCATGCCGTAGGCCTCGGAGACGCTCATCATGGAGGACATATCCATGCCGAAGTATTCGATCATCAGCTCCTGCATCAGCGCCTGCGTGTCAGCCCGGAGAATGGTTCCGTCCACGTTTTCCGTAAAGACCTGCAGATCCAGATCATAGCTGTACTGCAGACCGCTGAGAGACTGAGAAAGAACACTGTCCGGATCTTCCGTTTCCCTGTCCAGATAGACCTTAAAGGCCTCCAGATCGTTGTAGGTGGTCTCCATGGCGTTCAGGGCATTGACCATATCGTAGAACATGGTTTTCTGGTAGACCGCATCGTTTTCGTGTTCTCCGGCAGACTCTGCCTGCGCCATAAAGGTCATCATCAGGCTGCCGAGGTTCAGGCTTTCTGCCTCGATGGTCAGGGGGTAGGAGGAGAGGGTCTCCTCCTGCACGGCGTCAATATAGGTGGTGGTGCCCTGCGATACGGCATAGATCAGGGCGATGCCGATGATGCCGATGGAGCCTGCAAAGGAGGTCAGAATGGTGCGGCCTTTTTTGGAGATCAGGTTCCGCAGGGAAAGGCCGAAGGAGGTACGCAGAGACATGGAGGGCTTTTTCTCCCGTTTTTTGGGCTGCGGCTGTTCGGCAGCCTCTTCCGCGCGGATCT
>JAZSRY010000015.1:0-27938 GCA_045538735.1 Oscillospiraceae bacterium
TCGTTTTGTTTTTTTGCTCTAACTCCTTTGCCATATCCAGCAAAAGCTGTTCGTTTTTCTTATTGCTATTTTCCATATGGATTTTCTCCCCACTTAATAATTCATTGACACTGATGCAAAGAATATCACACAGTTCCAGCATGATCGAAGCATCGGGCATTGCCATGCCGCGTTCCCATTTGGATATTGCTTTATCGGTGATACCCAGTTTTTCTGCCAACTGCATTTGTGTTAAGTTTGCCTTTTTTCTGCACCCGGCAATAAATCTTCCGATTTTAATCTGGTCCATAAGGTACCTCCTTTCGCATTCAGTATAGATAATGAAGTGAAGAAAACACACCTACCATTGGTTTAGTGAGGAGAAATAAACCTATGGTAGGGTGAAAATTGACCTTCAAATTCAAGTTTGTCTAACTGGATTATATCATAAGGTAATACGGATTCCCATAATAACAAAAAAATCCCTATGGAACCATGTATCCATGATTCCATAGGGAGATGGTCCGAGTGACAGGATTCGAACCTGCGGCATCCTGCTCCCAAAGCAGGCGCGCTACCAACTGCGCTACACCCGGATAAACGTATGTGACAGGTATGAATTATACCAGACGACCAGACAAAAGTCCATAGAAAAATGATGATAAAGATTTTGAAAAGATTTGCAAAAAGCTAAGAAAAACTGCTAAAAAATGCGCGAATTATTGACATTGATGAGGCTAAATAATATAATGAGGCATGGCATTAGCCAGAGGAAAAAATAGGAGGAAATAAAATGAAGAAAATCATTGCTCTCATTCTTGTCGCTCTGATGTGCTGCGCACTGTTCGCAGGCTGCGGCAACGAAGCTCCCGCTACTCCTGCTGCTCCTGCAGCTCCCGCAGATCCCGCAGCTCCCGCAGCTCCTGCAGAGCCCGCTGCTCCCGCAGAGCCCGAAGGCTGGAAGCCCGACGGCCCCGTAACCCTGATCGTTTCCTACAAGGCCGGTAACGGCACTGACGTTACCGCACGTATCCTTGCTCAGTATGCTGAGAAGTATGTTGGCCAGACCATCGTTATCGAAAACGTTGACGGCGGCTCCGGTTCCATCGGCTGGTCTCAGCTGGCCGGTTCCGATCCCGACGGCATGACCATCGGCTTCATGAACCTCCCCAACTTCAACAGCTCCATCGTCAATGAGCTGGGTACCTACACCACCGCTGACTTCACCGCTATCTGCAACCACGTTACCGAGACCTCTCTCGTTCTTGTCCGCGCTGACGACGAACGCTTCGCAACTCTCGAAGATCTCGTCAACTACGGCAAGGCCAACCCCGGCAAGCTGATCGCTTCCACCAACGGCGCTCAGGCTTCCAACCACATCGGCGCTCAGGCATTTGCCAACTCCGCCGGCTTCACCTACATCGACCTGCCCCAGGGCAACACTGCTGACGAGCTTCTGTCCCTCCGTGGCGGCGAGTCCGACTTCTGCGTAGCAAAGGTTGCTGACATTGCCGGTATGGACAGCGAGGTTAAGGTTCTTGCTGCCTTCTCCACCGAGCGTCTTGCTGAGTACCCCGATGTTCCCACTCTTGGCGAACTGGGCTACTATGACCAGTGGCTGGGCTCCTCCCGCTGCGTTGTCGCTCCCGCTGGCGTCACCGCTGAGATGGTCGCTTTCTATGAGGAAGCTTTCCGCCTCACCATGGAAGATCCCGCTTACCTCGAGGCAGCTGCTTCCTTCGCAACTGACTATCAGGATGCCGCCGCTACCGCAGCTCTGATTGAGCAGCAGCAGGCATTCACCGAGGGTCTCGCAGAGGGCTTCTGGTACGAATAATCCTTTAAAAATCAGAAAAGGGCAGGTATTCCTGCCCTTTTCTTCCACAAGAAAAACCTCGGGAATTTCCGCGTAGGCGCTGAATAAATACACAAGGGATAAATGCGTATTTATTCAGCGCTTACACAAATTAGAGAGGAGGGCTTAACCCTTGAAAATGCAGAAAACTGACATCGGCGTTGTCGTTGTCATGTATGCTATCTGCGCATACTTCTACTATATGACCGTGCAGCTGAAGGCGGAAAGCCAGACCTATCCCACCTTTACCATCGTTCTTCTCTTCGGTCTGACCACCCTCTATCTGCTGCAGATGCTCTTCCGCGCCAAGAAATACGGCGTCGAAAGCGGTGTGGACAAGGTATTTAAGGACTTCAAGCCCCTGCAGTTCTTCGTATGCCTGGTTCTCGTTATTGCTTACCTCTTTATGATGAAGTACTTCGGTTTCTACATCTCCACCGTTGTTTTCATGCTGGCGGTACTGCTTTTCCTGCGTGTGCCGGTGCTCCACACCATCATCGTTGTGGTGGCCATTAATGCACTGGTTTATCTGGCTTTCACCACCTTCCTGGGAGTTAAACTGCCTGTAGGTGAGCTGATAAAGAATCTTATGTAAGGAGGGCAAAGAAGAATGCTTGAAACTTTAGCTTCTATGGGTGGCGGCTTTCTGAATGCTCTCACCCCCATCAATCTTCTTATGATGGTCCTTGGTGTTGCCATGGGTATCGTTATCGGCTGCCTGCCCGGCCTCTCCGCTGCTATGGGTGTCGCGCTGATGCTGCCCCTGACCTTCACCATGGAGGCTGATACCGGCCTTATCGTCCTCGGCGCTATCTACTGCGGTGCCATCTTCGGCGGCTCCATTTCCGCCATTCTGATACACACCCCCGGCACTCCTGCGTCCGCAGCAACTGCCATTGAGGGTTATCAGATGACGCTGAAAGGACAAGCGGGCAAGGCCTTGGCGACTGCCTGCTGGAGCTCCTTCTGGGGCGGCCTTCTCAGCTGCATTTCCCTCTACTTCTTTGCTCCTCTTCTTGCTAAGCTGGCACTGAAGTTCATGTCCGCCGAGTATTTCTGGCTCAGCCTTTTCGGACTGACCATTATCGCCGGCGTTTCCAGCAAGAGCATTATCAAGGGTCTTATGTCCGGTGCTCTGGGTCTGCTTCTTTCCACCATTGGTCTTGACCCCATTCTGGGTACCAAACGCTTCATGTTCGGCCAGGCTTACTTTGCAGAAGGCATCAACACCACCTGTGCCCTTATCGGTCTCTTCTCTATGTCTCAGGTCTTTGTTCTGGCTGAGAAGAAGATTGCCAAGCGCGCAAAGGCCTCCAAGTTCACCGATAAGATCATGCTGAACAAGGAGGAGCGCCGTATGCTGTGGCCCACCATTTTCCGTTCCTGGATCATCGGTAACCTTATCGGCATACTGCCCGGTGCCGGTGCATCCATCGCCTGCTTCATGGGCTATAATAATGCAAGACAGTTCAGCAAACACAAGGAAGACTTCGGCCACGGCGCTATGGAAGGCGTTGCAGGTTCCGAAGCTGCCAACAATGCTGTTACCGGCGGCTCTTTGATTCCCACCCTCACCCTCGGCATCCCCGGCGAGTCTGTTACCGCAGTTCTGATGGGCGGCCTTATTATTCAGGGTCTCCAGCCCGGTCCCGAGCTCTTCACCAAGCACGCCGACATGACCTATACCTTCTTCGCCGGCTTCGTACTTATTCAGTTCTTTATGCTGGCAATAGGTCTTATAGGCTGCCGCGGCTTTGCCCAAATCTCCCGTCTTTCCGACTCCATCCTGATTCCCTGTGTCACCGTTTTGTGCTTTGTCGGCTCCTTCGCCATCCACAGAAACATTCTTGACATAGTGGTTATGCTGGTCTTCGGTGTCATAGGCTATCTGATGCGCAAGTTCGATCTGAATACTGCAGCGGTTGTTCTGGCATTGATTCTCGGTCCCATTGGCGAAAAGGGTCTGAGAAACGCTCTCCGTGCTTCTCAGGGTAACATTGGAGTCCTCTTCGGTTCCGTTGTTTGCTGGGTTCTTATCATCCTTTGCATCATCGGTATCTTCTCTCCCATCCTTATGAGCAAGTTCGAGAAGAAAGTTGCAGGTAAAACCGAAGCAGAAGCAGAGGCGGAAGAAGCCGCTGAGGCATAAAGCTTCCCAATATGAATTAAAGGTCGAGACCATGTTGGTCTCGACCTTTTTATTAAGTTAGAGCTCCTGCACAAGGAGTACGTCTTCGCAGTTGCTTATTTCCGCGATAAGAATGTCGGGTCGGATTTTCTTGTTCAGCCGGAGGGAGAATATGGCGCAGGAGTTTTTCTCGGTGCTGTCAGCGGAGCGGGTAAGCTCCATGTTGAGAACGGACACTTTCTTGTGCCGCAGAAGTTTCAACACCTGATCCAAAGCCTCATGCCGGGTGTATTCAAGATATATATTGATTTCCGGACTGGAGTTAAGAATGCGAAATTCCAGTTTGGAGAAGAGAAGCTCGGCTATAAGGATAAGGGCTGTTGTCAGCAATGCACCCTCGTAGAAACCGCCTCCCAAGGCCAGACCTACAATGGCGGAGGCCCAAAGACCCGCGGCAGTAGTGAGACCTTTCACCCGCTGGCGGCGGGTGACGATGATGGTGCCTGCACCGATGAAACCTATGCCTGCAATAACCTGTGCGCCCAGACGGGCAATATCTGTGGGGTAATTCATCACAAAGAAAAGATACTGGCTGGTGAGGGTGGTCATGGCAGCGCCAAGGCATATGAGAATATGGGTGCGGAAGCCGGCGGGACGCCGCTTGAACTCACGCTCAAGTCCGATGGCACCGCCGCATATTACCGCAAGGAGCATACGAAGAAATATGCCCAGAAAGTTCATATCCCGTAGGGGATCCATGAAAGCAAGCATTCCCGCACCTCCTTAAAGCTCTTCTATAGCGCAAATATGCCTGTCCTCGGCCACGGCAGCCAAAAAATCCACATGCTTCATTTTTTTCTGAAGCCTGAGGATAAAACAGGCGCTGGGGAGCTTTTTTTCTCCGCCGCCCCGATCTATCTCCACATCCAGAATGCTTACATTCTGCTTTTTTATCTGGGCTATAATACCGCCTATGTGGTCAATGGCTTCGAACTCCACATATATATTTATGTTGCGGGAGTTCTCGATAATGTAATTTTCAATGTATGGCAGCACGCGGATGCTGAGCAGTATGAGAAGGAAGGCCAGCAGTACGCACTCATAAAAGCCCGCGCCCACGGCAAGCCCCATGCAGGCGGAAGCCCAGAGCCCTGCGGCGGTAGTGAGACCCTTTACCTCCTGCCTGCCGGTGACGATAATTGTGCCTGCACCAAGAAAGCCTATGCCGTTTATTACCTGAGCGCCAAGGCGGCTCAAATCGGTGCTGATGCCTGAAGCGCCCGGAGTGGAGGAGAGCATGTCTGAGAAATATTGACCCAGAAGCATGGTCAAAGCAGCGCCCATGGAAACCAGCAGATAGGTGCGGAAACCCGCTGCCCGGCGCTTTTTTCCACGTTCCATGCCTATCATGCCCCCAAGTAGCATGGCCAATACAAGCCTCAGAGTAAGGGAGTAAATATTCAGTTCACGGAGAGAAGTCAGAAATTCATTCATAGAGACCCTCCTTTACACTTTTCTATATTCTATCATAGCTCAGCCTTATGCACAAGCTCGAGCATTATAAAATGAAAAACACCCCGGAAAAATCCGAGGTGTTTTTCGTCTGGACGGTTCAGCTCTTTTTCTTACTGACAACATGAATGAGCCAGTGCTCAACCTTCATGAAAATGAAGGTGCCCAGGAAGAGGATAACAAAGCGGACCAGAGCGTGAATAAGGCCGCCCTTGATGTCCAGAGTCAGAATGGTTGCGGCATTGAAATAAACGAAGGAAATGGGGCCGGAAACCGCAGGGAAGAAGAACTGCCCGGCGATGAGGACAAAGACCGCAATGAAAAGAGCTGTGAGGACACCGGGAGTGCCACCGATGACAGCACCGAGACCGTGCTCCAGAAGCACAAATACCAGAGCCATCAGAATACCGAAACCGGCGGTGATGTAGAACTTCTTCTCGGCCTTTTTGACCTCTTTACCCAGCAGACCGATAAGGCTGGGACCCATAAGGGCGGGCCAGTACTCCGGGTGCTCAACGCCAAGAAGCCCGCCGATAAAGCTCTCGGCAAAGACAAACACGGTTACCCAAAGGGCGATGAGTGCGGCGAGGATGGCATATTTGCTTTTACTCATATATGTCTCCTTATTAATTGTGTTATTTTTTAGCCTCCGGAAACAACTTTTATGGCAAGGACTGTATCCCCGTCATTGAGAGTGATTTCGGCGTAGGAGTCCTTTTTGACCAGAGTACCGTTGAGGGTGATGAGGACGGGGCCGTGGATGTCCACATTGTCCGTCCTCAGCAGCTCCAAAAGGTTCATGCCCGGCTGAAAGGGATAGGAACGGTCGTTAAGACTTATCATTAGAAGTCAAAGAGAACTTCCATCTCGACGGGGTTGATGTCGAAGACGGAGCCGGTGGCGGCGGAACGCTCGGTGAGGAAGAACTCAGGCAGCTTGTCGTCCTCATCGGTGAAGCCGGCCAGCTTGTTGAAGGCACGCTCGGTGAGGAGGGTCTTAACACCGAGACCTGCGGTGACGCGGGTCAGGTCTACGGGCCCGCCGTAGAGACCGCTCATCATATCGGCTAGCAGATACATCTTGGGAACGATGTGGGAGAAGGCGAAGAGGCACATCATGCTGTCGGAGAAGCAGATGGCAACCTGCAGCTTGTTGGAGGCGTAGGCCTGAGCAACGCGGCCGGCGTCGTCAAAGGCGCGGCCCATGGTGAGAGCTGCGGTGTGGTCAGCACCCTGAGGGCAGGTGGCGTAGGTGATGCCGGTACCCTTGGTGTTGCGGGGATCATAGCCGGAGATGGCCTGATGCTTGACGGTGGGGATGCGCTTTGCACCCAGAGCAAGACCGACAGCCTCGCAGCCGTTACCGAGAACGGTGCCGAAGCCAACGCCGTCGCGGGCCTCTTCAAGGAGCTTGATAACGCCGTCAGCATCGCCCCATTCCAGCTTGCCTGCATCCATGGCAACGCCGCAGGCAGTGCCCATCTCGATGGTGTCAACGCCCATATCGTCACAGAGGCGGTCCATCATGGCGATCTTATCCATATCGGTGATACGGCAGTTGGGTCCGAAGAGAGCGATGGTTTCATACTCAAAGCCGGAGGTAAGGTATTTTCCCTCCGCATCGTGATATACATTGGAGCACTGGACAAGGCAGCCGGGCTGGCAGGCCTGCTTGTTGCAGCCGCCGCGGGCGGCCAGACGGCTCATAAATTCCTCAACGCCCAGCTTCTGATAGTCCTTGCTGAGCTTGCCGGAGAAGTTGTCAACGGGGAGAATGCCGGTGGCGCCGGTCTTCTCGATGGAGGAAACGGTACCAAAGTTGTGGAAGGGATCGGTCTTGGCGCAGCTAGCGACAAGGGCGTTCAGCTCCTTGGCAGCGGCCTTGTAGAGAGCCTCGTCGGCATACTCAACTTTGTAGGGAGTGGTGGGCTTTTCGATGACGAAGGCCTTCAGACCCTTGACGCCCATGAGGGCACCTACGCCGCCGCGAGCGGCAACACGGCTGGGATGGAGAGTTCCGAACTCGGTGATCTGGATGCTGGCGGCCTTGTAAAGACGCTCGCCGGCAGGACCGATGCAGGCAACGGCGATGTTGTCCCCATAACGCTGGCGCATAGCGTCAACAACGGCGTATGTACCGGCAAAACGGAGGTCCTCTGCATCAACAAGCTCGGCCTTGCCTTCCTTGTCGATATGGAGATAACGGAGCTTGTCATCTGAAGGCAGACCGTGTACGGTGACCATTCTCAGGCCCTGATCGGCCATGAGCTTGCCCATATATCCGCCGGAGCTGGCTTCCTTGATGCCGCCGGTGAGGGGGCTCTTGCAGCCAACGGAGATGCGGTGGGAGGTAGTAAAGTTGGTACCGGCAAGAACACCGGTGCAGAACATAAGAACATTCTGTTCGCCCATGGGATCGCACTTGGGGTTCATTTTTCCGGTCTTGACCAGATCCATGAAGTAGTTGGCGATAAGGGCACGACCGCCCAGCTGGAGGTACTGCTCGTCGTAGGGGAGCTTGGTGACACTGGCATCGGCCATGTTAATAACAAGTTTAGACCACATAATTTCTTTTCTCCTTTCAGGCGCTGTAGGCGCTGCGGAACATTTCCACAATGCGGCCTGCGGTGATGCGGTAGGGGATGAGAGCGAAGCCGCTGTCGGCAGTTACCATGGGAGCGATCTTCACAAGCTCTTCCAAAGGAATACCGTATTCCTCGATGTTGGGCATACCTACGCTCTTGATGAAGGCGCGGATGGCTTCCTTTGCGATGGCGCCAACTTCCTGCCAGCTTGCGTCCTCGGGAACATTAACGCCCATAGCCTCGCAGATCATTCTGACCTTGTGGGACTCGGTGCGGGCGGTGAACTCAATAACCTCGGGCAGACAGAAGGCGCAGGCCAGACCGTGGGGAACATGGAACACGGCGCCGATGCTGTGGCCGATGCTGTGGCCCAGATGGACCAGAGCGTTGGTGAAAGCCATACCTGCGAAGAAGCTGGCTTCCAGCATCTTCTCGCGTGCATCAATGTTCTTGCCGTCGGCAACTGCAACGGGGAGCCACTTTACGATGGTTCTGATAGCGTCGCGGCTGAGAGCGTCGGAAAGGGGGTTGGCCTGACTGCCGGTGAGAGATTCAACAACATGTGCAAAAGCGTCCAGACCGGTCATAGCGGTGGCCTTGGGAGGCAGACCGATGGTGAGCTCGGGGTCGAGAATAGCCAGAGAACCTACGCAGACGGGAGAAACAACGCTGTCCTTCTTGCCCTGAGAAACGCAGGTGATAACGCACATATTGGTGGTTTCGGAGCCGGTGCCTGCGGTGGTGGGAACGAAGACCATGGGCAGACCGGGACGCAGATTCTTCTGCACACCGAAATACTGGCGGATGGGAGGGGGATTGTTGATGAGGACATTAACGCCCTTGGCGGTGTCCATGGGAGAGCCGCCGCCGATGGCGACGATAACATCGCAGCCGGCAGTGCGTGCCTCTTCGGCACAGGCCTCGACCATTTCGTCGGGGGGGTCGGAGGTGACCTTGTCAAAGCAGACGGTTTCGATGTTTGCCATATTCAGGTTTTCGATGATGGGACCGGCAATACCGAAGTCCATCATACCCTGGTCAAAAATAACGTAGGCCTTCTTGAAGCCCTTGGCGCGGAGGGTGATGCCGATGCGTTTGGAGGCTCCGGGTCCCATAATGGGAGGAACGAAGCATTCGTAGGAGGTGATCATAATACATCTGTCCCTTTCTGATGATTTGTTATAGGAGATGCGATAATGCATTTGCCTTCGAAAATATGATATAAGCTTTTACAGGTGTATTCAAGGGATGAGGGAATCACGCTTATTTCTGTTTTTTATATCCTTCAGATGATTTGCATCAGCTTAGCAGGAACGGAAAAGGTTTTTGTCTGCACCGTGCGGACGGAAGAGAAGGAGAAAAAGTGTAAAATAAAACAGGTCCCTTGCCTTTACTAACAAAAAGTTATATAATGAAGTCAGGAACAGACAAAAATTCCCTTAAAATCCCAGCTTGGCGGTCTGAGATCCACAGCCGTCCTTTTTGTATATAACTAAAACGAATAAGTGGTGATGAGAAAATGAACATAGCTCAGATACGCTATTTTGTAACAGCGGCCCAGCTCCAGAACCTATCCAAGGCCTCGGAGGCCCTTCATCTCAGCCAGCCGGCTCTTTCCAAAAGCATAGCCAAGCTGGAGGAGGAACTGGGAACAGAGCTATTTATAAGAAACGGTAAGCGCATAATCCTCAACGACCAGGGAAGGCGATTTCTGGAGAGCGCATGGGTGATACTTCGCCATGTGGACAACACCATGCTGGACCTGAGCGAGATGAGCATAGGCTCTGCCGCACGACTCTCCATTGGTATGTACCAGCCCGATGAGCGCGTCTCGGCCTGCATTGCCCGTTTTGTGGCAAGCCACCCGGAAATTGAGGTGGACATGAACTGCTTCATAGACTCCGATGAGAAGCTGGATATCAACAAATACGATATGCTCCTTTATCCCGACGGAAACCGCTACGAGAAGTTCAGAGGCTTTTTCATGGGCAACGAGCCTTACCTGCTGGCCATGCCAACCGGCCATCCTCTCGCGGGAGAAAAAGTCATTGATCCGGCTGCACTGAAGGGTAAGCACTTTATATTTATGAGCCGCGATCAGCGTTACATAGAGGAACCCTATTACCTTTGCGCGGGACTGAATCTGCGATTGAAGGCGCTGTACTTTACCAACGCGAGGGAACAGCACCGTCAGCTTATAGCCTCAAGAGTGGCTCTGGGCTTCGTGCCGGAAGGCTGCTCTGCCCAATACAGGAACGATGAGGGAATATGTCTGCGGCCTATTGGAGACGAGCGTTTTGCCAGACGTATTATGCTATGTTTCAAGAGAGAAAAATATCTGACCCAGGCGGGCAGAGACTTTCAGGAATTTATGACCGCGGCTTTGCATCTTGGTCTTAAAAAAGAAGAAAAGTCAGAATAAAAAACCGAAGCCTCGAGGCTTCGGTTTTTTGCACTATTTTAACTTGTCTTAGCGCACCTGAACCCTTGGAGTCTTCCACTTGCCTGTGAGCAGGAAGATGATGCATATGGTGGAGGAGACGATGGGACCCACGGTGTAGGAAATGCCAACGCCGTTGAAGCCCAGCATAAGGACCTGACTCAGTATCCATGCGGCGCTGTAGCGGGCCACAAAGGCGCTTATAATGCCGCAGCACATGGTAAGGGGTGTATAGCCGGAGCCGGCGATAACACCGAACATGCAGAACATGAAGCTCTCCAGAACAAAGGAGATAGCCATTATCTTGAGATATTCTATACCGGCAGCTGCAACCTCGGCATCCGAGGTGAAAATGCGGAAAGCCTGGGTGGGGAATATGAAGCAAAGAGCATACACCACAAGGCTGATGACTCCGGCGAATATCATGCCCGTCCACATGCCCTTCATAACCCGTTTGGGCTCCTTTGCGGCCAGATTCTGGGCGGTGAGGGCCATAAGACCGGTCATCATACCCTGAGCGGGGAGATTTGCCAGAGTCTGGATTTTAGCTGCTGCACCGGCTGCTGCGGAGGCGTTAACACCGTAGAGGTTTACAAGGCCGCTGAGGAAAACGAAGGAGGAGCTGGCGAAAAGGAACTGGATGGACTGGGGCAAACCTATCTTAACCACAAGGGCGAGATACTGCCTATTGATGCGGAAGGAAGAGGGCTTGAAATCGAAGAACTTGGTCTTGAACTTTATGTAGAGAGCGATGAGCAGCATGCTGAGGAACTGGCAGCTGACGGTGGCGATGGCTGCGCCTGCAACTCCAAGGGGGATAACGGCTATGAGGAGTATATCCAGAATGGCGTTGAGCACCACAGTGACGATGACGATAATCATCGGGGTGGTGGAGTTGCCGATACCGCGGAGCATAGCGCCCATGCAGTTGTAGGCATATACAAATATGGTGCCTATCATGCAGATGAGGAAATACTGCACAGCCTGTTCAAAAGCCACGTCGGGGGTGTTAATGACTCTGAGGATGGGGCGGGCCAGAAGCATGAGGGCCACGGTGAGTATGATGGAAACGATGGCAAAGAAGCTCAAAAGCGTGCCAACAAGGCGGGGGATCTCCTTATGTTCGCCCTTGCCGAAAAGCTGGGCGGAAATTACGGTGCCTCCGTTGGAAAGACCGTGAGCCAAGACCATAACAACGGCGGTAATCTGGGCACCCATGCTGACGGCAGACATACCGGAAGAGCCGATATACTGGCCCACCACAACCATGTCTACGATGCCGTAGATGGCCTGAATGAGATTGGCGAGAATAATGGGAGCGGAAAAGCTTATAAGCCGCTTACCGGCGCTTCCCGTTACAAGACTTGTGTTGGACTCCATTTAATTTGCCTCCGAGATATTTGTTGTGTTAAGTATGAAGCCTTAGGCGTGATTTGTCAACGGATTATCCCGAATAATGACAAAAGGCATCTGCGCTGAAAGCACAGATGCCTTTTTGGTGTTGAATTTAGTCTTCCTTCATGCGGAGAATGTACATGCCGTCGTGCCAGGTGTCCATGTAGATGTAGCCGCGGTCATCAACAACCACGTCCTCGGTGGTGGCAATCATGGGACCGGGTACGGGAACCTTGAAGAGCAGCTTCTCGGGGTTGGGGGGAATGAAGTATGCCAGCTCCTTGATATAGTAGGGGTCGGATACGTCATAAACGCGCATACCTGCATGGAAGTAGCAGCAGTATACACGGTTGGGGTTATCCTCAAGCCAGCTCTTGCCCATAGGCTCATGGACATTGTGGGGGCCGAAGGGGCCGGGAGCGCCTATGCCGCAGTCATTGAAGTTGGGATAGGGGAAGTCGGCGGGAACTTCGGGATAGGGGAATTCCGCAACCAGAGTGGGATCGGCGGGATTGGAAACGTCAATCATGTGCAGGTTGTTCATGGGCTGTGCGCCGGAAGCGAGAACCTTTTCTCTGGTGAAAAAGGGGAAACGCTCGCCCTCGTTGGTGAGGACTGCAAAATTGCGTCCGGTGAGGGGGAGGTAGGTGTGGCAGCGTGCGCCGCAGAGCTTGCCTGCGAAGGGGGGCTGCATCATCAGCTGGCTGATGAGCTTGGGGCGTGTGGGCTCGGAGATATCGAGAATGATACCGCCGCCGCCGAAGTAGCCCAGATACAGCTCGTTGGGTCTGTCTGCGGAGATGGTGCAGGCATGGCACATTGCCCAGTCCTTCTCAGCTGCATGACCTACGGGATAGGTGCCCTCGATCATGCCGTCCTTGAACTGCTGGGGCATAAACCAGCGACCGCACTCGAAGGGAGCGGTGGGGTCGGAGATGTCCAGAATGCGGACGATGAAGCCCACATAGCCGGGGCACTCGGCAGGCATATAGACATACTTGCCGCCGTTATAAGCAAAGCGATGAACGCCCATGCCGTTGGGGACACCGGTATCCCAGTGGCTGAGAAGCTTGGGATGGATGGGGTCTTCCTTCAGGTCATAAATCTGGAGGCCGCCCAGAGCGGGGTCGCCGGGATTGATGCCGTGGAGGAAGGGAACGCCGCCGCCCAGAGCCACGATGAGGAGGCCATCGGCTACCTGAATTTTGGGAGTGGACTGAGCGAAATAAATTTTGGGATCACTTACCTCAATATAGTTGAGGACGGTGGGGTTGGTAGGGTCGGTGACATCCAGAACATTGACTCCGGCACCCTTGAAGGAGCCGCAGTACATATAGTACTTGTCACCGGTTTTATAAAGGGCCATCTGGAAGGCATTGATGCCGTTAAGATCGGAGAAACCGACCACTTCCATATTCTTTATATAGCCCGTGTTGGTCTCGCTTTTAGCGTAAAAAGGAACAGACATAATTTTTTCTCCAATCAAGCCTTGCTGGGAGGAGTGGTGGGCTCGCATACTGCGGTGTAGTGAGCCTTGCGTGCCTGGAATTCGGGATCCTTATAGAGGTTCATCAGGCGGCTTTCGTTTTCAAAGATGTCCTTGCCGTGGGCAGCTTTGCCGGAAATAAGGTCATGGCAGTGCCAGATCTGGCCAACGGGGCCAAGGTTTTCGTCGTTGACAAGCTTCATGGCGCCGTCGATAACTTCAAGATGGCCTTCCAGACCGCAGAGCTCGCAAACAGCGTGGTTGGTGCCGGGGAAGATATAGAAGTTGTTGCCGTGGCAGTGGGGGCATGCGCCGTCAACGCCCTTCCAGAGGTCGATATCCTCGGAGCCGGGAACCATTACATGGTTGTCGATGAGGAACTGAGCGGCCTCAACCAGATTGCGGCCGATTTCCTTCATGCGCTCGATCTTGTCATCATGCATGATAACATCCTTGGACCAGGACCAGAATTCGTTGTTAACAACCTTCCAGCCGGGGGACATAGCCAGCATGGCGTGGTCGGTCTCGGTGCGGCAGGCCCAGTCGGAGCCACCGATGCCAACGAAGGAAATTGCCTTCTGCTGGAACAGACGGGGATTGAGGCCTTCCTTGCCCTGCTCCTTCAGCTTGCCGTCCAGCATGAGCAGCATGCCGGTGTCATGGCCGGGACCCATACGGTCGGTGATGGAGTGGAAGAGACCGGTGCCGCCGGATTCGAAGATGGGGTCAACGACCAGAACGCCGTCAGCCTCAATCATCTTCTCATAGAGGGTGTTGAAGTCGTCCTTGCGGGTGCAGATCATGCCTTTGCCCATAACAAGACCGCGGGAGCAGGCAACGCAGCCGCTGCAGTATTCAATATTCCAGTCCATCAGATGGATGAACTCGATTTCAGCGCCCATTTCCTTTGCTGCTTCAAGACCAACGCGGCACATGGTGTCGTTATTTCCGTTTTTGGTGCCGAGAGAGATACCAAGAATTTTCATTTAATTTTCCTCCAATTATGTTTTGAATTTTATCTCATTGTAATATAGCCGCGGTACTGGGTCAGGTTATCGCTGGCGGCCATATCGGAAAGGAACATGCTTACAATATAGTGGTTGCTCTTCAGGAAGGGGAATGCATCCTCCTGAGCCCATGCGGGAGCGGCCATGTCGGCAGTGCCCTCAACAGCGGCAGCATACCACTCTTCGGGACCATCGAACCACATTTCAACAACTCTGTCGAATTTGCAGCCCACAACGTCCTTGTAGATTTTGCTGGAAAGGAAGCGGTTAACCTCGGGGCGGTTCTTGAAGTAAGGCACGAAGACCTCGTTGAACCACTTTTCGCCCTCTTCTGCATCGGGCCAGCGGAGAACGAACTGCCAACGATAGTTGGGGCCGTCGGCAATGGTGCGGCCCTTGCCCTTGTAGTCATCCTGCCAGTTGATGGGGATGTGGGCGAAAACGAAGGGAGGCATCTCGCCGCCGCCGGAGGAGCGGTGGGTGTCGCCGTCCATGTTGGCGGCCTTAGAAAGGTCAACATTATCATCGGGAATCATGCCCTGCCAACGGAGAACTTCAACGGGCATACGCTCGGTGAAAGCGTTGACGCTCATTTCGGGAGCCATCTCGTTGGTGAGCCAGTAATGCTCGGTCATCTGGAAGCGGCGGGTGCCGAAACGCTCACCCTGAGGAGGGGTGGGAAGAGCATTATAGAAAGCATACTTGGTAACATAGGGGCCGAACTTGCTGATGGAATCGGGGATATGGGTTGCATAGAGCCAGTACTGGAGTCTATGGCGATATTCTTCGCGCACGCAGTCAACGAAAATAAGGCTGCGCATGGGACGATATTCAAACATGGTGTTTCCTCCTTGTTTTTAATTACAACACACTAATTATAACAAAATCGGCATATAAAAACAATTATCTCAATAACTTCGCACAACATCGACAAGTCCAATTTTGGAGATGCAAATTTGTTGAATTCATACAAAAAACGCCTGAGTCAAATTCGTTGCGCGAGATGGGAAAACGTCCCGAAGAAAACTTCGGGGCATGGAGCTTAGCGAACGGATTCTATCATTGCCTTGAGGTTTTCTATTTTGCAGTTGAGGGGGACTTCACATCCGGAGCCCAGAATGAAGCCGCCTTCCATACCCATATCAAGAAGCTTGTCGCAATATTCGCTGACCTTATCGGGGGTGGAGAAAGCGAGGAGGGCGGGGGGAACATCGCCGCGGATGACCTGATAGCCTTTGAGAATCTCATAGGCCTTGAAAATGTCGGTAGCGCCGTCAAGCTCGATGATGCAGCAGGCCTTGGGCAGCTCCTTGAAATAGGGGAGCATGGGCAGCCAGTTGCCGTCGCAGTGGACAACGCTGGTGATGCCGGCCTCGTGGAAGCCAAGAATCATCTGCTTGAGATAGGGCCAGGCAAATTCCTCGAACATCTCCATGGAGATGAAAGTTGCGGAGGAACGCATGGCGAAAATGGCGATGCGGTTGCCGCCGGCACTCTTTACGCCGGTGATGCCGGTCTTTATAATCTCGGGGGTTGCCTTTTCGCAGGCGGCCTTCACCTTTTCGGGGCAATCGTAGAGGTCGCAGCAGAATTCGCCCATTCCGCGGGACATGGAGAAGGTGTCGAAGGCGGGAGCGGTACCGGAATGGAACATGAGGGGGATATTTTTGCTGTCCCAGAACTTCTTGTTTTTCTTAGCCTCCATGCCGCAGCCGATGAAGCCTTTGAGAACCTTGAACTTGAGGAAGGGGGGCTTGAAGGGAGGACTCTGAATGGAAGCCACAAAGGGAGTCTGCCATGCGCCGAAGCCCTTTTCGATGATAAGGTCATAGTCGCTCTGCTGCATGATTTCCTCTTCGATGAACTGGAAGAGGGCATTGTCGTCAAGCTCGCGGCCGGGGATACGCACCTTCATCTGCTCAATGTAGGTGACAGTCTTAGGACCCAGGGGGAACATCACATCGGGATAGCCGGTAACTTCGCAGCATTTTTTGTAGGCATCCATCCATGCGTCGTTGCCCTTGAAAATATCTGCCTGAGTGACGCCTGCGGGGACGGCGGCGAAGGTGCAGATATGAGGGAAAACGGGAATATCCTTCTTGCTTGCAAAGGGCTTAAGGCTCATTGCGTGGTCAAATTTTTCCTGACTTGTCATATAAAAAAACACCTCTCGGTTTCTTTGTAATACAAAAAGATTATACCGAGAGGAGAGTGCTTTGTGAAATTATGTTTTCAGTTAGGGCTATGACGAAATGTTATTGATTTTCTATCAATTCGAGAAAGTGAGTTATAGCGGGATTGTTGTTTTCCTTGCGCCAGACTATACAGGTTGAGGCATCGCCGAGGGGGATTTCGTCTATGAGGCGGATATCGGGATTGCCTGCAATGCTGGAATGATGGTTGATAACGCCGACGCCAAGACCAAGCTCAATCCAAAGGAGGATGGTTGCAAGGTTGGGGGCTTCTCTTATGGTGAGAGGACCGCAGTCTATGGCGCGGAAATGGCTGAGAGCGTGCTCATAGCCCGCGCGGCAATCCTCCTGAGAGGTGAGGAGCAGTGTCTCCTGCATAAGGTCTTCCATTGTGAGGTTCTCTTTCTGTCCCAAAGGCAGGCGTCTGCTAATGGCAAAGACGGCGGCATCGCGGGTATAGACCTTATAGTTAACTCCGTCCATATCTCCGATATCAAAGTGAAGGGTGAAGGCGGCGTCGATGCTGCCCTCACGGAGGAGTCTCCGGAGTTCACCAAAGGAGCCCTTACTTATGCGCAGGTCCACATTGGGATGCTTTTTCATAAAGCGGCGGAAAACCTCGGTGAGCTCCGCGCCCATCCACTGCCCTTCAAGCAAACCCAATCTTAGCTCGCCCGTGTAGCCCTGTCCGAGAGTCTGCACCTTTTTGATGAGCTGCTGCTGAGCATCATGGATGCTGCTCAGCTCCCGGGCGAGGAGTGCTCCTGCGGGAGTGGTGGTAACGCCTTTGCTGCCGCGGATAAATAGCTGGGTATTCAGTTCCTGCTCAAGAGAGGCTATCTGGCGGCTCAGCCCCGGCTGGCTCATATAAAGCCGCGCCGCAGCTTTTGTGAAATTGAGAGTTTCCGCAAGAGCGAGAAAGCATTTTATCTGTGTTGTATTCATTTAGCTTACCTCACAGGAATCCATTGCTCGGTGGTGAATTTGTTCAGCACCCAGCTGCCGTTGAAGCGACCCACGCCGCTTTGCTTTTCCGCGCCGAACATAACGTGGGGCTCATCTCCTATGGACTGGTCGTTTATGTGCACCATGCCGCTTTCAAGCTTCTGCGCAAGAAGCATGCCCCGGTATCTGTCCCGGGTGAAGATGCTGTTGGAAAGGCCGTAAATTGTGTCGTTTGCCATAGCAATGGCATCGTCCTCGCTCTCGGCTTTTATGATGGAGCAGACGGGACCGAAAACCTCTTCCCTTGCGGCAGGCATGGAGTTTTCCACGTCGCAGAGAAGCCAAGGGTGCACAAGATTGCCCTCGGTTTTGCCCTCTACAAGGACTTTTGCGCCCGCATCGACTGTGGCGGAAATGAGGGAGTTTATATGCTCCACCTGCTGGGCGTTTATAATGGGGCCTATAAAAACATCGCTGTCGGCAGGGTCGCCCGCTTTGAGAGAGCGGACGGCACCGGCCATTTTTTCGCAGAAAAGCTTGTAGTTTTCCTCGCCCACAACAAATATTCTGTTCAGGGACATGCAAATTTGCCCCTGATGGAAGTAAGCGCCGAATATGGCGGCTTCCACGGCAGCATCCATATCCGCGTCGGGAAGCACAAGCATGGAGTTGTTGCCCCCAAGCTCAAGGGACATATCGCGGATATTTTCTCCCGCGATGCGGCCTATGCGGCGGCCAACCTGGGTGGAGCCGGTGAAAGATACAATGTCTGAAAGGGGATGGGCTACGATGTAGTCGCCGATGTCGCTGCCGCGGCCTGCAACAACGTTGAGAAGACCCCTGGGAAAGCCCGCTTTTTCAAACATTTCGCCTATTATGAAGGCGGAGGCAGGTGTTTCGCTTGAAGGCTTGAGCACAACGGCATTTCCTGCGGCAACTGCGGGGATAAGGCTGCGAAGAGCCAGTATAAAGGGAACATTCCAAGGGGCGATAACGGTCACAACGCCCTTGGGTTTCCTGAAGACAAAGTTGGTCTGACCGGGAAAATCGGAGCTTTGAATGCGCCCCTCCATCATTTTGGGGAAAGCCATGCAGTAGCTGACAAAGTCGGGAGAGGTTCCCGCCTCGTAGTCACGCTTGGGTTTGGCGCAGCCTGCCTCAAGAAGCAGACATTCGTCCATTATGGGGCGGTACTCACGCATAATGCCGAGAAGACGCTCCAAAACCGCAACTTTTGCAGAGAGAGAGTAATCTGCCCAAATTTTCTGAGCTTCCTTTGCCGCAGCGTAAGCATCGTCAACATCTTCTTTTGAGGCAGGGCGGTAGGAATAGAGAACTTCACCGCTGAAGGGGTTGACATTGTCAAGATAACCCTCGCCCCGTCCCTCGCGCCAGACGCCGCCGATAAACTGCTTGTCATATGCTTTCATATACTTCACCTCTTGAGAAAATTATATCACGGCAGTCATGGTGAGTAAAGACAAAGAAAAGCCTCCGCCATGGTGGACGGAGGCTTTGTATTAATTCAGGGATTTTTCTTTTTCAGCCAGCACTACGGATATCTTCCTGTAGAGCAGTACTGCGAACACAAGGGCGATGGCCTCACCGATGATGGGGGCAAACCAGACGTTTCTCAAATTTCCGCTCAGAGAGAGCAGCCATGCAAAGGGGAGCATGAAAATAACCTGACGGCAGAGGTTTATGAAAAGGGAATAGTGGGCACGGCCCATGGACTGGAAGGAGGTGCTTACTATAACGCAAAGAGCGCCTACGGGCAGAGTGATGCTGCATATCCTTATAGCGGAGAGGCCTATCTCCATCATGGCGGGGCCTGCGTCAAAGAAGCGGAGGAGCGTGCCGGGGATACACTGATAAATGATCATTACCGCCAGCGACACGCAGAAGCCAACAATAAGAGCCAGCTTCAAGGTCTTGCGTACGCGGTCAATATTGCCTGCGCCGTAGTTATAGGAGAAGATGGCGATGGTGCCGTTGTTCATGCCGAACACGGGCATGAAGCCGAAGGAGTGGAGCTTCATCCAGATTCCGAAGACGGCGGTGGCGGTGGTGGAAAAGCCCAGAAGTATCTGGTTCATGGCGAAGCTCATAATGGAATTGAGGCTCACTATTATCATGCTGGGTACGCCGACGGCATATATGCTGCGGACGATATCCCTGCGGGGCAGCATCTCCCGAAGACGGAAGCGAATGCCGGAACCGGAGCGCAGACAGAGGACAAGGGCCACGATGGCGCTGAGAAGCTGGCCCAGCACCGTGGCAATTGCAGCGCCCTTTATGCCCAGCTCGGGGAAGGGGCCTATGCCGAAAATGAGGAACCAGTCAAAGACAATGTTGAACACCGCGCCGGAGATCTGGGCGATCATGGACTGGGTGCTGTTTCCCACAGCCACCAGAAGCTTCTCGAAATTCTGGCAGAAGAAGCAGCCAAGGGAAAAGACGCAGACTATGCGCAGATAGCTTACGCCGCTTTCCACAATGTCGGTGATGTCGGTCTGGGCAAGGAAGAAAGGCCGGACAAGGAAAATGCCGATGACAAGGAATATAAGGGTGTACACGGCGGACAGGAATATCTGGACATTGGCGGCCCGCTGGGCATCAGCGTGGTTTTTCTGACCCAGAAAACGGGAGATGCAGGCGTTTATACCTACGCCGGTACCCACGGCGATGGCGCTCATGGTCATCTGTATGGGGAAGGCCAGAGACACGGCGGTGAGGGCGTTTTCGCTTATCCTTGCCACGAACATGGAGTCAACAACATTATATAGAGCCTGCACCAGCATGCTTATCATCATGGGCACAGACATTTTTACAAGCAGGGGAACTATGGGCATTGTGCCCAGAGGATTTTCTTTTTGTGCAACAGGCTGCATTTTCTTCTCCTTCTAAATTTATTACCATAATTTTAAGCCTTTTTCATCACAATTCAAGAGGAATATTTGACAAAATCAAGTTTTTTAAGGCGGATATTATCTCAGCATATAAAGGAAATGCCTTGACAATTTTCCTGCCCGGGGCGTATAATCATAAAAAATGAATAGCGAAACAAACCGATGAAGTGGGAGTAAAGGCGGCGATGCTCTTCCAGAGAGTCCGGGGTGCTGTGATCCGGACAGAAAACAAACCGTCAAATGGGCCACGGAGGGCGCAGGGAAAGGTGAATAACCGAGTATTCTGCGACGTGTGGGCATACGTCAGTTGCCGGGGGTATATTTGTACCCTGCCAAAGAGCACGGTTTCAGGGCTGTGAATCAAGGTGGCACCGCGGATAGCGTTTATTCGTCCTTGACAGATATGATTTCTGTCGGGGATTTTTTTGTTCCCGGAACAGGGGAGAGAGAGCCTATGATTCTTTTGACAAGACGATGGCGGCCCCGGCACTGAAAAATTGCCGAGGCACACTATTTTGAAAGATAAAGGAGAATTACTATGAACTTCAACGGCGTTGATTTTGATACTTATTTCAAGCACTATCCCGATAAGAATGGCTTTTTCGGAAAATATGGCGGATCTTTCGTGTCCCCCGAACTGCAGAAGGCTATGGACGAGATAACCGAAGCCTATTTCACCATCTGCAAATCCAGAAAGTTCATCGCTGAGCTTCGCCGCATCCGCAAGGAGTTTCAGGGTCGCCCCACCCCCATATCCCATCTTGAGCGTCTGAGCAACTCCATCGGCAATGTTCAGCTTTACGCAAAGCGCGAGGATCTGAACCATTCCGGAGCCCATAAGCTCAACCACTGCATGGGCGAGGCTCTTCTTGCAAAGTATATGGGCAAGAAGAGAGTCATAGCCGAAACGGGCGCCGGCCAACACGGCGTTGCCCTTGCCACTGCCGCCGCATATTTCGGCCTCCAGTGCGATATTTATATGGGCGCTGTTGATATCAAAAAGCAGGCTCCCAACGTTGCCAGAATGAAAATTCTGGGCGCAAATGTCATCGAGGTAACGGAAGGCCTCCAGACCCTCAAAGAGGCCGTTGATGCCGCCTTTGATGCCTATGCCAAGGATTATAAGGACTCTATCTACTGCATTGGCTCTGTCCTAGGCCCCCATCCCTTCCCCCTGATGGTCAGAGATTTCCAGAGCATCGTGGGCATAGAGGCAAGAGAGCAGTTCACCACCATGACGGGCGAACTTCCTGATGCGGTTGTTGCCTGCGTGGGCGGCGGAAGCAATGCGGCCGGTATGTTCGCAGGCTTCCTCAATGACCCCGTGGATATCTACGGCGTTGAACCTCTGGGCCGGGGCCCCAAGCTTGGCGACCACGCCGCCAGCCTGCAGTACGGCACCGAGGGCATTATGCATGGCTTCAACTCCATTATGCTCAAGGACGAAAACGGCGAGCCCGCTCCCGTCTACTCCGTTGCCAGCGGTCTGGATTATCCCTCCTCCGGTCCCGAACATGCTTTCCTCCACGAACTGGGCAGAGTTAAATATGACGTTGTGGACGATGAAGAGACCATCGACGCTTTCTATAAGCTTGCCCGCATGGAGGGCATCATCCCCGCCATCGAGAGCGCCCACGCCGTTGCCTTCGCCATGCGCCTTGCCAAGGAAATGGATCACGGCTCCATCCTCATCAATCTCTCCGGCCGTGGAGACAAGGACATGGACTATATCATCGAAAACTACGGCATAAGATAAATGCGAAATCAAAGAAAGCGCATCTTCCGCAAGGAAGATGCGCTTAGTGCTTTAATGTCGGTTTGTCGAGCTTTCTGAAGAGTAGCTTATCTCGGCATGATACTTTGAATGTTATGCACCGTTTTCGACAGAGAACGGGACTTCGGATGTCGCAACATGATCATAGAAAGAGTAACAAGGTCCGCCAAGCTCCATGTAGTAATAAACCCGTACCTGTCTGATATTAAGCAGAAAATCCAGTCTGTCAAGGTTTTGTGCCTCGGCGGGAAGGTCGGATGCCCTGATTAAGATGTTGCCGCTGTGAGCATAGGAATCGTTACTGTCCATGTTCTGCTGCCCGGTAGGACCGAGGTCTGTGCCGTCTGCCATCTTTATGTGATCCCCAACGTAAACGATACTCTGAACAACTCCTAGATGACCGGTTTCCCGCAATGTTTTCCATGCCGCCTCATATTCTTTGGGGCTCAAGTTATTTTCCAGCCACCAGTCGAATTCAATTGCGCTCAAATGGCGAAAATCGCATTCTTTGGCGTAATCTGTGCGATTATTAATATAAAGGTCATAGATATCCTGCATCATACCTTCTTCAAGCAGAACATCAAGATCGTCATTTCCCGTGACATCCGAAAAAAAGGCTACATTAGTGATTTTTTTCATCAGCTCATCGTCCGGCTCATAACCGACAACTATGTCAGGAACATTTTCATAAAGATTAACACCGATAAGCAGAGTTTCCCCATTATAATATCTCTCGGAGAGCGTGACGGAACTGTCATCAAACTCCGGAAGAGTTGCTTTTTCCGCTTGGGGCTGCACTTCATTCATATACTGCTCTGCGGCTTCATAGAGTTCTGCCTGCTCCTGATTATAGGCGGCATATTGATCTTCCATCTCCGCAAACTCAGGAGAGGTAAAGTTTCCTCCGGATAACCGATTCTGCCAATACTGCATTTCTTTGTTGAACATCGGAGCAAGCCATCCTGCAGCAAAGGCTGTGACTCCAAGCGCAAAAACCAGCACTGCAGCAAGCGCAAGTATAATAATCTTTTTTTTCTTCATATGAACGATCCTTTCCGGGTCTTGTATGGCAACGGGACGAAAGACCGCTGCTTCGCTGATATAATTATCAGCCAGACCGTTCAGCATCAAAGTGATCGTTTCCCGATTCATACAAGAAATCCCTCCTTTTCAAGATAAAGTCTGAGTTTTTCTCTTATACGGAAAAGGCGGACAGTCACACTGTTGGCAGTTGAATGTGCCATTTTGGCAATGTCCTGAACTGGATCCGAATACCAGTAACGGCGTGTAAAAATAAATCTGTCGGAATAATT
This sequence comes from Oscillospiraceae bacterium, assembly GCA_045538735.1. Lineage (GTDB taxonomy): Bacteria > Bacillota > Clostridia > Oscillospirales > Oscillospiraceae > SIG459. The sequence continues at coordinate 23,520 of JAZSRY010000015.1, forward strand.
CAAAGTAGCAATAAAGCCGTTGATTGCAGCCGCGAGTTCACTTGCCTCGTAAGATTTTTCCACGCTGCCGTTATCGGATAGATATTCTTCCAATTCATCAAGCGCGAGGTCATAATGGCTGTTTCGCTTCTTCGCTGTGTTGCTGTGATACTTGGTTGTTGCAAGATTGCGCGCGATCTTGCAGACAAATGTCCGCAGCGGTGACGGCCAATGAGGTGGAATGGCGTTCCATGTGCCGAGGTATGTATCGTTTACACATTCTTCGGCATCCTGCTCGTTACCGAGAATATTCCTCGCCACTTTTGCAATAGCATTGCCGTGGCTTTTGGCAAGTTCATCGATAGCCTGTTCTGAGCGCTCAAAAAACAGGCTGATAATCTCTGCGTCTGTCATAAGCTGTCACCTCTTTCCGTTTCACTTATATACTACGGATTCAAGTGGGGATATTAACAAGAATAAAACATTTTTGTATCAAAACAAAAAACCTCCCTCTGACGAGGGAGGTGGATTCGCCGAAGGCGAAGACGAAGGGAGAGAAACGGCGGACTACGATGCACAAATGCCCTTGTGCATCAATCAAACAGCATCTTGCCAGCCAGGGCGACCTTTTCAAGAAGAGCGGGGCTTTCCTTCACTGCGCCTATTTCGTTGGCGAGGGTGCAGACGATGGTCTCCTTCACGTTGAGACCCATGGCGCTGAGGGCAACATTGTTGCGGTCGATACCAACGCGGAATTCGTCGGGGAAGGGAGAACCCTGAGAATAGATGGCAACGGTGTCCTTTTGGGGGATGCGGAGGGTGTACTGTCCGTTTTCTCCTGCAAGGAGGATGTAGCCGCGGTGTATGAAAGTGGTGACGGCGCTGCAGGCGGTGCCGAAAAATACGGGTATGGAGATGACCACCTTGTCGGCGTCGGTGATGGCATCGAGAAGGGCGAGAAAATCGTCCTTATGTACGCAGACATTGCCGTTGCGGCGGCAGACGAAGCAGCCCTTGCAGTGGGCTATTTTCATATCGGCAAGATAGAACTTTTTGATTTCAATATCCTCGGGAATGGCAGAGAGAAGCACATCGGTGAGATGGGCGGAGTTTCCGTTTTTTCTGTGGCTTCCATAGATGGCTACAACTTTTTTCATGTTCGCGGCCTCCTTTTTTCTTTGGGGATATTATATCATTAAGAATGAGGAAAAATCAATTTTTCTGTTCCAAAATTACTGACTTTGCGTTATAATATAGCTGTGAAAATTTGAGCATAGGGGCGAGACTATGAGAGATTATAAACAGGAATTTGAAAAGCGCGTGGAATTCATCCGCGGTCTTGTTGAGCAAAGCCATACGAACGGCATAATATTCGGCAACAGCGGCGGCAAGGACTGCGCCCTTGTGGGCATACTCTGCAAAGCCGCCTGCGAGAATACCGTGGGCGTTATAATGCCCTGCGCCAGCAAGCGCAACTTTGGCTCCGACTATGAGGACGGAATGGCTGTTGCGGAAAAATACGGCATCGAGACCCGCGTTGTTGACCTCACCGCTGTCCGCGAGGCTGAGCTTGCCGCCCTTGCCTCTGTAACGGAGATGACTCCCGCCTCCACCGCAAATATTGCTCCCCGCCTTCGTATGACCACTCTCTATTCCATCGGCGGCAGCGAGAATCTGCTTGTTGCGGGAACGGGCAACCGCAGCGAGCGCTATATGGGCTATTTCACCAAGTGGGGCGACGGCGCCTTCGACTTTGACCCCATCGCGGATTTGACCGTCACCGAGGTTTATGAATTCCTCGAATATCTGGATGCTCCCCGCTCCATAATTGAGAAAGCCCCCTCTGCAGGCCTTTTCGAGGGACAGACCGATGAACAGGAAATGGGCGTCACCTATAAGGCAATCGACGAATATCTCCTTACGGGCAAGGCAGAGGAGAAGGATAAGGCTATTATAGACCGCTATCACTCCCGCTCCGCCCATAAGCTTGTGCCTCCCGTTATTTACGGAAATTGAAATTTTTTCTCAAAAAAATATTGTCAGAGAAAAATAATGGTTGTATAATTTATTTTCGTTGAAACAAATCTTTTTTGGAGGGATAAATATATGTCTAATCTACGTCCCGAAAGCATGGAGCGCATCACAACCCCCGCTCTGGCTGAGGCTTTTATTGAAGAACAGGTAGCTGCCGTCCGCCAGCAGGTGGGCGATAAGAAGGTTCTGCTGGCTCTCAGCGGCGGTGTTGACTCTTCCGTCGTTGCCGCTCTGCTTATCAAGGCCATCGGTAAGCAGCTTGTCTGCGTTCACGTCAACCACGGTCTTATGCGCAAGAACGAGTCTGAAAGCGTTATCAAAACCTTCAGAGAAGGTCTTGATGCCAACCTGATTTATGTAGATGCAACCGACCATTTCCTTGGCCTGCTGGCAGGTGTTTCCGATCCCGAGAGCAAGCGCAAGATTATCGGCAAGGAATTCATCACCGTATTCGCAGAGGAAGCCCGCAAGCTGGAGGGCATTTCCTTCCTGGCTCAGGGTACCATTTATCCCGACATTCTGGAGTCCATCAAGGCTGCCGAGGGTAAGAAGGCCGTTAAGTCCCATCATAACGTGGGCGGTCTCCCCGAGGATCTGCAGTTTGAACTGGTTGAGCCCATCAAGCTGCTCTTCAAGGACGAAGTCCGCGTTGTGGGCGAAGCTCTCGGTCTGCCCCACGCCATGGTCTACCGTCAGCCCTTCCCCGGCCCCGGTCTTGGCGTACGCTGCCTTGGCGCAATCACCCGTGACCGTCTCCACGCTCTTCGGGAAGCTGATGCCATCCTCCGCGAGGAGTTCGACCTCTGCGGCCTGAACGAAAAGGTATGGCAGTATTTCATCGCTGTTCCCGATATCAAGAGCGTCGGCGTCAAGGACGAAAGCCGCTATGAAGGCTGGCCCGCCATCATCCGCGCCGTCAACACCAAGGATGCAATGAGCGCCACCATCGAGGAAATCCCCTACGAGATTCTCCACAAGATAACCTACCGCATCACCCACGAGGTTGAAGGCATCAACCGCGTCCTTCTGGATCTCACGCCTAAGCCCATCGGAACAATAGAGTGGGAATAATAAAGATGTTTCAGCAAAAATGATTTATCCTCTTCGGGGCAATTTACTTTATCCTTTCGCAATTGGATGAATCAAGCAATATAGTAATTTTGAAGACCTTGTGTCATCGGAAACGATGACCAAGGTCTTCTTTTTTGTTGCAATGCTGAAAAATTGCAGGGGCGGCCATTGGCTGTCCGTTAGCGCAGCAAAAATGTGCAAGCGGACGAGCAATTGATAAGCCCCTACAAACATATCCTTTTGCAGTTATGGTTACTACCTCTTTTTATTTTGATATTGTTTGGGCGACAGGCCGTATTTTCGCTTAAATGCCGAGCTGAAATATGAGGCGGAAGAATAGCCAACCATATTGCCGATTTCTTCAACCGACAGCTTCTTTTCAAGCAGCAGATTTACGGCGTGCAGCATACGAATATTGTTTCGATATTCCAGAGGCGTGCTGCCCACAATTCTTTCAAACACTCTGAGGAAGTGGTATTTGCTCATATTACACAGGTTAGCGTAATCGTGCAGGGTAAGATTACTGCTATAATCACGGTTCATATGCTGAATAGCTGTTGCGATGCGCTCAAGATTTTCTCTTTCGGGATGGTTATCGCAAGCAATGGCACGGTCCAATAAAGTCAGAAGCGACAGCAATTTATAAATGCAAAGCTTTTCAAAAAACGGTTGCTTTCGCGTGGCTTCGTCAATCAGCTCTTCAAATATATCGCACACCTTACGGTTAAGAGGCAGATCATAAAGCGTAGATGTGTCAAGCGCGATATCGGCAGGCAGCGAGGAACAACTGAAATGCACATAATAAAACTCGGCAGTCTTGTTGCCGGTGTATATGTGATGCTGTTTTTCGCCGGGGGCAAACAGGATAAACGAACCGCTTTTTCCTGTTTTAACACCATCAAGATAAAAGGTTTCGCTTTCCTTCGCAATATAAAACAGCAGCCAGTCTTTCCGTCCGTTTGGGCGGTATATTTCACGGCCCTGTTTTGCAAATATATGGCCGCAACTAACAAAGCGCATTCCGCAGACCTGTTCTTTTTGGTCTGCATAAGCAGTTATTATCATACAATCACCGCAATATTCCTAAAATTTTTCGCAATAAATCCTATTGAATTGAGATAATTGTAGCACTAAAATGAAAATACGTCAATGGATTGCGGATGTAGTCGAAAATATATGGAATCGGGAAGGGAAAACCTATGAAAATCGTAATTACCCCCAGGGGCTTTGCCAAATGCGGACTTGATAATGTGAAAATAATTGAAGACGCAGGCTTTTGCGTGGAATATAACGACACGCCACATGCCTATACAAAGGAAGAATTTTACGAAAAAA
>JAZSRY010000053.1:0-3424 GCA_045538735.1 Oscillospiraceae bacterium
ATTTGCCCTGAAAGAGGGCGAGGAAGCCTATGCTTCATGGGATGGTTTTGCTGCATCCGGCGCCCGCGTGTATGATAACTATCTGCTTCAGGGTGAAGGAAAAGCGCTGACTACGAATACAAGCATCACTGTCCTTTGGGACTGCGGCGGTGTCTATGTTGTCAGTGTCAACGGCGAAATCGGTTATATGCCGACCTCTATGGTAAGCCAGAACCGCATCGTCTTCTATGGCGGCGGCGGTGGTCAGGAATGGACCGACCCCGTTATGTAAAAAAAGCAAAAAAACGGCTCACCAATCGGTGAGCCGTTTTTCATATTTTCTTGTTCAGGGTCTTTATGCAGTTTTTGCAGACGAGCTTGCCCTTGTATTCGATAAGGTTTTTGTCCTCGCCGCAGATAATGCAGTTGGGCTGGTGCTTTTTGAGGATAATACTGTCGCCCTCCACGAAAATTTCAACAGCGTCCTTTTCTGCAAGAGAGAAGTTTCTTCTGATTTCGATGGGGAGAACGATTCTGCCGAGTTCATCGAGCCTGCGTATGATGCCGGTGGATTTCATATCTTTCACTCCCGAATTGTGCGCATAATGAACTGCGCACAAATTGATTTGATTAAATCGGTTGTAAAGATGATATCAATTAAAAGCGTAAAAGTCAACGAAAAACGGTGACTATCACAGCATTCTGCTCATTTCTCTTCTGAGGCGGGAAATGATGCGTTTTTCCAGACGGGATATATAGCTTTGGGATATGCCCAGCTTATCGGCAACCTCTTTCTGGGTGTATTCCTCTTCGCCCCGAAGCCCGAAACGGAGAGAAATGATCCGCTTTTCTCTTTCTCCGAGTCTGTCCACGGCCTCCATAAGAATCCGTTTTTCCGTGTCCTCCTCTATGGGGCGTGAAACCTCGTCGCAGTCTGTGCCGAGAACATCGCTTAAAAGCAGCTCGTTGCCGTCCCAATCGGTGTTTAGAGGCTCATCAAAGCTCAGCTCACTGCGCATGGTGGAAATTTTCCGCAGATGCATCAGAATTTCGTTTTCTATGCAGCGGCTTGCGTAGGTGGCGAGCTTGATGTTTTTGTCGGAGCGGAAGGAGCTGATGGCTTTGATAAGACCTATTGTGCCTATGCTGATAAGATCTTCCAGCCCCACGCCGGTGTTTTCGAAGCGCCGGGCTATATACACCACGAGACGGAGATTATGCTCGATAAGCATGGCTTTTGCCTTTTCATCGCCGGCACACAGCGCGTCAATGGCGCTTTGTTCCTTGTCGGCGGGCAAAGGCGGAGGGAGATTGTCGCTGCCGCCTATGTAGTGCAGCGGATCAGGAACTCCCAGCCCAAGACTATACAGCCTCAGACGAAGGCGGGATGTCAGAGACATAAAGCGTATGTAGCTTTCGATTTTCATATTTACCTCCGTTATCTAATAAAGTGCCCGGTAGCTGCCGTCGGAGCTTATGGGGCCGGGGATGATTGCAAGCAGACGGTGAGGCGCTTTTTCGCCGTTTATTAAGATGGCATCGGGACGAAGGCAGGGGAGAAGGCCTTCGGGAGAGGTGGCGGTGAGACAGGGCAAAAGGGAGACGCGCCCTTTCATGCCTTGCAGAACATCAATAGACATAAGCAGAGAGGGCGGGTCAAGAGACTGCTGCCCCATCAGCTCGGGGAAAAGGGCGGAAACCGCAGCCCATTCCGAGACGATTACGGGAGCGCCCTTGCTGTCGCGAAGCTCATTGCCCGTGTCCCTGAGGGCCTTGCAGGAGAGCTTTCTGCCCCGAAGGAGAATTTCGAGCTCTCCAAGCTCCGCGGCGGTGCGGCGGGCTTTTCCGCGAAAAACTATGCTCAGCAGGGCATAGCAAAGGGCAAAGGATAATATCAAAGTGCGAAGGGAGAGAGGCAGCGCTGCCGCTCCGTTGGGATCAATGCCGCCCAGACTCAGCGCGGCATAAACCGCCCCGCCAAAAGCGGCTGAGACCGCGAAAAAAACCGCCGCAGTGCGGGCAAAGCGGCCGAAGCGGGCAAAAGCAATGGCAGCGACGGCAATTCCCGAAAATATTTTGCAGGCGGCGATGGCAAAAAACTGCGGATAAACAAGGCTGAGCACCGCGTATACCCCTCCCCAGAGGGCAGCGAGAGCCATTCTCCAACGGACAAGGGGGAGAGCGCAGATTTTGCCCGTTGAAAGCAGCAGGAGATAGTCGATAACAAAATTCAGCACAAGCACGCTGTCTGCATAGATAATTCTCATGGGGCGATTCTAACAGCGGCGCAATGAAAAGTAAGTCAAAAGCGGGGAGAGAAAAAGCTGATTAGAAATTTTTGCATTTGCCTATATTGTCAAATGGGGCATATCGTGTTAAAATACCCCGTGATATATTAATAAATGTAAAAGGAGAGGTTTTAATGAGCGAAGCCAAACCTGTATATAAGAGAGTGCTGCTCAAAGTCAGCGGCGAAGCTCTTGCGGGAGAAAAAAAGACCGGCCTTGATTTCAGCGTTATCAAGAGCGTATGCGAGGCTGTAAAGAGATGCACCGAGATGGGCGTTGAAGTGGGTATCGTTGTTGGCGGCGGCAACTTCTGGCGCGGCGCAAAGGACGGCGGCGGAAAGATGGAGCGCACCCGTGCCGACCATATGGGCATGCTGGCAACTGCCATGAATGCACTGGCACTCAGCGATGTTTTTGAGCAGATAGGCGTTCCCGTCCGTGTTCAGACCGCCATCACCATGGCACAGATCGCAGAGCCCTACATCCGCCTGAAGGCTGACAGCCATCTTGGCAAGGGCAAAGTTGTCATCTTCGGCTGCGGCACCGGCAACCCCTATTTCTCCACCGATACCGCTGCGGTGCTCCGTGCCGCTGAAATCGGCGCAGATGCTATCCTGCTTGCAAAGAACATTGACGGTGTATACTCCGCCGACCCCAAGCTGGATCCCAATGCAATTAAGTATGACCATATCAGCTATGATGATGTGCTCGCCCAGCATCTTGCCGTTATGGATTCCACCGCAACCAGCCTCAGTATGGATAATCATATTCCCGTTATCGTTTTTGCACTGAAGGATCCCGAGAATATCATCCGCGTCGTTATGGGCGAGGATATTGGAACTAAAGTTAACTGATCACAATATAGGAGGAAGACAAAATGTCCGAATACAAAGAGTTTACCGACAGAATGGAAAAAACCTGCTCCGTGCTGGTAGAGAGCTTCAATGCAGTCCGCGCAGGCCGCGCCAATGCCGCTGTTCTCGACAAGATCACCGTTGAGTATTACGGCACCACCACCCCCATCCAGCAGCTGGCCACCATTTCCACTCCCGACCCCCGCACTCTGGCTATTCAGCCTTGGGACGGCAGTGTCCTCAAGGGCATAGAGAAGGCCATCCTCGCTTCCGATCTGGGCATCAATCCCCAGAACGACGGCC
>JAZSRY010000072.1:0-27035 GCA_045538735.1 Oscillospiraceae bacterium
TTGCTGCGTTGCCGGCTTTTGAAGGGCGACAGCCCATCTGCAAGCCGCCGCCTTGCACTGCACTAGCATATGACCTCAGAAATCTGCGACTCCGTGGGAGGGGATTTTGGTGTCAGGCAAAATTGAATGATGCAGGTGGGCAGTCGCCCACCAAAGAATGAAACAGGAAGTCTGGCGCTAAAATCCGCCTCGCGGAGCGGGTTCGAATTATATTGTTCAGGCTAAGGCGGTGGGTAATGAAGCGTAATATTTCACTTTGGCAGGCTATGGGCTTCGGAATAACGGTTTTGGGAGGCACGCTGCTCCATTTTCTCTATGATCTGAGCGGCGGCAGCACCCTTGCAGCCCTATTTTCTGCGGTAAATGAATCCACATGGGAGCATATGAAGCTTTTCTTCATGCCCGCGTTTATTTTCGCTTTGATTCAACGAAGATTTTTTACGGGACAGAGAGATTTCTGGTGCGTAAAGCTTTTGGGAATTTCTCTGGGGCTATTGCTCATCCCGGTTTTGTTTTACAGCTATAACGGCGCTTTCGGCACTTCCCCCGATTGGGTGAATATAGGCATATTCATTCTCTCTGCCGCTGCCGCCTTTTATTTTGAAAACCGACTTTTCAAAGAGGGCAGCATACGCTGCAGCGCTCCCTACGTGGCGTTTGCCCTTCTTCTTTTGCTCGCCGCCCTGTTCGTATTTTTCACCTTTTCTCCACCTTCGCTGCCTCTCTTTGAAAGCCCTGAAATATAAAAAGACGAGTTCCTTTTCAGGAACTCATCTTTTTGTTTATTTGATTTTCCAGCCGCTTACGTCGCACTGACCGAAGGCGTTATCGCCGTAGGCATAAACTTTTCCGTCGGAGTCCACAAGCAGATAGTGTCCGCCGCCTGCGGCTGCGGCAACTATATACTTGCCGCTCACATTAAATTCCACGGCATCGCTCTCTCTGAAGAAGAAGCTTTTCAGCTCGCCTTCGGTGGTGAGACCCAAAACTGCTCTGGGGCTCATAGTAAGAGCTATGATATCCTTCCACTGAGGGATTCTCTCAAAGGCGGACTGGGTGCTTCCGTCGAACATAAGATAGACGGAAACGGCGGTGGAAAGGGCGATTGCCTCGGGCTTGAGGGTGGTCTGGCTTGACTTATTGGAAGTGAGCACGGAGCCATCTTCCAAAATGCAGGCGCCCTGATATGCTCCCGCAAAAACTTCCTTTATGTTTTCGGCGGCGAGAGTTTCAGAATAATCGTGATAACCTGTGAAAAGAAGCTTACCCTCTTCGGTAACAGCAAGGGTGTCATGGTCATTGACGGCTATCTTCTTAACACCCGTCCAGCCGCTTACATCGCACTGACCGTGGGTATTGTCGCCGGTGGCCAGGACGCTTCCGTCTCTGCGAAGTCCCACGGTGAAGTTTGCGCCTGCGTAAACCGCCACAACATCCGTCCAGCCGCTTACATCGCACTGGCCGAAGCTGTTATCACCAGTTGCGGCAACGCTGCCGTCGCTGAGGATTGCAACAGTATGGTTTTTTCCTGCGGCAATGCTGTCGGTTTTAAGCTTCTGGCGGGCATACTCTCTTGCAAGGAGAATCTCCTGGTCTGCCTCGGAAAGCTTACCGCTCACCATCTCCTGAGCGAATTCCTCGTCTCCCGTCAGCTCCATGGCGATTTCATAAATTCTGTCCAAAGCGCCGTTATAATCGCCAACTTCGCGGAATACATTGATGGCTTCGCTGTATTCTCCTGCCGCATAGTGAAGCTCGGCAACTGCCATACGGCAGTCCTTATAGCGGTTTGCACTGTCGGAATAAAGTCCCAAAGAGCGGAAAATCTCCGCAGCCTCATCATACTTGCCCTCTTCAAAAAGCTCCTGGGCGGGGAGATAGATGCACTCCTTCACCATCTGTGCGCTGTCGCGGAAATCGCCAAGAGCGGCAAACATAAACTGAGCCTGCTCATAGTCGCCTGCAACAAGCCAGCCCTGAGCGATTGCATATTCGCAGCTATCCTTGGTCTCATCCTCAAGGCGCTCAGCCACAACAACCTTCAGTCTGTCATATTTTTCAATGGCGGCTTCGGGCTTTCCTGCGGCGGCGAGAGTGCTTATGCGCTCTTCATAGATATCGGGAAGAGAGGTCCAGAAACGGCAGCCCAGAACTATCAGCAGCGCTGTCAGTACTGCGGCAAAGCCTACTGTTCCCTTTACAAATGCAGAATTTTTATCCATACAGGCACTTCTCCAATCTTACGCAGGATGTGTCCGTATGGGCATCATTGGCATAACTCATGACGATATAGACATCGTCTATGCCGTGATATTCCATAAGGTCGGCTATCCAGCCGCCGGTATCGGCGGTGTAGTAATAGCCCTGGCGGACATCGGTCATATGAACCTCGTCATAATGGGGACAGAGATAGGGAGCGAAAACGTTTGCGAAGCTATCGCCTATTACAAGAGCCTTGCGGCCTGTGGAAAAGCCCGTCTCTATCTTTGTCCAGGGCTTGATAACGCCGGTCACATAGGCCATATAGGTCTCTTCGCGGTAGTTTATAAGGGCGGACTTTTCTTCAGTGGTCTTGTTATAAATCCGGTTTACCTCAGCGGCCTGAAGGGGATTCATTACATCGAAAAAGCCCTTATAGGTATAAACCTTTCTGTAGCTATACTCATCGTAGGGTACGGCGGGGATGCCCTGAATATTCATCAGCTCCTCATAGGCATACCATGCGCCCAAAGCGGACCAATGATGGTCTATGGGGAAATAGATAGACTCGGTGAGGTGGGGGTTGAGTATCTCGGGGATGTTGATAACATGAACGCCCTCGTTCACCTGCTCCTGAATTGCACCCTCGGTGTTGCTGTACCAGCCGGCATATTTGCTGCTGTTGGGCAGCGGCTCCCAGCTATGGGTCAGGGGCACCATCATATAGAAAACATTTCCATCCTCGGGAAGCTCGGACTTATATGCGTTGAGGGCGTGAGCCACCTGAGATATCTCCTTTTCGGAAACGCGGAAATATTCGCGGAGAGTGCCGTTTTTGTATATGTAGGAGAAGCCGTAGGTGTCGGTGCCGGGGATAATTTCAAGCTCCTCCCCTTCTTCGGGAAGTTCGCTTTCATCGAAGATTATTTCCTCTTCGGGCTCCTCGGTTTCAAAATCCTCCATACCGGGGACGCTCTCTTCCTGAATATCGGGCTGGATGGGGGTCTCGGGGTCCGTTACGCCCTGAAGCTCATTCTGACTATCGTCAAGAAGCTGGGTGTCCTCCTCGGTTTCTGCGGAAAACAGACCGAGGAAGCCTTCGCTTGCGTTTATAACAAGGTTTCTTCCGAAAAAGCCGTCGGACAAAAAGTTCTCAAACTCTCCGCTGTAATTGCCGGAGAAAACATTGTTTGCGCTCAGCTCAGGTCTTCCCTGAAGCATGCGGTTTTCAAAGTCCGAAGCTCTGTCTTCCTTTTCGCCAAGGGCAACAAGCATAATGCCAAGACACAGGAGCACCGCAGCAGAGCATACGGTTATGAAAAATGTGATTTTGTTTTTCACGCTTTTGCGGTCTCCTTTCTCAGAATCTGAAGTAAATAAAGGGGTTATAGCTCTGTCCTATAATGAAGAGCAGGGAAAGTGCCATTGCGGAAATATAGCAAATGCCGGAAACGACGTTGAAAACGAGCGCGTTTTTCTTCTCCAGACGCTTTTTTATGGCGGGGACTATGGGAGTACATGCCACGGCAAAAAGCACGGGGAGGACGGTATATCTGCGCATAACGGCCATAGTTACGGCATCGCTGAAGGCCGCCTTAACTATTCCGCTGCCGCTTGCCTGCATACCGAACATTGCAAGAATATGGGTCTTCATATCTCCCATATCGGTGTAATAGAAAATTACCCAGCCGATGATAACCAATATAAGCGTGAAGAAAACATTCAGCACACCGGGCATCTTTTCAATGATTTTGCTGAATACAAAGCGCTCGAGGATTATAAGCACGCCGTAGTAAGCGCCCCACATAAGGAAGTTCCAGTCTGCGCCATGCCAGAAGCCGGTGAGAGACCAGACGATAAGAAGATTGATTATTGTGCGTCTCGTACCCTTGCGGTTTCCGCCCAGAGGGATATAGACATAATCTCTGAAAAAGCTGCCGAGGGAGATATGCCATCTGCGCCAGAATTCGGAGATGCTCTTGGATATGTAGGGATAGTTAAAGTTATCCTTGTACTTGAAGCCAAATATGCGTCCCATGCCGATTGCCATATCGCTATAGCCCGCAAAGTCGAAGTAAATCTGCAGGGAATAAAGCACCGCTCCATACCATGCGCCCAGAACGGATATATTGCCGCTGCCCAGAGAAAGCTGCTCAAGGGCAAGAGCGCTCACATTGGCGATGAGCACCTTTTTGCCGAGACCAACGGCAAATTTTCTCATGCCGCAGACGAAGTCATCGGTGGTGGAAGTGCGCTCATTCAGTGCATCGCAGACATCGGAATACTGGACGATAGGTCCTGCGATAAGCTGAGGGAAGCAGCTTATATAAAGCATCAGGCGGGGCAGGTTCTTCATGCAGGGGGATTTGCCTCTGTAGACATCCACGGTATAGGTGAGAATCTGGAAGGTATAGAAGGATATACCTATGGGCAGCCTAAGCCCCGGAATTTCAACCGCTTTGCCGAAAATTCCCGTGACGGAGCTGAGGAGGAAGCTGGCATACTTGAAGTAAAACAGCATTGCCACGGAAACCACAACGCCTATAATAAGGAATTTCCGCTTTCTGTATTTATACTCGCTTCGGGCTATCTGAAGGGCGCAGTAATAGTTGATAACCGTTGAGGCTATCATTGCCAGAACCCAGATGGGCTCGCCCCAGGCATAGAAAAGAAGAGAGAAGACAAGCAGCACTCCGTTTCTCCACTTCAGACCGCTTCCCATAAAATAGAAAAGCAGCACCGCCGGGAAAAACAGCAGCAGGAATGTCAAACTGGAAAAAACCATAATATCCTCCGAATTATAGAAAGGCGACATTCGCCAAAATACACTACAACTCGATATATTATCATATATTCCTCTGCTTGTTAATACCTATTTTGACAAAAAAAGAGACTCCCGAAGGGAGTCTCTTTCATTTTATATGTTTTGCCTTACTGAGCAGCCTCGATAACAACGCGGCCGAAATCGGTTACGTTGCTATAGTCGATGAGCATGCCGGGATACTTGGCAAGCAGGGGAGAGTTGGTAGCGCCGACAACGCCGCCCTCAAAGCCCTTGATGTAGTTGGCAAGAACCATGTAGTCTTCCATGACATAGTCCAGAACGTTGACAGCGCCGGAGAACATGTTGAAGCCGTCACCCAGGTCGCGGAGGGTGTAGTTATAGCCGGCCAGGTTGTAGGAAGCGGTCAGGTCAAGAGCCTCGTATGCTCCGGTCTCCTTGTTGAAGACCTGAACATCGTATACGCGGTAGCCGCCGGTGGGAGCACCGACCCAAACGCCCTTCTCATCCATTGCAACGGAGCTGGGCCAATCGGGATCTACCTTATAGGTGATACCTGCAACATGGAGGAAGCCGCCGCACTCGGCATTAGCAACATCGCGTGCGCCCCACTCAAGAGCGTCAAGCAGCTGCTGACCGGTGATGGTCTGCAGGCAGGCTACGTTGCCGAAGGTGTGGATCTGCTTTGCGGTGAGATAGCTGATCTCGCCGGTGATAGCCTTGTTGCGTACGCCGCCGCCGTTCATGATGGCAACGTCAACATCAAGTCCCATATCGTCGAAGAGGAAATACAGAGCGTCAGCAGCGAAGGCACCGGTGTTGGTCTCCTGCTTGCGGACAAGGCGGTTGCCCTCTGCATCGTAGTTATCGAAGGTCAGCTCGGTGGAACCGATTACTTCGCCAAGCTTGGTGTTGATCTCATCGATCCAGGCGTTCTTGATTTCAGCAACAGCTTCGACGGAAACCCAGCTTGCGCCGTCATAGAGCTCGGAAGAGAGCTCATAGCCGACTACCTCGGTGACCTCATTGCCTTCCTCGTCCAGAACAGGAGCGCCGGTCTCGTCCACAACTACCTCGGTGAGCTCGTTGTATCCGATGAGATCGGTGGTGATAGTGCCGTCAGCGCCGATGACCATCATACCGATAGCGTTGAAATATTCGCCGGTCTGGGTGAGATGAACTTCATTGCCTTCCTTATCGGCAACCTTCTTGCCGACAACGGTAGAGTGAGAGTGACCGTCGATGAAAGCATCAAGACCGGTTACATTTGCAATAACTTCCTCGGAAGTCCAGGGCTGGGAAGCGGGGTCATCGCCCAGGTGGCCGAGAACGATGACAACATCAGCCTCAACAGAATCGACGGCAGCCTGAATATCAGCATAGAGAGCTGCGCCGTCTTCGCCGCCGGAGATACCGTAGATGTAGTTGCCGGCTTCATCCTGGAAATAAGCGGGGGTGGACTTGGTGAAGGATTCGGGAGTGGTTGCACCAACGAAAGCGATCTTCTGGCCGCCGATCTCGAATACCTTGGCAGCGTCAAGAACATTCTCGCCGCGAACGCCGTTTTCTTCGTGATAGAAGTTTGCGGATACGTAGGGATACTCAGCCCACTCGATGATGTTCATGGCACCGTCCATGCCATAGTCAAACTCGTGGTTACCGAGGGTTGCCAGATCATAGCCTGCGGCGTTCATCAGCTTGATGATGGTTTCGCCCTTATCCATGGAACCGAAAGCGGTACCCTGTGCGGCGTCACCGGCATCAACGAGAAGCACATTGCCGTAGGTCTTCTCCAGCTCGGCCTTCACACCGGCGATAACATCATAGCTGAGAACGCCGTCGATATAGGTGTGAACGTCGTTGGTGTAGAGAATGACAACATCTTCTTTTGCGGGGGCTGCAGGCTCTGCGGGAGCTGCAGGTGCTGCGGGCTCAGCAGGAGCGACGGGCTCAGCGGGAGCAGCGGGGGTAGCGCCGCAGCCGATCAGGCCGACACACAGTGCCAGAACCAGCAGAAGAGACAAGAGTTTTTTCATTTTTTTACCTCCTTTTAATAGGTGTGCGTATTATATCACATCTTATTGCCATGGGGAAGATACTTTTCGCAATTTTATACTTTCTACACATTTCCACAGGACTCAGCTCGCTCTTGCAAACGCCGCAGCAGTGCTGTAAAATGGGAAAAAAGCCTGATTTTCGGAGGATATTATATGTATAAATTCCGCCCCGTTACAGACAGAATGAAGCTCATGCACGAGAAGGTGCGCCAGCGTCTTTTCGTTGTGGATTCCGAGCGCTCTCTCATCATCACCAATGCCCACAAAAAATACGAAAGCGTTGTTCCCGTCATCAGAAACGCCCTTATATTCAAAGCTCTCTGCCAGGAGCAGACCACCCGCGTTGAGCCTCACGAGATTCTTGTTGCCAACAACACCAAGTATTTCTGCGGCACCCGCATAGACCCCCGCTGGAGCCGCGGGGATATGTATGTTGCCTTTGCGGAAAGCGGCAAATGGACCATGGGCGAGGACGGCTATTATCATAACCCTGACTCCGATGAGCTGCGCCTTATTATGAGCCCCGAGGAGTTTGAAATTCTCCGTGAGCTCGGCCCTTACTGGGAGGGCAAGACCATCTCCGACATGGCAAAAGCATGGCAGCCCGAGGGTTTTGATGAGCTCAACCGTCTGGGCGTCCGCTCCTTCGGCGCAAATATGCCCATCGTTATGATGCCCGCGGGACACTCCACCCCCGGCTACGGAAAAATCCTCTCCCTCGGCTACAAGGCCATCGCGCAGCAGGCCAGAGACTGGATGGATGAGCACTTCGGCTGCCTTATGGGTGAGGATACGGATAAATATATGTTCTATAAGTCCGTTGAAATAGTCTGCGAAGGCGCAACTGCCTTGCTCAAACGCTACGGCGAAAGCTGCTACGCTGCTGCAGAGGAATGCGAAGATGCGGCGAGAAAAGCGGAACTGCGTCAGATGGGCGATAACCTTGTCTGGATATCCGAAAACCCCGCCAAGACCTATTGGCAGGCCTGTCAGGCCACCTTGCTCTATCTCCTGATGATTTCCATGTCCGGTATGCCCGATATAGGCTCCTTCGGCCGCTTCGACCAGTACACCTGGCCCTATCTGAAGGCCGACCTTGACGCAGGCAAAATCACCATGGATCAGGCGCAGGAGATCACCGACTGCTTCTTCCTTAAGGTAAACAGCTTCTATAACGGCAGCGTGGGTCCCCTCACCTCCATTATCGGCATAGGCAACACCTATCTCCACACCACCATCGGCGGCGTTGACCCCGACACCGGCGAGGATGCCACCAACCCTGTCACCTATATGGTGCTTGAGACTATGGGGCGCCTTAAACTCCATGATCCTACCATTTCTCTTCGCATCAACAAAAACACCCCTAAGGAGCTTTGGGAATGCGCCTTTGAGGTTAACCGTCTTGTTGGCGGTCTTCCCCTTTTCCAGAATGACGATGTTATAATCCCCGGCATGATGAAGGAGCTTGGCTTCTCTCTCCGCGATGCAAGAGACTACGCCCTTATCGGCTGTCAGGAGATTACAGGCTCCGGCAATGACTATGCCGCAGGCAGCGGCACAACTCCCCCCGAGTGCTACACTCAGTACAGCACTATCCTCACAATGGCTCTCAACAACGGCTGCAATCCCTATAACGGAGCCCAATGCTCTCTCCGCACAGGCCATCTCTATGAGATGGAGTCCTTCGAGGAGGTCAAGGAAGCCTGGGCAAAAATGGCGCGTTATATACTGAAGGGGCAAGTTACCCTCCAGAACTATGTTGAGCAGCTTTTTATGCACTATGACACCCACCCCATCCTCTCCATATCCATGGAGGGCTGCATGGAAAGCGGCAGGGACGTTATCTGCGGCGGCGCCAAGTATAACTCCTTCGGCTCAACCGCTGTTGGTCTCGCCACCGTTGCCGACTCCCTCACCACCATAAAATATATGTGCTTTGATAAAAAGCTCTGCACCACCCGTGAGCTTTACGACGCATTTATGGCCAACTGGGAAGGCCATGAGATGCTCCGTCAGCAAATTCTCAGCGAAGTTCCCCATTACGGCAACGGGGACGAATATGCCGACGAGCAGATGCGCTGGGCTGTTGACACCTATTACGACATTTGCAAAGAATGCTCAGGCCCTCGCTGCAGAATTTTCAAGGGCGGTATGTATTCCGCAGCAAGCCATGTTGCTCAGGGTTATATCACCTGGGCAACCCCCGACGGACGGCTTGCAGGCAAGCCCATTGCGGATGCCGCCTCCCCCGCTCAGGGTCGTGACAAAAACGGTCCTCTCTCCGTGCTGAAAAGCGCCCTCTGCTTCGAGCACGGCAAGTTTATGAACGGTCTTGCAATCAACATACGCATTCATCCCTCCGCACTCAGCGCCGAGGACGGCGTTGCAAAGCTCCGCGCCATGACTCAGACTTATATGAACCTCGGCGGTATGGAGGTTCAGTACAACATAGTTTCCGCTGACACCATGCGCGCCGCACAGGCAGACCCCGAAACCTACCGGGACCTTGTCGTAAGAATCGCGGGCTACTCCGCCTACTTCAACGAGCTGAACCTGGACTGCCAGAATGACCTCATAAGCCGAACGGAAAATAATCTTTGAGATAAGCAGAAAACTGAGCAGAAATTGGCTCCAACATGGGTTTTGACATTATATGATAAAAAAGAGGCACTCACTTTGAAAAGTGAGTGCCTCTTTTTTGCTTTGCAGCTGCACATAGTATAACAAAGGATTATTCTATTACCACCGGAGAGATATTCAGTCCGCCTGCCAATCCCGAGTTTTTCAAGAGCCGATAAAACCTTTGAGATATTAAATACATCAGTCGAGCCTTATTCCGTAGTTTTGATAATACTCTTCGCTTATATCAATCGGGAAGTCGGCGCAAAGCTGGGTCATAAAGCGGGCAAAATCATCAAACCTTCCGCCCGTCACCTTGTATGCCACTTTGTCATAATACGCAGCATATTTTGTCTCTCCCATGCTTGTTCCTTGATAGTAAAAGCAAAGCTGCTCCACGGCGTTTTTCTGTCCCGAAGCGTTTTTGAAATATTCGAAAGCATCTTCCGGGCTGCCAAATTCGTAGGCAAACACCTTGTAGCTTTCGCCCTCGAATTCAATCTCTCCGCACCATGAGTTTAAAGGAAGCAGCTTATCCAAATCACGGTCATTGACCGCTCCTTCTGCCCGGTATGCTCCATATTTCATTTCAAGCTGAGAGAGCTCAGCAAATATTTTCCTTGGAAAAGAGTTTTCATTCACATTACGAAATGCCAAAAATGCACCCGCTATAGCAAGGATACCACACACGATAGCAAGGGCAGGCGCGAGGCCGTATAAACTTTTCTTCTTTGCCATACACACCCTCCAACATCGTTTTCTGTGTGCATCATTTAAGCGATATCGTTCAGCGCATCACTTAGCATAACTATTTCCACCGTCTTGCTTTGGTAGTTCACGCGGCAGATTATCCTGCTTCCAAACATCATAGCCACAGTTTCAATGCCTGTGCTGTCCAACATCAGCTCATATTTCTCCGCATAATACCGAGGGAAACTTCCTCCGGGTGCGGGAATAATGTAATTATAATCTCCGTTGTCCTCTTTGGTGATAGCACA
Source organism: Oscillospiraceae bacterium (assembly GCA_045538735.1). Lineage (GTDB taxonomy): Bacteria > Bacillota > Clostridia > Oscillospirales > Oscillospiraceae > SIG459. The sequence continues at coordinate 10,656 of JAZSRY010000072.1, forward strand.
CTTATCGGCGGATAAAATATATCTCTCCCCGCCATATTCCAGCACGGCCCTCGTTTCGCTTTCCCACTCGATTGAAACATCGGGGCAAATTTCCTTGAGCGTTGCCGTAAGAGGAAGCAAAGCATAGCCATGACCGGGGTTGATATACAAATTGACATCCAAAGCTTCCTCTCCGAACACTATCAGCCGTGCGTCTTCCGTAATCTTTCGCCCATCGTCTGCAGCCTCAACACTCTCTTGTATGTTTTCCGATTTGCAGGCAGCAAGACACACAATAATAATGAGGGTAACAATTAAGCCAAAACACTTCTTACTCACAACACGCCCTCCAACATCAGCCGTTCCTATGCTCCGAGCAAGCCTATAGACATATCACTTTTTCGGAAAGCCCTTGCCCATGTAGCAGAAGAACATGGTGAGGGGCATTCCGTCAATGCTGTCCATAAGGTTTGGGCGGAGAGTTTCCGGCGTGGGGAAAGGATAATCCATCTCCTTGAGCACATTGCCTACAATGAGGCCGCTGCCGTGGATTTCTTCTCCGTGGAGTATGCAGTAGACAAGGCCTGCGCCCGCCGCATCGGTGGGGATGAGTCCCGGGAAGCCCGGCATTTTTATGCGCTGAGCCACTGCCTCGGGGTCATCAACGCTGTCGGGGTTGATAACGCCCACGCCGCCGGGGGCGAGGCAGAAAACATTCACTCCCCTGCCGGCTATCTCGTTGGAGAGGCTCATTGTTGCGGAGGTTGCCGCCGCTTTGCCTGCGGTGTAAATACTGCCGCCTATCATAGGAGGCATATAATGAAACTGAGTTGTGGAATACACCACTGTGCCGTGGGCTCTTTCCAGCATATCGGGGACGAAGGCATTGACGGTGAGGAGCACTGCTCTTGCGGAAATTGCATAGCTTCTGTCCAGATCTTCAGCCTTTGCTCCAAGGATAGGGCCGTTGAGGGACATATCCATAGCGTTATTTATGAGAATATCCACCTTGCCGAAAGCGGCATAGGCCTCCTGCTTCAGTCGGGCAATGTCCTCCTCGCAGGATACATCCGCGGCAACAAACACGGCCGTTCCCTCGCCGTTATCACGGTTTATTTCATCAATGACGGCGGCGCCGCGCTGAGCATTGCGTCCCACAACAACCACCTTTGCTCCCGCCCATGCCAGAGCCTGAGCATAGCCCTTGCCCACATTGCTGGTAGCTCCGGTTACAAGAGCAACCTCGCCCTTGAGACAGCCTTTTTCTATGCAGGTGTTTTCCAAAGTGAACATTCCCATTCCCCCATGTTGCTTTTTTCCCATTATATCACAAGCGCTTTTATCCGGGCAACAAAAAAGCCTTTCCCCAATAGGCGGAAAGACCGGAAATTTACCTTTAAAACGAAATAAGCCTTGACCCTCGCATTGTCGCTAAAGTCAAGGCTTATTTCTCTGAATTCTTAATATCTAACATCATTTTAACCTCTCTTTCTACAGAATAGGCTCCTCAATTTTCAGAACCTTTTATCTTTCAGGTGTACATCGGATATCACCCTTTCTGACTATAATATACCATCAGGGCCCGGTTTTTACAAGTTGGGATAATACCCGAAAATATGCTCCCCCACTTGTTGCAATCGGAGATTTCTCCATTTGCACGGTGTTTTTCATTGACACTAGCCTATGTATTTGTTAAAATATAAACGTTGGGGTGTCTGAAATGACACCCCATTTTTTATGCTCAAATCAGCTTGTAATGGCGCAGAGCATTGGCAAGCCCGTCGGCCTTCAGCTCGTCGGTTACATACTCCACGGCATCCTTAAGTTTCTGTGGGGAATTGCCCATGGCAATGGAATGGCTGACTGCCATAAGCATGGGAAGGTCATTAGCGCTGTCGCCAATTGCGTAGCAATCCTCCTTCTCCGCTCCCAGTTTTTCGCGGAGCATATCCACTCCCGTCTCTTTGGAATAGCCCTTCAGTATGCACTCATACATTCCGCCGCCGCGGTTGATGACGGTGTAATACTGCTGCGCATATTCCGCAAAAGACTCAATATCGCTGTCCTCTCTCGCCCAGACGCAGAACTTATCGAAGAAATAGCCCTCCTCAAGAGGATCCAATTCCGTCTCAAAGCCGCGCTCTATCATACGCTCCATATAAATGCGCATTACCTCATCGGGCTCGTGGCAGAGTATATAGCGCAGGCCTTCCTCCGCCTCATAGTAGGCATCCAGCCTGCATTCAAGGGCTTTTCGCACCGTGGCGCCGCAGACCGCTATGTCTATAGGCGCGCGGAAAATCTCCTTTCCCTCCAGAAAAAGGTACTGACCGCAGGAGCAGATATAGCCGTCGAAGCCAATATCCACGATGAAGGGTTCAATATGGGTATAGGGTCTGCCCGTATTAACTATGCAGGCCACACCATTTTTGCGGGCTGTGCGGATCGCCTCTATGGCGGAGGGCGGCACAAAGCCCCGCTCATCCATTATTGTTCCGTCCACATCGAAGAAAATAACTTTTCTGCTCATAAAGCCCAATCTCTTTCTTTCGTTTATTATATGAATTTTATCTTGCCGAAAGCGCCTTGTCAAGAAATCTCCCCTTGCCCTATGTCCCCTTGCATGCTAAAATTTACTCACAACCAAACAAGGAGGTTAAAGCTATGTTATTTGGCGATTGGTCCTTTGCACCGGCTGCCGAAGCCGCTATGAAAGCAGTTCGCGACCCCTCGAATTTCCAATGGTATCTCCTTCCCATTTTTGCCCTTGTTCTCTGCGTATACTGGCAGGAAATGAAGGTGAAAAACTACAAAGCAATTTTCGCCGCCCTCGGTCTTTACTCCATCCACTGGCTCTATGAAATTGCTAACGCCGTTATTGCTCATTTCTCCGGTTACGCCCTCTGGACAGTTTCCGCTGAAAGCAGCGCCTTTATTCTTCTCGTTGGCGTAGGCGCCGAGCTGAGCCTTATGTTCTCTGTGGCGGGCTTCAGCTGCAAAATACTCCCCGAAGATAAAAACGCAAAAATCCTCGGCATCAACAACCGCTGGTTCATGGGCATTGCCATGGCTTTGTTCTGTGCCGTTGTTGAAATATTCCTCGCCTGGACTCCCGCCTTCATATGGGTCTACCCCTGGTGGGGCTGCATCCCCGTTTGGATCACCACCTATATCCCCTTCTTCGTAGGTGCTTACCTCATCTATGACCTGCCCCTGAAAAAGCAGATAAAGGTGGTCGGCACTATGGTTATCATCAATATTATTCTGCTTCTCGTCCTTATCCCCCTCGGAATCATATAATCCATAAATAAATTAAATTTAATAAAATAAAAAATAATCCTCCGAAAATTTTTTGGTGGATTATTTTTTATTCCACCAAATCTTGTTGCGACACCCCTTTTCCTGCACAAGGGCTTGTGGAATTTCACAATTTCCACAATTTACAGGTTGCATTGTTGACATAATTCACAAAATATGTTACAATTTAGCTACATTTATGATTTTTTATATTGGAGTGATATGACTATGGCTAAGTCCGCAGCTCTCGAATACAAGGGCCATCCCCTTCGCAGAAAAGACAATCTGATATATTTCGGCAGCATGTCCGATAAATATATTATCATGCTCCAGATCCTCGAAACCAAAAAGGTGAAGGATATGGATGTTGCAAGCAAGGTTTCCGTCCAGCTTCAGCTCACCGATCCCGACATCAAGAGCCGCGATCGCGTTGTTAAAAAGAGCGAGAAGGACAGCCTTTATGCAGCTATGGACGTTGCATCCGTCTGGCTGGAGCGTGCACTCAGCAAGCAGTAATCTACACCCCCATCAGGAGGTACATATGTACAAAAAGATAATCCGTACCCTCATCATCGCAGTTATTCTCCTTTCCCTTCTGGCTCCCAGCGCACTTGCAGTGTCCTCCGGCACTGTCACCGCCGATGCTCTGAATATCCGCAGCCAGCCCACCACTGCCAGCGGCATACTGGGCCTCATCTATCAGGGCGGCACCGTTACCATTAACGACACTCAGGGCGACTGGCACAAAATCAGCTATAACGGCATTAACGGCTATGTTCACAAAAACTATGTCCGTATCACCGGCACCGCTCCTGACAGCAGCACCGGCAGCACCCCCGCCCAGTCCGGCACCATCGGTACCGTTTCCGGAATGAGTGTCCGTCTCCGCGCAGGCGCTTCCCTCTCCTCTCAGGTTTACGGCTACTACAACACCGGCGCCCAGTTCACCGTTCTCGGCACCAGCGGCGAATGGGTAAACGTGAAGACTTCTTCCGGTCTTGTCGGCTATATGCACAGCGACTATCTGAAAATCGGAACCGCATCCGCAGCCCCCAGCGGCGGCGTTGCAGACCAGATCGTGGCAACAAGCAAGCTCTATCTGGGCACCCCCTATGTATGGGCAGGCACCAGCCCCTCCGGCTTTGACTGCAGCGGCTTTGTTTACTACCTCTACAAGAACTATGGCTACTCTCTCCACCGCGTGGCTCAGGATATGTACAGCTACGACGGCGTGTTCGTGGATAAAGCCAATCTTCGCCCCGGTGACCTTGTTTGTTTCGGTTACGGCCCCTATTCCATCACCCACGTTGGTATGTACATAGGCAACGGTCAGTTTATCCATTCCTCTTCCGGTACCGGCTACGTTGTCATCACCGACCTCAGCTCCAGCTACTACACCAGAATGTATGTTGGCGCAAAGAGAATCATCAACTGAAACTACAGCCTTAAAACCCGATCTGCGACGCAGGTCGGGTTTTCTGTATACAAATAATCCGCATCCCGATGGGGTGCGGATTATTTGTAGCTGCCGTGAGAAATCGGATCCCTTTCCAGTATTTTAGGCATTTGCCTAAAATAGTTGTTGACACCAGCAATATACTGTGCTATTGTTAAGTTAGGCAATTGCTTAACTATAACTATCCACCGATATATTCAGAGGTGAACAACATGAAAAACAGTAAAATAAGCCTTTCAGATGTTGAATGGCGTCTTATGCAGAGCCTTTGGCGAAGCGATAAGCCCCTGAGTGTCCGCGAAATAATGGACGATTTGGCAGGGGAAAAGGATTGGAGCCTCCACTCCGTTATTTCCTTTCTCAAGCGTATGGAGGCAAAGAGCGCCATAACCATCCATGAAGGCCGCCCTATCCGATACTCCGCAGCAATGGATCGCAATGAGGCGGTGCAGAAAGAGACCGAAGACCTTCTCGGTCGTGTATACGGTGGCGAAAAGCTCCTTATGATACAGTGCGCGGTAAATGCCGCCACTCTAAGTGACGAGGAACGAGAGGAGCTTATTGCCATACTGAGAGGAGGCAGATAATGAGCGATATACTCACAATTCTCATTCAGGCCACAGCTTTGATGCTGGCGCTCATAGCCCTCAGACCCCTTTTGAAGCGTTTTGTGTCTCCCGGAGCACGCTGCGCACTTTGGGCTCTGCCCGCTCTGCGGCTGCTCTTCCCTTTCCGCATTCCGAGTCCCATCAGCATTATGACACCCATAGAGCCGGTTTCATCGGAGCTTTCTGCGGCTGTAAGCCGCCCCCTCGAAGCTCCCTCATGGCTTGGAAGCGGCATTGGTCTTGAGTCCTCGGAGCTTCCCGCAGTTAAAGCTGCCCCGGATGCTCTTATAGGTGCTCCCCAAAGCGGCATAAGTCTTTCCAATTTTCTTCTGTTAATATGGCTTGTTGGCGCAGTCGTTGTAGGCAGCATTATTATTTATCAGAATCTCCGTTTTCACAAAACAAGCCTCCGTTGTGCTGAAAAGCTTGGAGACGGATGGGGACTTCCCGTTTATCTCCTCAAAACTTTGCCCAGTCCATGCCTTGCGGGAGTAATACGCCCCAAAATTTATATCAACGCTCGCACACTTGTTTCCGACGAAGTTCTGGAAATGACTATTCTCCATGAAACCACCCACTATAAGCGTCTTGACCATATATGGGGCGCTGTTCGCGGGCTGATGCTTACCCTTTTCTGGTTCCATCCCCTCGTATGGCTTTGCTCTGAACTTTTCAGAGCAGATTGCGAAACTGCCTGCGATGCTGCAGCTACCCGTGGCATGGATCATGACAAGCGTATGAGTTATGGTTTGGCTCTTATTTCTCTAGCTTCCCGAATTCCGGCAGGAAGCGCCGGGCGCCTTGTATGCCTTTCCACTATGAGCAGCAACAAAAGGCTTCTAAAGGAACGCATAAGCACTCTGGCGAAGGGAAAAACCTTCCGAAGTGCTGCCCTCATAGCGCTGATGCTTGCCGCCGTGCTCTGTTTCACAATGTGCACTGTACCCACAGGTGATGAAGATTCTGTTTCTCCCCCTGCCACCACTCCCCAGGCACTTGCAAAACAAAATGCGGTACCCGACACCGAAAACTCCGTCGCCGCTCCCGAGAAGTCTGCACCTCAGCAGGAATCTGGTTTTTCTTCCGACACAGTTGAAGATCTCGCCTATTTTATGGAGTTGGCAGCGTTGGGTCAGGATTTTGATGACATGGATGTTGCAAAGCGAGATGGCATTCTCACCGAATACGGAGAACTGCTTGATAATTATGAGCTTATTTCCCGCGAGAGCAGCGATGGAAGCTTTGCTTATATTGTCGGACGCTACATGGGAGGCGACAGCAACAACGAACTTTTGGATATGTGGAACTTTGAAATGGGTGCTCCCGATGGCTGGGCACAGATCCTTTACACCGAAGCTCAGAGCGACGCCGTTGAGCAAGCTCTTACCTTGAGCGAGTTGCCCGAGGCGGATGTTTTTCAAATCACCAAAAGTCGCATCCACTATTCCAGGGATAATGAGCTGATATTCATTGAGCCTGTGGGTGCCGTAAGTCTAAACACTGTATACAGTCGATACTGCTACACACCAAATGGACGTGAATATATCGCAGACGCCGCTTCGAGAGGTGTTTCTCTTACAGAAATGAAAGGCGCTTACCTTGAAGTGTATTATATTTCCGAAACCTACGGCGAGGTATCTGAGCGCATAGCACTCAGCGATGCTGAATATGAGTCCATCAAAGCTGAATCACTCGATGGGCTGAGTCCCGGATACGGTTTTTCCGCCACGCTGAAAAACGGCGACGAGAGCGTATATTTCAGTGAATACAAGGGTGTTCCCTCCACCGTTTTGAAGCTTGCTGTTGAAAAATGCGATTACAAGTTTGCCACCCCCGAGGATATAACCAAACTCAAAGCTGCCACCTTTGAATGCAGCTGGCTTAACGAAGCTATAACGCTGAGTGGCGACAAGCTAATGCGCCTTGAGGAAATACTCAAAAACGCTCAGTTCGGCTATGTCGGTGCATGCGGCTATGGAGCAAAGCTGACCCTTGAAATGGAGGACGGAGAAAAGCTGGTGGTCTTCAAAGGCTGTGACAGCTGTGACAGTATTGTATTTGGCTCCTATGGAGGCTATTTCCTTGGAGATGCGGAAAATATCGAGTTTTGGAATCTCTTTGGTCTGGATGTGGATTTCAGCCATGATCCCTTGTAAACTGTAAGTCAGGATCCCCCGCCAGCATTGCCCGTGATTTCCCTTTTACAATATAAGAAAAGTCCCGACATCAATTCTCTGTCGGGACTTTGATTTTATTGGTGTTTATGCGCTGATGGATTTGATAAGGCGCTTGAAGTCCTCATCGCCCCAAACAACGGGGGTGGGATAGAGGGGATTGGCCTCAGCCTTTGCCCAGGCGATAATCTGGGGAATATCCTCGCTCTTGATGCCTTCAATGCCAACGGGCAGGTTCATAGCACGCTTGAGCTGCTCAATCCACTCGATGAACTTGAGGGCCTTTTCTTCATCGTTTCTGCCATCCATACCGCATACCTCGGCAAGCTCAGCAAGGCGCTTATAGGCTGCGGAGCCGAACTGACGCATTACATGGGGAAGGATGGTGGCCATTGCCAGACCGTGGGGAACGCCGTAGAGACCGCCCAGAGTGTGACCCACAGCGTGGACATAGCCAACACAACCGCGGGTAAAGCTGCGGCCTGCAAAGAAGCTGGCGCGCTGCATATTCTGTCTGGCTTCCATATCGCTGCCGTCGCGGTAAGCTGCAAGAAGGTTATCGTAAATGAGCTTAACCGCATCGCGGCTGAGCTGCTTCTCCAGCTTGGTGCAGTAGGTCCAGTTGGTGTAGCTCTCAACAGCGTGGCAAAGGGCATCCATACCGGTGGTGGCGGTTACGAAGGGAGGCAGACCCTTGGTGAGGGCGGGGTCAAGAACCGCATAATCAGGTATCAGGTGGGGGTCATTTATAGATGCCTTGTGGTGGGTTGCGGAATCGGTGATAACTGCAGCAACGGTGGTCTCAGAGCCGGTGCCGGAGGTGGTGGGAACTGCAAAGAAGGGAGGAATCTTCTTCATAACCTTGAGAAGACCCTGGAGCTTATCAACCTTCCTGCGGGGTCTTACAACGCGGGCGCCGATGGCCTTTGCGCAGTCCATGGGAGCGCCGCCGCCGAATGCCACGATGGCTTTGCAGCCGTTGCTCTTATAGGCCTCAAGACCTGCTTCAACATCATCGCTGGTGGGGTTGACTTCAATGTCATTGAAGATAGTGTAGCTTATGCCCTTTTTATCCATGCTGTCCAGCATGGTGTCCAGAAGACCCAGACCCAGAAGAGTCTTGTCGGTTACCACCAGTACATTATCCAGTCCCTTTTCCTTGACCATATCGGCCAGCTTGGCAATGCTGCCGGGGCCTTCAATATAGTCGGGCATATGATAACCCATAAAGTAGTGGCCGAATTTCATAACGGCCTGGAAAGTGCGGCACCAAAGTTTGCTCATAGTGTTCCCCTTTCTTTTTTCCTTGCCCCTTACATCCTCTACCTTCTGACCGGGAGAAAGCATGGTGATTGCATCTATGGGACAATTTGCGGCACAGTGTCCGCAGGCTATGCAGTTATTATCTTCGCAAAGCTCAGCAACAGTGCGAATATCCCCGTGGAAAGCGGGGGCAGTTATTTTGAGGCAGTCGTTGGGGCAAAGCTCCACACATACGGAGCAGCCTGCGCATTTATCCGTATCTATGCAGGGCTTGGGCCACTCGCTGCGCTTGGGAAGGCGGCTTGCGGCATTGCCGTTTTCATCCTCAACAGCCTCCTTGGCGCAGACTCTGCCGCAGGCACCGCAGCGAATGCAAAGGTCGGTGTCCACCTTATGGCGCTGCTTCAGCTCACCGCTTATTGCTCCAACGGGGCATATCTTGGCGCAGAGGGTGCAGCCTATGCATTTTTCATTGATATAATAGCTTTTCATCCTCTAACTCCCTCCTCAGCCGCCGCAGACGGGGCTCATAAGCATAACCGTGTCTCCGTCGCAGAGAACGCTGCTTTTCTTGCCCTGAACGCCGTTAATCATGATAATGCAGCCGTCAATATCCTTTGCCTTGACCCTTGTTCCGGGCTTGGCAAGCATTGCCTTAGCCAGTATCTGAGGGTAAAGATCCTTGACCTTTTCAGCCTCAAGCTCCAGCTCTTTCAAGCCCGTGTCCATACGGAGAAGTCCGAAAATTTTAACCTTAACCATTTTCCGCTCCTCCCCTTCACTTATAAATCTTCAGCTTACGCAGCTTTGCTTTGGTGGGAACGCCCTCCTTGGACCAGCCGCGGGCTTTGTAATAGGTCTTCTTCATTCTCTCAAGAGGCACCTTGGTATCGGGTCTCGAGCTATCCTGGGGAACATCGGTGAGGCGCTTGGGAAGAGTGTCGTCCTTGGCGCTTATGCCAAACTTGGCATTCACCTTGCGCTCAAGGTTATAACCGCGCTCACCGCAGCGCATATATTTGCCGAATGTCATGGGCATACCCAATGCCAGCTTGAACATCTTGGTATGATGGAAAACAGGCAGATGGAGATGGGCAACCAGGGGAAATTTATTCAGGAAACGCAGCGCCCAGCCCAGATAGGGCACAAGGAAGTTCACCGTTTTTGTAATAAGTCCGTTGGGACGGGTCATCAAAAAGCCGGGGAAGAAGGCATAGGAGGTGAAGAGGCACTGACCGGAGGCGGAAATCATCTCCATCAGATTCTGGAACATAATAGTTCCGTCAGCCTTTGCATGGGGAGTCTGGGCATTAACATTGAGACCCAGGCCTTCCATAATGACCATATATCCGCCGTTGAGATGGCAGCCGCCGCGGTTGCTGACCGCATAACCGAGACCCATACCAACTGCACGGCGGGGCTCATAGGCCGCAAGCTCCAGACCCTTGGACTGGATTGCAAACTCCTTGCCTCCGTATTTTTCGCTGAGGCGTCTGCTGCCCTCCGCCAGTTCGTTGCCAAGGCCGCGGCGGAAAGCTATATCTTCCCAAATCTGAGATATTCCATCGGTATCACCAAAGGCGAGACCGTTATCCCAAAGCCCCTTTTCGTTGGCCTCCATTGCGTAGGCCAGAGTGCTGGCTGCGGAGATGGTGTCCATACCCAGCTCGTCCAGATCGTTATTCCAGCGGAGAATCTTCTCAATATCATTATTGAGAATTCCGCCGCCCAGAAGTCCGAGAGTCTCAAGCTCGGGACCCTTAACCTCGTGACCGTTCACATTAACTGTACGGGCACACTTGATGGGACAGCTAAGGCAGCCCTTGTTGACAATGTTATGCTCTTCGGCAAGGGTTTCACCGTTGACTTTCTCAAAGTCTTCATACTTGCCGTAGTTATAGTTCTTGGTGGAGAGGAGACCGCGCATCTGCATACTGCTGACAAGTCCCGCAGTGCCCATACGGGGCAGCTGATTGCCGGTAAGGGGGTGATTGCGGAGATATTTGAACCACTTTTTGCACCAAGCAGTGGTCTTTTCTTTGTCATAAATGGGAATCTCATGGTTGCCGCTGACGGTTATGGCCTTCAGATTCTTCCAGCCCAGAACAGCGCCCACGCCCGTGCGTCCGCCTGCGCGCTCTTCGCTGACAACGGCGGAATAGAGCACAAGGTTTTCACCTGCGGGGCCTATGCAAAGACGTCCAAAGTGAGCTTTTTTGTTCTTTCTGCCGGAGAGAATATCCGCAAGGGCATCCTGAGTTTCCGTGGTTTTCATTCCCCAAAGTGCATCCGCATTATGGAAGATGAATTTGTCATTATGTATCTCCAGCCAGGTATGCTCGGGGCATCTTCCCTTTATAATAAGAGCATCCATGCCTGCTCTTTTGAGGTAGTAGCCGAAGCTGCCGCCGCAGTTGGAGCTGGTGATTATTCCCGTCTGGGGAGACAATGTGGAGAGGTTGAAGCGACTGGAGCTGGGGGCTCCGGTGCCCGTGAGGGGACCCGTGGAAATAACCACAAGGTTTTCCTCGCTGAAGGCTTTTTCGTCACCCTTAAAGTTATCATCCAAAATCTTGGCGGCCATCATTTTTCCGCCTATGAACAGTGCTCTCTGCTCGTCAGTCCAGGGATATTCCTCCGCCTTTTGGGTGGAAAGATCAAGGAGCATTACCTTGCCCATATATCCGCCGTAGCGACTTGCCATGCCATGCGCCTCCTTAAAATGAACCTCTCGGCTCATCCTTTATATAATCTTTATACATATCAGTATATGTTGCATTTTACCTCGTGTCAATTTATAATATGAGAAAATATACGCCATTGAAATTGGTTATTATTTCCGGAATTTGCCAGATATGAGAAATTATGATGTCGTCATTATTGGCGGAGGTCTGCTGGGCTGCTTCGCCGCCAGAGAGCTTTGCCGGTTCAAACTGAATACTGTTCTCATCGAGGCGCGGGAAGACGTATGCACCGGCATATCCCGCGCCAACACTGCTATTGTCTATTCCGGCTATGACACCGCTCCCAACACCCTGAAAACGGAAATGTGCCTCCGGGCAAACGGAAGCTTTGATGCCCTCTGCGGGGAACTGGGCGTGCGCTTTGTCCGCTGCGGCTCCCTTATGATAAGCCTTGGTCAGCGTGGTGACAATGTCCTTCGGAAAAAGTATGAACAGGGACTCATTAACGGCGTTGAGGGGCTGCAGCTTCTCAGCGGCGAGGAAGTCCGCGCCCTTGAGCCCGCGCTCAGCGACAAGGTTACTATGGGTCTTCTTTCCCCTACCACCGGCACGGTCAACCCCTGGGAGTTGGGCATTGCCGCATACGAAAACGCAGTGGAAAACGGGGCTGACTTCCGCTTTGGCGAGAGGGTTCTTGCCATAGAGCCCACATCAGAAGGCTACTGTGTAAAAACCGACAAAGGGAGCTTTTTCGCCCGCTTTATCATTAATTGCGGCGGGCTATTCTCCGACAGCATACGAGAAATGTGCCACACTCCCCTTGTGCGGATTTTCCCCAAAAGAGGAGACTATCTTATTTTCGATAAATCCGAAGGCGGAATTCTAAGCCACGTTATCTTCCACGAGCCGGAGCAAAAAGGCAAGGGGCTTACCGCTGTCCCCACCGTTGACGGCAACCTGCTTATAGGCCCTTCGGAGCTTCCCTTTGAGGGTGAATCGGATTTTTCCACCACTGAGGAGGGCATTGAGATCCTTCTTTCGCTCTGCGACGAAATCCTTCCCTCTCTGGATAAGTCCAAGCTTATCCGCTCCTTCGGCACTCTGCGTCCCAATCCTTTCTATGTGGAAAAAAGCGCCGACGGCAGCTGCACAAGAGACAAAAAGGGCATCAGCTCCTTCACAATACTCTCCGACGGCGAAGGCAGCTTCCTCAGCTTTATCGGCATCAAAACACCGGGGCTCACCTGCTCCCGGGAACTGGGCGAATATGCCGCCAAGACCGCGGCAGCTTACCTCTCCGCGAAGGAAAATCCCGACTTTAAGCCCCTGCGCACTCCCCCGCTGAGCCTTGCCCACGCAAGTGCGGAAGAGAGGATTGCCGCCGCTGCGGAAAATCCCCTCTACGGACGCATAGTCTGCCGCTGCGCAGGCATAAGCGAGGGTGAGATAGTGGATGCCATCCATCGCGGCGCTGCAACTTTAGACGCCGTGAAGCGCCGCGCCGGCACGGGCATGGGGCGCTGTCAGGGAGGCTTTTGCTCCACCCGCATTATGGAAATTCTCGCCCGGGAGCTTAATAAAACCCTCAGCGAAATTATGAAGGACGGCCCCGGCAGCTTTATGACAGGAGGCGGCAGAGATGAGAGAATATGACCTTCTTGTCATAGGCGGCGGTGCGGCAGGCATGGCCGCAGCTCTTGCCGCGGAGGAAGCGGGCACAAGGAAAATCCTCATTGCCGAGCGTGAGACTTTTCCCGGGGGCATTTTACGCCAATGCATACATAACGGTTTCGGGCTGGGCTATTTCCACGAGGATCTTACGGGCACCGAGTATGCCCGCCGTTTTACTGAGCGTCTTGAAAAAAGCCGCATCGAGTTTCGCGGCGACACCACGGTGTTGGAGCTACGGGAGGATAAAAGCGCCCTTCTCTCCTCCGCAAAGGGAGTTGAAACGGTGCATTTTCGCCATTGCATTCTGGCAACGGGCTGCAGAGAGCGGGCAATAGGCTCTCTCCCCGTCAGCGGCACAAGACCCGCGGGAGTATATTCCGCAGGCACTGCCCAGAAAATGGTGAACCTTATGGGGCTGGATATAGGAGAAAATATCGTAATTCTCGGCAGCGGCGATATTGGCATGATAATGGCAAGGCGCTTCACCCTTTTGGGCAAAAATGTTATTGCCATGGTGGAAAAGGAGGCTTCTCCCGGCGGTCTTGTCCGCAATATCCGAAACTGCATTGAAGCCTATTCCATTCCCGTGCTCACCCGCTCCACGGTCAGCCGTATCCACGGAAAAGGCCGCGTTGGGGGCGTCAGCGTTCGGAATATGGAAAGCGGAGAGGAAAAATTCATCCCCTGCGACACACTCATCGTCTCCGTGGGTCTTATTCCCGAGAGGGAGCTTATAAGCGGCTTTGAGAGCATTCCCGAATGGCTCAGCCTTTGCGGCAACTGCGAAAGCGTCCACGAAATCGTGGACAGCGTTACTATGCAGGCCGAAGCTGTGGGGCGAAAAATTGTAAAATAAAAGCGAACGGATTGCCGTTCGCTTTTATTTTACTCTTCCATCTGCTTACCTAAAAATGCTGCAACAACCTGCGCCAGCTTGCACTCGGTCTCCCCGTGGGGTGCGGAATCCTTTGCCGCGGCAAACACCACGCAGCCCAGCACATCACCTGCGGAGAGGATAGGCGCCGCCACAGAAATACAGTAATCGCTTACGCCCTCGCATATAGGCTGGCTTACCCGCACCTCCGCTCTCCAAAGTCCGCGCCGCTCCATAATTTCCTCCAACTGCCGGCTGATGGGCTTATCCATAAGCTCTCTTTTTGCTCCGCCCGCCACTGCAATCACGCTGTCCCGGTCACAGATAAGGGCAATGGCTCCGCCCGTCTTATGAAGACTCTCGCAAATCTGGGTGGCAAACTCGTTAAGCTCACCCATAGGGGAATACTTTTTGAATATAACCTCGCCGTCCCGCTCGGTGAATATTTCCAGCGGGTCACCCTCGCGGATGCGCATTGTCCGACGGATTTCTTTGGGGATGACGACTCTGCCAAGGTCGTCAATTCTTCTGACTATTCCTGTTGCTTTCATATATACATTTCTCCTTAAATTACAAATTGTGTTGTTATTATCTGTGTTTTGAGGAGATTTATACTGCACGAATTTACTTTTTAGACCGATTGGGATATAATAAAATTAACAATGAGTAAAGAAGGTAAAAAATGCGAAATGATGTACAAAAGCACCAGATGACAAGTAATCAATTATATATACTTGCCCTAAAAGTGTGTCAGTGGTGGAATGCTGTTTTTATTCAGGCAGATCGATTTTTTAATGCATTAAATGCACCTCACAGTGGAACACCTTGGGATAAAGATGAAAATTACAGTTTGTTTGGCGCTGACCGAATGTTTTTGATTATTGCAATACATCATGCTATAGAAGATTTACAAAAATTAAATATAGAATTACAAAGGGATAATGATATATCCATACAGTTTGTGTTGGACAATATTGAGAAAGTGGCCCCTTGGGAAGATGTGAAGAATTTAAGAGATATGAACATTCATGATTTAGATTATCTTGTAGAAAAAGGACAGAAGCAAGAAAAATACTGTAGTAAGGTAAAAATCGGAGATGGCGAAACTCTTATAACTGCTGCTTGGACACATATCAACCACGATGAAAATGTAGTTCTAGTTGGAAAAATTAAAATCAAAGAGTTATTATCGGTTATGGAAACACATTTTCCCTTTATTAGACAAAAAACCAAGCAAATATATGATGAAAGTTTATTTGGAAAATAAACAACAAGCGGTGATTTTGTGGAAGGTATCTTTCTTCGCAAGAAATTCAACATTTGGCTTTTTCTTCTATTCCTGTGTGGTTTGGCATTTATAGGAATGTACATATTCTTGAATATCGTTGATCCGGAAGCAACCAGTGAATTGTTAACCTTTTTAATCATAGGCATTCTTATTATTTTGGTTGTGATTCCATCTTGGTTATTAAATTTTGGTGCATTTATTCACATTGACGAAACAACAATCAAAGCAAAATATCATTTGTTCGGTAAAATTGATTGTAAGCTCTCGGATGTGGTTTTTGCCGTAGCACGAGTTAACACCTTAATTATTCAATTAAAAGATGGTAAAACCCATACCATAATGGGCATCGAGAATTCTTGGCCACTCGCTTCAATTATTCGACGGAATATGTCATTTGAGGTAACTGAACAACCGGAAACATTAAATGAAAAGTTAAACAACTTAAAAGCAAACAAAAAGAATGGGCTTATATATGTTTGTTCTGGTGTTGCATTAATGTTTGTCATTATCTTTATCACAGTATTCTTGACCGGCGAAAGAGAAATGCACGAATTCAGCAACATTGATTGGACAATATTCGCCATTATGGTTGCAACAGAAATTGCAACAGCTGTTGCTACATTCTATTTTGCAGGGAAAACAGGAAAGAATAATATTCCGATCGAAAAGTTGCAATATGAAATTCAACGAAGAATCATTGAAACCCAACCATTGTTGCCCGGTTTTGTTATAGCCGTTTATACGGATGAAAACTATACGGGACGCATTACCTTATTTGGATATCCAAACGATAGTGCCGTTTATTATTCGGTACAAGAATTTGCTTCTGATTACACGCTTTTTAGAGCATACACATCTGATGTCTATGATAGCCAAGAAGAGTTGCCGGCCGATTTCGAAACTTTGATTGATATAACAGATAAAGTATTACATTAGTCAGGACCACCCGTATAACGGGTGGCCTGCTCTGGCCCTGTAAGGGCCTGATACCAGCTGAGCCTTAAGGCTCCCGAATCGTATTCCTCTCGCACACTTGCCCCACTACCAACTTCAGTTGGCGGTGGGGATTTTTATTGGCCCCCTCTG
>JAZSRY010000061.1:0-3899 GCA_045538735.1 Oscillospiraceae bacterium
CTGGACTGTCATTCACTACCGCGACTGCGCTTCGCTTACCCTCAGGGAGGGGGCCGAGATTTCGCATTATCGACAGTGCGAAGATCCTTCGATTCGCCTGCGGCTCACTCAGGATGACATTTTTTGATGGCTGGGTGCTTAACTTAATGGCATTACCTCAAAACGAGGGGGCCAAGGGATCGTGCGTCTTTTGATAGTGTGCCAAACGATCATTTACAATCGATCAGGGGTTATCTCGTTTTGAGATAACCCCTGAAAATTTATTTTCTGCGTTTGGCTTCTTTTGTAATTTTGTAAAGTTCTTCTGTGGCAAGGCGGGTCTTGGCAACCACATCACCGCCCTTGGGGAAGCAGTAGTACAGAACATCGTTATTGCCAATGCAGATCACATCGGCAATGGAGTACCAGAAATAATCCGCGTACAGGCTATAACTGGACAGCGGCCCTTGACTGTATTCCAGTTTCCCCTCGCAGCCGGTCAGCCGGAAGCCCTCTGCGGTGTGGGTCAGCCGACCGGAGCCTACCATATAAATGGCCTTGTGATCCACCAGAACACCGATGTCCACTTCCCGATCCAGCAGATAGGTGCCGTTTTCCAGTTCTTCCCGAACTTTTTGCCGCTGCCAATCGTACCAATCCGGAATATGGTCAAAAATCGTCTGTCCATTGGTGGATCTTAAAAATCCCGTTTCCGTCAGCTCATATTCTGCGCCGCAGTTGTGGCACTTGAGGAAAAGGCCTTTGCCCTCTGTCTGCCCCTCGGCATTGCAATGGGGGCATTTGTACAAAATGCGGTTAAGTCCGTCTGCCCGGAAAGGCTCGTTGATGATAACATTGTTTTCCTGCTGCCACCGGAAATTATCAAAAGTGAATACTTCCTCCAGCATTTCATCCAACTGAGCGACGGTCAGATTTTTGATCTCCTCCCCGGTGGCAAGACATCGCACCTTTGCGCTGACCTTCACCTTGCGGTTTTGCAGACCGTTGTACAGCGGATCCCGGGCAAATGCGCCCCGGGTAGTCACCACAACCACCGGCACGCCCAGTTTCTTCAGCAGAATCCCCATTTTCCGGGGCAGGGGCGTGGCCGTTCCGTCGAAGGAATAGCTGGCCTCCGGGAACATCAGCACGCTCATTTTCCTTTTCTTGAGCATATACTCCATATCCCGGATCAGCGACAGGTCGCTGACAAATTTTTGCGTTGGAATACAGCCCAGCAGCCGCATTAGTAAACCCTTTCCCACAAAACCGTCGGAGGTACAGACAATGCCGTACCTTTTTGGGAAAAAGATCCTCGACGCGATTTTCAGGTCAATAAAGCTGGAATGATTCATCAGGATCAGGCAAGGGGTTTTTCTGCCGATCTTCTCCATATTCTCCCGGGTAAAGGTGAAGTTCACCGCGCGCATATCCATCACCGCCAGAATGCGGATCAAAATCTGCAAAAGCCATATGGGTCTGCGGGGATTTCGCCGCTTGGGACGCTTCAGCGCCATCACCTGCTCATAGGAAAGCTGCTTTGTTTTAATCTTCATAAAGTTACCTCTTTTTCTTCCTCTGGGCTGATTATATACTACATAGGACCGCCCCGCAACTATAATTGTACCATCATGCCCCGGATTTATAAAATTTTTCAACAAATTGGTAAAAATATTTGCTTTTTTTTATAAGGTATGGTACACTATATCCGCCCAATTAGAAAATCTAAGAAAAAAAGAAAAAATTTGGCGGCAAGGCGCTGCCAAAAACATTGAAAGGAGTAGATTCCAATGTCCCACAAATATGTTTACCTGTTCACTGAAGGCAACGGCTCCATGCGTGAGCTGCTGGGCGGCAAGGGCGCAAACTTAGCTGAAATGACCAATATCGGTCTGCCCGTTCCCCAGGGTTTCACCATCTCCACCGAGGCCTGCACCCAGTACTATGAAGACGGCCGCATGATCAACGAGGATATTCAGGCTGAAATCATGGAATATGTTACCAAGCTGGAAGCAATCACCGGCAAGAAGTTCGGTGATAAGGAGAACCCCCTGCTGGTCTCCGTCCGTTCCGGCGCCCGCGCCTCTATGCCCGGCATGATGGATACCATCCTGAACCTGGGTCTGAATGAGGACGTTGTTCAGGTTCTGGCAACCAAGTCCGGCAATCCCCGCTGGGCATGGGACTGCTATCGCCGCTTTATCCAGATGTACTCCGACGTTGTTATGGAAGTCGGCAAGAAGTACTTCGAAGTCCTCATCGACGAGATGAAGGAAAAGAAGGGTGTCGTTCTGGACGTCGATCTGACCGCTGAGGATCTGCAGGAGCTGGCCGGCCAGTTCAAGGCTGAATACAAGGCTAAGCTGGGTACCGACTTCCCCACCGATCCCAAGGAGCAGCTGATGGGTGCTATCAAGGCTGTTTTCCGCAGCTGGGACAACCCCCGTGCTAACATCTACCGCCGTGAAAATGACATTCCCTACTCCTGGGGTACTGCTGTTAATGTTCAGTCCATGGCCTTCGGCAACATGGGTGACGATTGCGGCACCGGTGTTGCTTTCACCCGTAACCCCGCTACCGGTGAGAAGAAGCTGTTCGGCGAATTCCTGACCAACGCTCAGGGCGAAGACGTGGTTGCCGGTGTCCGGGCTCCCATGCCCATCAGCGAAATGGCTGAGAAGTTCCCCGAAGCTTTTGCTCAGTTTGAGAAAGTTTGCTCCATCCTGGAGAATCACTACCGTGATATGCAGGATATGGAGTTCACCGTTGAAAACGGCAAGCTCTACATGCTCCAGACCCGTAACGGCAAGCGTACCGCTCCTGCTGCTCTGAAGATCGCCTGCGACCTGGTTGACGAAGGCATGATCGACGAGAAGAAGGCTGTGGCTATGATTGAGCCCCGTACTCTGGACACTCTGCTGCATCCCCAGTTCGACGCCAAGGCCCTGAAGGCTGCACAGCCCATCGGCAAGGCACTGGCCGCCTCCCCCGGAGCTGCTGCCGGTAAGATCGTCTTTACCGCTGAAGATGCCAAGGAATGGGCTGCCCGCGGTGAAAAGGTGGTTCTGGTTCGTCTGGAAACCTCTCCCGAAGACATCGAAGGCATGATGGCCGCTCAGGGCATCCTCACCGTCCGCGGTGGTATGACCTCCCACGCAGCCGTTGTTGCCCGTGGTATGGGTACCTGCTGCGTATCCGGCTGCACCGACATCAACATGGACGAGGAGAACAAGCAGTTCACTCTGGCCGGCAAGACCTTCCACGAAGGCGACGAGCTGTCCCTGGATGGCTCCACCGGTTGCATCTATGACGGTCTGATCCCCACCAAGGAAGCTGAAATCGCTGGCGAATTCGGCAGAATCATGGGCTGGGCTGACCAGTACCGCCGCCTGAAGGTCCGCACCAATGCCGACTCCCCCAGAGATGCCATCAAGGCTCGCTCCCTGGGCGCAGAAGGCATCGGCCTGTGCCGTACCGAGCATATGTTCTTCGAGGAAGGCCGTATTGCTTCCTTCCGTGAGATGATCTGCTCCGACACTGTGGAAGAGCGTGAGGCTGCTCTGGCTAAGATCATGCCCATGCAGCAGGCTGACTTTGAAGGCCTGTACGAGGCTATGGAAGGCAACCCCGTTTGCATCCGTTTCCTGGATCCCCCGCTGCATGAGTTCGTTCCCACCACTGAGGAAGACATCGCTGCTCTGGCCGCTTCCCAGGGTAAGACCGTTCAGGACATTAAGGACATCATTGCTTCCCTCCACGAGTTCAACCCCATGATGGGTCACCGTGGCTGCCGTCTGAGCGTCACCTACCCCGAAATCGCTGCTATGCAGACCAAGGCTGTCATCCGCGCAGCTATCGCTGTGGCAAAGCGTCATCCCGACTGGAACAATGAAGTCGGATCGTAGCCATGTCGTTCTGTG
>JAZSRY010000036.1:0-5285 GCA_045538735.1 Oscillospiraceae bacterium
CCACTCCCACTCCCGCACCTACTCCCACCCCCGTTCAGAATGTGAGCGCTTCCGGAAGCTTTGTCTCCGATACCGGAACCGGACTGAACCTGAGAGTGAAATGGGTTGCATATAAGTCCGGCGGCAAGGATATGCTGAAGATAGATGTGGATGTAAGCCACTATAGCTTCTATACCTCCGCCCTCTATGAGTCCATAGAGCTGAAGGTCAATGAGGGCACCTACTGGGCTACCAGTAAGGAGGTCCAATACGACGGAACTGACCTGAAATATACCAATATGGCAAGCTTCGATGTTCTGGCAAAAAGCGGCGAGAACGATATAAGCGTAGTTTGGAACTATAAGGGTTCCTACTCCGGCATAGGTCTGGATCAGATCACCGCAGGAGGCAAGGCCATTATTCCCTGAAGTAAATAAGTAAAATCCCGATTCCTTTATGGAATCGGGATTTTTTTATGTACCTTTGAAAAATCAACTAAAGGTTGATAAATATATCGCATTTATAGAGCGTTGGTTTAAAAAACTTGACTTAGACCTGCAGGGCCTATATAATAAAGCCATAAGGAGCGTGTCGGATATGAATAAAAAAAGCAAAATAAGCTATTTGAATACCGAAAGAGCGGGAAGCTATAATGCGGAGAGGGACAGGGCGGAAAATTTTATAGGCAGACGCATTGCCGAAGCCCGCGACCAAAGAGGCCTAAGCCTTTCCGCCTTCAAAACGCGTCTTGAAAGCTTCGGAGTGAGCGTCAGCCCTGCGGCCATAAACAAGTGGGAAAAGGGAGGCTCCACCCCCAGCGCATATCAGCTTATCGCCGTGAGTAGGGCTCTGCAGCTTGGGGAAGATATGTCCTATTTCATGAGCAGCGCAGGCAGTGAGCTCAACGAGGAGGGACTTCGCCGCCTTTCTGAGTACAGAGCGGATCTTGTGGCCTCGGGACGCTACAGACCTGAGAAAGAATGCATTATTGAATATATCGATATGCCGGTGAGCTATCTTGCTGTATCTGCAGGAACGGGAGAGTTTCTTGATGAAGATAATTTTGAGATGGTGAGCTTTCCCGCCGCCTCTGTGCCCCGGGGCGCCCGCTTCGGTGTGAGAGTTTCGGGAGACAGTATGGAGCCCGTTTATCACGACGGACAGATTGTCTGGGTGAGCCCCTGCGAAAGTCTGAAAAAGGGTGAAGTGGGCATTTTCATATACGAGGGAGAGGGCTACCTGAAGGTTTACGGGGAGAGCATGCCCTCCGAGGAGCAATGGGACGCTGTGGCGGATAGCTACGGCGCGGTGCGTCCTCAGCCGGTGCTTATTTCCTATAACAAGGCCTATGAGCCTAAAAAAGTCCGCGCGGGAAGCGATTTCCGCATAGTCGGAAAAGTGCTTTAAGAAAGAAAGGAGTTGGGGAACAAATGAATACGGTTGAAAGAGTTAAGGAACTGGCTGCGGAGCGGGACATGACTTTATTTCGTCTCAGCAAGCTATGCGATGTTCCTTACTCCACCATAAAAAACACCGAGCTGCGCTGCGGTCAGCTGGGTGTGGACACCATTGAACGCATCTGCATAGGTCTGGGAATACCCTTGTCCCGCTTTTTTGAGGAAGGTTGCTGAGACCATGCAGGGCAAGCCCTTGAAGGTATATGTGGGTGTGAAGGCCGAGTTTCAGAAAGACGGCATTATGATACCCCGTGAAATTACGTGGGAGGACGGCAGACGCTTTGAAATAGATGCGGTGCTGGATATAAGACAGGCAGCGGCATTACGCGCCGGAGGTCACGGAGACAGGTATACGGTGTGCGTTGGCGGGCGCTGCAGCTTCCTTTTCTTCGAACGCAGCCACCAACAGGTGGGAAATTATATAGGTCGCTGGTTTGTTGAACGCAGAGCATAGCCTGAGTGATATAATCCAAACTCGCTCCACGGGTTTGGATTATATTGCACAGGCTAAAAAAGGACAGGGGAGACCCTGTCCTTTTTTCTGTTAATTTAGCATTTCCGCGCCAAGTCGGAAAGCCTCCTGCTTCTTCAGGGGGAAGTCCTTTTCGTGACGGGCTTTTTTGGCCTCAGGGTCGAACATGGTCCAATCGTAGGGGCTGTAGTCTTTCACCTGCAGAGTGTCGCCGAAGATAAGGCTTTCCGTGGGGCCTATAATGCGGCTGAGCATATTTTTGTATTTTTCAACAATGAGGTCATATCCTGCGGCGGCATAGCGCTCCTCCGGCACATTGCTGGTCATGATGAAAAGCACGGGAATATGGCGTTCATTGTAGTTTCGAGGCTCCGTTTTGTAGCTCAGGTACTGGAAGATAAGGCGCTCATAGAGTGCTCTGAAGGCAGCAGAGGCTTCACCCAGATAATTGGGTGTTCCCAGAATTAAACCATCAGCACTGCGAATCTCCTCTAAAACCGGGGCGAGTGCATCGGCATATATGCATTTGCCCAGATTGGCGCTGCTTTTGCAGCCGAAGCAGGAGATGCAGCCTGTGAACTTATCCAGCTTATACAGGTCTATAAGTTTGATTTGT
Source organism: Oscillospiraceae bacterium (assembly GCA_045538735.1). Classification (GTDB taxonomy): domain Bacteria; phylum Bacillota; class Clostridia; order Oscillospirales; family Oscillospiraceae; genus SIG459. The sequence continues at coordinate 2,525 of JAZSRY010000036.1, forward strand.
GCACCCGCGGACTCAGCTCCGGCGGCAGCGGAGCGGACAAGAGCGGCGGTGTTCCACTCTCGGCGGGGACTTGCGTTTATTGCGATTATTTTCTTCATAAAGAGCGCTCCCAGTTAGTATTTTATATTATTATACATCATTTATCGGAGTGAATAAAGAGTTGTTTTAAAATTCGGTGCAAGTCTAAAAGTCCCGTTTATGGGACAGCGATTCCGAGATAATAAAGCCACAATAAAGAACAAAAGGAGATGTGGTTTATGACTTTACTTATCGGATTCGCAGCGGCAGTTTTCCTTGCAATACCCATTGAGGCTTTGGCCAGATATGTGGATAATCATCATTAGCCTGAGCAATATAATCCGAACTCGTTTCTGATGGCATATGCGTTGGCATTGCTGCGTTGCCGGCTTTTGAAGGGCGACAGCCCATCTGCAAGCCGCCGCCTTGCACTGCACTAGCATATGACCTCAGAAATCTGCGACTCCGCGGGAGGGGATTTTTGTGTCAGGCAAAATTGAATTATGCAGGTGGGCTGTCGCCCACCAAAGAATGAAATGAAGTCTGGCGCTAAAATTCGCCCCGCGGAGCGGGTTCGAATTATATTGCTCAGGCTAGCCCCGCAGGTGGCTTATCCTGCCTGAAAAATGTGAACGTTGGGTCCTATATAGAAATTACATACGCCCATTATAGTTCAAAATATATAAGGAGGAATTCCAAACATGAAAAACGCAAAGAAACTGCTCGCTCTGCTTCTTGCTGTTGTCATGGTAGTTGCTCTCTTCGCAGCTTGCGGCCAGACTCCCGCTGCTCCTGCTGAGCCCGTAACTCCCGCTGACCCTGCAACCCCCGCAGATCCTGCAACCCCCAGCCCTGACGACGAGCCCGACACTCTCGTTGTTCAGACTCAGAACTTCGACGGTAAGTTCTCTCCCTTCTTCTACACCAACGACTACGAGTCTCAGGTTCTCGGCCTGACCCATCAGGGTCTTCTCGGCACTGACCGTGAAGGCGCTGTCGTTCTGAAGGGTATCGAAGGTGAAGTTCGCCCCTACAACGGCACCGACTACACCTATGACGGAATTGCTAACCTCGAGATCACCGAGAACGAAGACGGCACCGTTTATTATGATATCACCATGCGTGAGGACATTCAGTTCTCCGACGGTGAGTACATGACCATCGATGACGTTATCTTCACCCTCTACGTCATGCTCGACCCCACCTTTGACGGTATCTCCACCTTCTACTCCCTGCCCATCGAAGGCCTTGAGGCTTTCCGCAGCGGCATGGACGCTCGTATGAACCTTATCCTTGCTGCAGGTCCCGATGGCTATGAAGCTACCGAGTACTTCACCGAGGATCAGTACAACACCTTCTGGGCTGCTTTCGACGCTGCTGGTCTGAAGTTCTGCCAGGAGATCGTTGACTACTGCATCGCTGCCGGCTACGGCACCGACTGCGCAACCGCAGCTCCCGCTTGGGGCTATGAGGTTGCTACCATTGAAGAGTTCTGGGCAGCTATCATTGATAACTTCGGCTATGATCTCTCCGACAACGGCATCAACTATGAGTCTGCTGGCACCTCCATCTCCACCTTCATCGCAAACGAGCTGGGCGACGCTGCCGGCGAGTTCCAGGCTGGTGTTCAGACCGGTGAGTCTGCTCCCAACGTTTCTGGTATCCAGAAGATCGATGATTACAGCCTCCGCATCGTCCTCACTGAGGTCAATGCTAACGCCATCTACCAGATGGGTCAGACCGTCTGCCCCCTCCACTACTATGGCGACGAAGCTCTCTATGACTATGAGAACAACATGTTCGGTTTCAACAAGGGCGATCTGAGCATCGTCAAGGCTGTTACCACTCAGCCTGTTGGCTCCGGCCCCTACACCTTCGAAGGCTATGAGAACGGCGTTGTTACCCTGAAGGCCAACCCCCTCTACTTCAAGGGCTGCCCCAAGATCGAGTACATCCTCTACAAGGAAGGCCAGGATGCTGATAAGGTTCCCGGCGTTATCTCCGGCACTGTAGATATCACCGATCCCAGCTACTCCACCGAAGTTGCTAACCAGATCAAGGAAGCAAACGGCGGCAACGTTACCGGCGATGTCATCACCACAAACATGGTTGCTAACCTTGGTTACGGCTACGTTGGCTTTGCTGCAAAGAACGTCTGCGTCGACACCGGCGCCGGCGAGGCTGACTGGGGCTCCGAGGCTTCCAGAAACCTGCGTAAGGCTATCGCTACCGTTATCTCCGTATACCGCGATGTCGCTGTTGACTCCTACTACGGCGAGTTCGCAAACGTTATCAACTATCCCATCTCTGACACCTCCTGGGCTGCTCCCCGTGTAACTGACGAGGGCTACCAGATTGCTTTCTCCGTTGACGTAAACGGTGAGCCCATCTACACCGAAGGCATGACCGCTGAAGAGAAGTACGAGGCTGCCAAGGCTGCTGCTCTCGGTTACTTCGAGGCTGCTGGCTACACCGTAGCTGACGGCAAGGTCGTTGACGGCCCCAAGATGGATGTTGAAGTTATGGTTGGCGGCGGCGGCACCGGCGACCACCCCACCTTCATGGCTCCGGCCCTCGCTTCCCAGGGTCCCAAGGAAATCGGCTTCAACCTCGGTTTCTGTTTCGGAGGAATCGGTGTCGACATAGGTTGACTCGGTTATACCCGAGGACTCCTCTGTAGAGGATGCCTCTTCGTCCGAGGACTGCTCCTGCTTTGAGGTATCATCTTTTGAAGTGGTGGCTT
>JAZSRY010000031.1:0-8227 GCA_045538735.1 Oscillospiraceae bacterium
AACCGGCTGAGCTATGAGCCCATAGGATTTCGGCAACCATCTACTCTCCCAGGCAGCTGCCCACCAAGTACCATCGACCGCTTAGGTCTTAACCGTCGTGTTCGGAATGGGAACGGGTGTGTCCCCTAAGCGCATCATCACCGAAAATATCTTGTGTGTTTCCTATTTAGTTTGAAGGTTTGATCCTTCAAAACCGAACAATGAATATTTACTCCAACCAATACTCCATAGAAAGGAGGTGATCCAGCCGCACCTTCCGATACGGCTACCTTGTTACGACTTCACCCCAGTCACTGGCTTCACCTTCGGCGGCTCCTTCCTTACGGTTAGGTCACCGACTTCGGGTGCTTCCAACTCCCATGGTGTGACGGGCGGTGTGTACAAGGCCCGGGAACGTATTCACCGCGACATTCTGATTCGCGATTACTAGCGATTCCAGCTTCATGTAGTCGAGTTGCAGACTACAATCCGAACTGGGACTGGGTTTTTGTGATTTGCTCGACGTCGCCGTTCTGCGTCACTTTGTTACCAGCCATTGTAGCACGTGTGTAGCCCAAGACATAAGGGGCATGATGATTTGACGTCATCCCCACCTTCCTCCGTGTTATCCACGGCAGTCTCCCTAGAGTGCCCAACTGAATGATGGCTACTAAGGATAGGGGTTGCGCTCGTTGCGGGACTTAACCCAACATCTCACGACACGAGCTGACGACAACCATGCACCACCTGTCACCGATGCTCCGAAGAGAAACTCTATCTCTAGAGCGGTCATCGGGATGTCAAGCCTTGGTAAGGTTCTTCGCGTTGCTTCGAATTAAACCACATGCTCCACCGCTTGTGCGGGCCCCCGTCAATTCCTTTGAGTTTCACCCTTGCGGGCATACTCCCCAGGCGGTACACTTAATGCGTTGGCTCCGGTACCCAGGATTTCTCCCGGACACCTAGTGTACATCGTTTACGGTGTGGACTACCAGGGTATCTAATCCTGTTCGCTCCCCACACTTTCGCGCCTCAGCGTCAGTCCATGGCCAGGAGCCCGCCTTCGCCACCGGTGTTCTTCCAGATATCTACAGATTTCACCCCTACACCTGGAATTCCGACTCCCCCTCCTGGACTCTAGTGGCTCAGTTCTCAGCGCATCTCCCCAGTTGAGCCGGGGTATTTTACACCAAGCTTGAGCCTCCGCCTACGCGCCCTTTACGCCCAATAAATCCGAACAACGCTCGCCACCTACGTGTTACCGCGGCTGCTGGCACGTAGTTAGCCGTGGCTTATTCATCGCTTAACGTCATCCCGGACCCATTCCCTGGTCCGGTTATTCTTCAGCGATAAAAGAACTTTACAACATCTCTGCCTTCATCGTTCACGCGGCGTCGCTCCGTCAGGGTTCCCCCCATTGCGGAATATTCTTAGCTGCTGCCTCCCGTAGGCGTCTGGGCCGTGTCTCAGTCCCAATGTGGCCGTTCACCCTCTCAGGCCGGCTACTCATCGTCGCCTTGGTGGTCCGTTACACCCCCAACTAGCTAATGAGCCGCAAGCTCATCCTGCAGCGTGGCCATAGCCACTTTCATGTCATAGTTCAATCATTGACATCTCATCCGGTATTACCCTGTGTTTCCACAGGCTATCCCCAACTGCAGGGCAGATCACTTACGTGTTACTCACCCGTTCGCCACTCTCGGATGCCCGAAGGCACCCTGCCGTCCGACTTGCATGCTTAAGACGCGCCGCCAGCGTTCGTTCTGAGCCAGGATCAAACTCTCCATTATTTATCCCGGGGCCGAAGCCCCGGCTTAATCTAATCTCAAATAAGATCCAATCCCTCTCGGAATTGATCAACTTCTTCGTTGACCCGCTTTAGACTTCCTTCTCTTCCAATTTCGCTCAAAGACCAACTCCCCTCTTAGGCGGCACCTGCCCCTCGGACAGGCTCCCGCTCTCGGGAAGCTTTTCCGTTCTACCAGATTTACAAACTTATGTCAATGTTTTTCTGGAAACTTTTTTTATTTTTTTAAATTTCTTTAATCAAGTCTTATTGTCGCACCCAGCCAGATACAGGTTGACTTCCATGTCAACTGTGGCTTTGGCAAAAGTTCAAGGCCTGGATCAAACTCAAGGAATATCTCCAGGAAATCATCCAGCATAGGTACCTCAATAGAAATAGGAATATTGGCACCGAAAGAATTATCTCCATCCTCAAACTCAAACCTTGCAAAACCGCCAACACCTAAAGATGCAGTGAATGGTCCGGCTATAGGACGTGAATTAATCAATGTGTATGAGGCAGAAAGGAAAAAGAACTGATGTCCTGATGTAAAATCGTAAGCTGCCTTTGCCACCCATGGATCATATGAGAAGACAAGAACAGTATTAGGATGGCCAAAACCAAGGCCGACTCTCTTTTCCTGTGCTGATGCACAGATAGGCAACAATGTAATTAACACAAATAATACAAGCAGTACTGCTATTTTCTTTCTCATTTTTTCACTCCCATAGTAATTTTATCGGCAGAAAAAAAAATAGTTTAAGGGAAGTTGAAAAGATTTTTATTTATTCAAAAGACCAGTTTTATCGATAATGGAACGGATCTCGTCGGAGTTGAGCAGTTCCTTGTTTTCATAAAGAACTTTCAGCTTATCTTTATCCTGGAAACCAGCTGCGATTGCCTTTTTAAGCTGGGCAGCACCCTGGGCAAAATTTCCGGTATGGTTCAGGCAGATATCACATTTTTTAAAATAAAGCTCTGCATTCTCGCTGTTCTTTATATTGCTGTCCTTTGTCAGGTTATAATCTATGACCACATCAGCTGTCTCAAGGAATTTAGCATAATACTCACCCTGCTCATAGGGATACAGCAGGAATCTGCTTATCTCGATATTTCCGCTGTCAAGAGATAGAGCTTTTTCTCCATACTGAACTGCTTTCTCGTAATCTCCTGTGCTGTATGAAACCTTGGCCATCTCGAAATAAAGCTGGGCATCAGAAGCAGAATCGGGGAAGACCTCCAGCTGCTGGTAAGTCTCCATTGCCTCAGGCAGATGACCTGCTTCTGCAAGGAGAGAAGCATAGTTGAACCGGGCCTCATAGTTATCCGGTTCCCGTTCCAATATCTTAAGATAAAGCTCAAAAGCTTTGTCCCGGTTCTCAAGCTTATAATAACAGTATGCCTGTGCAGAAAGGATTGTGCTGTTGTCTGGATCCTGTGCCGCCAGACCGTCCAGGACATCAAGGGCATCGCCATACCGTTCAGCCATGATATAGCTTTTAGCCAGATTGAAGTTGGCAGCTCCGAACTTCTTGTCATATTCTGCAGCCTTCAGAAAAGCCTTTGCAGCATTCTCTGCCTCCCCCAGTCTCATATATGCGTTGCCAAGATTGAAATAGACATTGGCAAATTCTTTACGGGAGGGAGCAAAGACACAAGAGGAGAGTAAACATACTATGGCAAGAATAAGAATTCTGAACCGCATAATAAAATTATATCACAGATATCATAAATTGAAAAGGATTCCGGGAGCCCCTGTATCAGAGAAGAACGAGAGCTTCACCGGATGCCCGTCCTGACAGTAGTGGAGCTGCGGCACAAGCCAGCCTGCAAAGGTTCCCCAGGCAGCTCCCACAAGTACATCGGTAAAGAAATGATTACCGGAAAAAACCCGGAGAGCGGCAACTGCGACTGCAGCAGTAAAGGAGCCACCTGCAACCAGATATTTCTTTTTTCCTTCCGGATTCATATGGGCATAGACTGTGGAAAGGAAAGAGGCAGAGGCAAAGGCCATAGTGGCATGACCTGACATGAAGGATCTGCTGGAATCATCATCCTTAAGCAGGCTGCTCCGGGTGCCATCATAATAGCAATAAGGACGCCACCGGACAACAGCATCCTTGGTAAGCTCCTTGAAGCTGTGGGCTAAAAGCAGTGTTTCTGCATACATCACTGCCTCGGTTATTATGGTATCTTTACTCTGATGTATTGCCAGCGCAAAAGGGGCCGCCATTGTAGCTGCCAACAGTATATCGCCGGTCAGGTCAAGGCTTCGGGAATAGCTGAACATCATTGCCCGGTCCACAAAATTGATGTCGCTTTTATGAAACCGGTCAAGACCATGGTCTTTTGCAGAATCCCGGTCCTGAGTAAAATATATTGCCAGATGAGTTCCATAGAGGACTGCGGCTCCGCCCCCTATGATGGCATCCTTCTTCCAGTCAAGCCGGTAAGGAAAATCGCTGGCCGGCAGAGATGCCGCAGAAAGCAGAATCAGAGCAATAAGCAAAAGCTTTTTCATGCGTTGACTATTTTCTTTAAAAATTTCTCCGTCTCAGGAGTAGGTACACCCAGCTCATGACCGAGTTTTACAATAACACCACCAAGGGCATCCAGTTCCATGCGTCCTTTTCTGTTCTCTATATCAAGCTGGAGCGATGTCTTTGCGGCAGGGTCTATATGCTCCCCTATCCTCATGGCATAGTCTATATCATAGCTGTTAAGGGTAATCCCTTTCTTTGCTGCAACTGCAACGATTTCATTCATTATGGCAAGTGTGCCGGCATTCAGTTCCGGGTCGGCCCAGACTTCGTGTATAGTCTTGCCGGTGGCACCGGTGACCAGAGCAAATGGAGAGACAAAGAGGAATTTGCGCCAGATAGGTTCGGCAGGACTCTGGTTCCAATAAAGCTTAAGCCCCATGTTCTGGAAGAAGGCCTGAATCTCCTGACCGTCGTAATCGGGCCGCTGCGGATCAGGACCTGAATAGACCTTGACTATATCTCCCTGGAGTTTGACAACACCTGGGCACTCTATTTTTGAACTTATGTATACGCAGGAAGGAAGAACTATGCTCTTAGCTGCAATTGCCTTGATCCGGTCATAAACATCCACGCCGTTCATAAGAGGCATGATAACTGTATCAGAATTGAGCCTTGGCTCCACCTGGCGTATTGCATCCTCAAGGTCGTAGTTCTTCACTGCAAGAAGCAGGAAATTTATATAAGGAAGCTTAAGCACGCTGTCGGTGACCATCTTCGGGATACAGACAACAGGATCCTGTTTCCAGAGCTTGAGGGTCAGACCGTTGGCCTTGATAGCCTCAAGGTGAGCTCCACGGGCAATAAATGTCAGATCCCTTTTATCCCGCCAGTTGGTGGTTATGTTCAGGGCAAACATGCCGCCGAAGTAACCGCCGACACCGCCAAGTCCCATTACAACAATATTATTATAAGCTGCACTCTTGTCTAAGTTCATTTTCAACCTTCCTTCAATAAAAGAATACAGGAATTCCGCTGTTTTAACAATATGTTGATAATATGGTAAAATAAATGATAAAATAGAGATGGAGGGGATTATGTATCTTGAACCTGGACAGAAAATAAGTACAACAATTATTACTATCTCCAAGGACAGCGTGTTTTTGGATCTTAATGCAAAGAGCGAGGGGATTCTTCCGCTTGCAGATATACAGAACGAGGATGGTACACTGGCTGCCCGAGAGGGAGACTCAATAGATGTCTATTTTATCGGAACTAAAGATGGGGAGATGATGTTCACCACCCGGATAAGCGGTGATAATGCAGACCTGGCGCTGCTTGAGAATGCATATAAGCACGGCACCCCTGTCGAAGGGCATGTTGAGAAAGAAATCAAGGGAGGCTTTGAGGTCACTGTAGGATCAGCCCGGGCCTTCTGTCCTTACTCCCAGATGGGATTTAAAGAGAAGAAAGAACCCAAAGAATATGTTGGCAAAAGCCTGCCCTTCCGGATCATAGAATTCAAGGAAGAGGGTCGGAACCTTCTGGTATCAAACCGTGTAATCCGGGAGGAAGAACACCAGCTTGAACTTAAGAAGCTTGAGGGAGAACTGGTTCCTGGGGCCAAAGCTATGGCAAAGGTAGTGTCCCTCCAGAATTTCGGTGCATTTGTCGAAGTAAATGGCTTCAAGGCTCTTCTTCCTATTTCCGAGGTAAGCAGGGAACGGATCTCTGACATAGCAGATGTACTGAAAGTCGGGGATGAGTTTGAGGTGCTGGTGCTCAAGGCAGACTGGGATCATGAGCGACTTTCTGTAAGCCGCAAAGCTCTTTTGGCAGATCCATGGGAGAACGCGGCAGAAAAATATCCTGAAGGAACTAAAATCACAGGAAAGATTGTAAGAATATCCAATTTTGGTATATTTATTGAGCTTGAAAGCGGTTTAGACGGCCTTGTGCATATATCAGAACTCGATAACATAAAGCCTGGCACAAATATACAGAAAATGTATAAAATCGGAGAAAAGATGTCTGTCATTGTAAAAGATGTAAACCAGGCCGCAAGGCGGATATCCCTTAAGCCTTCTTCCTCCAAGGAGCAGGACCAGGAGGCCGCAAAGTATATGCAGGGGCAGTCCGATGCCGAGACATATAATCCCTTTGCCCTGTTGTTTAAAAATAAAAAATAGTATTTAATATAAATATACAAAAATTACATAATGGAGAGAACTATGAGCGACAACAGAGGTTCATTCACAAGCAGGATCGGATTCGTTTTAGCAGCTGCCGGCTCTGCCGTAGGACTTGGAAATATATGGCGGTTCCCATATCTGGCTGCCAAGAACGGTGGAGGTATCTTCCTCCTTATTTACATTCTTCTTGTGCTTACTGTAGGTATTGCCCTTATGACAGCCGAGATCACATTAGGCCGCAAGACAGGCTTAAGTGTATGCAGCGCATTCAAGAAGCTGAATAAGAAATGGGCTTTTGTAGGTGTGCTGGGGGCCATTGTTCCTGCCATCATCCTTCCCTACTACTCTGTAATCGGCGGATGGGTTCTCAAATACCTGGTAGTATACTGTGAAGGTTTCGGAGATTCTGCTGCGGCAGACGGCTTCTTTGGCGGTTTTATCTCCAGCTCTGTTTCTCCTCTTTTCTGGTATGTCATCTTCATCGGCCTGGTGACAGTCATCATAATTTACGGTGTGCGTAAAGGAATTGAGCGGGCCAGCAAGATTCTTATGCCTCTGCTTGTAATACTGACTATTATCGTAGCAATCTACTCAATTTTCCTGCCAGGTGCTGGAGAAGGCCTTGTCTACTACCTCAAGCCAGATTTCAGCAATCTTTCCTGGTCTGGAGTACTGGGAGCCATGAGCCAGATGTTCTACTCCCTCTCCCTGGCTATGGGTATCATGATCACCTATGGTTCCTATGTTCAGAAGAAAGAGAACATCGAGACTGCAGTCACACATATTGCTCTGTTTGACACAGCAATCGCATTCCTGGCAGGTCTTATGATAATCCCTGCAGTATTCGCATTCATGGGTCCAGAGGCATTGAATGCAGGTCCTGGTCTTATGTTCATCACACTGCCTAAAGTATTCAAAAGCATGACAGCAGGCGGCTTTATCGGAGCAACATTCTTCATCCTGGTATTCTTTGCAGCACTTACATCAGCAATATCCCTTATGGAAGCAGTAGTGGCAAGCTTCCAGGACGAGTTCAAATTCTCAAGGACAAAGGCTATCATCGCAACCCTGATCATCTGTGTCGTTCTGGGTGTTCCATCATCCATGGGCAACGGAGCATGGTCCGGCTTCCTTATCATGGGAATGGACTTCCTCTCCTTCTGTGACTACATAAGCAACAACATCATGATGCCTGTCGTAGCAGTGCTCACCTGTGTATTTGTAGGATATGTCATCAAACCAAAGGCAATCATCGAGGAAGTGGAGCTCTCCAACACATTCAAGAAGAAAAAGCTGTTCGAGCTTTCCATCAAGTTCTTTGCACCAGTATGTATTTTCATCATCCTGGTATCCCAGTTTGTATAAAATTTAAGGAGAATATATGACTTTAAATGACATCAAACATGCCAAAATAAAGGCTTGGATTGAAGAGATCAAAAAGATGTGCACTCCTGATGCAGTCCATATCTGCGACGGCACCAAGGAGGAGTACGACACTCTTATGCAGAAGATGGTGGCTTCCGGCCTTGCCACTCCTCTCAAGAAGAAGCCCAACAGCTTCCTGTTCCGGTCTCTTCCTTCCGATGTTGCCCGGGTAGAGGCACGTACTTTCATCGCCTCCCGCAAAGAGGAGGATGCAGGTCCTACAAACCACTGGATCGACCCGGTTGAGCTTAAGAAGACAATGACCAAGCTTTATACCGGCTGCATGAAGGGAAGAACAATGTATGTAATCCCTTACAGCATGGGCCCTGTAGGTTCTCCGATATCCAAGAACGGAATCGAGATCA
>JAZSRY010000067.1:0-31541 GCA_045538735.1 Oscillospiraceae bacterium
AGTATGCGCTTTTCGGTAAAAGTGAAGGAAAAGGAATGTTCGGGGAAGAACCAACGACTTTTTTAGGCTGGTATGCGACTGAAGAGGATATATCAAAAGAAATCATGGAAATCCACGACGCAATTGTTAATGGGATTACGACATATACTTTGCAGTACAGTGTTCGGACGAAAAAACGGTTGCTTGGAATGAAAATTGAATTAGAATAGCAAACAGACAAATTCCAATTTGTCGAACTGATAAGGGCGCACTTCTATACACCTATCGGTGTGTTATACGATTTGCGGTTTTGCACCGCACCAAAGCCTCCCTTGTGCAAAGGGAGGTGGCACGGCGAAGCCGTGACGGAGGGATTGTGCAGCAGGCACTCATTTGATAGCAATTTTTTCGAAAAATCCTACTGCGGAAAAACAATCCCTCAGTCAAAATTAAAAGATTTTTGACAGCTCCCTTTACACAAGGGAGCCTTTCCGAAACCGGTGCATATTGAAAAAATCCGACCTATGATCGTGGCCATAGGTCGGATTTAACTGTTTTACGAACCCTGCGGCGAAAGCCGTGGGGATTATATTTTTATACGTCCATACCGCAGGGGCTGGATTTTTCATGAAGGCGCAGGTCGTTTTTTACGGCGCTGAAGAAACGGTAACCGCCGCTGAAGTTATAGGCCTCATAGCCTTCGCCTTCCAGAATTCTGCAGGCAATGTAGCTGCGAATTCCGCTGTGGCACATAACATATACCTTCTTGCCCTTTTCCACCTCACCTATTCGCTGGCGCAGATCGTCAACAGGGATATTTATAAAGCCCTCGGCGTGACCTGCATCATATTCCCGGGGAGTGCGGGTATCAAGGAGTATAACGCTGCCGTCTCTGGGCAGAGCGGGCTCATCTTCAACGAACCACTGCTTTAAAACGCCCTTTTCTATGTTATCCACCATAAAGCCCGCCATGTTCACGGGGTCCTTTGCGGAGGAATAGGGGGGAGCGTAAGCCAGGTCAAGCTCGGTAAGCTCGGTGGCCTTGAGCCCTGCGTGGATAGCGGTGGCGATAACATCAATGCGCTTGTCGACACCCTCATAGCCGACTATCTGTGCGCCGAGGATGCGATAGCTGCCCTTTTCGAAGACCAGCTTAACGGTCATCACCTTGCCGCCGGGATAATAGCCCGCATGGCTCATGGGAGAGAGGATGACCTTGTCGGTGTCGAAGCCTGCAGCCTTTGCGCCTGCTTCGTTGAGACCTGTGCAGGCGGCGGTGAGGGAGAAGAACTTCAAAACACTGCTGCCCTGGCTGCCCTTGTAGCGGCTGTCGCCGCCGCAGACATTGTCGGCAGCAATGCGTCCCTGCTTGTTGGCAGGACCTGCAAGGGAGAGGAGAACATCCTTGCCGCTTACGCTGTGGCGCACCTGAACAGCGTCGCCAACGGCATATATGTCGGCAGCGGAGGTTTCCATGCGCTCGTTTACGAGTATGCTGCCCCGGATACCAAGCTCAAGACCGGCAGCCTTGGCAAGGGCGGTATCGGGAGTTACGCCAATAGCCATAACCACCATGTCCGCTGCGATGGAGGGAGCATCCTCCATGAGAACCTTGATGCCATTTTCTGCATCTTCGAAGCCCTGAACTCCCGCGCCCAGCATCAGCTTGATGCCCTGCGCACGGGCTTCTCCGTGGATGAAGGAGACCATATCTCTGTCAAAGGGACTCATAAGCTGCTTCAGGCGCTCAACAATAATGACCTCAAGCCCTAACTCACGGAGATTTTCCGCCATTTCCATTCCGATGAAGCCGCCGCCCACGATAACCGCGCTGCGGGGAGAAGTGCTGTCAACGAAATCCTTTATGCGGAAGGTGTCCTCAACGGTGCGGAGGGTGAAAATGCGGGAATTATCCACGCCGGGGATAGGGGGGACGGTGGATTTTGCGCCGGGGGAGAGAATGAGCTTGTCATAGCACTCGGAAAACTCTTCGCCGCTTTCAAGATTTCTTACCTTTACGGTTTTTGCGGCGGCGTCTATATCAATAACCTCGTGACGTACACGCATGTCAACGCGGAAACGGCTGAAAAAGCTCTCGGGAGTCTGCAAAGTGAGATCCTCAGGATCTTCGATGGCTCCGCCTATGTAATAGGGCAGACCGCAGTTGGCGTAAGATATATATCCTGTGCGCTCAAAAACAATGATCTCTGCCTTTTCATCCAGTCTGCGAAGTCTTGCAGCGGCGCTTGCACCGCCTGCGACACCGCCAACGATTATAACTTTCATATTCTTGTCCACCTTTCTTGAAAAAGAAAAAAGATTACCCTTATATTCTCTGTCAGAAAGCTACTGTTGTCAATACTAAAGATGGCGCGAACGGAGTCTGCCTTCAAAGTCTCCACCTGACGAGGGAGGTGGCACGGCAACGCCGTGAGGTCGAGGTTTGTGCCTCCGGCGGCCATATTCTTTTCGTGTGGCGAAAAGAATATGGAAAGAAAAGTCCACCAAAGAGGGACTTGAACCCTCTTTGGAATCTCCCAAAGTGCGGTGATAGAAACAGCATGGTGCCACATAATTAAACCCCGATTCTTAGTGTGCATGCCTCGACTTCCGCTCAGGACGCTGCTGCGCCGTGGTGTCTGTTCGACACCACGGGGATTTTTCCTCGTACTGTTTTGGAACGGTCAAAACCGTTCCCTACCGGGGAAAACACAAACCCCGTAAGGCGTCAGAGCGTTAAAGCCTCCCTTGCAAAGGGAGGTGGATTTTGCCGCAGGCAAAAGACGGAGGGATTGGAAAGGCCAATCCCCCAGTCCGCTCCGCAGACTGCCCCCTTTGCAAGGGGGCCTTTAAATCACCGCACTATTCGTAGGGCGCGATGACCTCAGCGCGCCGATTTATTCCCTCCCTCGTCAGTCAGCTTCGCTGACAGCTTCCCCAAAGGGAAGCAGGCAGACGGAGGGAGAGAATTATTTTCTCCCTGCTTTTTTCTGCACAAAAATACAGCCCCCTCTGGTGAGAGGACTGTATTTTCCGTCAATTATTTTACTGAAGCATTGCCAGAATCTGAGCCTTGGGTCTTGCGCCGCTGGCTTTTTTCACAACCTCGCCGTTGCGCATCACCATAAGGGTGGGGATGCTCATAACTCTGTACTGTCTTGCAAGCTCCGGCTCTTCGTCAATGTTGACCTTGACAACCTTTATATCCTCCCGCTCCCGGGCAATTTCATCTATGAGGGGGACAACTGCGCGGCAGGGACCGCACCAAGGTGCCCAGAAGTCCAGAAGGACAGGCTTTTCGGATGCGATTACTTCGCTGTGGAAATTATTCTTATTTATATTCAGTGCAGACATATTCAAGTCCTCCTTTGTTTTATTTTCAACTTAAGTATACCCGCAAAACTATGGTTTTTCCGTGACAAAATCACCCAAACATGTTTTAAAACTATTGACAAGCTATATACTTCGTGTTACGATGTATTACACGAAAGGAGGTATGCTATGGACATTCAGCTTAAGCGGGGACTTCTTGATGTCAGCGTTCTGGCGGCAATCAAGGATGGCGAGTCATACGGCTACAAGATAATAAAGGATATGGCCCCTTATATAAAGCTTTCCGAGTCCACCCTGTATACGATTCTCAAACGCCTTGAAAACGCAAAGATGCTTACGGTGCGCTCTGCCGAGCACGAAGGCAGGCTGCGGAAGTATTACCGCATTACCGATGCGGGTCTCCAACGCATAGAAGATTTCAGAGAAGAATGGAAGGAAATTTTGTCCATATATAAATTTGTGACAAAGGAGGATGGAAATGACTAAGGAAAAGTTTATTGAGCTTTTGCGAAAAGGTCTCGCCCCTCTTCCTAAGGCGGAAAGAGACGAGCGCCTCACCTTTTACAGCGAGATGATTGATGACCGCGTTGAAGAGGGTCTTTCCGAGGAAGAGGCCGTTGCGGGCATAGGAAATCCGGAGGAAATTGCCCGTCAGATTGCGGGTGAGATGCTTCCCAAGGAAAAAAAGGGACTGGGCAGAAAATTTAGAGCCTGGGAGATAGTTTTGCTGGTACTTGGCAGTCCTCTCTGGATAGCTCTGCTGGCCGCCGTCTTTGCGGTGATTCTGGCTTTCCTTGTTGTGCTGTGGGCGGCTATAGTGTGCGTCTGGGCTGTTTTCGCATCTCTCGCAGCTTCGGCCTTCGGTGTGCTTGTGGGCGGAGTGGTGTTTGCCGCCACGGGCAACGGAATTATCTCCGTGGCCATGCTCGGCGCAGCTATGGTCTGCGCGGGTCTTGCCGTATTTGCCTTCTTCGGCTGCAATGCGGCCACAAAGGGCGCAGCATTTTTGAGCAAGTGGACAGTGCTCGGCATAGTCAGATTTTTCAAAAGAAAGGGGGAGGCATAAATGAAAAAAGCTTCTAAAGTATGGCTTATCGTGGCCGCCGCCCTCGTCTTGGGCGGAAGCATACTTTTCACCTGTGTGCTGAACTCCCTCGACTGGGATTTTAATAATCTCGCAACAGAAAGCTATGAGACCAGGGTTTATGAGTTTGATGACGCCCTTGGCACCATAGACGGCGACATATATATCGAAACGGACACCGCCGATGTGGAGATAGTGGCTTCGAGGGATATGGATATCAACACGGCAAAGGTTGTCTGCTATGAAAACATCAAAGAGCCCCACAGCGTTTCCATCTCTGACGGCGTTCTGACAGTCAAATACACTGATGCCAGACAGTTGACGGATTTTATCGGCATTAATAATGATAATCCTAAAATTACAATCTATCTTCCCCAGGGAACATGGGGCAGATACGGTGATCTTTACGTAAAAACTTCCACCGGTGACATTGTTCTCCCCTCCACTCTGACCTTTGACAGTATGGATGTCAGGTCAAGTACCGGCGATGTGGATAACTCTTCCTCCGTTATGGGCAGTCTGGAAATTGAAAACAGCACCGGCAGTATTAATATGAAGAATATGTCTGCTTTCTCCATGGAACTCTCCGCATCCACCGGTGACATCAGCCTTGAAAATGTTGATTGCAATCACGAACTGAACATTCGTACAAGCACCGGAAGAACGGAGCTTAAAAATGTGAGCTGCGAAACCTTCATTTCCAAGGGCAGTACCGGCGACATTATTATGGATGAGCTGAAGGCGTTTTTCCAGATGACCATCGAAAGAAGCACCGGTGATGTGACATTCCGCTCCTGCGATAGTTCCAGCATCCGCGTGTTTACCGACACCGGCGATGTTTATGGTTCATTCTCTAACGATGTTGTGTTTAATGTAAAAACCGACACCGGAGATGTGGATATTCCTGAAGGCGTCAAGAATGGGCCGGGAGGCTATATACAAACCGACACGGGCGACGTTAAGATAGAAATCGATAAGCCCGAAGCTTAACAAAGCGCTTAAAAAATCCACAGTTCGCAAAGATGCGGACTGTGGATTTTTTAATTATATCTTTTTTTAGCTTCTTGCCATGCCGTCCACGCTGAGGACAACGCCGGTGATATAGGCGGCCTCATCGGAGGCGAGGAACACGAAGGCGTTGGCAATATCCTCGGGCTGACCCAGTCGGCGGAGGGGAATCTGGGCGATGAGAGGCTCAATCACCTCTTTGGGAACGGCTCTCATCATATCGGTCTCGGTGATTCCGGGGGCAACAGCGTTGACGCGTATGCCCTTGGGGCCAAGCTCCCGGGCAAGGGAGAGGGTGAAGCCGTTAACGGCGAACTTGGATGCGGGATAAGCAAAGCCAGCGGGCTGGCCGTATTTGCTCACCATGGATGAGGTGGAGAGAATAACGCCCTCGCCCTGTGCTGTCATATAGTCCACGGCGGCGCGGGTGGCGTTGAAAACGCCTTTAACATTCAGATCCATCACCTTGTCATAGAGCTCCTCGGTATAATTGGAAAAAGGAGTGCTTTCGGAAACGCCTGCATTATTAACGAGAATGTCTATGCGTCCGTATTTTTCGTTTATTGCGGCAAAAGCTTCCTTGAGGGAGTCAAGGCTGCCCAGATCGGGGGCGATACCCTCAACCTTTGCGTCGGGATAAGCATCCCTGAGCTTGCCAACAGCCTTTTCTGCGGAGCCGAGGGAGCTTGCTGTTATGATAACGGAGGCGCCTTCTTCAAGAAATCTTGCGGCTGTGGCATAGCCTATACCGCGGCTTCCTCCTGTGATGATGGCAACTTTGTCTTTAAGTCTCATTTACTTGTCCTCCTTTTACGGTTTATGTGCTTTTATTGTATACTTTGAGGCGGATTATTTCAAGACAGACAATTTCTGCGACAGGGGCAAACTTGTATCGGGCAGCTTTTAGCTGCCCGATACAACACTTTTAATTATATTGATTAGCCTGCTGCCCAGCCACCGTCCACAAGGAGTACGTCGCCGTTTACATAGGAAGAGTCATCGCTGGCGAGGAACAAGGCTGCAGAGGCAATATTCTCCGGAGAACCGGGAGCGGGAGCTGTCGCGAGAACATTTTTTACACGTCCGTAGCCGGCCATGTTGGGCATACCCATGGAGGTGCTGATTTCGGTGGCTATGCCGCCGGGGGCAATAGCATTGCAGCGGATGCCCTGAGGCATATACATATAGGCCGTATTTTTTGTAAGGCTTACCACCGCGGCCTTGCTGGCTGTATATACAGCACCTGCGCAGCTGCGCATAGCACCCAGAGAGGCAACGTTGATGATGTTTCCACCGCCGCCCTGCTCAAGAAAGACCTGCACGGCCTTGCGCATAGAGTACATGGGGCCATACACGTTCACGGCGAAGACCTGCTCTATCTTCTCGTTTTTCACATCTCCGATGGGACTCATATCGTCCATAATTCCGGCATTGTTTACCAGCACATCCAGTCTGCCGAATTCCTTAACGGCCAGATCTATGGCACCGACCATGGATTCCTCAGAGCTTACGTCGCCGGCGTAGGGGATGACCTTTCCGGGGGCGGAGGCCAGAGAGGCGGTCAGCTCGTCGAGACGTTCCTTGCGGCGGGCAACCGCAACGATATTTGCGCCTTCTTTGGCAAAAAGCTCCACAATAGCCTTGCCCATCCCGGAGGAGGCTCCGGTAACAACAACCGATTTGTTTTTAAGTTTCATAATATACCGCCTTTCTTTTATTATTTCTGAGTTTAGTATAGGGGATATTTTTCTGTATTTCCGTGACAAAATCACATATTTATTCTAAATCATCAGCGCTAAAATATCCGGAAAAAGTTCATTTTATCAGTTTAGGGACTATTGACAGAGCGTGAAGAGGGGTTATACTTATAGGTAACAGATTATATTTCCCGGGAGAAAAAAGATATGCAGATGGTACTTTTGACAGCCATCGGCGTTGGCGGAGCAACTGTTTTCGGCGCGCTGCTTGGCTTTGCATTCAAGAATATACCCCACCGCTTTTCCGACCTTATGCTGTCCTTCGCTGCGGGAATTATGCTTGCGGCGGCGGTGCTGGGACTCATCATCCCCTCTGTGGAATACGGCGGCAAATACGGCCTTATAATCACCGTCGTGGGCATTTTCTGCGGCGCTGTGTGTATGAGCCTTATGGATAAGCTTGTGCCCCATCTTCACCGTCTGGTGGGTGGAGATATCGAAGCCCATAATAACCGCAATCTTGGCAAGGTTCTCCTTTTCGTCACCGCCATTGCCATCCATAACCTGCCCGAAGGTATCGCAGCAGGTGTCAGCTTCGGCTCCGGCAATGTGAACGAGGCTCTGCTTATTGCAGGCGGTATTGCCTTGCAGAATATTCCCGAAGGAATGATAATTATTGGACCCATGCTGGCTGCGGGAGTGAAGCCCGGCCGCACCTTCGTCTGCGCCCTCGCCACGGGACTTGTTGAGGTTGTGGGAACTCTGCTGGGCTACGGCGCTGTCAGCATAGCATCCTTCGTTCTGCCCTTCGCCCTTGCCTTTGCAGGCGGCACAATGCTCTATGTTGTCAGCGACGAAATGGTGCTGGAGACCCACGGCGACGGCAGCGAGCGGGGAGCCACCTACACCCTTCTGGCAGGCTTCTGCCTTATGCTGGTAAGCGACGTATTGCTGGGCTAAGCTTATGCGTATTGATTTTGCGCCCATGGAGGGCATAACGGGAGCAGCTTTCCGCCGCTGCCATAAAAAATATTTCTCCGGTGTTGACCGCTACTATTCCCCTTTTATCTCCCCAAGCGGTGACCATGTTTTCACAAAGCGGGATAAGCTGGAGATTTATCCCGAGTATAACGAAGGCATTGACCTTGTGCCCCAGCTGATGGCGAAAAACGCAGAGGATTTTCTCTGGGCTGCGGGCGAGCTGAGCGCGATGGGCTATAAAAGCGTCAATCTTAACGCAGGCTGTCCCTCGGGTACGGTAACCGCGAAAGGAAAAGGTGCGGGACTGCTCTCCGATGTTTCGGCGCTGGATGCTTTTCTGGGAGAAATTTTTGAAAAAGCCCCTTGTCCCATATCCGTAAAGACCCGTCTGGGAATGAATGAGCCGGAGGAGTTTTGGGCGATTCTGGAGATTTATAACAAATACCCCATTTCTGAGCTTATCATCCATCCCCGGGTGAGAAAGGATTTTTACCGGGAAAAGCCCCGTATGGATTATTTCAGCGCGGCGGCGGAAAAAGCAAAAATGCCCCTCAGCTTCAACGGAGGCATAGTAAGCGCCGCCGACTGCAGAAAAATTATGGATAGCTTCCCGAAACTGGAGGCTACCATGCTGGGGCAGGGAATTGTTGCCGATCCCTTCCTTGCGGGAAAGGTGAAAGGCTCTGTGAATGCGGATGTTGAAGTTCTGAAAGAATTTCATGCGGAGCTTTTTGATGCCTACGCGCAGCAATTCCAAAGCCGTAATAATGCCGCAGGACGGATGAAGGAATTCTGGCATTATTTCATTCAGCTTTTCGGAGACAGCGAAAAGCTGGGAAAAGTGATTAAAAAAGCAAAAAACGCGGAGGAATTCCTCGCCGCGGCGGAACGGGTTTTCAGCGGAAAGCCCCTTTTGGAGCGCAGCGCGGGAAACTGGTGAACGTGCTTATATAAAAAACAAATCCGACCTATCCTAGGTCGGATTTTTTGTGTCCTGAAAATATTCATTTGCCGCTGTTGAACCAGCTTATATAGTCGAAATCGTCATAATATTTTTTTAACGTAAGAGAGCTTTTGTATTCGAAGCACTCGCCTACGCACTTTTCATTTTCCCAGCCTTTAATGTAATAAGCTGAGGGAAACTCAGGATAGGGAATATGAGTGAACACTACTTTATTTTTGTATGGCAATGCATCGAAATCGCGGAGATTTTCATAAGTGCAGCCATCTCTGTCGGTAAACATGATGAAGAGATTATCAAAGTTTATGCGCTTTGAGCGCTGGGTCCATTTTTCCATCGCCTCTTCATTTGTTTCATAGTGCTGGAAATATATTCTCACATCGTCAATAAGTCCGATGGGATAGTTAATACCCTCTTCCTCAACAAATGTCATGCCGCAGTTTAGATAATGGTGAATATCAGAGAGAAAACGAATGAAGTCATCGGGCTTAAGCCAAAGGTTTACAAAGGGGCTGTTAAACCTCTGCCCAAGATCGTGCAGGAGGAAAGCTCCGTTGCAGTTGCTTGCAATAACGGAAAAGTCTTTGTTTTCCAGCTTTCTCGCAAGATTTTTGTTATAAATTTTTCGGGCAGAGTCTATAATTTTTCTCATATGGAAACCCCTTTCGTATGCAGCTATACTAACACATAAAAGGAAAAGATACAACAAGGGGGAGCTCTCTTTTCCACAAATCCCTTGCAAATATCTTTGGCTGATGATATGTTTTATGTACTTTTTTATGAATGAGGTAAACTTTTTTGAAAAAACCGCTTACTTTTAGATATACACTCCAGCAGATGGCCTATTGGGCGGCTGCAGCGGGAGTTATGAGCTTCGCCAGTGCTTATCTTCTGGCCAAGGGACTGCCCGCCTCTCAGGTGGGAACGCTGCTTGCTCTCGGCAGTCTGCTCTCCTGCGCCGTGCAGCCTTTTCTGGCGGACAGAGCCGACCGCTTTGGCGGAAATATGGTGAAATATCTTGTGGTGGGGCTCAGCGCTGTCAGTATGGCGTTTTTTGCTTTGCTTCTCAGCGGAAAACTGCAGGGCACGGCAATGGGTATTATTTATCTGCTCGGTATTTTTTCCTTTGATGCGATGATGCCGCTGCTCAACTCCATAAGTGTGTCCTTCAACAGTGTCGGCAGAAAAATAAACTACGGCATAGGACGCGGAATAGGCTCTCTCGCCTATTCTCTCGCCGCTCTCGGATTGGGACGCATTATGGCAGATTTCGGTGAGGACTGGATGATATGGGCCATTCTTGCCATGCTTGCTGCCAATATAATCATAACCCTCGGTTACCCCTCAATGGGTGAGGTACGCAGCCGTGAGAAGAAAAACAGCGAATGCTGCTCTGTGGCGGTATTTTTCAGCCGCTACCGCTGGTATTGCGTATCCCTTCTGGGTGTGCTTTTGCTGGGTATGTTCCATGCAATGACGGAAAATTATCTTATCAAGATTTTTGACCGTCTGGGCGGAGGCAGCGCGGAAGTGGGCGTGGCTTTGTTTGTGGCAACCTTCATCGAGATGTTCGTGCTTGTGTTTTTCGAGAAAATTCGAAAAAAGATGAGCGACGGTCTTCTGCTGAAAATTGCCGGCCTGTCCTTCCTGCTCAAGAGCGTGCTTTTTCTTGTTGTCGGGAGCGTTGAGGGAATTTACCTCGTTCAGCTGCTTCAGGCAACAAGCTACAGCTTCCTTGCTCCCACGCAGGTGTATTATGCCGATCAGAAAGTGCTGAAAGCGGATATGGTAAAAGGTCAGGCATTTATAACTGCCGCCTATTCTCTGGGCTGCGCCTGCGGAAATTTTGCCGGAGGTCAGCTTATCGAATTTGCAGGTGTTGACGCAATGCTCATTGCGGGTATTGTTATCGCCGCCCTTGGAACGGCCGTGTTATTCCTCACTGTGGGGAAAAAGGACAAGTGCCTGAGCCCGGCAGCGAACGAATCATGAATAAAAACAAAAAAGCCACGACGAAAGTCGTGGCTTTTTTGTGCGAAAGACTACCTAAACGGAGCAGAAATAGGGGTAAAAGTAACCAAAAGTAGTGTGAATTACAAAGCAACTATAATCTGCTTTACTGTATTGTAGAAATATTCCAAGCTCATCAGACGATACTCTATGTCATCATCCGCTTCATCCTCGTCATATGCGATTGTAAATTCATCGGGGTGAATTTGTAACTCTACGAAATATTTTCCTTTGCGTGCTTGTACGGACACGCATTTATAATCACCAAGCCAATCAATGTGGATTTCAATCTTGGTTAAACCCATAGCTGATAGTTTTTCTTCAAATTGTTCATCTATCCAATTCTGCAATATATCATCAAAAGGAGTGTGTTCCGGTTTCGCTGCCAAATATGCTTTGATTCTTTTCTTTTTTGAGAAGAACATAAGAAACTCCTTTCGATGCGTAAAATTCTTACTATTTTAGCCATAGAATAGCATAAATTCGTGATTATTTCAAGTCAATGGATATCACTGAATTTAGTGAAATATTTGCCTTGCGGCAAATGTGAAATAATGACCTGCGGTCATTGTGAAATTTGATGCTTTCGCATCAAGTGAAATGAAATAAATCCACTCACGCCCGCAGGCATTTCACATTGCGAAGCAATATTTCACGCACGAAGTGCATTTCACAAATCCCTCAAGGGATTTATTTCGTTGAAAAGAACCACCTTTTGTCTACGGACAAAAGGTGGTTCTTTTCTGGTGGAGACTGACGGACTCGAACCGTCGACCTCACGCGTGTGAGGCGTGCGCTCTAACCAGCTGAGCTAAGCCTCCATACTATTTGATTTAAGGGGCGGAAAAACAAAAGGGTCAGCATTTGCTGACCCTTTGCTTGGTGACGCGTACGAGAATCGAACTCGTGTTACCGCCGTGAAAGGGCGGTGTCTTAGCCGCTTGACCAACGCGCCATAGTCGGGGCGCTCGGATGTGCGCCCCTTATGGTAGCGGCGACTGGATTCGAACCAGTGACACCCCGGGTATGAACCGAGTGCTCTGGCCAACTGAGCTACGCCGCCATAATGCTGTGAACAGCATTAGGATTATAGCCCATCTAAATCCGATTGTCAAGGGCTAATTTTCAATTTTTCTAATTTTTTTAAGGAAGATATTTTGCGGGGTCAACGCTGTTGCCGTTAAGACTCATTGCAAGGTGGAGATGATGCACCTCGCCTGTCTCGCAAAGGGCGGTGGTGCCCACACTGCCGATTACGCTGCCGCAGGCAACGGCTTCCCCTTCCCTGACGGTGGGACTTTCGGCCAGATTGGAGTAAATGCTGCGAAGACCGCCGGAATGGGTAAGGACAACAGTGGTGCCCATTGCATCGTCATTATAGACCTTTTCAACGGTGCCGTCGGCGATGGCCTTCACCTGAGCGCCCAGCTCCGCGGAGATATCAAGGCCGTCATGGGTGCGCCAGTCGCGCATAGTGCGGTTATAAACCAGAGCGTCCATGCTGTAGCCGTTTTCAATCTGCCCTGCAACGGGGCGAATGAAATAAGAGGGAGCAGTGTTTTGTGCCACGGGTGCAGGTGCGGGGGTGGGGACGGGTTCGGCATCTGCGGGAACCTCGGGCTGTGCGATGCCTGCGTCCATGTTGATGACGGGGGCAATCTCCTCGATGGGTTCTTCGCCTTCGGCAAAGAGGGGAAAGTCCTCCTCGGGGAGAGCTTCTTCCGTGTTGAGTGAGAGCTCGGGGCTGGGGAGAACCTCATCAACGCTTTCGGTGCCCACGGAAAGCATAGTCCAGGCGGAGACGCCGATTACGGCCACGCAGAGGAAGAGAACAATGTAAAAACCTTTTCCGGCGAAAAAGGACTCAAGAGCCCCTGCGAAGTTTTTCTTTTTTTCCATTATTATGACCTCCAAAAATGAAAAATAAGGTTTGCATGGCTATTCTTTCCTATGCAAACCTTATTTATACATTTTTGTTAGCCTGGCAGAAATAATCCGAACACGCTCCGCGAGGCGGATTTTAGCGCCAGAGTTTATTTCATTCTTTGGTGGGCAATAAGCCCACCTGCATCATTCAATTTTGCCTGACACAAAAATCCACTCTCGGGGAGTCGAAGATTTTTGAGACCATACACTAAGGCAGTGCAAGGCGGGCTCTTGCGGATGGGCTGTCGCCCTTCAAAAGCCGGCAACGCAGCAATGTCGACGGGTATGCTCTCAAAAACGTGTTTGGACTATGTCTGCCAGGCTATCCGTGGCGATAAATCCTGCGCTGCTTCACTCTGTCCGCCTGAGCGAGCATCTCGTCAATCTGAGCCAGGAATAGGGAGGTGTCCTGACCCAAAGTGCCCTTTATGGGGCGGTAGTTGGACATATGGTTGGCGGTGAAATGGGCGCCGGGAAGGTCCAGAAGCTCTATAAGAAGCCTTGTTTCCAAAAGAGCCTCCCGGGGGGACTGCATAATAAATCTGCCTGCCAGCACATCCTCATACATTTCCGTGCCCATAGTTGCCATATAGGTCATCACGGAGATATGCTGAGGAGCCATAGCGTTGAGCAGCTTCGCGGTGAGAGTTGCATTGCGGATATAGCCGTCGCCGCTGCCCTCAAGACCTGCGATAACGGTGACCCAGAGGTCAAAACCCGCGTTTTTCAGGGCGATACCTGCGGCAAGCATCTGCTCCGCGTCTACGCCTTTTTTTACCTTGGCAAGGAGGGCGCTGTCTCCCGTCTCAACACCTAGGTAAACCCTCCCCAGACCTCTTTCATGAAGAAGACGAAGCTCTTCAGGTGTTTTCTGCATAGTGCTTATGGGGCCTGCGTAGCAGGTGACGCGCCGCAGACGGGGAAAGGCATTTTTCAAAGCATCGAGGACAGTGAGCATATAGTCCATAGGCAGGACGATGGCATCTCCGTCGGCGATGAAAACGGTTTCCGTTTCGGGATATCGCACCGCCGCCATGGTGATGTCTTCAAGGACATAGTCAAGGTTTTTTACCCGGTATGGCTTGCCCTTGTATGCTTCGCAGAAGGTGCAGAGGTT
This sequence comes from Oscillospiraceae bacterium, assembly GCA_045538735.1. GTDB lineage: Bacteria > Bacillota > Clostridia > Oscillospirales > Oscillospiraceae > SIG459. The sequence goes on from JAZSRY010000067.1 coordinate 14,097, forward strand.
ATAGCTGCAGCCCACGGTGCACTGGAGAATATAGCTTTTCCATTCTCCGGGAGGGCGGTAAACGCTGCCTTCGTATCTCATATTTTGTTGCCGTCCCTTTCAACGGCCTTTATGTTGCGCTCAAACTTGCTTCTGGCGCCCATAACCTCGTGACCGCAGCCGCAGCAGCGGAGCTTGAAGTCCGCGCCTATGCGGGTGACGGTCCATTTGGCGCTGCCGCAGGGGTGGGCTTTTTTCATTGTGAGAATATCGTTGACCTGAATATCCATAGGCGGGGCGCTCCTTTCTTTTATTTTGAGCCCTTGATGGCGTCCCAATAGTTTTTGGCGGCCTGCTCAACCTTGTTGTCGCCGTAAACATAGTATCTGGAGTCTTTAATCTCATCGGGGAGATACTGCTGCTTCACCCAATGGTGAGAATAGGAATGGGGGTATTTGTAGCCCTGCTCCCGCTCGAAGCCGGTGCCGTCGGCGTGGACATTCTGCAGTTCACGGGGAATGCCTCCCGTTTTGCCCCGCTTCACATCCGCTATGGCGGCGTCTATCGCAAGGCAGCCGCTGTTGGACTTAGGCGCGGTGGCAAGAAGGATGACCGCATCGGCCAGAGGCAGCCTTGCTTCGGGCATTCCAAGCTGCAAAGCGCTGTCCACGCAGGCCTTCACAATGGGAATGGCCTGAGGATAGGCGAGGGCTATATCCTCGCAGGCAGAGCAGAGAATGCGTCTGGAGGCGGATAGCAGGTCTCCTGCCTCCAGAAGCCTTGCCAGATAGTGAAGGGCGGCATCGGGATCGGAGCCGCGTATGCTTTTCATAAGAGCGGAGAGAATGTCAAAATGAGCGTCACCGTCTCTGTCATAGCGCATGGCGGAGCGCTGGGAGATGGCCTCCGCGTCTGCAAGGGTCAGATGGAGCGTGCCATCCTTGCGGCGGGCGGCGGAGACAAGCAGCTCAACGGTGTTCATAGCCTTTCTTACATCGCCGCCGCAGCTGGAGGCAATGTAGTCCACAACTCCCGCTTCGGGGACTATGCGGAGATTGTCACGCTGTGCCAGATAATCCACAGCCCGCAAAACGGCCTTTTCCGCCTGGCGGGGAGCGATTGCCTTGAATTCAAAAACCGTGGAGCGGCTCAAAATTGCGTTGAAAACACAGAAGTAAGGGTTCTCCGTTGTGGAGGCAATGAGGGTTATGGAGCCGTTTTCGATAAACTCCAGAAGGCTCTGCTGCTGCTTTTTGTTGAAATACTGAATCTCGTCCAGATAGAGCAGCACGCCTCCTGGGCAAAGCATGGTGTCAAGCTCGTCTATTATGGCCTTTATATCGGCAATGCCCGCAGTGGTGGCATTGAGTTTGCGCAGTGTGCGGTTGGTGTTTTTGGCTATTATTCTGGCGGCAGTGGTCTTTCCGGTGCCGGAGGGACCGTAGAATATCATATTTGGAATGCTGCCGCTTTCAATAATGCGGCGGAGCATTCCGTCTTCGCCGAGAATATGCTCCTGCCCCACCATATCGTCAATGGTCTGAGGGCGTATTTCGTCTGCAAGAGGTCTGTACATATGGTTTCACCTGCTTTTCGGGGCTGTCTTTTTTTATATTCTACACTAAAGGGGGAGACTTTTCCATAGAGAAAGCAAAAAAAGAATCCCACTGTCATAAATGCGACAGTGGGATGGATTGCTCGTATCAGTCGTTTGCGTGGGTGATGGTGTAGGCGATTGCCTTTGCCAGCTTTTCAATGCTGCGTCCGGAGGTGTTGATGCAAAGGTCATAGTTACTCTTGTCGCCCCAACTGCGTCCGGAATAGAAGCGGTAATACTGGGCGCGGGCCTTGTCTATGGACTGGATCTTCTTGCTAAGCTCCTTGTCGGTAAGGGAAGCGTCCTTGCCGCCCTTGGCGCGGCAGCGTGCCATACGGGACTCCATATCCGCATAAACGAAAATGTTGAAGGGCTTATAATCCTCGAGTATGTAATCGGCGCAGCGTCCGACAATAACACAGTCGGACTTCTGACCCAGCTCAAGTATGATCTCATTCTGGGCGTTGTAGATGCCGTGGTTCACATACTGGAGAGTGTCCGTGGGGGGCATTGCGGCAAAGGAAGAGGCCACGGTGATGGGATAATAAGTCATAATGCGGTTTTCCAGAATCTGCCCCACATAGTCTTCGGCAAGGTCACTGCGGTGAGCAATGGCGGTGACAATCTCTCTGTCGTAGTAGGCAACGCGGAGTTCTTCTGCAAGGCGCTTGCCAAGCTCGCGTCCGCCGGAACCGAATTCGCGGCTGATGGTAATGATCTTGTTCATGGTCATCCTCCTTTAATGAGCTTTTTCCTTTAGAAAATAATAGCACATACCCGTGAAAAAATCAAAAGAAAAAAAGACGGCGCGATAAGATTTCTTATCGCGCCATAAATTATTTCATAGCATTTTTGAATGCCGCTTCAAAAGTATCCGCATCGGGAGAAACTATAAAGGCCAGATAAAGGCCGTCGGTAATGATGCGTCCGTCCTCGCAAATAGCGTATTGATCTGGGGAATAAAAGCTGGCTTCCTCCATTTTGGCGCGGAGTCGGTTTTCCGCAAGGGTTTTAAGAGAGGAAAGGGACTCCTCATCAGCTGCCTCAATGAGCCAAATCTCATCTGCCTGAAGGCTGAAGGCAACAACGGAGCAGATCACCTGATCGCAGTATTCGTCCCTAACACCCATAAGATTCAGCCTCATCGCATCGTCGAGAACAAGCATATCGGGCAGAGAGGCAGAGAAACTGTCATAAAGATTCTGCAGTTCCACTTCTTTTGCGGGGGCACCCTTCACGCCGCAGGCGCAGAGAGCAAGAAGCAATACAAGGATAAGGACAGAGCAAGTTATTCTTTTCATATTATTCCTCCCAAAGCCGCTCAACATAGGCATAGGAAAGCAGAGCATTTGCCCACTCTATGCAGCCGGTTTTGTTCACATGGATAAGGTGATCCACATCATAGGGAAGGGCAAGGGAGCCGTAGTGGTCTTCTATATACATACCCACATCCACATAATGATAGCCCTTCTCCTCGGCATACTCCTCAAGGACGATGTTGAAAGCGTCAATTTTTTCGTTGCGGGTTTTATCGGTGTTAAAGGTCCACCATTCGTTCAAAACGGACTGGATATATATCTCAACGCCGGGATTTCTTTCAACAATGCGGGTGATTATCGTGTCGTAAAGCTCAAGGACGGCTTCAACGCTGAGCTGAGGCAGGTCGTTCTGACCCAGCATAAGATATACTTTGTTGCGTCCGACCTTTGCCACGCAGTCTTCAATGTTGGTGTCCTCACCCTGATACTGAATGTTGTAGCTTCTGCGCTCAAGCCCGATGATGCCCGTGCCGCCGCGGGTGAGGAATGCGGCATCGCCTATCATATCGTCAAAGCTGTCGTGGTAGTAGAAGAAATAGGTTATTGAGTCGCCGATAAAAACAACGTCATCGAAATAGTCGTAGGGAGGATTCTCAAGATGAACTGGGATGCGCTTGGGCTGGCGGCGCTGACCGTCAAAGAGCTTATAGAAGTCCGCCTCGGTGGCGGCAAGGCAGCCTGCGGTGCAGCTCATGGACTGATCCTCGAAAAACGCGGTGACGGTGGTTTCACCCACGCCAACGGCGGTGAGCACGCCGTTTTCGATTGTGACGATGTTTTCGTCAGCGATTTCCCATGTAACCTCTTCAACGGGAACAGTGCCCATATATATGTTTTCGCTCTCGCCCACTATGGAAAATATTATGGAGCTGACGCTAAGGAAAATCTCCCCCGGCTTGGGCTCGGGAGTGGGTTCCGGTGTAGCTTCGGGAGTGGGCTCAGGTGTGGGCTCCGCTGTTTCAATGGCTGCGGCGGGCTCCATCGGCTGTGCGGGGGCTGTTGCGCAGGCGCAAAGCCCTAATATTACTGAAAGAGCCAGAAAGACTGCAATATATCTCTTCAAGGCAATCCCTCCTTAATCGATTGTAGTTGGGCGTATTTTACCATTTTTGCTCTCCTTTTGCAAATAAACAAAATCCGGGAGACATCGGTCTCCCGGATTTGAAAACGTGAGGATTTATTCGGTGCGCAGTGCCTCCACAGGGTCCTTCTTTGCCGCAACGCGGGAGGGAATGAGACCTGCGATGAGAGTGAGCAGTGCGCTGATTATAATGAGAACGATACCGCCTACTGCGGGAAGGGCAGCACTGAGGCCTTCAAGGCCGGTGTAGTAAAGCAATATTGCATTGATTGGGAATATAAGGATAATAGTGACAACAATGCCCACGAGACCTGCGCTTAAACCTACAATCATAGTTTCGGCGTTGAAAACGCGGCTGACATCTCGCTTGCTTGCGCCCACGGCACGGAGAATACCGATTTCCTTGGTGCGCTCCTGAACGGAGATAAGTGTGATAACACCTATCATAATGGAGGAGACAACGAGGGAAATGGAGACGAAGGCAATGAGCAGATAGCTTATGCCGCTGATAATGCCGGTGATGGAGCTCATAAGCAGAGCCACATAGTCGGTGTAAGTGATAACATCCTCTTCGCTGACACTGTCGTTGTAAGCGGCAATATAGTCCGCAATGACATCCTTGTCGGCAAAGGTGGAGGCATAGATGCTGATGGTGTCAGGGCTGTTCAGATCGATGTAGCCAAGAGCGGTCAGGTTATCCTCATAGCTGGACTGGCTGTGGGTGGGAGGATAGTACGTGTCGTAGAGATAGACATACTGTGCCTCGGTGAAGGGGGAGAGACCCGCATAGGCCATAACCATCTCGTCGCCGGCAAGAATGGTGTCCATAGCGTTTGCAAGCTGCTGAGCGGGAAGAGCGGCCATCTGCTGGATAACAGCATCTGCATACTGCTGACGAACCTGTCCCTCGATTGCAAGATGAACCTGAGCGAAGAGCTCCTCATCGCTCATTTCGGAGATATAGCCCATAATGGTGGCTGCATCAACTCCCAGCTCTGCGGCGTACTGCTGAACAATCATTTCCTCGATGCTCTCGCGGGTCATGCCTGCGGTCTGCTGCTCAACAATACCGGCAACATATTCATCATCTGCCTGACTCATAACGTCAACGTAAGCCTTGGATTTTTCCTCGACGCTTAAAGTGGCAAGATACTCGGTGATGGCATCGGTCTTTTCCTGAACGGTGGGCTCAACTTCCTCGCCGGTGGCGAAGGGGAGACCGTTAATAACATCGGTCTCGGGGTCATCAAGCTGGGCAGAGACTATCTCAAGAGCCTCGGTTTCCTTAATGGCGTGGATGGTGAGAGCGTGGGTGTAGCCGATTGCACCGGTGATCATGGTGGAAGTGGCTTCCTCGTTGGGGCGGGCAATACCCACGATTTTGATGGGAACGCCAACCTCAGCGCTGTTATAAATAAGCTCCATACCGGAATCGGTGGCGGACATATCCACGTAAGTGCCGGAAGTGCTGTCATAGCGATAGGTTTCTGCAGGGAGAATGAGCTTGTAGCTCAGGTCGCAAAGCTCTTCATAGGTCCAGCTTCTGCCTACGGGGCTGAACTCACCCTCGCCCTCTCTAAGGGCGGTCATAACCTCGTCCAGCTCTCTGGAGGGAACAAGACCGAGGGAGACCATCATAAGATCGCTGAGTTCGTTGTTCTTATCTATGAAGAGAACTGCCTCGTCGTAGCTCTGAGGCCAGGAGCCGTAAACGATATCATACTGTTCCTTGACGGTATCGGCAACAAGCTCATCGCCCTCGCCGGGGAGAAGCTCTTCCCAAACATTCAGTGTTGCGGTCATGGGCATCATGGTGCTTAAATCGCCCATGCTTCCTCCGTAGAGGGACTCCATTGCATCGGAGACGAGAGCGGTAAGGTCGCTCTTTACGATAACGTCTTCCTCGTCCTTGGTATAGACATTGAAGGGGAGATTGTAGCCGTAGCGGATGATTGCCAGCTCGGAAATTCCGCCGCCACCTTCATCAAGGAACTCCTTGAAAGCAACAAGGTTGTTGGTGGAGGTTTCCATATGGAGCATAGAGTCCATCAGGTTGAACATAACGGCGGAGGAATAAACTTTGTCGGTTTCTCTCTCCTCGGTCTCTCCGCTCTCTTCGAAGTTGGCGCTCATCATAGAAAGCATCATTGCTCCCATATCCACGGTTTCAGCCTCAATGGTGATAGGATAGCTGGAGAGAGTGTCCTGCTGCACCTGATCTATATATGTATTGATGCCGTTGCTGAGAGAGAGGATAAGGGCAATGCCGATAATGCCAATGCTTCCGGCAAAGGCGGTGAGGATGGTGCGGCCCTTCTTGGTCATAAGGTTGTTGAGGGAGAGGGAGAAGGCGGTGAAGAAGCTCATAGAGGGCTTTTTCCTGCGCACATTAGGTTCGGCGGGCTTTTCGTCAGCGCCGTCAAAGGGCATGGTGTCGTCGGTTATCTCGCCGTCCTTAAGGCGGACAATACGGGTTGCGTAGGTGTCGGCCAGTTCAGGATTGTGGGTGACCATGATGACCAGCTTCTCCTTTGCGATTTCCGCAAGGATATCCATAACCTGAACGCTGGTTTCGCTGTCAAGAGCACCGGTGGGCTCGTCGGCAAGAAGGATGTCAGGGTCGTTTACCAGTGCGCGGGCAATGGCAACGCGCTGCATCTGACCGCCGGAGAGCTGGTTGGGGCGCTTTTGCACCTGGTCGGCAAGACCGACTCTGGTGAGAGCCTCCGCGGCGCGGCGGCGGCGCTCGGATTTGCTTACACCGGAGAGGGTGAGCGCAAGCTCAACGTTGGCAAGAACGCTCTGATGGGGGATAAGGTTATAGCTCTGGAAAACAAAACCGATGGAATGGTTGCGGTAGCTGTCCCAGTCGCTGTCCTTAAAGTCCTTGGTGGAGCGGCCGTTGATGATAAGGTCGCCGCTGGTGTACTGGTCAAGACCGCCGATAATATTCAGCATAGTGGTCTTGCCGCAGCCGGAGTGGCCGAGAATGGCAACAAACTCGCTTTCGCGGAACTGAAGGTCAATGCCCTTCAGCGCCTGAACGGTGCTGTTGCCGGCCTTATAATCCTTTTTAATATTTTTAAGTTTAAGCATATAGATTCTCCCTGAAAGACATTTTTTACTAAAATAAGTATAATATAAAAAACAGTCAAATAAAATAAAAAACGGAAATTTTTACAGAATGTTCACATGCGCCTAAAAAAAGCAATGGAAAAAGCACCAAAAAATAGGACAAAATCTTCAAAAAAAGATTTCTGAAAAATTTGAAAAAAAGTATTGACAAATGTCGTCTAATTTGTTATCTTAATAAAGCGCTTTGGCCCAGTAGTTCAGTCGGTTAGAACGCCAGCCTGTCACGCTGGAGGTCGACGGTTCGAGCCCGTTCTGGGTCGCCAAAAAAATGCCCCTTCAAGTAAGGGGCATATAATTTGCTGCTGTAGCTCAGTAGGTAGAGCGCATCCTTGGTAAGGATGAGGTCGGCGGTTCGAATCCGCCCAGCAGCTCCAGAAACTCCGTATCCCATCGGGATGCGGATTTTTCGTTTTTTATAGATAATCCGCTCTCCGAAATCTGATTGCCATATTATGACAGATATGCTATCATTCCTCTTACCGAACATTTAAGGAAGAGGTAAGAAAATGAAAAGAACAATTTGTTTTATACTTGCGCTTGTAATGTGCGTGAGTCTTGTTGCTTGTGGTAACAAAGATGAAGTACAGTCCATCGTAGTTGATGGGCAAGAAACTTCTGCTAAGGATTTTCTCATTGAAAATTTGGGGAACTACATCAAAAGCGACAGTTTCTTGAAAAGCCAGCAGAACTTTCAGAATATTACGGGTTCGGAACCTGCCCCTCTCAAAGTCACTCGTGTGATTGAATTGGAGCTTGATGGCAAGGAAACAAATTCAATCGACATTCACTATCTTGCAGTGAAAGCAGATTGTCAGTGGGCAAAAGAAAATGGAGACATATTCAGCGACACACTTTTAATTGTAGATTACGAGACCGGAATCGTCTATGATCAATCAATGGTTGACGAAAGCTGGTTTAAGGATGACGGCAGCAAGGAATCCTGGACATATATTATGCTCAATGGGCCTCTTTGCGGAGAAGGATATGACGGAGGCACCATTATCGCCGATGCCGAAACACGTGTTGAACTTTCTGAAAAGGAAATTGCCAAGATCAACGAGGCTTTGTATAAGTAAAATTTAAAAGCAGGGCGCCAATTTCGGCACCCTGCTTTTTTATTATGTATTTAGTGGATGGTTACGGGCAGGCCGTATTCCTCCATTATTTTTTTCAGCTTCTGCATAAATTCGTCGCTGGGGGGAGTTGCCTCCACGGCCTTTTCGTCGCTTATACGCAGATATTTCATCACGCCCAGATTATGGTAGGGCAAAAGCTGCACCACGGTCACCGCGTCGCCAAGAGTTTTGCAAAACTCGGCGGTTGCGCGGATATTCTCCTCGTCATCGTTGAAAAGGGGAATGACGGGTATGCGTATCTGGAGCTTTTTGCCGTTTTGAGCGAGAAGCTTTGCGTTGGCCAGTATTTGCTCATTGGGAACTTTCACCACTGCGTTGTGCTTTTCGCTGTCCATATGCTTTATGTCATAGAGATAAAGGTCGGTGTAGGGCATGGTTTTTGCAACGGTGTCCCACTGGGCAAAGCCGGAGGTATCAAGGGCGGTGTGCACTCCCTTTTCCTTCATGCGCTTGAACACTTCCACAACGAAATCCACCTGACAGAGAGCCTCGCCGCCTGAAATGGTGATTCCGCCGCCGGAGCGGTCATAGAAGGCCTTGTCCTGCATAAGACGCTCCACAAGCTCATCAACCGTGTAATCCTCGCCGCAGATATAAAGAGCTTCCGCATAGCACTTATCGGCGCAAAGACCGCAGTCTGTGCAAGCCTCACGCTTGACATGCACCATCTGCAGCTCTTCGCCGGTGGTGGCGTCCTTGCGGATTTCTCCAAGCTCTATGGCATTTTCGGGGCAGGCTTTCATGCATCTGGATTTGCAGGCGTCGGTGCCCAGGCAGCGCATGGATATCCAGCTGAGCTGAGGCTTGAAGGACTGTGATTCGGGACTATGGCACCAGGGGCAGCGCAGAGGGCAGCCCTTGAGGAATGCGGTAGTGCGCACACCGGGGCCATCCTGAACGGAAAAGCCCTGTATGTCATATAGTCTTCCGGTCAAATTTTCCGTACTCATTTCGTTTTCACCTGTGTCCGATCAGACGTTCATTTCGGTGCGGCGGATAAGGTCATCCTGCGCATCCTTGTAAACTTCAACAAAGTAGGCGGAGAAGCCGGCGATTCTGACAACCAGATCCTTGTAATTCTCGGGGTGAATCTGGGCGTCCTTGAGGGTCTCGGCGGAAACAATGTTCAGCTGAAGCTCCATTCCGCCGCCGTCAAAATAGGTCTGCATAACGGTGCGGAGCTTTTCGATGCCGTCCTCGCCGCTGAGAACGGTGGGGTGGAACTTCATATTGCAGAGAGTGCCGTTGGCATACTTGCTCTGGTCAAACTTCAGGATGGAGCCGATGGTGGCAAGAGGGCCGTTTTTGTCCATGCCCTGAACGGGGGAAATGCCGTCGGAAAGGGGAGCGCCGGTCTTGCGTCCGTCGGGAGTTGCATGGTTGAATTTGCCCAGAACAACGTTCAGGGTGACAGGCCAGCAGCCTGCGGTCCAGCCGCAGCCGCGGGGGCTTGTGCCTCTGCAGATGCCGTCGGCATAGGTGTCGGCAACGAACTTCAGATACTTGTCGGCCTCGGGGATGTTGTTGCCGTAGTGGGGAACCTTGCCGAGGATATACTGATGAAGATCCTCGTAGCCTTCCCAGTTGTTGATGAGGGCATCATAGAGTTCTCTGGTGGTGGCAATCTTCTTGCGGAAGCAGACATAGTCGATAACATTGAGGCTGTCTGCAACGGTGCCGTGACCGATGCTGGAGTTGCCCGCTGCGTTATACTTGGAACCGCCCCACATAACGTCGAGACCGGACTCCATGCAGCCGTCCATGGTTGCGGAAAGCAGGGGGAGGGGACGGTGGAAGCTGTAGATATACTCGTAGCAGTTGACCATGTTAACCTGCCACTTGGTGAAGTAATCTATCTGGGTCTTATATGCGGCAAGAACCTCGTCCATGCTCTTCATGTCGTAGAGATAGCCGGTGCGGGGGCCGCTTGGCTTGTTTTCGGGAGCGCCGGGGAAGCGGAAGGGGTTGACGCCGTTGTTGATGGCAAGCCAGAGGGCTGCGGGCAATATGGTGTAGGAGTTGTTGCCGTCGCCGCCGGAGTTGGAGAAGTCGGAGCCGCATACGCAGGGTTCAACGCAGCCGATGAGGCAGTAGTTGCGGGCGTCCTCAATGGGAATGCCGCGGCGCACAATGCTCTCAACGGCAACATCGTCATTTTCGAAGCAGGGAACACCGCCAACCTGCTTGTTGGTCTCAAGAGCGGCCTCCCAAAGCTCCTTGGGAGTATCCTTGTGAACGCGCAGGGCAACGGGGGGATTATGGAGCTTCAGACGGGCGGAGGACTGGAGAACCAGATAGGTTGCAAGATTGGTGGAGTCGCTGCCGTCTTTATGCATGCCGCCGATGGTGATAAGCTGACCGGAGGTGTAGCCGGGGCCGGAACGGGTCTTGAGCTCGGACCAGACCTTGTTGCACTCGGCAACCTTGAGCATAAAGAGATCCATAAGCTCCTGAGCCTGCTCGCGGGTGATGCGTCCTGCCTCAAGGTCGGCATCCAGATACTTGCCAACATAGAGGTCAAGACGGCCGTAGCTTATGCCGTGAAGCTGGGCGTCGAGGATGTGTCCCATCTGGTAGAGGTAGCAGGCCTGCAGAGCCTCGTGATAGGTGCGGCAGGGCTTTTCGATTATCCAGTCAAGGCTGTCGGCCATCTGGAGCAATTCTGCCTTGCGCTGGGGATCGCTGCAGCTTTCGGCCTGACGGAGGCACTCTGCGGCATAGCGCTTTGTGTATATGATGAGACCCTCGGTGACAATATCCACGGAGCGGTAGAAAATGTATTTTTTGGCCTCGTCGCCGCGGATACCATTCTCTTCAAGCTCGCGCATCTTGGCTCTGGCTTCGTCGCGGACGGAGCCCAGACCTCTGTCAACAACGGTCCAGAAATTTCCGCAGTAATGTCCGATGGGGTTCTGGCAGTTTCTCTTTTCAAGGAAGTTGAGAACGCCTGCGCCGGAAAGCTGCTTATAGGATTCGGGCAGATACTTGTCGATTATGGCGCTGGTGCAGTTTTTCTCCCAGAAATGACCGGTCTTCTTTATGTAATCATAGGTCTCCTGATCGATGTCATAGGGGTCAACGGAGCGGGTGGGCAGGGTGTCAATCTCGTCCAAAAACCACCAGAAGGAGTTTTCGGGGAAGAGGGCACAGCCACGGTAAGTCTCCGCAGCAAAGCCTACAATGAGCTCATCCTCGTTGACGGGAGTGGGCATTTTTTCAAAAAGATTGCGGAGGTTTTCAGCGCGCTTGAGAATGCCGGTAATGTCGGGATTTTCCATATAAAACTCGGTGACGAGCTTATAGCGGTTGAGGTCTATTTTGGGCTTGGTGGAGCGGTATTTTTCTCTTACCCGCTTCACGCGCTCGCTCATGGGTGCATTCTGATACATATTATATTGCCTCCTTTTCGGACGGATATTGTATTTTGCTCATTTAAAAAATATATCATCCGCCGCGGAGGGTGTCAAGAATGCTGCGGCAGCGTGATTTATCAGTGATTCAGTAAACAAATAAAAAATCGGCAGAGCAAAAGCTCTGCCGATTTTTTTCGGTTTATCAGAAAACGATGTTCTCCAGGGGGATAAGATACTGCTCTTTGCGGTTGCGAAGCTCAGCAAGATAGCTTGTATCGGAAGTGGTGTTGTGAAGCTCCTGGATGTAAGTATGATAGTTATCCATAACCTTGTCGTTGTTCTTGCCGATGATGAGAAGTGCGATGTTGCTGCACTGGTCAGCGGCGCGTTCAAGATGGGTGAGAGCATCCATATACACAAGGCCGGAGGAAATGTTGCATTTTCCCTGACGGAGACGGTCGGTATGACGGGTGCGGAGCATAAGCACCATATCGTCGATAACTTCCTCAAGGGGCTCAATGCGGCGGGCGGTGCGCTCGCTGTCGGCCTCGAGAGCTTCAATCATAAGACGAAGGATTTCCTGAACGGAGGAGCCGATGATTTCAAACTCGCGATTTGCGGAGTCGGAGAACTTAAGCTGGCCTTCATGCATCTTGAGAGCCATCTCGTCAAAGTTGGTGGCATAGTCGCCGATGCGCTCGATATTGGGGATGCACTGCATAAGCAGGTTTATCTCGCGGCTGTCGCGCTCGGTTTCCACATGGTGGCTCAGCTCGATAAGGAAGGTGGAAGCGTGATCGGCGAACTGATCAAGACGGTTCTCATATTCTTCAATTTCGTTGTAGCGCTCCGCGTCATAGCCCTTAAACTGTTCAAGAGAGAGAGCAACATTGTCTCTGGCAGCCTTTGCCATGGTGATGATGGCCTTTTTCAGAACGCCGAGGGCAACGGTGGGAGAATGCATAAGCTTGGAATCCAGTGCGGCCAACTCGGGATACTTGTCCTCCTTGGCGGGGTCATCCTTGACGATGGCGCAGCTGAGCTTGACAAGGAGACCGGAGAAGGGAACGAGAACGATTGCGGTTGCCAGATTGAAAATGGTCTGGAAGCTTGCGATTGATACAGAGTCGGCAATGCTGGTCCAGAGATTGGGGAAGCCGCCGGAAGCTTTTATGACAGTCATAGCAATCATAAAGAGAACGGTGCCGATGGTGTTGAATACGATGTGAACAATGCCGGTGCGCTTTGCGTCCTTGCTGGAGCCGATGGAGCAGACAAGGGCGGTGGTGACGCAGGTACCCAGGTTGATACCCATGATCATGGGATAGACAAGGTTGAAGTCCATTGCGCCGGTGGAGGAGAGGGCCTGAAGAATACCGACCATGGCAGAGGAACTCTGGACAATGACGGTGAGGACAAGACCGGTGAAAATGCCGAGTACGGGCATATCGCTGAAGAAGCCGAGAACATTGACGAAGGTGTCGGATTCGCTGAGGGGTTCAACGGCATCGGTCATAAGCATAAGACCGGTGAAGAGAATACCAAAGCCGAGAGCAATGAGGGATGCGCTCTTGGAGGTTTTTCCCTTGATGAACATAAAGAGGATAATGCCGATGATAAGGGCGATAGGAGCGAGGTTATCGGGCTTGAAGAGGGAAAGCAGTCCGCCGCTTGCCTCAATGTCCATAAGGGTGACTATCCAGGCGGTGACAGTGGTTCCGATGTTGGCGCCCATAACGATGCTGACACCCTGACGGAGGTTCAGAATACCTGCACCTATAAGACCGACGGTGAGAACGATTGTGGCGGTGGAACTCTGTATGATGGCGGTGACCAGCAGACCGGTGATAAGGCCGGTAACAACGTTGCCGGTGAGCTTGCCCAGGAAGTTCTTGAGGGCGTTACCGGAGCCTTGCTTGAGGCCGTCGCCCATAATCTCCATACCGTAGAGGAACATGGCAAGGCCGCCGAGAAGTTTAACAATTGTCAATACAGTTGTCATTTTTTATTTCTCCATTTTTTAATTTAGTGGCATATTAACATTTATTTGTTTTTATATTGTCGCATACGCAAAAATTATATTATAACGATGAAAATCTTACAAGAGTTTCTTTGCTAATTTTCTGAAAATGTGAAAGGGATTTTTGGCAAGAAAAATAACTTTACAAAATCTTCAGCGAATGCAGACAAAACAGACTGCAAACTGCGGGAAAAAGAGCAGGGGGGTATTCCATGCTTTTTTGCTTTCAATGGGATTGACGGAAAAGAAAAAGACGGATATATTAAAGCGTAGCTGATATATGTAATTTTATGGAAAGGAAAAGACTACTATGAAAAGAAGCAGCGGCATTCTTATGCCCATATCATCCCTGCCTTCTCCTCATGGAATAGGTACCCTGGGCAAGGCAGCCTATGATTTTGCGGATTTTCTGGCTGAAGCAGGTCAGAGCTGGTGGCAGGTTTTGCCTCTTGGCCCCACGAGTATGGGCGATTCCCCTTATCAGAGCTTTTCATCTTATGCCGGAAATCCCTATTTTATAGACCTTGAAATGCTGGTTGAGGACGCTCTTCTTGAAAAAGAGGATATTGAGAGCATAAATTGGGGCGATGATGCCGGAAAGGTGGACTACGGCAAGGTTTATGAGAATCGCTTCAAGGTTCTCGCTATTGCCAAAGAAAAAGGCTGGGAGCGGGACGCTGAGGCTGTTGCGGAATTTGTTGAGGAAAACAAGGGCTGGCTTCCCGACTATGCCCTTTTTATGGCCTGCAAGCGCCATTTCGGTATGGCAGGCTGGTCACAGTGGGAGGATGAGGATATCCGTCTCCACAAGGCAGAAGCCATTAAGAAATACCGCAGCCTTCTCCGCGAGGATGTGGAGCTTTTCACATATATCCAGTTCCTTTTCTACCGCCAGTGGAATGCTCTCAGGACCTATATCCACAGCAAGGGTCTGGGTGTTATCGGAGATATGCCAATCTACGTGGCTATGGACTCCGCCGATGTATGGGCTGAGCCTCTCAGCTTCCTGCTGGATGAGAAGAACCTGCCCAAGGATGTTTCCGGTGTTCCTCCCGATTATTTCAGCGAGGACGGACAGCTCTGGGGCAATCCCCTTTACCGTTGGGATGCAATGGCTGAAAATGGCTACGAATGGTGGATGCGCCGCGTGCAGGGCGCAGGCAAGCTCTATGATATTATCCGTATCGACCATTTCCGTGGCTTTGAAGCCTACTGGGCGGTGCCTTACGGAGAGGCAACTGCCAAAAACGGCAAATGGGTAAAAGGTCCCGGAATGAACTTTATCGGCGCTCTCAAGGAGCGCTTCCCCGCTCTTATGTTTATTGCCGAGGATCTGGGCTACCTTACCGACGGTGTAAGAGAGCTTCTCCGCGACTCCGGTTTCCCCGGAATGAAGGTTCTGGAGTTCGCCTTTGCTCCCCACGAGCCCAGCGACTACCTGCCCTATAAATATCCCCATAACTGCGTGTGCTACGCGGGAACCCACGACAACTCCACCCTTAAGGGCTGGGAGGAGACTGCGGGAGAGCCTACTCTTGCCTTCGCCCGTGAGTATCTCGGCATAACGGAGGAGGATGAGCTTTGCGAAGCCATTATCCGCAGCGGTATGGCCTCTGTGGCAGACCTCTTCGTGGCTCAGATGCAGGACTTCCTTGGGCTGGACGACAGCGCGAGAATGAATACCCCCGGTCTTCCCACCGGAAACTGGTGCTGGAGAATGAGCGCCGATGCGATCACACCTGCCCTTACGAAAAAAATCGGACGCCTCAGCAAGCTCTACGGACGCTGCGGCGAGGATGTAAAATCTGTATAAGGAAAACTCCCCAATGCCATTGAGCGTTGGGGAGTTTCTTGCAGGTTGGGCAGAAGCCGGAGAATTATTTATATAATTGACACTTTTCTGCCTATGATATAAAATAACCAGATAGGAATAAGATTAATCCAAGATCCTGCAAAGGAGATAAATTATATGAAGAGAAAAATCCTGACGGCTGTTATAGGCCTTGCTGCGATAGTTTTTATTTATTTTCTGCAAACCGGAAACAGCAGCAGCTACGATCCCAAGTATGTACCCGAGGACTTTAAGTATGAGATAAGCGCCGAGGAAGCTGCCGCTGCAGTAACTCCTCCTCCCACCCCCACACCTACTCCCACACCTACTCCCGAAGCCACTCCCACCCCCGAGGTAACACCCGAGGCAACACCTGAGGTAACACCCGAACCCACTCCCGAGCCCACCCCCGAACCTGTTGACAGCTGGACTCTTTCTTTCGTCGGCGGTGTCACCGTTGGCACTCTCAAAGACTGGCAGGGTGCGGCAGGCAAGCACAATATGCTCTATGTTATCGGCGATAACTATGAATATCCCTTCAAGAATGTTGCGGAGATTTTCAAGGCCGACAGCTTTACAATGGGCAACTTCCGAAGCGTTTTCACCAACTCCAACGATGCGAGACCCAAGCTCTTCAATCTGAAGGCTTCTCCCGAATATGCTGAGTGCCTCTCCCTCGGCGGCTTTGATATAGTGAGCCTTGCCAATGACTATACTCTGGACTATAAAGAGGGCGGCTATAAGGACACAATAGCTGCGCTCAACGAACAGAATATGGGCTATACCGATGCCCAAACCCCCTATATTGCCGATCTGGGCGGTGACCTTAAGCTGGGTGTCATCAGCTACAGCACTGTTGACGGCACCAATATAAAAGGCAATGTTGGCAAGTATATGGATGTAATAAAGCCCCTTTATGAGGAATGCATCAACGAAGGCTGCGATTTCGTCGTGCTCTATATCCACTGGGATTGGGACGGCAATGAGGTACCCGGCTGGGCAAAGGAATTTGCCGCAAAGCTTTCTGAAACCGGCTTTGATGCCGTCATAGGCAGCCGCAAGCATGTCCTCGAGAAGATGGAGTATGTGGACGGAATGCCCGTGTTCTATTCTCTCGGAAACTTCTGCTACGGCGCAAACACCAACCCCGATGATAAGGACAGCGCTATAGTTCAGCTGCTTCTTAGCCGCGGTGAGGACGAAGAGATTAAGCTTGATGTTAAGGTTATCCCCTGCGCCCTGAGCAGCCAGGAGAATACCAACGATTTTTGCCCCATGCTCTATGAAGAGGGAAGTGCCGCTTATAACAGAGTCATCGAAAAGCTGAGCTTTGTTCCTCCTGTAATTGAAGATGAGGAAACCGAAGAAACAGCCGAAACCGAAGAAACAGCCGAAACCGAGGAAACTCCCGAGGCTGAAGACGCTGTGGGCGAATAACAGACAAAAGAAAAAGCGTCCCCCTTCAAAAAAGGGTGTCCGTAAAACAGTTCCAGTCCCGGCAGGCAATTCTGCCGGGACTGTTCTTGTATATATTGCAGCCGCATGATAAAATAACTCATATAGACCGATACACTTGAATTTGTAGGTATGTAAAGTCATGTTGCGGAAATGTAAAGCTGATGCGGTGGTGTTTTTTGCGTACTTTTTCTTATAATGAAGTCATCACAGCCAAGGAGGTTTTACTATGACATTGTCAGAAAAAATAGTTAGCCTTAGGAAGGCGCATAGATGGTCACAGGAAGATTTCGCAGAAAAACTGCATGTTTCACGGCAGGCAATCAGTCGTTGGGAAAATGGAACCGCACTGCCTGATGCACAAAATGTATTGCAGATCAGTAAACTGTTCGGAGTTACAACAGATTATCTGTTGAATGATGATTATGAAAGTGACAAGGATATCCCCGCTGTCCAAGATGCAACACTGGAAAATGAGTGCTTAATTTCAAAAAAGAAAAAAGGACATCTGATAGCTGCAATTTGTTTTACAGTAGCGG
>JAZSRY010000038.1:0-20432 GCA_045538735.1 Oscillospiraceae bacterium
GCCTTCACCGGCAACGGGGCCACGGCCGTCAACGATACCGTTAGTGACGATGACATCAGCCAGTACACGGAAGACAGGAGCATTCTGAATACTGCTTGCCGCATTCAGGCGGACACCCTGCAGATCCAGAGTGCCGTCCTCGGTCAGGACGATGGTCTGCAGCACAGTGACAGCCTTCTCTTCAGTACCCTTAGCTGCTTCAATAGCCTTTGCCAGGGTCTCATACTTGGTCTCGCCAACCTGAGCAACATAGTTGGGCTTACGGACAGTAAAGTAGCCTTCAGTCAGTTCTTCAGCAATGTAGCCCTCAGCAACGAAGTTGGTGTTAGCGCCCTCGGCTGCGTTGTCAGCGGGGTTGAACTTGTAGAAGGTACCCCCCATGACCTCGATCTTTGCAGTGCCATCCTTGTAGTTGGCATCGATGCAGTTGAGCAGGAAGTTATAGTTGTCTTCCTGGCCCTCAACCTGATAAGGATTGACCGCAAACTTACCATCGTTGATAACCAATTTGCCCTTGGTGACAGACACAGTGGAGGTGTCGCCGTAGAACGTACCATTTTCAATGGTCAGCTTGCCGGGAGTAGTGCCGTTGCCCACGATAAAGGCATAGCAGCTCTCGCCAGGTCTGCCGTCGATCTTGCCCTCACCGATGACGGTGACATCGGACAAAATGCGGAATGCAGGAGCGCTCTCAATGGTGGAAGTTGCCGTAATTGTCTTGCCGTTCAGGTTGATGGTCATGGGGTAGTCGATGACAACGCTCTTGTCGATCTTGACATCGTACAGAACTTCCAGTTCCATCTTGTAATAATTTGCATAGAACAGCTTGCCGTATTCGACCAGTGCTGCCATATCATTACCCTCGACATAGGGAATGGTAGCAGGCTCGCCGGTAATGGGATCGGTCAGATGCAGCTTGTACAAGCCTTCACTTACGACACTGTACATACCGGTTTCCTCATTGTAAGTGAGGCCGCAGTTGGGAGCCAGCCACTCAGTAACATCCTGAGAATAAGTACCGCCGGAGATAGGCGTCTTGCCGTTCAGGCGAAGATTCTGACGGGTGACATAGTAGCCGTCGCTATACTCCAAGCCAGTGACTTTGTTGTTCACAATCTTACCACCGCTCATGGTACCAGCGGGGTTGGCATTGCGGACATAGCTGGGCAGGAAAGAAGTATTCTCGCTAATTTCGCCGCCGGTCATGTTCCACACGGTATTGGTGTGAATATAAACGGGGCCATAACCTTCCATAACATTCTTGGTGATAATACCACCGGACATGTTGAAGGTATTGATCTTATTCGCATTACTAGAATAGGATGCGTACACAGTACCGGAACTACCAACATGGTTATTGTCAATGCTGCCGCCTTCCATATTGACAGTGGTACCCTGACCATAATTCTGGATGATACCGCCATTGCCGGTACCGAAGTTGCCGGTAATTCTGGTTTCGCCCTTGATGGTCAGAACAGCATCCGCACCGCCTACATACACAACAGCGCCGGAGCGATTTGCTGCGATGTTCTGCATAGTTGCGCCATTAAGGGTAGTCGCAGAACTTGCGCCGCACTCGATAGCGCTCACACCGTTGGTGCTGTAGCTGTTCTGAATGGTAACCTTGTTAGCGTTCAGAGCGCCTTTGTTGATGATCAGGTGTGCGTTTGCATTCACGCCGCCTTCAGCAGGGGTGATATGGTCGGCCACCTTTGTGCCATCACCATTTGCCATATCCAGCTCAGGTGTTCCCTTGGTGTAAACCCAGTTGTTACCGCCGTCGATGGTCAGGCCGCCGTCCAAAGTCAGGGTAGCACCAGCTGCGACCTCGAACAGAGTGCCGGGGTAGGCAGCATCACGGGTGATGGTGTATGCGCCCTCAATGGTGACATTGCCGGAGATGGTCAGCTTCTCACCCAGAGTTACATCATCCAGCAGAGTGATGGTTGCGCCGCCTGCCTCGTTGGCTGCTGCAACAGCCTCAGCCAGGGAGCTATAAGTAGTCTCGCCAATCTGGGCAACGGGACGCGCCTTGAAAGCAGCACTGCCGGAAGCAGAGCCGGTAACGGATGCAAGGCCGTCCACAGAAGCAGTAACCTCGCACTTGTAGCTTGCAGTTGCAGTGATGGTGTACTCTGCAGCAGTAGCACCCTCGATGGCAACATCATCCTTATACCACTGGTAGGTGTAAGTGATGTTGTCAGAATGATTGTTAACAGTTGCCTTCAGGGTATTGCAATAAGGATCGGATGCATCCGTTCTGCTAAGTGCAACTACGGGAGCTTCAATCTTCCAGGTTGCAGTCAGCGTTGCTGTCTCAGTGAACAGCTGCTTTGCAACTGCATTACCCTGTGCATCCACCCAACCTGCAAAAATCAGGTCTTCGTGGGTGAAGGGGTTCACCGGCAGGCAGGAGATTTCACTGTAAACAACACCTTCTGCAGATGCATTGGCATCCAGGCTGTCCTTCAGGGTCAAAGTTACCTCAGCAACGTCGTCCTTGACAGCAACCGCGTCGCCGATGCCGTCGCCGGTAACATCAATCACAACAACGTTATAATCTTTAGGCAGAACGAATTTGGCCAAATCGGCTTCCGTCACAGCGTAGTCAGCAGTGCCGGTGGCGATATAGCCAGGTGCCATCAGCTTGGTGATGGAAGCCTCGCTCATGGCGATGGAGGAGCCATCAGCCAGAGCGCCGCTCAGCACCAGAGGCGTCTCAAACAGGTACTTGGTGTAGTCAGCATCCTCGGTGACCACGATCTTACCGGAGATGTCCAGCACGGGATCAGCATGGCAATCCCACACTGCACATTCATTATCGTGGAAATCGCTATTGCTGATGATGAAGGGACGGGAATAAGCCCACTCCGTCAGCACGGCGGTCTTGGATGCGTTGTCGTAGAACTCACAGCCGTCGATCTTCAGATAACCGCGGTTGGAGTTGCACTGCATCAGAAATACTGCGCCATTATCGGAGTAGTTATTGTGGAACTTGGTGTTGTAGGCCTCAGCTACGCCGCCGAAAGAACCGGTAGCGCTGATGCCGAAGAAACCACCGGCTGCGCCGGAATTGCCGTAGACCTCAGAATTGTTGGTCGTAGCAGTACCGCCCTGACGCACGGTGACAACACCACCACGATAGTAGGTGGAGGGGCTGTTGTTATTACGCACCACAGAGTTATTGAAGTCGATGGTGGAGTAATAACGCAGGAACACAGCGTTGGCCTTCTCACCGGTGGAATCATCATGATTCTGCAGGACAGAATTGTTCAGATCTGCATTGGCATAGACCAGATACAAAACAGAACCGTCAGCCTTGACACCTTCGTTGGTGGTGCCACGGTTCAGAGTCTTGTCCTTGTCGCCGGTCCAGACAGCGCCGCCGTCCAGAGTGACACCGTTGAAGGTCAGATTCTGGAAATTACCGGAAACACCTTCTGCATAGAACATCTGGCCGACGAAATCGCTGCTGCGAATCAGCTTAGCGTCGCTTACACCGTTAAAGGTGACACTGCTGATGGCATCGGGATTCATTCTAATGGTTCCGGTCACGTTTACAGTACCGTTAACGGTAATGGTCACATTACCAGCAATGGTAACACCATCAACGGTATCGCCATTGTTCCAAACCATATCTTCGGTAATCGTACCGGTAATTTTCTTGGGCTCATACAGATTATCTGCCAGTACTGCCCAGTTGCCAGTGAGCTCTTCGTCACCGCTGTAGTGGACTATCAGCTCATCGGACAGGCCTTCCAGCGCATTGGAATACTCGATGACGGGCAGGTTCTCGCCAACAATAATCAGGTTCTTCAGGCTGGTGCAATTTGCAATGGAACCGTGTCTCATGCGCTCCAGAGAGTCGGGCAGAGTCAGGGTTTCCAGGCTGGTGCAGTTTGCAAAAGCGGAGATGTTCAGAGTCTTGACACCCTCGCTCAGGGTAACGTTCTTCAGGTTGGAGCACATGTTGAACATGGACTCGCCCACAGTTTCCATAGAAGAAGGAATCACAACAGACTCCAGAGCGGTACAGCCCTGGAAGACATAGCCGCCGATTGTACCGGCAAAGCCTTCCTCGATGGTCAGATCTTTCAGGCTGGTGCAGCCGTTGAAAGCATTCGTGACCAGGTTGGTGATGTTCTTGGAGATCGTAACGCTCTCCAGAGAAGTGCAGCCCTGGAAAGAGTAATTGCCGATCTCAGTCAGGGTCTCAGGGAAATTGATGGTCTTCAGGGCAGTGCAGTAACGGAATGCACCCTGAGGAATCACAGTCAGCTTTGCAGGGAGAACAACTTCTTCCAAGCCGTCGCACATCTGGAAGCTGGTGGAACCCAACTTGGTGTTCTCACCAAGGAAAGTTACCTTCTTAAGAGTATCGATATCCTTGAAAGAATCAGCACCGATGGATTCCACGCTTGCGGGAATGGTCAGCTCAGTGATAGCGGCGTAAGCAAAAGCAGTTCCGCCAATAGTCTTCAAGGTGCTGGGCAGAGTGACATTTGCCAGCTTGGGGCAGGTTCTGAATGCAAGATCGCCAATCAGAGTTGCGCCCTCAGCAAGGACAACAGTTTCCAGCTCATAGTTGTTTACAGCGAGCTTGCTACCCCAGGAGGTAACACCATTGCCAATATACAAAGCCTTCAGCTTGTCCATGTTGGCAAAAGCTGCGTCGCCCATAGAAGTAACTGTATTGGGAACAGTAACAGAGGTTACTTCATTGGCATCATTAAAGGCATTGCCGGCAATGCTTGTAACAGCATATTCGGTGCCGTCGATAATGACCATCTCGGGGATGACGACATCGCCAGAGGCGGACTTACCGTCGGTCAGCTGTGCAGAGCCATTTACGACTGCATAAACAAGTCCGTCGCCAGGCTCCTCATACACAGCCATATCGGGAACACAATCGCCGTCATGGCCGTCCATCAGGATGCAGTTGGGATCCTTCTGGCAGGGAGCTTCCACGAAGCACTCGCCTTCATGACCCTCACCCAGAATGCAGCCCTCAAGCAGGGTGCATGGAGCAGGCTCCTCATCGGAAGTCTCCTCGGGTTCGGGTTCTTCGGAATCGCCCTCTCCGGGATCGGTGACATCGTCGCCCTCGCCGGGGAGGTCAGCATCGTTGCCGCCGTCCTCATAGGCAGCAGGATCCTGTCCGTCGGTGGCAAATACGCTTGCGGGTACAAAGCTGAATACCATAACAAGCACAAGTGCCATGCTCAAGAAACGTTTAAATTTGTTTCCCATCTTCTTATCATTCCTTTCGTAATGATACCGGTTATGTATTTTCCCCCATCGCTCCACCGGTTAAAAGCGAGGGGGTGCGCAGGGGTTTTCTCCTTGCGGAGGGTTTGGTAATCGGCCGGAGTGGGCCTGGTTTTTTGCGGCAGAAGGCATACCCCGACATGATACTTATACATGAAACATAATACCACTATATCTATGATTTTGCAAGAACTATTAGGGGAATAAATGAGATTTATTCATCCAAATTTAATATATTTTAATTGATGGAAAAAATGTTGAAAACATGGGGTCTGATGGGGCAATCCCTCCGTCCCTTCGGGACACCTCCCTTTACACAAGGGAGGCTGGTCGCCGTGGCAGGCTGAGGGCAGTCCACCCTACGGGTACGGTGAATTTGCTTTTTCTCTCCCTCCGGCTTTTGCCTTCGGCGAATCCACCTCCCTCGTCAGAGGGAGGCTTTGGTGGCGCGGTGGTACTGGGCACAAAAAACCCGGGGCATGGATAATGCCCCGGATAAATTTAGTCAGCTATTCAATTATCGAAGTTAAAATCCAGACCCACGGCGTTGAGAGCCTGCTGGCGAGACAAAATAGCCTCGTCACTTACAGCACGGAGGACCTTCATCTTTTTCTTTATCTTATATCTTCTGTGGAACAAAACATCCATCGCTCTGATCACCCACACAACAGGCAAAAGATATGGCGCTTTGGAAAGCACATTATAAGTATAGACTAAGCTGCTTCTTGGCGGAAAAAGAGCTCGCAGAGTTGCCTTAATGCCAGTAGCTTTTATCCTGCCTTTCTTCTTTGCGCTCTTGACCTCTTTCGAATGAACAGAGGATTCAATGCTGCCCCAGGCACCGCCACCCAAAACATAGCTGCTGATAAGCTCCGTAATTGCGTCCCCCTCCCCTTCTTCGAACCAAAGATCAAGGGTACGCAGCATATTATCATAAAACTCATCAAGGCGAAGCTTTCTCAGTTCCTTATGAATATAATGCTCGTCCATTTGCGGAAAATGGCTTCGGTATACATAGAGATCCGCCACCTGGCGGCAACCGATTCCTGCCATTCGGTAATGACGGGCAAAATGTCCGAAAATGAAGACGAATTCATCTTCATTGCTCATTGCATAACGGTGCCCCTCCTGCTTAAGGGCAAAGCGCCAGCCGGTTCCGTAATAAGCATAATAATCGGCGTCCACAGGCGGACAGAGAGATTTATGGAGCTCCACATGAAGATCCTCAGAATCCCAGTTATAAACATGTTCATTGTTGCTGGTCAGCTTATAGCCGAGAGATTGCATCAGAGATTTGATCGTCTCACTCTGTTCAGTGCGAATGAGAATATCCGCGTCACCCATAAGCCGCATTTCGGATTTGGGATAAAGAGGCTTAAGATTGCAGCCCTTCAAAGGCATATAGTCTATTCCATTTTCCTCGAACTGCCGCAACAGTTCATCAACGGCGCGCATTTGTTTTTCACTTCGGAGCATGTATTTCAGATAGCTTTGGAATAACTGCTGCATTACCGGCTCGGCTTTGGACACACCACAGTTCAGGGCGCCGACATATGCAAGTGGCAGCACCCCTTGCTTTCTCATAAGGGTACAGACTTCCTCCATAGAAAAATCCGCAGGAAGTTCCCTCTTCTGCCCTGTGAGTGCGCTATTCAAAAGTTTTATGACAGCTTGCTGAGTGTTTGTCACGGTCATTCCTCCGAGGCTCAGATGCGTGTATTATAATACATATGGTTGATATTTTCAATACAGCGAAAAAAGGACAGGCCGAAACCTGTCCTTAAATCACTTATTTGGGTGCGTAGAAAAGTCGCAGGATAAGCTCATCCAGTTTTTCCTCATCGGCGTAGAACTCATAGTATTCATCGCCAAGGACATTTTCGCCCTCGATGGACACTATTTCCTTCAGCGTATAATCTGCGCAGCGCTCCATAAGACCGCTGATAACATTGACAGAACAATCCGTTACTATGTATTCGTCCACCTGATCATGGAGCTTAAGGACAAATGTATCGCTGCTCTCGACCTTCTCAACAAACGCCTTCATAAAGCCCTGCATATACTCCTGATGGCGCACCATTCGGGAGATGTTTAGCTGATCCCCAAGTTCCTTTCTGGTCTGGACATAGCTGAGAGCCTCAGAACCCATGAGCGTATGCTCTCCCTTGGTAATTCTGGGATCAACCTTTGAAAAATCGTCAACCACGTTGACGGTTACGCCGCCGACAGCATCATTAAGAATGCTTATAGCATCCATGTTCATTGCCACATAGTGGTCAATACTAATGCCGTAAAGGAAATTGGATATGGCTTCACGGCTATTTTCACAACTATCCTCAAGGCCTTCACCATAGGTGTGGGAAAGAGCCAGCTGGCCGTAGTAGGTGCCGGCTTTTTTGCCGCCAAGACCGATGGCGGGAATTTCCATCATGGTATCGCGGTTCAGGCAAAGTATGCTGTAGGTCTCGTCCACCTGATCAAGAATGAGGAGGAAAACCGCGTCAGCTTCGCCATTATTGCGATAATTTCCGCTGGAGACAACGGGTCCCTTCTCGTCAATACCGAGAGCCATGATAACCGTTATGTCCTGACGGGGAAAATAGTCCGCGCCATCTCTGGTAATTGTTTTTGATACATGAGCCTCTTCTGCCGTGCTGTTATCAAAAAAAACAGTGGACTCCAGAATCCGGAGCCCACTGAATATCATAACAAGCACCAGAATCAGGATGAGGCCGAAGTAGACAATTCTTCTTCTGTGACTATGTCTGCTCATATCAACCTTCCTTATCCGGTTATGAAATTAATCAAGCCTTCTTGCGGGAAGCGAGAACGATAACGGTTACAACACCTGCAGAAGCCACTACCATCAGGCTGATCCAGAGAGCCAGCTGCTGACCGGCAACGTCACCGGTCTGAGGGGGTACGCTGGTGCTGCCGCCCTTAACTGCGAACAGTACGGGGCAGAAATGCTCGAAGGTGCAGCTTACAGTGCCGTTGCCATTGTTAGTGGTGGGGATGTCAACCCACTTGCCTTCCTTGTATGCCTTGACAATGATATCATCGCTGGCGGCAATGCCAAGTCCAAGGGTAAGGGTAATCGTAACATCGGGCTTTGCCAGCTCCTCAATCTTGGGCTGATGCTCGGTTATCTGTCGGCAAGCAGCATGCTTGAAGTTGATGTCAACAAGTTCACGGATAACATAGTCGTCACCAAGACCGGGATCCATGCTGCCATCATTGAGCTTTTCATAAACCTCAAGAAGAAGGTCTCTCTCCTCCTGGGTGATATCGGTGGTCTTTGCCTTGGCCTGTGCGATAGAGGTCACAACTATACAAGAATCATGACGCTCGCCATCCATTTCAGCAGAAACAAGGACAGGACTATCCTTATAAGTAATGCTGCCCACAAACTCGTTATCAGCAGCAAATGCGGGGCAGGCAAATGCAAAAATCATTACAAGGGCAATTGCCAGACTAATTGCTCTCTTCATAAATTCAACTCCATTCAAAAATAAAACGCAAATTGGGGATAATACTATACCAAATATTATCTTAACAGAAATATATCATCTGTCAATACTTTATGCTCATAAAAATTGATTTTATTAAATAATTTTACGGAAGAGCTATCCTTTATATAGGAGATTACCTCACCGAGATTGGGCTTTCTCTCCAATATATTGTGACAGTCCGAACCGAGGAGGTGGATTTTATCCTCCTTCAGCATGCGCAGAGCCATACGTTTTGTAGAAAACCTCAGGAAAAAGCTGGCATTGGCTTGCACAAGCACGGGCAATTTACTCAGGTTTTCAGGTATTGAATATGTCTGAAAAGGTCTTATATATCTATCAACATGGGCAATGATAGGAACAAGTCCTTGCTTTACATATATATCCTCAAGTTCACGGTACATTGCCTTAGTCCATGGAGACATGGGCATCTCCACCATAATGTATTTCGTTCCGTCAACGGTGAGATCTCCAAGAATATCGGAGTTGCTCATACCGGGGAAAAAATACACCTCAGCTCCAATGCTGATTTGAGGAAGCCCACTGTGGTTTTCAAGAGCCTCTGCAAGGCGCTGGGCGCTCTCTGCTCTTCTTTTGAGAAAACGATCCGGCTTATCGTAATTTGCATAAAAATGTGGCGTTGCAACAACGCGACCAATCCCCTGCTCCGCTTCCATGCGAAGCAGAGCAAGAGATTCCTCCACCGATGAACTACCATCATCAATTCCGGGGAGAATGTGGCTATGAAAATCAGTCAGCATTGACATTTTTATTTCTTCTGCTTGTCGCTCTCGGCTATGGAGCGATCATTGTTCTCATAAGCGGAGCTTCTGTAATAGTATCTGCTCCGGTAGTAGCCCTTTTTATAATAACCCTTCTTGTAGTAACTCTTATTATATGCGCCGCTATTTTCATGAGTGCAGTTGAAGACTATGCCAAGAATTCTTGCATCAATGAACTCGAACTGGCGGACAGCATCGGATAGCACCAATCTGTTGCAGTAATTCTGACGCACAACGAGCAGTATTCCATCGGTTGCCTTCGCAACAGCCATTGCATCGGTAACTTCGCCAACGGGAGGAAGGTCCAAAATCACATAGTCATAAACATCGCGCATTGCATTCAGAGCCTGCTCCATTCTCTTGGAACTGAGCAGTTCAACGGGGTTAGGAGGATTCTGACCAGCAGAAATTACATGGAACACCTTTCCGTTGCCATTCATGTCAACAACCTGAATGAGCTCTCGAAACTTACTCTGACCGGTAAGGTAGCTGGAAAGACCGGGAGCCTTTGCAAGACTCATTTTCTCCGCGAGAGTGGGACGGCGCATATCGCAGTCGACAAGCGCAACCTTCTTCTCCAGCTGAGACAGAGTGTAAGCAAGGTTGATAGCAGTAAGGCTCTTGCCTTCGCCGCTGAAGGCGCTGGAAAGACCTATGACACGGCAATCATTGTCATCCGCAAAAGAGAACTGAAGCTTGGTACGCAGAAGTTTGTATGCCTCGGCGGCAGAAAAGCTGATTCCAGGTCCCAAGAGTCTGTCTCCTGCGGCAGCAGATCCCTTTTTCTTCTCTTCTCCGGCGTATCTGCCATAGCTATAATGAGATCCACCCTTGCCGGATGCATTCATATCTGGTACAGCTGTGAGCACAGGATGGTTGGAAACTCTTGTGACATCCTCTTCTGTACGAAGAGTTATATCAAAGATTTCCTTCAGCACAATGCAGGCAACACATGCGATGAGACCGAGGGCAAAGCCTATAACAGTATTCATCGTATAGCTGGGAGAGCTGGGTTTGGAAGGCACAACAGCAGCATCAACAACCTTTGCAGAGGTTCCTTCAATGATGCTGGAAATACGTCTGGGCAGAATATATGCGATTGCGTTTGCAATCTTCTCCGCCTCATTGGGATCCTCGCTTTCAACGACTACCGAGAAAATCTCGGTCTCGTTTACCGCGGAAGCACTAATCATGCTCCTCACCTGCGCATAAGACTTATTCACACCGGCATAGTCGATAACATCAAGGAGAGTTCCTCTGGTGTTCAAGATGACTATGTAAGAATCAACAAGTCCTCGGGATGTTACAAGGTCGCCGTTGGAAATGCTGAGAGATGCATCTCCCACGGAAATGGAACTGTTGTTAACATAGAACATAGCTGATGCTTCATACTTGGGCGTTACAAGAAACACTGTGCCAAGCAAAACAGCTATTGCGCAAATAACGGAAACAATCGCAACTACCCACGACCGCTTTAAAACCTCATCAAATATTCTCTTAACGCTTATCTCTACAAGCTCTTCACTTCTGTTTGTCTGTTCGTGCATATATTTACCTCCCTGTTAAAGTCACAGAACGGAGTCAGAATTCATTCCATATCTTTTAGTGTAACTTATGAAATTGCAAAAGTCAATTCTGTAGCGCTACTGCTACATCGGTCATCCGCTTTTTCAAGCATCTATTAGTTCCATACGAATTTGAGCCTTCTGCGTCCCGACGATGGTTTGCCGGCTTTTTTCGGCAGTTCTTCCAGTACAAAATCATCTTGCCCGATCTGCTTCAGACCGGCAAAAACATACCATTGGAGCAGGAAAAACTCGTCAAAAAACAAAGCATCAATTGCAAGCCATGGCGAAAATGCTCCTATTAATATAATAAGAGCATACAGCGCAAGACCCTTATGTCTCAGGCCTCCGGATAGTTCCGCAAAAAAGCCCCTGATCCAGATCACCATGAGCACGCCGCCCGTAAGACCGAGCTGGAACACAATCTGAATGATAGTGCTATGTGAGGCACGTTCATTAATCTTGACATTTGTAAATCCCTTTCCTATAAGAAGGGTCTTGGCATTGTTGAATAGCTCATCCAGATACATAGCCCATAGTTCGGTTCTTCCCGTGGTGAAAGAGGAAATATCATTGGAGTCGGAAAAACGCGTGATAATAATATCAATCCAGCCGGTAAACAGCGCCGATGTGGCAATAAACAAAGCCGCAATGGCCACACCAAAAATCAGCAGCAGCTTCATGCCACCCCTTCTGCGGAGTCTCAAAATCTGAATAAACCAGAGGAGAACCATCAGGCCAGAAATAATGGCGAAGGATTTGGAGCCCGATAAAAAACCGCAGTATATCAAAAATAGCAGCTCAACTACAAGAAATATTATGCGAAGTTTTTTTCGTTCCCTTAAAATCAGCACCAAAACTCCGCCAAGAGCAGCTGTGATCTGTGCAGCATAAAAGTTAGGGTCTCCATAAAAACCGCACATTCGGGTAATTGTCCTGTAAGAGTCCACTTCTATAAATTCCGATATATTTGCAACTGACGCATAGCGCTGAGCGCATAGCGCCGCAATTATAATGCCGGCTGAAAAATAAGTGACTATACCATAAAAATCATAGTTTTGAGACTTCCATTCCTCCTTTACAACGGGGAACAAAGCCACAAGCATTATGAAGGCGATATAGGCAAAGGAAAAACCGCTTTCGTCTATAAGCTTGGAAAGAAGGGTAAAAAACGCAAGAATGACAGCAACCGCAACATGGTATGCTTTGAACTTAAAACGCTTTTTAATAACGCTGATAGCACAAATCAAAACAATGGCAAATGTATAAAACGAAAAGCTTTCCGCCCCCTGTCTCAAAAGCGGAGACCAGGGTAGGAAGAAAAGGAGCATAGGCAGCGTGAAATCATGCATACATGCCCAGGCAATCAAGGCCATAAAAGCCAAGAGACACGCCAGAATCAGCATACCATTTCCCAAGATATGCGCTCCACACAGCAAAAGCACGCACACCGCGCTTAATATAAGATAATTTTTCTTTAAGGGCATGCTATTCCCTCCCCTCTTGCCATTATCAATCGTTAAACAAATCTTCAAACTGCGCAACGGCTAAATCATTGTTCAGTTCAATATCAGAAAGATAATCTTTTTTGTCCCAGATTTTTTCGCCGCTTCGAAGGATTCCTGACAAAGCATCCGCCAAAGCCTCAACATTATTTTCGCACACCCAACCGAAACCCGTATCCTCAATCATTTCTACGGCAGAAGATGTCTCCGTGGACAGAATGGGTGTTCCAAGGCTTGCGGACTCCCCTATAACCATGGGAGCAGCTTCGCTGATTGAAGACATCAGCAAAAGATCCGCCGCTTTCATATATCCGTAGGGATTTGACATCTCACCCAAAAGCGTAACATTATCTTCAAGGTGAAATTCCTTTATCAGTTGTTCAACCTGAGGCCGCTGTATTCCATCGCCGATAATATAGTAATGGTAGCGCTCTCTGAGTTCTGTAAGTTTGCCAAGAGCTTCTATTGCCCTTGTAACAGATTTTTCTTTGCCAAAGCGAGCAACCGTTAAGATGTTTATCTTTCCTTCAGGCAAGATAATGGCCGCATCTTCAGCCATGGCGCGGATACGCTCAAACTGATGACAATTATAAACAAGCCTTACTTTATCGGCCAATTCCGGATTTGCCCGTATGAAGGAGTCAGCGCAGCCCCGGGAGCAAGCAGCAATGGCATCAAAGCGAGCATACATCTTGTTATTTTCCGGTGTATTAGCACCGCAATTTGAATAGTCGCAATGCAAAAATGCTATTTTCTTTCGGGCGGAAACATGCTTCAGCACAAAATCATTGCAGCCGCCATTGAAAGCTTTATTTCCGGCATTATGCATGTAGGATATAGCAACATCATAAGCTTCCAGCTTCTTTTGCCCCATAGACATAAGACCTATAGCATACTTTCTGCCAAACACGCGGGTAATAGCAGCGTAGAAGCTGCGTCCCAGCTTTTCCATAAAACCACAGGTATCCCCACGGGACATGCCAAGAAAGCTATAGCCGGATTTAGGTACAATAATTTTTATGTCTGGAGGGAGTTCCGTCAGATATTCGCCTGATTTAGAGAACAGCAGCAAGGTTATATCATACTGTCCTCGGATGCTCCAAAGCAAATTTACCAAAGCCTTTTGCACGCCGCCGATATGTAGGTTGTTGTTAGCAATAAGGATCTTCTTCATATCGGAATTATTCCCTCCGCTTAGCTTCTTAAAATCAACGTTTTTTTCTTTGTATTCCAGACAGAAAGCCATGTAGCAGTTTTTTCTCGTATTCATTCATACCAACAAACCACATAGATGCGCAGTAAATCACCGTATATACAATTATTCCAAAAATAAGAGTCGCCAGTTGATAGAAACTGAAAAGACTTTTCATAATACACCCTATAATTATAGGTGAAACCAATCCAACCGCTACTCTTAAAATATTTTTCCAAAAGATAATTACATCAACATTACAAACTTTATGGTAATAGATGTTTATCAAAATTCCATTCGCAACAATAAATGACATTGCAGTACCTGCAGCACTTCCTACAGCACCAAACTTCTTGCATAGCTGAATAGAAACAATTAAATTAATAAGCGCCATGAACAAGTAACATATATTAGCAAATCGGTGCTTGTTTAAGGCTCGCTGTATTTCAATACCTGCATTTTGAATAAAAGGTACTGTAGCCGGTACAACTAGCAACAATGCTACATAGTAGGAATTTTGATATCCTTCTCCGGCCCAGAAGTGAATAAACTCCTTGCCGAAAAATACTAATCCGGATGCCAATAGACCGAGCAAGACAAATTGAATTCTACCAATTTTGGTAAACAATGTGGTAAGTTGCAGCCTTTGCTCTTCTAAATCACATCTTGTTGTATTTACAATTTTATGTATTCTCGGAGAGAAAACCGCAGATATGCCTACCGAGAATGAAATATAATAATGGTAAAGGTTAAATCCTACCGCATAAACGGCAACTTCACCCGTACCTACAAATCGACCTAACAAAAACTTGTCCATATTATTGTTAATTTGATCTACAACAATATGAATTACAATAAAAGCGGTATACTGAAACAGGCTATTTATCAGCCTCTTATCAAATCCCTTAAAAACAAACCTCATATTAAGCCTTCGCTTGGCATACAGCAAATATATGAGATCCGCTATCAAAGTCGTTATCACAGTTACAGTAACGAGGGCAATGGATCTAAACCCTATCAACAGTAACGGCAAAGTCAGCAGAGGGCTAACCACAGTTTTTAAAATTCCAACAAGCTTTAGAAAAACATAACGTTCGTGGGCTGAAATTATACTTGTGAATGTGCTCATTGGGAAAGAAATTGCCATATTCAAAGTCATAATAAACATAAGAATACGCGCTGTTTTATACTCCGATGGTGTAAGTCCCTGATCAAAAACAAGTTCCAGATTAAAAGTCAGAAAGATGCCACAGATCAGTGCTACAAGACCTATGCAGGAAAATAAAAGCAAAAACACACCATTTAAGGAGTCAATTCTTCTTTCCTGATTCAATGACTTGTATTCAGCATAGTACCTGATATAGCTATTATTAAAGCTCAATCCCAAAATCGAGATCAAGGAGATTATTGAATAAACAGTATTATAAAGACCGTACTCTGAGCGGCCGAGGAGTCTGAGCATAACCGGTGTATATATCAATCCAATGAGTATACTCACTGCAATTTGCAAATAGGACAACAAAGACCCTATTTTCAATTGGTTAGTTCTCATTGCGCTTCACTCCCCTACGCCAACTGTTACATCCAAGTCAAATCAGCAAATACCGTGCTAATACAAGCTTAAGCTTTTCTTTCAAAGAAAGTCTCTTGCTAAATGCATAGCGAAATGCATCTGCACTAAGCTCGCTTTCCCAATCGTAACTTTTATGTCCATTTGCATTTCCTGCAGCCTTATATGCTCTGCGAGCCTTAAAATATGTGTTTATAAAATTTCTAAGATAATATACACCTATAGCTTCTCTAAATTCCGGGGTGTCCATCCCCCATTTTTTTACATATAAATAAAGCAATTCAAACATACTGTTTGAAAGCATTACTGATATGTTTAATTTAGATTTTTGACTGACGCCGGAAGGATTGTCCCTATAATAGTACAGAACTTTCGGAATATAGAGAACATTTTTAGCCTTTGTTATAGGATAAAGAAGTTGAATTTTGTCTTCTCCCATACAAGTACCGTATAAAGCCCTATAATCAGTTGAATCACCATCAAATAGATTTCTCCTGAATGCCTTAAGCCAAAGAGAATTATATTTGTCTCCGGACAAGAGGGTACTATATATGTGTACTTTGTCCAACCACTGCATGGAATCAGACACAATACCCACGGTCTCGTTTTCGCCGCGATTATGCCCTACCCTTTTTGCGCCAAACATTATAATGTCTGGATTGTAATTCTGAATTGTTCCGAAAAGTGTTTCTAAGGTATTCGGACGCCAGTAATCATCACTATCCATAAAAAG
This sequence comes from Oscillospiraceae bacterium, assembly GCA_045538735.1. Lineage (GTDB taxonomy): Bacteria > Bacillota > Clostridia > Oscillospirales > Oscillospiraceae > SIG459. The sequence goes on from JAZSRY010000038.1 coordinate 16,125, forward strand.
AATATAATCGCCGCGAGCGCAATAGATACCGCTCTTTCTCGCAAAAAACTGCCCCTGATTTTTTTGATGTACGGCCACGATTCTTTTATCAGTAGCTTCATATGAGTCGATAATTGCGCCGCTATTATCACGAGAACCATCGTCCACCAAAATCAATTCCCATTCTGTATAAGTTTGAGCAAGAACAGAATCAATGCAATTACATAAATACTGTTCAGAATTATATACAGGAACAATTATGCTAAAACTCATGGTTCACCTTCCCTCATAAAACTATTACCAGATCAAATGATGTTTACGCAGATAACAAATAGTCATACTACGCTTTCAATATATAAAATCAGACATATATGTGTACAAAAAATATTAAATATAAAATTAACTACTACAAAAGATAAGATAATAATGCTTAGAAACTGGTGCCTTTGAAAATCAAAGGCACCAGCCTCTTTAAATTAGGGGTTAATCAACAATCATTCTGCCGTCACTACCAAATCTGTATGAACCACCTACTATGCCGTAGGTATTATCACCAACCCACAGGGTAGCATCCTTTTGCATCTTGCCACTACCGGCATTGAAGAAATAGTAGTCTTCTCCAATCTTGGTAAAGCCCTTAGCTCTGACCAGTTCACTATAGTAGTATTTTCCATCGGAACTGTTTACAAAGCCAGTCTTCTGCAGCTTGCCGTCTGCTCCAAAGTAGAAGAAACCTGCGCCAGGAGCAATCAGTCCGTTAAAGTTGGAAATGTAGACAACCGTATTAACAGCCAATGTACCGTTGGGGTTGGAGTAGTAATACTCGCCATCCAGCTCGTTGAGGCCGTTGGTCTGGTTTACTCCGTCAATGGTGAAGTAAAGCTTGCCGTTCTTCTCAACAACTGCTCTGGGTCCGTTGGGATCGGGAACATACATAGTACCGTCTGCCTGGAAGTAATAATATCCGCCAGTTACACCATAGCTGTTAGAACCTACCCACAGCGTTACATCGCACTGCATCTTGCCACTACCGGCATTGAAGAAGTAATAATTTTCTCCGAGCTTAGTGAAGCCCTTGCTTCTTACGAGATCCTGATAGTGATAAGTGGAGCCATTGCTAGCGTTCACGAAACCAGTCTTCTGCAGCTTTCCGTCTGCTCCAAAGTAGAAGTAACCTGCACCCGGAGCAATCAGACCATTGAAGTTGGATATGTAGACGACAGCATTAACTGCAAGTGTGCCATTGGTGTTTGCGTAGTAATACTCGCCGTCCAGCTCGTTGAGACCGTTCTTCTGCTTTACACCGTCAACCGTGAAATAAAGCTTTCCGTCTTCTTCTATAATTGCCTTGGGTCCGTTGGGGTCGGGAACATACATCGTGCCGTCTGCCTGGAAGTAATAAGTACCACCAATAACTCCATAGCTATTATCGCCTACCCACAGATTCTTATCCTTCTGCATTACACCATTGCCGGCGTTGAAGAAGTAGAACTTATCTCCAATCTTGGTAAAGCCCTTGGCACGAACATAATCGGTGAAGTAATAGGTATTGCCCTTAATAGTAGCAAAGCCATCCTTCTGGATATAGCCATTGGCATCGCACCAATAGTTTCCGGTTTCCAGACCAGCGGTAGAATCCAGCCCAGCATCGACATAGCATGCTGTGTTCATGTAGACCTTGCCCAAGCTACCGCAGAAGATGATGCCATTTTCAACCTCTACTGCGCCATAGGTAACTTTGCCGTTTTCGCAGTAATAGGTCTCACCATCCATCTGAACGAAACCATCGCAGATGCCGATTCTCAGACCGGTTTCTTCATCAAATGCCCACCAGGTGCATTCTTCACGTCCGGCCTCAATAACGGGGAAGTTGCCGTAGCAGATGTAACCATCCTGGTTAGCGCGATAGATGCCCTCTTCCAGTTCAATCCATCTGGAAACCAGATGCTGACCGGCCCAGTAATATCTGGTGCCCTTGCTGGTTTCATAGAATTCGCCGCGAAGCAGCTTGCCGTCATCGCCGAAGGTATAGGTATGGCCAGCAACCTTCTTTACGCCGGTATATGCGGCAAATCCGGAGGTGCTGAAGTAATAGTAATCTCCATCAACTGCCAGCCAGCCGGACTTAAGCACGCCAAGCTGAGCATATCGAACCGTGCCGTCATCCTCAATCAATCCGGAGTAAGGAGTCTTACCAACATTGATGCCGTTTTCACCGAAGTCGTAGTACAAACCATCGACCTGCTGGATTCCGGTGAGTCTGCTGCCATTGAGATAGTAAGCATAGCCGCCGTCCTCATTGACCCAGCCTTCCTTCACTGCATTGATCATGGTATAGCTATCTTCGAAGGACTTATAGGTATCCTGGAAGAAGCCGCCTCTATCTTCTGCATCATTGGGGTTTGCATAGGCATACAGGCCGAAGGTCTGCTGGTTTTCAGGTTTCTGTGCGAAGGAGTACAGCGCAGTTGCGCGCATGTAAATCTTATAGCTGATAGAACCGGTGTTCACAACATCGATACGATTCTTAGCGCCCCAATCTGCATCGGCCTTGGGAGTCAGCTTAATGCCGCTCACGATGCACAGAGGATTGGCAACATTGGGATTAATCGCCGCAGTCTGCTTCTTCCAGTTCAGAGTTACGGTAACAGTATTGGTTTCTTTATCAATTGCCGTTCCGGTCAGCGTGAAGAACTCGTTGACCAGCTTCAGCTCGCTGATATCCACATCGAAGTTCTTATCAAACTGAACAGTTGCGGTGATTTCAGACATGGGGCTGATACGCTGAGCCAGCTGCATGAGGAAGGTCCATGCGGAAGCACCCTCAACATCGGCGCCGGGCAGCATATAAGTCAGATCCTCAAGACGCTCGGGGATGGGAATCTGAGTCATGTCAAGTGCCAGGGTATAGCTTGTCACCATCTCCTTGTCAGGATCAACAACCATATATGTGTTGGCATCGTCCAGTTCTGCGTTGCTAACCTCACGATACCATGCCAGCATACGGTCGCCGCCTGTTGCCTGGTCAAAGTCAAAGGACATTTCGCCCTGCTTATACAGAGAAACCTTAATAGAAGCATTAACGGAATCATCATTTGCCAGTGCAGCAGCAATCGTCAGATTCTTGATTGCAGAAGCTTCATTGCTGGTGCAGACGAAATTGAATCCGTCCATCTCACCGGCCTTGGGATTGCTGAGTGTAAATGCCAGATCTCCGGGATTTACAGCAACTTCCTTACCCTTATACAGAACCTTTACGGGCAGTTCAATAGTAGCGCCGTAAACGGTGTCGACATTGGCCTTGGTGAAGTAAACAGTGTCGGGCTGAACAACGTACATGGTCTTGCTGCCAACAACAGTTTCGCCGGACATCAGGTAAACTTCCACATCACCGTTCTTGAGACCGGTAAGCAAGCCATCTTCAGTAATGCTTGCAATACTAGTGTCGGAAACAGCCCAGCTGATACCCTCGGGCAGCTCGGCTTCGTTACCGGTTGCGCTGATACCCTTTGCGGTAAGCTGTACAGATGCGTTGACTGTCAGATGGTCGACCTTGCTCTCCAGAATTGCATGGTCAAATGCAGTGGAGCTGGGAGCAGTGGAAACCATAAGCAGAGAGGTGGAAACGGAACGGGATATACCGTCGGAAGGTCTGTTGACAACTTCAAGAGCATCCTCGCCGGGCAGCTTTGCGACATAAGTGGTAGAGCCGCCGCCGTCCAGATTGACTGCGTTGACGCAACCAGCCTCAAGCATAATCTGTGCGATATCGCTGTAGTTACCGCCGGCAGACCAAGGCTCCTGACGGCCATCGAGAACCATCATAACAACCTTACCGGTTCTGGTGATACCAACAGCGGTGCGGCTTGCCAAAGTATCACCGGAAGCAACGATTTCGCCGTCCTTAATCAGGACAGTGCCGAAACCGGCGATACCTTCCTGAACCTGTCCCTTATAAATGGTGTTGTATTCTTCAGTAGTGCCGATAACGGGAGTTCCATCCTTCAGCATACCAAAGAAACCGCCTTTATCAATGGGATGATACTCAACGCCGCCCATAACCAGCAGACCGCCAGGCTCGCCGGTGGACATGTTGAAGCCTGCGCCGTTGATACTGGTGATAACATTGTAGTTCTCGATGTAGTACTCGCTTTCGGGATCGCCATACTTGTTCTGGGCGGCATTGGCCTGATCCAGAACACGCTGCATAGCCCAGCCCGCAGCAGGATCGTTGTTATTGTAGTTCGCGTACACATCAACGGCATCTCTGGTCAGGTCGGCAGTAGCCAGGTAATAGACCATCTGCTTTCCGTCGGCAGAAGTGGCCAT
>JAZSRY010000073.1:0-21749 GCA_045538735.1 Oscillospiraceae bacterium
GAGGGCCGTCAGGGCTTCCTACAGCCAGCTGGAGCAGAGCTTTATGTCCGCCTGTGGCCGTCTGGGTGTTTTAAGAGAGGGCAGTGAGAAGTGATGAAGAAGATCCTTATCGCACTGGTGAAGTTTTACCGCTCTCAGATATCCCCCCTTACCCCTCCCAGCTGCCGCTTCATCCCAACCTGTTCCCAGTATGCGCTTGAGGCTCTGGAAAAATACGGAGCTTTGAAGGGAACATGGCTTACCATCAAGCGTCTTTCACGCTGCCATCCCTTTCATAGGGGAGAGCACGATTTTTACGATCCGGTACCCTGAAACAGGTAACCGAGGAGATTTAGGAGTCATAATATTATGATGGAAATTATAGCAAAGCCATTCGGCTGGCTGCTGCTTTGGCTTAACAACCTGGTTGGAAGCTATGGCATAGCTATTTTCCTGTTTGCCCTTCTGGTCAAGCTCATTATGCTTCCCTTCCAGCTCAAGAGCAAGAAGAGCATGATGCGAATGTCCGGCCTTAATGAAAAGGTCAAGGAGCTTCAGAAGAAGCACGAGGGCAACCAGCAGAGACTCAATATAGAGATCAATAAGCTCTATAAGGAGAACAAGGTCAATCCTATGTCCGGCTGCATCTGGACTCTGATTCCCTTCCCCATACTTATTGCCCTCTATAGAGCTATCCGTGAGCCTCTTACCGTTATGATGGGCGTCCCCAAGGAACTGCTTGCCGAAGGCGGCAGTATCCTTGCAAAGCTCAACGAGATGGGCTTCACCTCCAAGATGAATGCTGCTTACATTCAGCTGGATCAGTCCCGCTTCATCTCCGCCAACTTTGACCAGTTTGCCGGTCTTTCCGACAAGCTCCAGAGCATCAACTACAACTTCCTGGGACTCAACCTGGGCGACATGCCCCAGTGGAACTTCTTCTCCAAGTGCGATTGGTCCGATGTTTCCAGCTGGCTGCCCGCTCTGGGTCTGTTCCTCATCCCCATCATTTCCGCACTCTTCAGCTGGCTGAGCATGAAGCTGAGCCAGAAGCTGAGCCCCACCCCTGCAGCAAGCGGCAACCAGGCAGCAGGCAACATGAAGGCAATGAATCTTATGATGCCTCTCATGAGCCTTTATATCTGCTTCATCATGCCCGCAGCTCTGGGTATCTACTGGATTTACCAGTCCGTTCTGGGCATTGTGCAGGAACTGATTTTCAACAAGCATTTTGGCAAGCTCATGGCTAAGGAGAAGGCCGAGCGCGAAGCCGCCGACCGCATCCGCGCCGCTGAGATCGAGCGCAAGCGCCAGGAGACCGAGCGTCTCAAGGCTGAGGGCGCAACCATTGCCAACACCAACACCAGCAAGAAAAAGATTCAGGCCCGTCAGAAGGCTGAGATGGACGAAATCAAGGCTGCCGCTATCCGTGAGGAGAAGGCTGCCCGCCGTGCCAGACTCGGCATCGAAGAAGAGGAAACTCCCGCTTCTCAGGTAGGCAACCGCCGCTATGCACGCGGCAGAGCTTATGTCGCTGACCGCTTCACCAATCCCGAAGGCGCAGCAGAGGCCACCGAAAAGGCCGCTGCCGAATCCGAAGGCTATGTAGCTCCCGAGGAGGAGACCGAAACCGCCGCAGTTGAGACCGAAGTCACTGAAGTCGCCGAAGTCGAGACTGTTGAGGAAGAAGTTGCCGCCGTTGAGGAAGAAGAGGCAGAGGAAGTTTTCTTTGAGGAAGAGGATTCCGACGAGACCGGCAATTAATTGAAGAGGATTAACCAAATGACAAAATTCATAGAAGTAACCGGCAAGACCGAAGAAGAAGCAATCGCTTCCGCTCTGGCACAGCTGGATATGAGCCGCGACGATGTCTCTGTTGAGATTCTTGAGCGTGCAAAGTCCGGTTTTCTTGGCATCGGTGCAAACCCCGCTCTTGTCCGCGTCAGCTACGAGGTAGTTGACACCCAGCGCGACAAGGTGGAGCGCTACCTCCGCGGACTTCTGGACTACATGGGTGTTGATGCTCAGATCGAGATCACCGAGCGCGAAAACGGCGGTCTCACCGCCAACCTCAGCGGCGGCGGCATGGGCGCCGTCATCGGCCGCAGAGGCGAAACTCTGGACGCTATCCAGCACCTTGTGAACTACAGCGTTAACCGCGGAAACGATAAGCGTATGCACATCAGTGTTGACGCCGAGAACTACCGCAGCAAGAGAGAGGAATCCCTTGTCCATCTTGCTGAGAAGATGGCCGCCAAGGCTGTCAAGTATAAGAGAAGCATGGCTCTTGAGCCCATGAATTCCTATGAGCGCCACGTTATCCACACTGCTCTGCAGGATTACGAAGGTGTTTCCACCTCTTCCACCGGCACCGAACCCAACCGCCGCGTGGTGGTTTCCTACGAAAAGCCCGAAACCCACAGCTCCAAGCCTGTGAGCCGCGAGTGGGCATAAAAAGAAACACGGAGGATTTAGCTATGGTATACGAGAGACTTCGCGCCATTCTTGCCGACCAGCTCGGCATAGCAATCGATGATATCAATATGGATACCCACATCATCAATGATCTGGGTGCCGACTCCCTTGACCTTGTTGAGCTGATCATGGCTCTCGAGGATGAGTTTGATCTGGTTGTCACCGATGAAGCCGCAAGAGAGCTCTACACCGTTCGCGAAATAAGCGAATTCATTGAAAAGCTTATCTGATCAATCAAATTAAAAAAAGCAGCGTACCGCAAGGTACGCTGCTTTTTTATTCGCCCTTGGGGGCTGCGCCGCCGGGAGCCTTTCCTTTGGGCTTGCCGCGGTAGCGATGGTAGTTGTTTTTCTTCTTGGGAGCGGAGGCTGCGCTCTTCTCTCCGCCGCTCTGGGGAGCTTTGGAAGACTGAGGAGCGGGAGCCTTGCTCTGGGGAGCTTTTTTCTGCTCGGGATGCTTGTTCTGGGCAGTTTTTGCCTCGCCGCCGGACTGGGGCGCTTTGGGCTTGGAGGGACCGCGCTTGCGGTGGTGAGAAGTTTTTTTCTTCTGCTGAGGAGCCTCGCCCTCTGCCTTGCCGTTTTGGGGAGCTTCGGCATTTTCCTTTTTTACCTGCTCTGCGGGAGCTTTTCCCTGAGTGGGCTTTTTGCCGCGGCTGCGGTTTTTAGAGCGCTTTTTATGACTTGCTTCCTTTGCCGCAGCGTTCTCTTCGGCGGGAGCTTCCTCGGCAACTTCGACGGGAGCGCTCCACACGGGAACGAACTCTTCCTCTTTCTCCTTGGGTTTGATTACAAGGATATCGGGAAGAGGCTCACCGGGCTTGGGTCTTCCGCCGGGAATGGCGGCAACCTCGTCAGCATCAAAGCCCTTGGGGGCATCGTCGTCTCCGTCAAGCTTGACCTTAACCTTCTGGCGAAGGAGGTTCACCTGGCAAACATTGCCGTAGCCGCAGGGAGTCTGGACAAAGGCGCCGGTTTTGGGAACGGACTTAACAAGCTCCTCATAGGCTTCCTGCTCATAGCGCAGGCAGCACATGAGTCTGCCGCAGGAGCCGGAAATCTTTGCGGGGTTGAGGGAGAGAGACTGGGTCTTTGCCATCTTGGTGGAAACGGGCTCAAAGTCCTCAAGGAAGCTGTGGCAGCAGAAGGGTCTGCCGCAGATGCCAAGTCCACCCAGCATTTTTGCCTCATCGCGGACACCGATCTGTCTCAGCTCAATGCGGGCGCGGAAGATGCTTGCAAGGTCCTTTACCAGCTCGCGGAAGTCCACGCGTCCGTCGCTGATAAAGAAGAACAGTATTTTGTTGCCCTCGAAGTTGCATTCAACATCAACAAGCTTCATATCGAGACCGTGGGCTGCGATTTTTTCCTCGCAAATGCCGAAAGCCTCTTTTTCTCTCTCCTTGCAGAGGGCTGCAACGCGGAGGTCGTCGGCAGTTGCAACTCTTATAACAGGGCGAAGGGGAGGAACGATGCGGTCATCGTTGACGGCATGGGGACCCTGAACGCATTCGGCAAGCTCGAGACCCTTGCTGGTTTCCACCACAAGCTGCTGACCGCTCTGGCATTCAATGCCGTTGGGGTCAAAGAAATAGGTCTTGCCGCGACCTTTGAATTTTACACTAACAACATCAATCAATGTATTTTCCTCATTTCGATTCGATTGAGCAGACGCTGAGCATGCCGAAAAGCTGCTTGCTGCTCACATTGAAGCGCAGATATTCCTGCGCCTTTCTCATAAGCGCCACGAGGCGCATAAGCTCCTTGCGGCTCAATCCTGCAGCAGGCAGTCTTCCGCAGAGCATATCCGTCAGCAATGCGGTGGCAGCCTTTGTAAATTCTGTGGAATCGGCAACGCTCATCTCTCCCTGCTCTGTGGCAAAACGGAGGAGAGCGAGGGCATCGCCTTTAGCAAGAATTGCAAGATATTTTTCGGCTTTTTCCCTTGCCTCGGGGCTGATGCCTTCTTCTTCACCGTTGAGGTTTATGCTTACGCAGCGGGACCGGACGGTTTCAAGAAGCAGGTTGGGATTATCCGTTATAAGGATGAAAGCGTCAAAATAGGGGGGCTCTTCAAGAATTTTCAGAAGAACACCCTGAGAGTTGGGGGCAATTGCTCCCGCATCACGGATTATATAGACTTTTTTATCCGCCTCGTTGGGCATAATATAGGCGGTGGAGAGGGTGGCGCGGAGAAGCTCAATGGGAATTTCCTTCTTCATCCTGCCCTTGTCATCCAAAGGACGGGTAAGCACCGTCACGTCGGGATGAATGCCGCGGAGGCTCTTTTTGCAGTGGCGGCAAGTTCCGCAGGGACGCTTATTCCCGCTCTCGCAGAGAATTGCGGCTGCAAGCTCCTTGGCCTTTGCAAAGCCCTCCTCAGGTTTCGCGGAGATGATATAAGCGTGGGACAGGTTTTTGCCAAAGTCCATATAGCCATACCTCCCCATTAAAATCTATCTATATATTTTACATTTATTGCGATAGATAGTCAAGGCAATTCAAATATTTCTCCATTCTCCCTTCCATTGACTTTTGCGCCTTTTTGTCGTAAAATACTTCGCATAAACGAAATATTACCGTTATCAAAGGGGTAAAATCATGATAAAAGGTTATATAAGCGTAAAAGAGGCGGCGCAAAATTGGGGTGTAACCACCCGCAGAGTGCAATATTACTGCGCCAACGGTTATATTGAGGGCGTCATCCGCTTCGGAAGAAGCTTTGCCATTCCCGAGTCTGCGGAAAAGCCCGCCGACGGAAGACGCGCCGCGGAAGATGCAGTAAAAACTCATCTTCCCGGGGGCGTGCCCATATATGAGGCGGGAGACTGCGCCGTTGCGGTTATAGGCGCAGGCCACGCGGGCATAGAGGCCGCCCTTGCCTGCGCAAGACTTGGCTTGGATACCGTGATTTTCACCATCAATCTGGATGCCATAGGCAATATGCCCTGCAACCCTGCCATAGGCGGCACGGGCAAGGGCCATCTTGTTCGCGAGATTGATGCCCTCGGCGGCGAGATGGCGAAGGCTGCGGACAAGGCCGCCATTCAGTACAGAATGCTCAACCGAGGCAAGGGTCCCGCTGTCCACTCCCTCCGTGCCCAGTGCGACAGAAGAAAGTATCAGGAGATAATGAAGCATACTCTTGAGAGGCAGGAAAATCTCCGGATCAAGCAGGCGGAGATAGTTGAGATTGAAGCCTCCGGGGGCGCCGTGGCAAGCGTTATCACCGCGACGGGCGCTCGTTTCCGCTGCAAGGCGGCAATCATCGCCAGCGGCACTTATCTCCGCGCACAGACCATAGTGGGCGAGGTTATCCAGTCCTCGGGTCCCGATGGGCTGGCCGCCGCGAACAGACTCAGCGATTGCCTTAGCTTGCTCGGTCTGCCTCTGCGCCGTTTCAAGACCGGCACTCCTCCCAGAGTGAATGAGCGCAGCGTGGATTTCTCCAAAATGGAAATTCAGCCCGGCGATGAGGTGATAGAGCCCTTCTCCTTTGAAAGCGACAGCTCCACTCTTTGCAACAGCAAGGTCTGCTACCTTACCTATACCAACGCGGATACCCACGACACCATAAAGGCAAATCTGGACAGAAGCCCCATTTATTCGGGAGTTATCGAGGGTGTAGGCCCCCGATACTGCCCCAGCATAGAGACAAAGGTTATGACCTTCCCCGATAAGCCCCGCCATCAGCTTTTTGTTGAGCCTATGGGTCAGGAAACTATGGAGCTTTATATTCAGGGCTTTTCCTCCTCCATGCCCGAGGAAGTTCAGCTTCGTATGATGCGCTCCATCCCCGGCCTTGAAAATGCGGAGATGATGCGCTGCGCCTATGCCATTGAGTATGACTGCATAGACCCTACGGAGCTTTATCCCACTTTGGAAACAAAGGCTGTCAGCGGTCTTTACGGCGCGGGACAGTTCAACGGCTCTTCGGGCTATGAGGAGGCCGCCGCTCAGGGTCTTGTGGCAGGAGTCAACGCTGCCATGAAAATTCTGGGCAAAGAGAGCATGGTGCTGCAGCGCAGCGACGGCTACATAGGCACCCTCATCGATGACCTTGTCACCAAGGGTACCGATGAGCCCTACAGAATGATGACCTCCCGCACGGAATACCGCCTGCTGCTGCGTCAGGACAACGCGGACTTCCGCCTTTGCCACATCGGCAACCGTGTGGGTCTTGTCAGCGATGAGCGACTTGCCGCAGTAAAGGAAAAGTATGCTCTTGTGGACAGAGAGATTCGCCGCCTTGAGCATACGGGTCTTGCCCCCTCCGCGGAACTCAATAGCTATCTGGAAGGCTGCGGCACCGCTGCTGTTGTAAACGGCTCCTCCCTTGCCGACCTTATCCGCAGACCTCAGATAAACTACGCAGGTCTTGCCCCCTTTGACAAGGAAAGACCCGCCCTCCCCAAAGCGGTTTGGGAGCAGGCGGAGATACGCATAAAGTATGAAGGCTATATACGCCGCCAGATGAAGCAGGTTGAGGAGTTTTCCCGCCTTGAGAAAAAGCTTCTGCCCGAGGGACTGGATTATTCCGAAATAACGGGTCTGCGCATTGAGGCAAGGGAAAAGCTTGGGCGCATACAGCCCCGCAGCTTCGGTCAGGCAAGCCGCATTTCGGGAGTCTCTCCCGCCGATATTGCCGCGCTGATGGTGTGGCTGGAAAACAGAAAGTGAGGCAAAAATGAGAGTTCTTTTGGGTCTCAGCGGCGGCGTGGACAGCGCCGTTGCCGCAAGGCTTCTGCAGAACGCGGGTTATGAAGTCCGGGGTCTTTATCTGGATATAGGCTCGGCCGAGGCAAGAGCAGATGCGGTGGAAACAGCCCGCTTTCTGGGTGTTGAGCTGGATATAATGGATATCTACCGTCAGTTGGAGGAAAAGGTCTGCGCCCCCTTTGTGGAAAGCTATCTTCGGGGCGAAACTCCCAACCCCTGCATTATGTGCAATCCTGCGGTGAAGTTTGCTGCCTTGATAGAGAGGGCGGACGAAGTGGGTGCGGAGTTTATCGCCACGGGTCACTATGCCCGCACGGGAAATGGCGCTCTCTATAAGGCACGTTCGGGAAATGACCAGAGCTATATGCTCTGCAGATTGAAAAAAGAGCAGGTGGAGCGTCTGCTGCTGCCCTTGGGAGAGTATGAAAAAAGCGAAGTCCGCGCCATGGCGGAGAGCTTTGGTATTCCCGTTGCCTCCAAGCCCGACAGCATGGAGATTTGCTTCATCCCCGATAAGGACTATATCGGCTGGATAGGCCGCCGCGCCGCCGTGCCGGGAGGGGGAGATTTCGTCTTCAAGGGTCAGCCTATTGGCCGCCACGAGGGTATCCACCGCTGGACGGTGGGGCAGCGCATCCCGGGACTATATAACGAGCGCAAGCTCTATGTTTCCGAAATCCGCCCCGAAACAAACGAGATCATCCTTTCTCTTTGGGAAGACCTTTTCAAAACCGAGGTGCGAATAAGAGACTTCAACTGGCTCATCTCCGAGCCCGAAGAGCCCATTCGCGGCAGCATTAAAGTCCGCCACACCAAGTGGGAATGTCCCGAATGCACGGTGTTTCCCCGGGAAAGCGGCATGGTGAGGGTCTTGACGGACGAAGCGGTGCGCGCTCCTGCCCCCGGTCAGGCCGCAGTTATCTATTGTGGTGAGAGAGTCCTGGGCGGCGGATATATTGTGTGAAATGCTTATTTTTCCAAATATTCAAAAATAAGCCTTTTTACCCTAAAAAGCCCTAAAATCTGACCTACATTTTGTAGGATTTTTTTGAAAAAAACACAAAATATGCTTGCATACTGTCGAAGCCTGTATTATAATGAGGTAGATATTGGGGGTTTGGAACCGAATCCCAACAAGATTTCGTGGTTTTTGATAGTTTGGAGCATTGCAGATGAAAAAATTTGCGATAGGCGTACTTGCCATATGCATGGTAGTGCTGCTGGTCATCAGCCTTAACGGCGGTTTTGATGACGTCGAAAATAAGAATATGAATTTCAATGAAGCTGCTTTCTCCATTCCCAGCTCCATTTCCGGAAGCAAGGATGTATCCAGCTTCCTCATCGGTGAGTTCAACGGAGATGACGGAACCCACCTGAGTCTGGACGGACAGGGCCATGTGAAGCTCACGAGAGGCATAGGCTTTGTTCAGAGTGGCAGCTACACTCTCCTTCAGCAGAATGACGGCAGCGCAATGCTCCGCTTTGTGTTTGACACCGGCGAGGAGCTTTATGCCTTTGCTCTGTGTTCCGATTGCGGCGAGTTTATTCTCGCAGACAAAGGCGGAAACGAGACAAAGTACACTCCGGTTTTAATCTGATTAAACATACAGCACGATAAAGCGGGAAACGAATTTCGTTTTCCGCTTTATTATTTGAAGAGGTTTTAATTATGAGCGAAAAGCTTTATTATCAGGATGCGTATTTGAAAAAATTCACAGGACGCGTTCTTTCCTGCACTGAGGGAAAGAAGGGCTATGAAATAGTCCTTGACCGCAGCGCCTTTTATCCCGAAGGGGGCGGACAGCCGGGTGACAGCGGTTTTCTTGGCGGAGTGCGTGTCACGGATACCCATGAAAAGGGCGGCGAGGTCATACATTATTGCGAAGCCCCCCTTGAAGAGGGCAGCACTGTGGAGGGCGAAATAGATTTTTCCCGCCGTTTCGACTTTATGCAGCAGCATAGCGGCGAGCATATTGTCAGCGGCCTCATCCATAGCCGCTTTGGCTGCGACAATGTGGGCTTCCATATGGGCAAGGACACCGTTACAATCGATTTCAACTGCGCAATAAGTGCCGGGGAGCTGAAGGAGATTGAGGGCGAGGCCAATGCCCTTATCTGGAAAAATATCCCCATCAATGCCACCTGGCCCGACGCCGAGACGCTTGCCGCCCTGCCTTACAGAAGCAAAAAAGCTCTCAGCGGAGATGTGCGCATTGTGGAGTGCGTGGGCGCGGATATATGCGCCTGCTGCGGCACCCATGTTAAAAGTGCGGGCGAGCTTGGCCTTATCAAGCTTCTCAGCGTCCATCCCTTCCGGGAGGGCGTGCGCATTGAGATGCTCTCCGGCAAAAGAGCCTATGACTATGTCTGCTGCGCTGCCGAGCAAAACGGCGCGGTGGGCGCACTTCTTTCCGCGAAGTATGACGCAACAGCCGCCGCCGCAAAGCGTATGCAGGATGAGCTTGTTGCAACCTCTTACCGCCTCACCGCTATGGAAAACCGCGTCTTTGCGGCAACCGCCGAAAAATATGAGGGCGATGAAGATGTCCTTCTGTTTGAAGAGGGACTTTCTCCCGATGCCGTGCGCCGTCTGGCTGATGCTCTTATGAGCCGATGCAGCGGACTTTGTGCCGTTTTCTCGGGGGATGAGGCAAGCGGATATAAATATGCCCTGGGCAAAAAAGAGGGGGACCTTCGCGCCATGGTGAAGGAAATGAATCAAGTCCTCCGAGGCAGAGGCGGCGGAAAGCCCTTCTTCGCCCAAGGCAGCGTTTCCTGTACCGAAGAGGAGATAAAAAGCTTCTTCAAAAAAATGCAGGCAGCTTTGTAAAATAGTTAAAGGAGCGTATCGGTATAGATACGCTCCGTTTTTTATGTGCCAGCAAGCAACTCCGGATTTCACGGAGGGAAAGCCAAGTTCCGTATCTGACAGTTTCTATAAAAGAGAATTTGGTACAGCGCATAGCTGCACATAATGCACCATCCCGAAGGGGGCATAAAAAGTGTGCCTTTAATCTGTTGCAAAATTGGAATTTATATTGTTTGAATAATATCTAATGAACTGTCACAGTGGCATGATTTGCGATACCTATAACTTTTTATTTTACCATTTTAATCAATATCATCCAAGACAGTTTTTGAGCAATTGTTATTTTTTTAGTATCCTTAACTCGCAAAATCTTTTCATCTACTCTAACAAAGAATTTTTGTAATCTTTTCGCTAAAGATGAAAGTTTTAATAAAAGCAGAGCTTTTGTAAATAAGGTTGTACACTCAAAATAGGAAAACTGCACATTGGGAAAATACTCTCTTACTAATGACAATTCCTGCTTCGTAAATGGTTTTTCGTCTGATGTACGTAAATTGGGTGTCAGATTTCTAAAAAGGTTAACAAATGGGTTCATACCTAACGGTTCCAAGAAAACAGCGTGCCCTGAATCTTTTAGAACTCGCATGATTTCTCCTATGGCGCATTCCAAATAAGGAAGGTGATGCAGAATTCCATTGCCAATGACAATATCAAATGACTTGTTTTCAAAGTCAAGATGATGAGCATCCATGACCCGTGCATCCAAGCGATGAAAAAGGTTTTCTTTTTTTGCTGTAGTGATAAGATGCTCAATAGATTCAGGTGATATATCAATAGCAGTAACATAAGCACCTGCCCGTAGTGCATTTATCGAAGCAAAACCGCTTCCACATCCTAAATCTAATACTTTTTTTCCATGTAAATCGCCGACGGCTTCGTGAAAACTTTTGCTTCTATATTTTGAAGCATCATCATTATAAATTTTATTCAAATGAGCACGAGGATTATTATGTATTTTCAAGTCTTGATAATCAGCTTCTCGCTGCAAGTAGTCATTATAGCTCTTCATATTATACCTCCAAATCCATTTGGCAAATTCGAGTTTATCTAACTGTTGCTCTACTCTGTCGGGTCTGAGACTAATTTATGATGTTCCGGCCTTTCGGCGTATTATATTCCGTAGTCGGGCTCATCGTCATAGAGCTTGTTTTTCTTCCACTTGCCCGTGATAAAGAAGAACAGGCTTACGCCTATGCCCACAAAGGGGGAGAAAACAAAGCCCAGAGCGATGCCGTCGAAGCCAAGAGCCGTGTAATGGCAAAGCAGATAGGAGAGAAGATAGCGCACCGCGAAGGAGGAGAAGATTCCGGAGAACATAGTTGCCCTTGTGTAGCCCGAGCCGGTTATTACGCCGAAGAGGCAGAACATGGTGGTTTCTCCGATGAAGCAGAGGGAGAAATATTTCAGATAGCTTATGCCCACATCAAGGACGGAAGTATCGGAGGTGAAGAGTCTATACATAGTTTCGGGAGCAATCTGGCAGAGGAGAACGAATATGACGGATACGGAAAGGGAGAGCACAAGGCCGCAGACCATACCGTTTATAATCCTCTTGAAATTTCTTCTGGGGTGGTTTTGAGCCGTCAGGGTGACTATGGCGGTCATGCAGGCAATGCCGGGCATGGTGCCGAAGGAGCTGAGCTTGTTGGCGGCGCCTGCTGCAGCGGAGGCGGCAATGCCGAAGCTGTTGACCAGGGAGGAGATGAAAAGGAAGGAAATATTGGTGCAGACATACTGAACAGCCTGAGGCAGTCCAACGGCAAGCTGGGCGGAAAGCTTTGTTTTGTCGATTTTGAAAGAGGAAAGCTTGAAATCAAAGAGAGGTGTGTGGCGAACCACATAAATTGCCACCAGAGCGCAGCTTGTTGCCTGACTTATGACCGTTGCAAGGGCGGCACCCACCGCGCCCATATGGAATACAGCAACAAACAGAAGGTCAAGAATAATATTTTCGATTGTTGTGATGATGACATACACGAGGGGCTTTACGGATTCTCCCGTACCTCTCAAAGCGGCGCTGAGAAGACCGTAGCCATAGACAAACACCGTGCCCAGCATAGAAATGATGAGGTAAATGCGGGTGTCATCAAAGCTTTCGGCGGGGGTGTTGAGAGCCTTCAGAAGGGGTGTGCAGAAGGCAATTATGGCAAAAGTGAAGAAAAGTGCCAGAATGAGCAGGAAGCTGAACATGCTGCCCACATAGCCTTTCATTTCTCTGTAGCGCTTCAAGCCGGAAAGGTTGCCGATATATACGGCGCAGCCGTTGGAAATGCCCGAGCAGGTTACCAGCACCAATGTTGTTATCTGGCCGCCAATGCTGACGGCGGACATACCCACAGAACCAACAAATTGACCGACGATTATCATATCAACAATGCTGTATATAGCCTGCAGCAGATTCATTGCCACAATCGGGAGGGCAAAAAGAGTAAGCTTTTTCCATACACTGCCGCTTGTAAGATCCTTTCTGTCGCTCATGGAATCACCTCTTCTTTCCGACGTTTTTATGCCATATAGTATAGTGCTTTTCCAATGCTGTGTCAAATGCTCTTCCATACGATTTGCGTTGACAAAGCCGATAAAATAATTATAATTAAATAGGAATATGTTCTTAATTTTGAGCCTGACCGATATAATCCGAACACGCTCCGCGAGGCGGATTTTAGCGCCAGACTTCATTTCATTCCTTGATGGGTGACGACCCATCTGCATAATTCAATTTTGCCTGACACAAAAATCCGCTCCCGGGGAGTCGAAGATTTTTGAGCTTATACACTAAGGCAGTGCAAGGCGGCGGCTTGCGGATGGGCTTTCCGCCCTTCAAAAGCCGACAACGCGGCAATGCCAACGGGTATACCCTCAAAAACGGGTTCGGACTATGTCGGTCAGGCTCGCGTATCAAAAAATAAAAAAATAATATATTTGGAGGAAAAAACATGAACAACACACTTGCCGGACTCAAAGTAGTTGAGCTTTCTACTTTCATCGCAGTTCCCGCCTGCGCAAGATTTTTCGCTGACCACGGTGCCGACGTTATCAAGGTTGAGGCCAAGGGCGGCGACGCTGTCCGTTGGAACGGCGTAAGCGAAGGCCGCAGCGGCAGCCCCTATGAAAACACCACTTTTGACCTTGAAAACGCTAACAAGCGCGGCATCGTTCTCAACCTCAAGAGCGAGACCGGTAAGGAGATCCTCTTCAAGCTTCTTGCTGATGCTGACATTTTCCTCACCAACTGGCGTCCCCAGGCTCTGGCAAAGGCCGGCCTCACCTATGAAGAGCTTCATGAGAAGTTCCCCAAGATGGTTTACGGCACCCTCACCGGCTACGGCGACAAGGGTCCCGACAAGGATCTGCCCGGCTATGACTTCACCGCATTCTGGGCACGCGGCGGTATCATGGACTCCCTCCGTCAGAAGGACGAATGGCCCGGCAACCTGATCCCCGGCATGGGCGACCACATTTCCGGTCTGCTTCTCGCTTCCGGCGTTATGGCAGCTCTCTTCAACGCACAGCGCACCGGCGTCGGCGAGCGCGTCTGCATCAACCTGCTCCACACCTCCATCTGGGATCAGGCTATCATGGTTCAGGCTGCTCAGTACACCGAGTACGGCCAGAAGTACCCCATCTCCCGCCGCACCGCCGATAACCCCTTCAACTGCGCATATCGCTGCTCCGACGGCCGCTTTATGCAGATCTCTATGCCTCCCTTCGATATGTTCTATCCCCGCTTCATGCCCCTCATCGGCCGCGAGGATCTGGTAGGCAACCCCCGCTACACCATGGACAACATCACCAAGAACAAGCTCCACAGCGAGTTCGTTGATATTCTCACCGAGGCCTTCGAGAAGAAGACCGTTGGCGAGTGGGACGAAATCCTCACCAAGGCAGATATCCCCCACTCCATGCTCCAGAGCTGGGAAGAGGTTCTCGAGGATAAGCAGGCTTGGGCCAACGATGTATTCTACGAGATGGATTATCCCACCGGCAACAAGCGCGTTCTCATCCGTCAGCCCATCTTCATCGGCAACGACCTGCCCGACTACAAGATGGCTCCCATGCTCGGTGAGCACAGCGAAGAAGTCCTCAAGGGTCTGGGCTACACCGATGAGCAGCTTGCCGAGCTCCACGAGCAGGGCATCTACAACACCTGGGAGGACCTGAAGGCCTACCATGGCGGCTGATAAATACAGCATGGGCGTGGACATCGGGTCCACAGCCTCAAAATGCCTGATTCTTAAAAACGGCGAAGAAACCGTTGGCAAAAGCATCATCGCCGCCGGCACCGGAACCTCCGGTCCCGGCAGGGCGGTGGCTGAAGCCCTCGCTCAGGCGGGCCTGAGCATGGAGGATATCTCCTGCGTCACCGCTACGGGTTACGGACGAAACACCTTCTCCGCTGCCGACTACATAGTCAGCGAGCTTTCTGCCCACGCCATCGGCGCTTATGCGCTTTTCCCCGGCGTGAGAACCGTCATCGACATAGGCGGTCAGGATGCTAAAGTCATTCGGGTGAACGAACAGGGCAAAATGGAAAACTTTATTATGAACGATAAATGCGCCGCAGGCACGGGACGTTTTCTTGATGTTATGGCAAGAGTTCTGGAGCTTGATGTGAGCGAGCTTGAAAAGCGCGACGCTATGGCGGAGACCACCGTTCGTATAAGCTCCACCTGCACCGTTTTCGCAGAAAGCGAAGTTATAAGCCAGCTGGCGCAGAATGTTGATATCAATGCTCTCGTTGCCGGTATTCATGACAGCGTTGCCGTGAGAACCGCAAGCCTTGCGAGAAGACTTGGTGTTATCGAGCCCCTTGTTATGAGCGGCGGTGTTGCCAGAAACGGCGGCGTTGTCCGCGCTCTTGAAAAGGAGCTTGGGGTTTCTATAAAGGTTTCACCCCTCAACCAGTTGGGCGGCGCCTTCGGCGCAGCCATTTACGGCTGGAACAAAATCAGTTAAACATAAACCCGCAGCGCTGCAGCTCTGCGGGTTTGAAAAATAATATCCAAAGGAGTGGAAAAATGAGCGAAATTCTGGAAAGAAAGCCTGCCAAGATAATTCTCCGCGAGCTTCAGGATAAAATTGCCCAGGATGCATGGGATGCAAAGCTCCGCGGCGAGAAGGTTGGCTGGTGCGCCTCCAACTTCCCCCAGGAGATAACCACCGCCATGGGTATCCATGTAGTATATCCCGAGAATATGGGCGCCGCTGTCGGTGCCAAGGGCGGCGGACTTCGTATGTGCCAGCATGCCGAGGGCATGGGCTATTCCTCCGACCTCTGCTCTTATGCCCGCATCAACTTTGCCTATGCGGACATCAAAAAGTGCGAGGAGATAGAGATCCCCTTCCCCGACTTTCTGCTGTGCTGCAATAATATCTGCAACTGCATGATTAAGTGGTATGAAAACCTCGCTCTCGAGCTGAATGTCCCCCTTATTCTCATCGACATTCCTCATCTGGACGCTATGGAATGCTCCGCCGACCGCGTTAAGTATATCCGCGCCCAGTTTGACGATGCCATCGCACAGCTGGAAGAAATCACCGGCAAGAAGATGGACTATGATAAGCTTCGCAGCGTCATGGAAGTTTCCCAGCGCTCTTCCAAGGCATGGCTGAAGGCCGTTGGCTATATGGCCTGCGAGCCCTCTCCCTTCAGCGGATTTGATATTTTCAACAACATGGCCGTTGCCTGCGTGGGACGCGGCACCGTTGCCGCCGCCGAAGCTTTTGAGGCTCTTGCCGAGGACTATGAAGCTCTTGCCAAGGAAGGCAAAAGCTCCTTCAAGGGCGAGGAAAAATACCGCGTTCTTTTCGAGGGTATTGCCTGCTGGGCAAACCTCAAGTATACCTATAAGGCTCTCCAGAGCCGCGGTATGAACGTAACCGCCTCTGTCTATGGCCCCGCTTTCAGCTTCCTCTACAGCAATCTGGATGAGCTGATGGCAGCCTATTCCTATGTCCCCAACTCCAACTGCTTCGAGCGTGAGCTGAAGCTGCGCGTTGATGATGCCATCAATAACAAAGTTGACGGCGCTGTTTTCCATATGAACCGCAGCTGCAAGCACTGGAGCGGCACTCTCTATGAGATGGAGCGCCAGTTCCGCGAGATTACCGGTGTCCCAACCGTCTGCTTCGACGGCGACCAGTCCGACCCCCGTGTATTCTCCGAAGCTCAGTATGACACCAGAGTTGAGGCTCTGATGGAGATTATGGACGAAAATAAGCGTGCAAAGGAGGACAAGTAAAAATGCGTGAACTTGAACTTCTGAAAGCTATAGCCGCCTCTCCCAAGGCTCAGCTTGAAAAGACCCTGGCCGAGGGCAAAAAAGTTATCGGCGTTATGCCCTATTTCTGCCCCGAAGAGCTTGTTTATGCCGCAGGTATGGCTCCCTTCGGACTTTGGGGCGCTGAGATGCAGGCAAATGAAAGCAAGCGCTATTTCCCCGCTTTCATATGCTCCATTTTGCACACCACTCTGGAAATGGGTCTTCGCGGTGAGCTCAATGCTCTCAGCGGCATTATGATTCCCATCTCCTGCGACAGCCTGAAGGGCATGGGCGCAAACTGGCAGTACGGCGTCAAGACCGTTCCCGTCATCAATGTTGCCTACGCACAGAACCGCAAGATAGCCGCAGGCGATGAGTTCTCCCGCAGCCAGATGATGAAGGTCAAGGGCGAGCTGGAGGAAATCTGCGGCCGCGCCATTACCAATGAGGACATCGCAGCGGCTGTTGCCGTTTATAACGAAAACCGCGCCGCCATCTGCGCCTTCACCGAGGCAGTGGGCGCAAAGCCCGGCCTCATCAGCGCAGCAGACCGCTCTGCCGCCATCAAGGCAGGCTACTTTATGGACAGAAAAGAGCATAGCGCTCTTCTCAATGCCCTCACCGAGACCATCAAGGCTGCCGAAGCACCCCAGTGGAAGGGTCTTAAGGTTGTCACCACCGGCATTGTTGCCGATTCCCCCGAGCTTCTCAAGATTTTCGACGAAAACGGCATAGCCGTTGTTGCCGACCAGATTGCTCAGGAGAGCGTGGATGCCCGCTATCCCACCCCCGTAACCGCCGATCCCGTCCTTGGTATGGCTCAGCGCTATGGCAAGATTGAAGGCTGCAGCGTACTCTATGACCCCGTCAAGGAGCGCGGACATCAGCTTGTTGAGCTTGCAAAGGCAAGCGGCGCTGACGGCGTCATCTGGGTTATGACCAAGTTCTGCGACCCCGAGGAGTTCGACTATGTGCCCGTAAAGCGCATGCTTGATGCCGCAGGCATTCCCCTTCTCGCCATTGAGGTTGACCAGCAGATGGTTAACTTTGAGCAGGCAAGAAATGCCGTCCTCACCTTCACCGAAATGCTCGGCTGATAAGCTTTATATAAAATCCTCCCTATGAGATTTCATAGGGAGGATTTTTTATGGCTTGGTGCGCCCCTGTAAAGGGAGCTGTCAGCGAGGCTGACTGAGGGATTGTTTATTTGTCTCCGACGGCCATATTCTTTTCGTATGTCCGAAAAGAATATGGAAAGAAAAGTCCACCAAAGAGGGGCGCGCAATGCCCCTCTTTGGAAACACCCCTCGTTGCGGAGCGAGAAACGGCATCGCGCCACATAATAAGCGCCTAAGCCTTAGAGTGCATACCTCGTTTTCCGCTCAGGACGCTGCTGCGTCGAGGCGCCTGCTCGGCGCCACCGGGATACATCCTCGTACCATTTGTAGGGGCGTTGAGTATCTTTAGCCGCCTGTGCGCTACAACTGTGCTGCAGCACATAATGGCAAAGCCCCGACGGAAATCCGTCGGGGCTTGGTGGTTTTTATTATTTCTTCTGGTTTTCTTCCATTTTCTTATATTTTTCATAGCGGGAGACGGCGTCCTCTCTTCCTGCCTTGAAAAGCACCTCGGCATTTTCGGGGAAGCTGCGGTAGAGGGAGGCATACCTTGTCTCGCCCTGAAGGAAATCCATAAAGTCCATATCGGGAGCCTTGCTGTCAAGAGTGAGGGGCTCTGCTTTGCGGGGGTCATAGCGGTAGAGATTCCAATAGCCGCTATGGACGGCGCGCTTCATCTCCTCCTGAGTTTTGCCCATGCCCAGACGTATGCCGTGGGCGGCGCAGGGGGTGTAGGCAACGATGAGGGAGGGGCCGGGATAGCTTTCCGCCTCGCGGAGAGCCTTGAGAAGCTGTGCGGGGTCGGCACCCATAGCAACCTGAGCAACATAGACATTGCCGTAGGTCATCATCATTGCACCCAAATCCTTTTTGCGGCTGCGCTTGCCGGAGGAGGCAAACTGGGCAACGGCACCTATGGGAGTTGCCTTGGAGCTCTGTCCGCCGGTGTTGGAATAAACCTCGGTGTCAATGACGAAAACATTTATGTCCTCGCCTCCTGCGATAACGTGGTCAAGACCGCCGAAGCCTATGTCGTAGGCCCAGCCGTCGCCGCCGAACATCCAGAAGGTTTTCTTCGCCAGCTGATCCTTTGCAAGGAGAATCTCTTCTGCGGCCGCTCCGCCGAAGGCTTCAAGCTGCTCTATGAGCGCATCGCTGCTTTCTCTGGAAGCATCGAAATTATCGTAGGTGTCCAGCCAATTCTGGCAGGCGCTGCGGAGGGACTCAGGGATGAAGGAAGCCATAAGAGATTCCACTTTCTCCTTTTGGGCTTCACGCTGCTGGCGGACGGAGAGGAACATGCCGAGGGCAAGCTCCGCGTTGTTCTCGAAAAGGCTGTTTGTCCATGCAACGCCGTGACCGCGCTTGTTGACGGTGTAGGGGATGCCGGGCATGGGAGAGCCCCAGGCCTGAGAGCAGCCTGTGCCGTTGGCCCAGTAAACTCTGTCGCCGAAAAGCTGGGTGAGCAGCTTCGCATAGGGGGTCTCGCCGCAGCCTGCGCAGGCGGCGGAAAATTCCACAAGAGGCTGGCGGAACTGGCTGCCCTTTATGGTGGCGGGAGAATATATATCGCCCTTGTCGGATATGGAAAGACCGAAAGACCAGCGCTGCTTGTCCTTTTCCTCCATTTTGGCAGGCACAAGGCTGAGGGCCTGCCTGGGACAGCTGTTCACGCAGCTGCCGCAGCCGGTGCAGTCAAAGTTGGAAAGCTGGAGGGAATAGCGCAGTCCGCTGTCTTTCTTGCCCATAGCGGGAACGGTGACAAAATCCTCGGGAGCAGCGGCAGTTTCCTCCGCATTGAGGAGGTAGGGGCGGATGGCAGCATGGGGGCAGACAAGAGCGCACATGTTGCACTGAATGCATTTTGTCTCGTCCCACTGAGGCAGCCATGTGGCAATGCCGCGCTTTTCATAGGCGGTCATGCCCATTTCTATGGAGCCGTCCTCTCTTCCCACGAAGGCGCTGACGGGCAGATCGTCGCCCTTCTGGCGGTTGATGGGAATGAGAATGTTGCGGACAGCCTCGGGGAGAGCGCTCAGATCCTCTTCGGGCTCAGCCTCAAGGGTCAACCAATGGGACTTAACCGCGATTTCCCTAACCTTTTCTGCGCCTGCATCGATGGCGGCGCAGTTTTTGGCAACAACATCGTCGCCCTTTGCGCCATAGGCCTTGCGGGCGGCATTTTTCATAAGCTCCATTGCCTCAGAGGCGGGAAGCATATCTGTGAGGGAGAAGAAAGCGGCCTGCAGCACGGTGTTGGTGCGGTTGCCAAGACCAAGCTCGTGGGCAATGGCGGAGGCATCAACGGTGTAGAGGCGGATGCCCTTTTCGGCAATCATTTTCAGCACCTTTGCGGGAATCTGCTTTTCAAGTTCGGCCTCTTTCCAAGGACAGTTGAGCAGCAGCTTTCCGCCCTCACGGATTTCCTGAGCTATGTCATACTGCTGTATGTAAGTTGGGACGTGCACCGCAACAAAGTCGGCGCTTTTGACATAGTAGCTGCCCCGGATGGGCTTTTTGGAGAAGCGGAGATGGCTTTTGGTGACGCCGTAGCTCTTCTTGGCGTCATACTCAAAGTAAGCCTGAGCGTAGAGGGGGGTGTTGGAGGCAATGATGTCCACGGTGTTGTGGTTGGCACCGACAGTGCCGTCGCCGCCCAGACCCCAGAATTTGCAGCAGACTGCGCCGTCGGAGAAGCCCTCAAGCTTCCTGACGGGGAGAGAAAGCTTGGTAACGTCGTCGGTGATGCCGATGGTGAAGCTGTTTTTGGGATTTTCGCAGAGGAGATTATCGAAGGCGGCTGCAATCTGCGCAGGGTCAGTGTCCTTGCTGGAAAGCCCGTAGCGTCCGCCCACGATAAGCACTTCTCTGCCGCTGCCTGAAAAAGCGGTGCAGACATCCTGATAAAGGGGCTCGCCTGCGGCGCCCATCTCCTTGCAGCGATCCAAAACGGCAATGCGCTTTGCGCTTTCGGGGATGGCGGCGAGGAATTTGTCTATGGCAAAGGGGCGGTAGAGGCGAACCTGCAAAAAGCCTGTCTTGCGTCCCCGGGCATTGAGGTAGTCAACGGTCTCCCGGACAGTGCCGGAAACAGAGCCCATTGCAATCAAAACTTCGGTGGCATCGGGGTCGCCGTAGTAATCGAAAATGTGGTATTCCCGTCCGAAATTCTCCTTGAAGCGGAGCATATAGTCCTCAACAATGTCGGGGAGGGAATCATAAAAGCGGTTTGCGGCCTCGCGAAGCTGGAAATAAACATCGCCGTTTTGAACGGTGTTGCGGAGCATGGGATGCTCGGGATTGAGGGCGTGGGCGCGGAAGGCGCGCAGCGCCTCGGTGTCCAGCATTGCGCAAAGCTTCTCCTCGTCGGGGAGGCTGATTTTGCTTATCTCGTGGCTGGTGCGGAAGCCGTCAAAGAAATGCATGAAGGGAATGCCGCCCTTAACGGCGCTGAGATGTGCAATACCCGCCATATCGGCCGCCTCCTGAACGGAGCCGGAGGAAAGCTGGGCAAAGCCCGTCTGGCGGCAGGCCATAACATCGCTGTGGTCGCCGAAAATGCTCATTGCGTGGGTGCCCACGGTGCGGGCTGCCACATGGAGCACAACAGGGAGCTTTTCGCCCGCCATGCGGTAGAGGACGGGAATCATCAGCATAAGACCCTGACTGGAGGTGTAGCTGGTGGCGAGGCAGCCAGTCTGAGCGGCACCGTGAACTGCGGCTGCAGCGCCTGCTTCCGACTGCATCTCAACAAGCTTCACGGTCTGGCCGAACATATTCTTCCTGCCTCGGGCGCTCCATTCGTCGGTGCTGCCCGCCATGGGAGAGGAAGGGGTTATGGGATATATGGCCGCAACCTCGGTGAAGGCATAGGCAACATGGGCGGCGGCGGTGTTGCCGTCCATGGTAATCATCTTTTTGTTCATAAGGTTTACTCCTTAAAAAGGGGCGGATATTTTATCCGCCCCTTGATACATATCTCAGTTAACGGGATATACCCAGCCGAAGGGATCGGCCTTCTTGCCCCACTGGAGGCCTGTGAGCTCTTCATAGAGCTTCATGGTGGTTTCGCCTATCTCGTTATTGTTGATGGTGTATTCCTTGCCTGCGTAGGCCAGAGTGCCGACGGGGGAAACAACGGCGGCGGTGCCGCAGCCCCAAGCTTCCTCGAGGGTGCCGTTTTCCATGGCGGCATTGAGTTCGTCGATGCTCAGAAGACGCTCGGTGACCTTATAGCCCTTGTCCTTGAGTACCTCGATGCAGGATTTTCTGGTTACGCCGGGGAGGATGGAGCCCGAGAGCATGGGGGTGATGATCTCGCCCGCGATCT
>JAZSRY010000043.1:0-33060 GCA_045538735.1 Oscillospiraceae bacterium
AATAAGGAACTCTGGTTTGTGTTACATCATTTAGCAACAACCATGCGCGATTTGTTTATCAATGGTTCTAAACAACCATATGAAGAATTCAAAAATAAAACGGGCTACAAATGTGCGCGAGGAGAAGGCTCTGCCACAAGAAAAGACAGCCGCTTGATGAGACAATTTAGTACGATTTACAAAGGCAAGAGCGTGGATATTGAGCCGCATATCACCTGGGCAGATATAAGTATGTCGATTCATTTCCGATATATTGCAGACGAGGAGATTGTTCTTGTTGGTCACTGTGGCGAGCATCTTGAGATTTATTCAACTCGAAAGAGAAGGTAATCTACCAAGAGAAGAGGAGTGCATATGAGCAACTTCAACCATTACCGCGATATGGATCATGATGGTGATCATGACCTCAAAGACAGCGGAATGTTCCACGATATGGAGGAGTGTCACGGGAAAGTGCAGCCTGCAGGAGAAGATGAATTCTATCGATTTGTCAAAGGTCTTTTGACTATCGGTGGAATTGTTGTGGCTCTTGTGCTTCTGTTTACATGAAGTGCAAGGAAGAACAGTGCTACTATAAAACATCTCTAAAAGAAGCACACAACACGGCGGTTGTGTGCTTCTTTTTCTGCCACCGCCGTCGGTGAAACCGACAGAAAACCGACGAGAAAAGCTTAAATAGATGATAATGGTTGCGAATAGATGGCAATGCCGTGATAGGTATGAAAAAACGCTGTTTCTGCGTAGAAACAGCGTAAAAATGGCGGTTTTACCCGTTTTGGCTAGGATAGCCTAAACAAAAAAAGGACAGTCTTTCGACTGTCCTTTTTGGTGCGCGAGGCGGGACTTGAACCCGCACGCCCGTAATGAGCACTAGAACCTGAATCTAGCGAGTCTAAACGTGTTGTACGCACACATTGCAATATTGTTTGAAAAAGCACCGATTTGCAGTAGTTTTTACAACTTTATTATACCAAATATCAGCAAAAACAGCAAGGAATATTTACTAATTTTACTTCCTTTTTCTATTCTGTTGACCAAAGTATTGACCTTAAAATTGACCAAAAACCGCGGCGGCGCAAGGCTTTTTGGTGTTTTGCCAGTACAACTTGTTGACCTAGTCTGCATAGCGATATGTTCTTTCAGTTAGATTGAAAAGCCATCAAGTCGTTTTCTGATTTCCCGCATTATGCTATCGGCAATCACCTTTTGTGTCTTGCTGTCGCGCCATATCGTTTCTCCGTTCTGAAAAGCTATGCTGACTACCGTTTCCACATCGAACGAAATGGCACTGAGCAAATCGTTCCTTGCTTGATGCAACGCCGCTGTTTGAATCTGTGGAATAATGGCAGCAAGTTTTTCTTCTGCTATTTTTTTCGCTATCTGTTCCATTTCTGCTCTGTGTTCGGCTGATCTGCCGCCGTGTCCATCTTGCGTGCTTCTGCCGCATAGATTGCCGCTAAAAGACGATTGTATTCCATAATAACTGCTTGGGTACTATCTCATTTTTCGTTCCTCCTGCTTATTGTAACGGGGTTGGTATTGGGATTGGAGCGACGAAACGATCTATATTCGCAATATACCTCCCCTCATGTTTTCACGAAAGTAAAAAACGGCGGCGTTCGGAGATTCCGTTTGCCGCCATATAATTCAAAAACCTAATTCGCTATAACTCTTTTTCCGTGTTTCCCTTTTCCGATAGTCAGAAGATGTAGTATCTTTTATTATTTTTGTATTATATGTATTATTTCTCTCTGGATTTTCCATACTTCTTTTCGGGATTCCATAAGCAGGATTCGGATTGTCCGTAAAATATTTCTGATTATCCATAAGATAATATTCTAATTCTCCGGAAGTCGGATTTTCCGTAAGGGCGTTTTCATAAAAGTAATAAATATTGCTGCCAGTACGCACGGGGCGCAAGTATCCATTGTCAATAAGATTTCGTATGCCGTCATAATAACTGTCTTTCTTGATTCCCCACTCTGCACACGCCTGCCTGCTCAATTCAAACCTATAATTATCCTGATTTTTGTTGAGGTAAAGCCACATCTTAAGGCCTGACCCCTTTAATTTATTCATTGCTTGCTGCAATGCTTCAAGATTATTCATTGAGTAAAGATGTTGCTGGTCGCGCGGTGTCCTTTTTGCTACCTAAACAATTTTTTGATTCGGAACACTCATTTTATGTTACCTCCTTATTTATTTTCAAAAAAAGAGGCAACAACTAGTGATTTCTAAATCATATCATTGCGGTGGCCTTTGGAAACTCCGCTACGGCGCATATTCTGTATTTTCTCTCTTATACTTCTACTTATAAGTATACATATATGTGGCACAGTAAACTAAATTGCTGCCTTATCCCGTATCCGTGGCGGCGGAGCGGTATTTCAGAATATCCCTAGATAGTTATCTCTTTTCTTTTTCTATATATATTATACTACAGATTTTCTGATTTTTCTAATTTTGACACCTTTGGAAATTCCGCTCGCCGCCGCGTTGACATATAAAAACCCTCCCCGATAATGGGGAGGGCAAAAACAAAATAACGTGTCTATTTTTTTAATAATAATTTCAAATGATTGCTTAGATGTGAATATATATTTGAAAATTTAAGGTGCAGTAATTAACAATGCCAAAAAATCATCTTACGGAGAAAGTAAATGTTTCTTTCTGTTTTGCCGAATTTAGCACATTAAAGCAAATATTCAAGGGTGCCTCAGTATTTTCAATAACTTCATCGGGAACAACAATCGCTACTTCGTAAACAGCTTCTTTGCTCAGTGGCGCGTGATTAGTAATATCAGCATCACGTGGAGATTGAAAATATGTAACATCATAAGGATCTCCTGGATCCTCAGCGGCAAAAACATATCCATCGTTGTAGTCAACCCACAAAATTTCAGCAGGACGCTTTGTATTCTTTACAACACCATCATTGGGATAAATCGGAAAATAGCCAAAAGTCGTCTTGCCAACATTTTTAAGCGTGTATGTTACAACAACAAAAGTATGTTCATCATCAGTCCCAAAACTAGAATATTCATCTTTGTAGCTAACATCAACCAATACCACTTCAGCAGTGTCGTTGCTCGCTGCTTCGCCAATTTTATATGTGGTAGGTACGTCAGCAATAGGTTCATCAGCGATAGGTTCGTCAACAATATTTTCCTCACCACAAGAACATAGAGCTATACAAAAAACACATGCTAAAAGCAATGATATAAACTTTTTCATAATTTCACCCTTTCAGTTAATAAAACAATCCATTGGACTATCTATAACTAATAAACGTTCCACTTTTCATGAAATTATTTGACATTATGAAGATAGTCTAATACTCGTATTGCCGCTTCAAATTCCGACACATAGCGGGCAACAGTACCGCGGTCGCGCTTTATCATTTTTGCCACTTTTGTGTAACTGCCGTGCTTCTGATAAAGCTGCCACATCTTTTCCTTTTCTTGCTCTGTTACGCGTTTTGCCATTTTATCTCTTCAAGGATTTCACGTCAGCCTTACGAACAGGAGCATGCTTCTGTGCCTTTGCGATGGCATCATTGATGTACTTAACATAGTCAATTTTCTTGTCCTCTGCGCCATTTGCGATCAGAACGGCATTCATCTTGTCGATCTGATTAAAAAAGGTATCGGGAACAATGATTCTTTCCAGTTCGGTATCAATAGTAAAGCGCATAATGTTTCCTCCCATAAAATAGAAAATGTACGAAAAAGCGCTAAATTCCGCACTTTTTCGTACAATCCAGTATATATATATATATATAGTCAAGCTTTTTCAATGAATTTGCCGAAAAATGTTCAATTTCAAAACAAATCAGTCAATTTCTAATTAAATCTGTATGGATTTAACGGAATTAAGCCAAATTAGCACAGATTCTTTTAGATTCTTACATTTCCTACAGAAAACAAAGAAAATCTATGCAAATTCATCCAAATTCAAGCAGAAAAATATCGCGCCGGGATAAATAAAATCCCGGCGCATTTAATTTATAGTCCAAAGGCATTGGCAAATTTATCTGTGGCAGCTTTCATCCGGTCTATATCAGACCGTACATAAAAATTGAGGGTTGTGCTTGCGTTGGTGTGCCCCAAGATTTCTTGGACACTCTTTATATCAGCGCCATTATCAAGCAGCAAAGTGGCACAACTGTGGCGCAAATCGTGGGGTGACATATCCGGTAATCCGTTGGCTTTCATAAAGCGCTTGACCCGATGGGTCACGGCGTTGGGTGTGCGAGGAACATCTTCTCCCCTATCACTCGGGAACACAAACGTCGTTTCGCCGCTCTGCGGGCGCTCCAACGTCCGATACTCCAATAGCTGAGCAGCCACAAAAGGCAGCAACGGAATCGTGCGAACACTATTCTCTGTCTTTGGTGTATCTACCACGTTTCCCTTTTCCGGTGAATATGTGACGCTTCTGCTAACATCCAAAGTCAGATTCTTAAAATCAAAATCCCGCCATTGCAGACCCATAAGCTCACCGCGGCGCAATCCGGTTGTCAGCAGCAGATACATCATGCACCGGAAATCACGATTACAATCCGGTAGCAAATTCAGAAATGCCCTAGCTTCATCAGCAGAAAAGGCATCAATCCTTTTCTTTGCCAGTTTGGGGCAATCCACTTTGTCCATTGGATTCTTCTGAATCAGCTCTTGTTCTTCGGCAAAGCCAAAAATCATCACTAGGACACAGTAGGAGTGGCGCACAGTTTTATCAGACACCGGCTTTCCTTGTTTTGTTCTATATTCCGTCCGTAAGTAAATCAAGAACTTCTGAATATCCAGCGGGCTTATGCTTTGAATTGTTTTCCCTTTGAAATACTCTGCAACCCGGTTAGTGGTATGTCTATAAAAGTCAACTGTTGTGTGCTTATGGTCGCCATCATCCACGCAAATCGGAAACCATTGCTCGAGCGCAAATTCCGAAAACTCCGTGCGTTTCCTTGCAATTTCCCTTTCTTTAATGCGTTGAGGATTAAGCACATCTTTTTTATATTCCTCTTTGACTTGCTTTTCCCAATCAGCAGCGGCTTTCTGCGCTGCTTTTTCCATCCTAGATGGAATCAAGCCATCGGGAATTTTCCAAGTAGAACACCGAAAAATTTGCTTTCCAAACTCATCGCGCCCCACACAAACCTTGAATTTGTAGGAGATAACCTTGCCATCTTTCTTGTTTTGAGTGATACTTGCCATTGATAACAATCCTTTCTTTTCTGCTATCAATGCTTATCAAAACAAACAATTTGTTGACCTTTTTGTTGACCTAAAGCCATTTTGACTCGAAACACAAACAAAAACATGGCCAAAAAGTTAGAAAAAGCACCGAAATCATACGATTTCGGTGCTTTTTTGGTGCGCGAGGCGGGACTTGAACCCGCACGCCCGGAGTGAGCACTAGAACCTGAATCTAGCGAGTCTGCCAATTCCACCACTCGCGCATCTTGGCGCTTGAATATAATAGCATCTTGCAATTAAAAAGTCAACAACTATTTTGACAATTTATTTAAATATTAAAGCTTGCCATTGAAGCTGAATTTGCGTATTTATAATAAATGGTTTCTCTCCCTCCGTCTTTTTGCTGCGCAAAAATCCACCTCCCTCGTCAGAGGGAGGCTAAAAAACACCCCTCCGTTTTCAATCGCGAAAACGGAGGGGCAATAAATTTATCTCAAATTATTTTCCAGAGTTTCAAGCTCCTCCATAAGCTTTGCGGGGAGCTTTTCGCCGAACTTGCCGTAGAACTCGCGGATGCCTTCGCACTCGGCGCGCCACAAGTCCTTATCCACGCTGAGAAGCTCGCTGAGCTCGTCGGCACTCATATCAAGTCCGCTGAGGTCGATATCTTCAACATTGGGGAGGAAACCGATCTCGCTCTCCCTTGCCTCCATCTCGCCAAAGGCGCGCTCAAGCACCCAGCGGATGACGCGGAGGTTATCGCCGAAGCCGGGCCAGAGGAAGTGGCCTTCGTCATCGGTGCGGAACCAGTTTACATTGGCAATCACAGGGGGATGCTCCAGTTTCTTGCCCATATCCAGCCAGTGCTGCCAATAATCAGCCATATGGTAGCCGCAGAAGGGCAGCATTGCCATGGGGTCTCTGCGGGTCTCGCCCACCTTTCCCTCAGCGGCGGCGGTCTTCTCGCTGGCCATAATACTGCCTACGAAAACACCGTGATCCCAATCGCGGGACTGATAAACCAGAGGAGCGGTCTTTGCGCGGCGGCCGCCGAACACTATTGCGGAGATAGGAACGCCTGCGGGATTTTCAAACTCGGGAGAGATGCAGGGGCAGTTCTTCGCAGGAGCGGTGAAGCGGCTGTTGGGGTGGGCGCCGGGGACACCGGAGGAAGGATCCCAAGGATTACCCTTCCAGTCCAGCGCGTTCTGAGGGGGATTTTTATCCATGCCTTCCCACCAAACGCCGCCGTCTTCCTTCAGCACAACATTGGTGAAGATGGAATTTTTCATAGCGCTGGCAAGGGCGTTGGGGTTGGTCTTATTGCTTGTGCCGGGGGCAACACCGAAGAAACCGTTTTCGGGGTTAACAGCCCAGAGTCTTCCATCGGGACCGGGGCGCAGCCAGGCGATATCATCGCCCACACACCAGCATTTCCAGCCGTTCTTGCGATAGCCCTCGGGAGGAATGAGCATAGCGAGATTGGTCTTGCCGCAGGCGGAGGGGAATGCACCGCAGACATAGCGCACCTCACCCTTGGGATTTTCTACCCCAAGAATCAGCATATGCTCGGCAAGCCAGCCCTCATCGCGTCCGAGGCAGGAGGCAATGCGCAGAGCAAAGCACTTTTTGCCCAGCAAAACATTTCCGCCGTAACCGGAGTTGACAGACATAATGGTATTATCCTGGGGGAAATGGACGATATATCTCTTCTCCGCGTCAAGCTCGGCTTTTGAATGGAGGCCCTTGATAAAGTCGGCGCTGTCCCCCAGCGCATCATAAACATCAGTGCCCACTCTTGTCATAATAGCCATGGAGACTACGACATAAATGCTGTCGGTGAGCTCTATGCCATACTTGGCGAAGGGAGAGCCCACAACGCCCATGGAATAAGGGATAACATACATGCTGCGTCCAGCCATGCTGCCCTTATAAATTTCCTTCAGCTTGGCATACATCTCATCGGGAGCCATCCAGTTATTGGTGGGGCCTGCGTCCTCTTCCTTCTCACAGCAGATATAGGTGCGGCCTTCAACACGGGCCACATCGTTTACGGCAGAGCGATGGTAAACGCAGCCGGGGAGAAGCTCATCATTGAGCTTGATAAGCTCGCCGGTGGCAAAGGCTTCATCGCGGAGAGACTGAAGCTGGCTCTTGCTTCCGTCAATCCAGACTATATTGTCGGGGCAGCAAAGCTGCGCCATCTCGTTGACCCAGTTAATAATGTGCTTGTTTTCGGTAAGCATTCTTAAAAACCTCCTAATGCTTAATAAGCTGATTTTAGCGCCAATCGGCTGCAAAATCAATTCGAAACGGTAAGAAAAGCAAAAAAAATTTTGCGCCCTCCCATTTGGAAGGGCGCAAAAGCTTTTATTCTTCGTAAAGAGCGTCGCTGAGGGCGGCAAACTGAGCAAGGCTCAGCGCCTCGCCTCTTATCCGCTCATCAAAGCCGCATGCAGCTATGGCTGAGGCAATTTTTCCCTTTGTGAAGCGTCCCCCCAGTCCGTTGCCCAGAGCGTTGCTGAGAGTTTTGCGGCGCTGATTAAAGGCGGCGCGGACAAGAGAAAACATAAGCTTCTCATCCTTCACAGCCACAGGAGGGGCGCTGCGCACTTTCATATTCACAACGGAGCTTGTGACCTTCGGCGCGGGAATGAAGCAGCCGGGGGACACATCGAAAAGTATCTGAGGCTCCGTATACCACTGCATAAGCAGGCTGAAAGCGCCGTAATCGGCGGTGTTTTCCCGGGCACAGATGCGCTTTGCCACTTCCTTTTGAATCATAACGGTTATTGCATCGAAGCAGCCGCACTCCACGAAGGCGGTTAGCACGGGAGAGGTTATATTATAAGGCAGGTTTGCGCAGACAACAACTCTTTCGCAGTCGGAAAATTTCTCCTTCACCAGTGCGGGAATATTGGTCTTCATAATGTCCCCGTAGACAATTTCCACATTGCCGCAATCGGCAAGAGTTTCAGCCAGCACGGGCTTGAGGCTTTCATCCAGCTCCACGCAGACAACCCTTTTGGCAAGGGCGCTGAGCTCCACGGTGAGGCAGCCCACACCGGCGCCGACTTCAAGCGCACCCGTTTTCTTATCCGCTCCGCTGCCTGCGGCTATATCCTCGGGCACCCACTGGGCGCAGAGGAAATTCTGCCCCAAACTTTTGGAAAAATGAAAGCCGTGACGGGCAAGAAGAGCTTTTATTTCGTTTATATCGGTAAGTCTCATTTTCACCCTCACAGAATCTTATCAAAGGCCTGGCGGCGTGGGTCGTGATAGGGCTCGCATAATACGAGGATGTTGCCGCGATATTCGTAGCCGTGCTCTCTCAAGAGGGCAGTCATAGCCTTGTTCTTTTTGTGGGTGTCGATGCGGATATAACCTCGTCCTGCTGCGCGGGTCAGTTCCTCCGCGAACTCCATAATATGGTGGCTCAGTCCGCTGCCCCGGTACTCGGCCATAACGGCGGCTCTGTGAAGCACACAGTAGGGCTCATCGCTGCGCCACTTGCCGTCGCTCAGGTCATCATAGTCCAGCTCCGGTCTGGTACTGAACGCAAAGTATCCGGCAAAGCGTTCTCCATATGTGATGACATAGCCCTCGCCCCTTTGGATATCTTTTGTGAGAAGCTCCTCAGTGGGATAGTCGCTCTGCCACTGATCCACCTTGTGCTTTTTCAGATAGTTCTTGGCCTGACGGACAACAAGAAGGATATTATCCATATCTTCTTCAGTTGCCTTGCGGCAGGCAATGGGCTGGGTGAGCTTCATTCGTCTTTCGTCACGCTCTATCTCCGCAAGAAGCTTTTTATCGGCTTCATTCGGAGTGAATGAAGCGAACATATCGGGGCGCTTGTTTTTCGTACGCTCCAGCATCTTTTTGCGTCGCCAATGCTCAATATCCGCGTGGTTTCCCCCGCGAAGCACCCCGGGCACCTCCATACCTTCCCAAACCTCGGGGCGGGTATACTGAGGATATTCCAGAAGTCCGTCCCAATGGCTTTCCCCTGTAAAGCACTCCTCGTCGCTGAGGACTCCGGGCACCATTCGGCAGACGCAGTCCGTCACAACCATTGCGGCAAGCTCGCCGCCTGTTAGGACAAAGTTGCCTATGGAAATCTCCTCGTCCACGCATTTTTCTATAAAACGCTCGTCCACGCCCTCATAGTGGCCGCAGACAAGGACGAGGTGGTCGTAGTCTCGGACAAGCTCTCTTGCGCGCTGCTGGTCGAAGGAGCGTCCCTGAGGGCTCATATATATAACTCTGCTTTTTCTTCCCTCTGCCTTGCTCAAAACATCGTCAAGGCAGCTTTTGAGCGGCTGTGCCATCATAACGCAGCCCCAGCCACCGCCATAGGGATAATCATCCACCTGACGCTGCTTATTTTCCGTGTAGTCGCGAATCTGTACGCAGTTTATGTCCAGTATTCCCTTTGCGGCTGCGCGTCCGATAATGCTCTCGTGGAGAAAGGCATTCATATTTTCGGGAAAGAGAGTGAGGATATCCACCTTCATATTTCAAAAAACCTTCTTATTAAAGCTGCAAGGGGTATAAGAACACCCCTTGCAGCATCATTATTTTAGTTAAATTCAGCTGTTCTGCGCTCTGCTGAATTCGATTTTGCGCTCTTCGCCTCTGATGATGCGAAGGATATTTTCATAATGTCTTACAACAACAACGAGTGCACAGAGGAAAGTGAGCATAACCTCAAGGCCGCCGTTTTTGAATATTGCCATGAACACTGCGCCCATAAGGCAGGCAACGCAGGATGCCAGAGAGACATAGCGGGTAAAGAGAACTATAACCGCAAAAATTGCCCAGCAGCACAGACCGGCAATAGGATCCGCTATGAGGATCATAACGCCTGCGCACATAACACCCTTGCCGCCCTTGAAAAGATGGAGAACGGGAGCAACATGACCCATAATAACGCAGAAGCCTGCGAAAAGCTGACCCACGGTCTTTTCACCGATGATGTTCATAAGCCAGCCGCCCAGAAGCACTGCAATAATGGTCTTGACGGCATCGATGCCAACAACAAGGGCAAAGCCCTTGAGACCGTAGGTGCGGAAGAAATTAGTGAGGCCTGCGTTTCCGCTGCCGTGCTTGCGGATGTCATCGTGGAAAACATACTGAGAAGTGAGGATTGCGCCGTTGAAACCTCCAAGGATGTAGCCGATAATTGCAATTACGATAAGAAGCAAAACTTTCATTCTTCTTTATCTCCTTTCTGGCGTATGACCATACGGACGGGGGTGCCCTCCAGGCCGAATGTTGCACGGATCTGGTTTTCGATATAGCGCTGATAAGAGAAGTGGAAAAGCTCGCGGCTGTTGCAGAACACAACGAAGTTGGGTGGCTTGATGCCGGTCTGGGTCATATAGTAGATCTTCAGACGGCGTCCCTTGTCCGTGGGGGGCTGCACTCTTGCCTGAGCATCAGCCAGAACGTTGTTGAGCATACCGGTGGTGATGCGCATTGCGCTCTGGTCATTTACATAGTTAATAAGCTCAAATATGCGCTGAACTCTCTGTCCCGTCATAGCGGAGATGAAAAGCACGGGAGCATAGGTCATAAAGCTGAGGTCCCGGAGAACATCCTTGCGCATCTTCTCCATAGTGCCGGTTTCCTTTTCAACAAGGTCCCATTTGTTCACTATGATGATGCTTGCCTTGCCAGCCTCGTGAGCCAGACCTGCGATTTTGGTGTCCTGATCGGTTACGCCTTCACGGGCATCTATCATGATGAGGCAGACATCGGCACGCTCGATGGCAAGCTGTGCGCGCATTACGGAGAACTTCTCTATGCGGTCATCCACCTTGCTCTTGCGGCGGATACCTGCGGTGTCTATAAAGTTGTATTTGCCGAATTCGTTATCAATCTTGGTGTCAACGGCGTCGCGGGTGGTGCCGGCAACATTGCTGACTATAACTCTCTGCTCACCTGCAATCAGGTTGGTGAGAGAGCTTTTGCCCACATTGGGCTTGCCGATAATGGCAACATTGATGCGATCCGGGTCGCCCTCATCCTCGTTTTCCTCGGGGAAGAACTCCATGCAGGCATCAAGC
This sequence comes from Oscillospiraceae bacterium, assembly GCA_045538735.1. Lineage (GTDB taxonomy): Bacteria > Bacillota > Clostridia > Oscillospirales > Oscillospiraceae > SIG459. The sequence goes on from JAZSRY010000043.1 coordinate 11,267, forward strand.
ATATCGCCTGTGCCGTGGCCGTGGACAGCGGAGATGGGGATAGGGTCACCGAGACCCAAAGAATAGAACTCATAAATGGTGGTGTCCACGCGGGAGGGGTTATCCACTTTGTTGACGCAGAGGACAACGGGCTTTTTGCTGCGCAGCAGCATGTTGGCAACGTCCTTATCCGCTGCGGTAACGCCGGTGGTGATATCCGTCACCAGCACGATGACATCCGCTGCGTTGATGGCTATGTTGGCCTGCTCACGCATAAAGAGCAAAATCTCGTTATCGGTGGTGGGCTCAATTCCGCCTGTATCGACTATATCAAATGTTCTGCCGTTCCACTCGCACTCAGCATAGAGTCTGTCGCGGGTGACGCCGGGGGTATCCTCAACTATGGAGAGGCGCTGACCCACCAGACGGTTGAACAGCAGACTTTTGCCCACATTTGGGCGGCCTACTATGGCTACAAGAGGTCTGGACATTCTCTCAAAGCCTCCTTTTACTTTTGGTTATATCGGTAATATTCGGTGTCCTCCGTTGCGGTGTTGGGCTTTTTCACCTCGGGGAGGATTCCCAGCATGGCATCGCAAAGCTCTCCGCCATCCTGAGAGATGGGATAAATCTTAACACCCAGTTCCCGCTCCGCCTCAGCCAGAGTTACATCATCGAGGAAGTCCATTTCCTCCTGGCGGAGCATATTGGCAGAGATGAGCAGGCGCTGACCCAAATTCTTTCCGCGAAGCTGCTCAATGAGGTCTCTACCTGTTATGAGACCTGCAACGGAGACGCTTTCACCGAAGAAATTATTCTTAACAGAATATACCTGTCCTTTTATATTATCATACTTTTTCGCCGCCGTACAGAGCAGATTTTCAATAAATGGGGCGAAATCTGTACCCGTTGCCACGGAAAATTCAATTCCGTCGGCGCTTTCTGAGCATTTAAGGGCAAGAGCGAACTCCCGCTCCAGAAGTCTTATCATACCTACACCGTTATCAAGCTGGGTATGAGCCTCATAAAACTCATCCTCGGGGAGGATTCTGCCCGCTTTGAGATAAAGCTCGTCGGAGCAGAAGAAGAGCCTTGTGCCTGTTTCGGCAAGGCATTTTTCCGCAAAAGCTTCAACCTGATCGATGGTCTCCCCCGCGTGCTCCAGAGTGAAAGCCTCCAGCTCATGGAGTCCCTCTCTGTGCTTTGTGAGCCCAAGAGGCACTACGGAAACACTGTTCACTGCAGGGTAGAGAGCGCGAAGATCCTCCATACTGCGCTGCAGCGCCGCGCCGTCATTTATTCCGGGACAGCAGACTATCTGGCAGTTCATCTCGATTCCCGCCTCGGCAAAGCGCTTCATAATGTCCATAATTTCTCCCGCCCTTTTGCTGCGGAGCATTTCAACTCTCAGCACCGGGTCGGTGGTATGGACAGAGATATTTACGGGGGAAATATGGAGGTCAATTATCCTCTGTATTTCACGCTGTGAAAGATTGGTAAGAGTGATGTAGCAGCCCATAAGGAAGCTCAGTCGGGCGTCATCATCCTTAAAATATATGCTTTTTCTCATTCCCGGGGGATTCTGGTCTATGAAGCAGAAGACACAGCGGTTTGCGCAGCTTCTGGGTGCATCCATAAGATAGGTGGCAAACTCCAGACCCAGATCCTCTCCATCGGCTTTTCTCACACGGAGCTTCTTGGTCTTTCCCTCGGCTGTGAGTATCTGCAGGCTGAGACGGTGGTCATAGCCGTAATACTTATAGTCAAGCACATCCTTTATGGGGTGGTCGTTTATGCTCAAAAGCACATCTCCGACCTTCACCTTTCCGTAGAGGGGGCTTGTGTATTCAACTTTACTGATCACATTTCTCTCTGCCATAGTTTCTTTCCCTTTCAATGGGTTGATAATAAAAAACAGGAGGCAAAATACGCCTCCTGTTTTTCTCGATTACTTCTCTTCCTCGACCTTGAGCACCTGACGACCGTTGTACATGCCGCAAGCCTTGCATGCACGGTGGGGCAGATGGTATGCTCCGCAGTTGGGGCAGGCAACGATGCCGGGGGTCTCGAGCTTCCAAACGTTGGAACGTCTCTTATCGCGTCTTGCCTTAGAAGTTTTTCTCTTGGGTACTGCCATGGTGACACCTCCTACGTTAACAGCTGGTTAGAACAGCGTTTATTCTATATCCAAAAGCTGTCCTAATACAGCCAATCTTGGATCTATTGGTTTGCTGCAGTTGCAAGGTCCCTCGTTCAAGTCCTTTCCGCAGATACCGCAAAGACCTTTGCAGTCCTCGGTGCAGAGGAACTTGGTTTCCATATCGAGAATGAAACTTGTCTCCAGAATCTCGCTCACGTCGATGCCGTTGCCCTCGATAACATAGATATCGGGGTTTTCTTCATCCTCGGGATTATCCGCAAGGGTGAGCTCCACTTCCTGAATCTTGGTGCTTTCAAACTGCTTTCCGCAGCGGTCGCACACGCAGATCATTTCTGCTTCAATCTCTCCGACGAGGGTGATGAGTCCGGCAGTGTTTACCACCTCGCCCTTTGCTTTAGGGGCAGACTTGAATTCCTCCACAGAGGGAAAGTCCAGCGCCGCAACATCGAGCTCACACTCGAATGCCTTGCGGGAACCGGGCATATCTATGATGTTTATCAAATCAAGCCACATATCGCACCTCACACAGTCGCCTTAGTATTATAGATTATACACGCTCTGTTGTCAATACAAAAATCATTGACATTTCTGTATATTTCGCAGATAATAAAGCTATATTAAGGAGTAAAAATGTATGAAAGAACTTATTATAAAACAAAATGACGCGGGTCAGCGTCTTGACCGTTTTGTGGGCAAAGCGGTGCCTTTGCTGCCCGAATCTTTGCTTCAAAAATATATACGGCTCAAGCGCATAAAGCTCAACGGCAAAGGTGCAAAACGCGACACCCGACTCAATCTTGGCGACACGCTGCAATTATACATCAACGACGAGTTTTTTGAAAAGCCCAAGGAAGAAAATTCCTATCTTAAGGTTTCAACTCCCCGATTGAACATTGTCTACGAGGACGAAAACATTCTGCTGGCTGACAAGAAGCCCGGTGTCCTCTGCCACAGTGCGGGAAAATGGGACTACAATACTCTCATCGCCAACATTCAGGCCTATGCCTATCAGAAGGGCGAATGGAGACCCAGAGAGGAGCATAGCTTCGCCCCCGCCCTTTGCAACCGCATTGACCGCAACACCGGCGGCATAGTCATCGCCGCGAAAAACGCGGAAGCGCTGCGCATACTCAACGACAAAATCCGCGATCGGGAAATAGACAAGCGCTATCTCTGCATAGTCCACGGCAGACCCAAGCCCGCGGAAGGCAGACTTGAGGGCTATATTTTTAAGGACGCCAAGAAAAATCAGGTCTATGTGAAGGATCGCCCCGAACCCGGCGCCAAAACCGCCGTTACGGACTATAAGCTCATAAAAAGCGCCAACGGACTCAGCCTTGTGGAATGCACTCTCCACACCGGCCGCACCCACCAGATTCGCGCACAGATGTCCCACGCCGGCTGGCCCCTTTTGGGCGACGGCAAGTATGGCAGCGAGAGAAAAAACAAGTCCTTCGGCGAGACGGAGGGTCAGGCTCTCTATTCCTATAAGCTCCGCTTTGACTTCCCCACCGATGCAGGAATACTTAACTATCTTCGCAGCAGGGAGTTTGAAGTAACAGACATCGATTTTGTCAATAAATACTTTGGCTAAGGAGGATGTATATATGAAGCGTATTATAGCCATCGCACTTATTATCTGCTTTGCCCTTTCCCTCTGCGCCTGCGGAGATACAGCGGGTGGTGAGATACCCTCCCCCCCAACGCCCAAGCCCGATGACACCATGACTTATCCCGTGGAGGGCGGAGATGAGCATTATATTGACCGTCCCATGCCCACGCCTCCCACAGAGAACGCTGAGCCCTCCAAAGCTCCCGATGTCCCTCAGCCCGAAGAGACGGCGGTGCCCAACGAAGTTCAGCCCATCCCCACCCCCGAGGCTCCTCCAAGCAAGTTCCCCTATACATTAAGAATAGATAACCCCGCTCAGGGCATATACAAAGAGCCCTCCTATGACAGCGCTAAGGTTGGTATGGTCATCACCGCCACGGTTTACACTATTGTTGACGAGGCCACCGACGACGAAGGTTTCCTCTGGGGCAAGCTCAAATCCGGCGCAGGCTGGGTTGACCTTGACAGCATCGCCGCTTTCAACGGCAAGGCTCCCCTTGTCACCGCCAATTTTGCCGATATGAACCGCATTGAAGAGCCCTATGAGGCTTTTTATCCCGCGCAGCGCTATGAATGGGCAGTCCTCGCCGACATCAGAGTCACCGCCCCCGTTACCGATGTGAGGCTTCTGATGCTTGAGCCTTTGGATTACACGGTGTATGAGGAGTATTGCTATCTCGGCGGTCTTGAGCCCCTGCAGGCTTTCGTCACCGAGCTTTACTTCAGCGGCGACTTCACCACCTACGGACTTTCCCTCATCGATGAATACGGTATGGAACGCATTTTCGCCATCGGCCAAAGCGGCAGAAACGGCGAGCTTGTGGTCTGGGAAGTTACGGGTAATAACTGATTTTGTAATAACTGATTTTAATATAGAAAGCTCAAAGACCGAGGGTTATCCTCGGTCTTTGAGCTTTATTTTCTGTTTGGCATAGGGCGCTTTTTGGCGGTGAACTCCGGTATGCGGATTTTGATGGCGGTTACTCCGCCCACCATTTTATCCGTGAATTCAAAATCTTTGCCGGTCTGGGTCCTCATCAGGAATGTGAGAGCTTCCATTTTACCCTGAGCATCCTCGATGATTTCCGCAACACCTTCACCCATAACGGAGGAATAGCACACGCCGTACTGGCAGGCGACAGCGCCTTCAAAGGGGACAACATCTGTGTCTATCTCAACAAAGACATTGGGGTTTGCTCTCAGCGCATCCAGTTTGCGTCCTTTGGTTGCACCGTGGAGATATAAAATAAGCTCATTATCCTCTATTCTGTAGCCATAATTCATGGGCACAACATAGGGCTTATCCCCATCTATCATTCCGATATGGGCAACCTTCGCTCTATCCAGAATGCCGAGGATTTCGGACATATCGGTAATTTCTCTTTCTCTTCTTGTAATTCCGCGTTTCATATCTTTCACCTCAAAATCTTGCCCATTCGGGAAATGCCTCAAAACTTCTCTCTTCCCCTTTATAGGGGAAACTCAAACGGCAGGAGAACAAAAATGGACTTTCTGCCTCATCTCTGGAACCGTACTTATGGTCTCCCACAAGGGGAAAGCCACGGGAGGAAAACTGTACTCTTATCTGGTGGCTGCGTCCGGTATGAAGGCGGACGCGGACAAGGCTTTTTTCACCGGCTTGCAGGGTTTTATACTCAAGGCGGGCTTTTTTAACTCCGCTGCGCTCACGCTTTACAACGAATACCTTATTTTTCCGGGAATCCTTCCACAAAAGATCCTCCCAATCCCCCTCTTCGGGAGGGCAGCCATGTATAAGCGCCACATACTCCTTCACCATTTCCCCCTTTTGAATCATTCGGGAAAAGAGGGCGGCAGCGGCTTTTGTGCGGGCATAGACCATCACACCGCCCACATTTTTATCAAGGCGGTGGAGGGTGTACACTTCGCCTCCCAGCTCATTGGCCAGGGCAAGGGGCATATCCCGCTCGGAGTCAAGACCAACGCTCTTGATGCATACCGCTATATCCTTGTCCCAATACAAAATTTCCATTTAATCTACCTCGATTTATGGGGAGTATTTTCTCTTTTTAAAGCCTCCCCCGTGCAAGGGGAGGTGGCATTTGCAATGCAAATGCCGGAGGGGTTGTAAAATAGAGAAGCGCACAATCCCCCAGTCACGGCTTGCGCCGTGCCAGCCCCCTTTACACAAGGGGGCCTTATAGGTGCAGCGCAGACCACCCGTTATACGGGTGGTCTGACTTGTTTATTTGCCTTAGTTTACTTTTAGATTTTCCCAGAGGGTGTTCTGATAATGGAGCATATCGGTGGACATATTGCGATATGCATATCTGTTATAAAGCTCGGAGAAATCATCCATTTCGGGATAGAGCACAGCCATTGCCTCCTCGCCCATATCCTCGATATAGGTCTCGCTCTCATAAACGAGGCGGTTGGGAGAAGCATAGCAGGTATACTCCGCATTTGCCACTGCGGGCTCTTCGGAGAGCATATAGTTAATGAATATCTCCGCAAGCTCTTTATTTTCGCAGCAGGCAGGAATACACATTGCGTCTATATAATAGTTGGTGGGCTCGGGATAATAGAAGCGCAGATCCACATTGTCCGCCTGGGCATCCTGCATGGTGAAGTAGTCACCGGCATAGTAGGCCGCAATGGAGGCTTCGCCGGACTCCATCATATTATAGATTTCGTCCATAACGCGGCTCTTAACCAGAGGCAGCTGCGCGCGCAGTTCCTCAAAGGCTGCATCCCAGACCGCATGGTCCGTGGTGTTGACATCCGCACCCAGCTTATACATAGCAGTGCCGAAAGCATCGCGTGCATTATTGAACTGGAGAATCTGATTTGCATACTTCTCGTTCCAAAGGAGATCCCAGGAGCCGGTGTCCGCCTGGTCAACCACATTGGCATCATAGATAATGCCGATAATGCCGTAGGCATAAGGAACGGTATAGAGGTTATCCGGGTCATAATAGAGGCCGCGGAAGCTCTCGTCAATATACTGATAGTTGGGGATATTGCTGTAGTCTATGGGCAGGAGCATATCCTCATTTATCATGCGCTGAATCATATAGTCCGAGGGGATGATAACGTCGTAGCTGACAGCGCCGGAGGAAATCTTGTTATACATATCCTCGTTGGAGGCGAAGGTGGTATAGTTAACCTTTATTTTCTGTCCATAGGTTTCCTTATACCATTTCTCGAACTCATCGATGGTGTCAAAGCTGCCCTCGCTGCCGTCGGAGATATATTCGCCCCAGTTATACACATTCAGCTCCAGAGTGTCTCTGCCGATGAATGCATTGACGGCGATTGCGGCGATTGCAGCAAAGCCGATTATGGGGAGGATTATCTTACGTACGGGATTTTCAACGGGCTCGCGGCTCTTGCGCACCATTCTCTCCGCCTTTCTTGCGGCGCGCCGGCTGCGGCGAATTGCTCTTGCGGCTCTTGCATCGTCATTATCCGCCAGATTGCTGAGCAGCAGCAGGGCGAGGATTACGAAGAAGATAAGGGTTGCAAGGGCATACATCTTGGGAGTGACCGTTTTCTTGGTCATATTATAGATGCTTATGGGGAGGGTCTGGAAGCCGTTGCCGGAGGTGAAGTAGCTTATGACGAAGTCATCAAGGCTCATGGTGAAGGCCATAATCATACCCGTTACAACGCCGGGCATAATTTCGGGCAGCTCTACCTTGAAAAATGCTCTTATGGGGGTGCAGCCCAAATCCATTGCCGCCTCGGGCAGGGAACGGTCCATCTGCTGGAGCTTTGGCAGCACCTGCAATATAACATAGGGCAGGCAGAAGGTTATATGGGCTATGAGCATGGTCCAGAAGCTGAGGGAAGTTGTTGCGCCGAAAATACGTCCCACGAAAACGAACATCAGCATAAGGCTGATACCGGTGATGATTTCCGGGTTTATCATGGGGACATTGGTAACCTGATCCAGAGCCGCTCTGTACCAGCGGCTGCGGAGCTTATTGATGCCCACGCTGGCGGCAGTGCCCATAACGGTGGAGACAAGGGCGGCGCTGGTTGCCAGAATGAGAGTGTTCTTCACCGCACCCAGAGTTTCGCTGTCACGGAAAAGCTCCTGATACCATTTCAGGGAGAAGCCGGAAAAAACGGAAAGGCTCTTGGCTTCATTGAAGGAGAACACCAGCAGTATGGCAATAGGCGCGAAGAGGAAAATGAAAATTATTGCGGTGTAAATTCTGGAGGCTGTTTTCATGCGGCACCTCCATAAGTCTTCTTATTGACGAAATACTTCATCAAAGCCATACCCACGAGAAGTATTATCATCAGTATGAAAGCGATAGCTGCGGCAAAATGGAGATTATTCGCCACATACTGTCCCTCGATTGCGTCACCTATCAGGAAGAACTTGCCGTTACCAAGTTTCTGAGAGATATAGAAGGTGCTGATGGAGGGAATGAGAACCATGGTAACGCCGGAGATAACACCGGGGAGGCTCAAGGGCCATATGACTCTTCTCAGCACGCTGACACCGGAGCAGCCCAAATCGCGGGCAGCCTCGATGAGTTTGATATCCATCTTGGCCATTATGGAATAGATGGGCAGTATCATATAGGGGAAATAGTCATAGACCATGCCGATGACCACAGCCGCCTCGGTGCCTATGATATGAATCTGACCCAGTCCCAGATATCCGAGGATGCCGTTAAGGATACCGGTATCCTGCAGAATAGTCATCCATGCATAGGTGCGGATAAGGAAGTTCATCCACATGGGAATCATAATGAGGGTCATCATCGTTTTCTGTGCCTTCTCGGGAGCGCGTGCCATAATGTAGGCCACAGGATAGCCAAGCAACAGGCATATCAGTGTGGAGATAATGGCAAGCTTCAGGCTTCGCAGGAAAATAACTATATAAGTGCGGACCTCACTCATGCTTCCGTCAGCATTGGCAACCTGACTGGTGGCGGTGAAGAAGCGGGTGATGTTGTCCGTGGTGAAGTTGAAGTTATTATCCGTGAAGGCATAGTATGCCACGAATATCAGGGGCACTATGATGAAAAGTGCCGACCAGAGGGTATAGGGAGCAAGCAGGCCGTGGCGGGCTCTGAACTCCCTCCTCTCCCTTTCGGTTTTTCTTCTCCTCATTCTTCTATCTCGCTTTCTGCGTCTGAAAGCTCGTCCAACTCGTTGGAGAAGGAGGAGTAGTCGCCGAACATGCCTGAGTATTCGCTCTTCTTCATAACATGGATGGCTTCGGGCTCGATGTAGATGCCGATATGCTCGTCAACGCCGCAGTAATCGGTGGTCTGAATCATCCACTTGAAGCCGTTTATATCCACGATTATTTCATAATGGACGCCCATAAAGGTGACGGAGGTTACAACACCCTGAAGCATGCCCTTCTCAAGAGGCACTATATCCACGTCCTCGGGGCGGACAACAACGTCCACACTCTCTCTGCGGCCGAAGCCCGCGTCAACGCAATCGAAGGTATGGCCGGAGAAGGAGACCTTATAGTCGGAGAGCATAATGCCGTCGACGATATTGCTCTCGCCGATGAAGTCGGCAACAAAGGCATTTTCGGGCTCGTTATAAATATCCGTGGGCGTGCCTATCTGCTGGATGCGTCCCTCGCTCATAACCACGATAGTGTCGGACATACTGAGAGCCTCTTCCTGGTCGTGAGTGACAAAGACGAAGGTTATTCCCGTTGCCTTCTGGATTTTCTTAAGCTCCTGCTGCATATCCTTGCGCAGCTTAAGGTCCAGAGCGCCCAGAGGCTCATCCAGAAGCAGCACCTGAGGATGATTCACCAGAGCGCGGGCAATGGCAACACGCTGCTGCTGACCGCCGGAGAGGCGGGTGACGCTGCGGTTTTCAAAGCCTGTCAGCATAACAAGGCGCAGCATCTCGTTTACCTTTTCTTCTATCTCAGCCTTGGGCAGCTTTCTCTCACGGAGGGGGAATGCCACATTTTCAAAAACGCTGAGATGGGGGAAAAGAGCGTATTTCTGGAAAACCGTGTTAACATCCCTCTTATGGGGAGGCACATCGTTTATGCGCTTGCCCATAAAGACAATGTCGCCCTCGTTGGGCTGCTCAAAGCCGCCGATGAGACGCAGAGTGGTGGTCTTGCCGCAGCCCGAAGGTCCCAGCAGCGTTATAAATTCGTTATCATAGATATCAAGGGAGATATCGTCCAGAACGACCTGACCGTCCTCCCAGCTCTTGGTTATATTTTTAAGCTGAATAAGCTTCTTTCTTCTCTCTTCCAATTTGTTATCCTCCATTAGTCCTAAAATGAAGTTTGGCTCTAAAACAGCGGCGGCGTGGATACCCACAGCACCTTCGCGGGATTTTTTCGTTCATTCAAAATATAGTGGAAGCTCTTGCCCTGCAGGTAGAAGGTCTCCCCCTTCTTAACCTGATACTGCTTTCCGTCGCAGCAGAGCGTAACGCTGCCTTCAAGGACATAGGCAAACTCCTCGCCGTCATGAGGCGCCATTTCAAAGCTTTTTCCGCCTGCGGGAAGCTCTATGAGCACCGGCTCCATGCGGTGGCGCTGGGAGTTGGGAACTATCCAGTTCACCGTGTGGGTCTCCCTCTCGTCAACATAGAAATCAGCCTTGCGGAAAATATATCTCTCATCCTTGTCCTCTCTGAAAAACTCGGAAAGGCTGCTGCCCAGAGCCTCAAGAATATCGTCCAGCGTTGCAATGGAGGGTGAGGTCAGATTGCGCTCAAGCTGGGAAAGAAATCCCTTGCTCAATTCGCTGCGGCTTGCAAGTTCCTCAAGGGTAAGTCCCTTCTGTTTTCGAAGATGTTTTATCCTGCTTCCGATATCCATAAAGCAGCCCTCCGTTTCTCTTTACTAAACTTTTTGTCTTCTGCCACTAAACAAGACTTATTATAATACCCCCGTGGCAAATTGCAACACCTTTCGTCAAATAATTTAAACTTTTTTTTCGATATATAAAACTTTTTTCGCAAAAAAGCATCGCCGCGTTCTTTGCCGCGGCGATGTCAAATTCACTTATTTTCTTTTTCTGTCCAGCTGCTCCAGAGCCATTCTTATAAAACGGGTGTTGCCGGGCTTTTTATCAGGAGACGTCCATGCTTCATCCGCGAAAAATTCATCCCGCCTTCTCTTCCCCGGATCTCTCCACGCTATCTCCACGGCGCTTCTTATGCAGCGTTCCAGGTTTGCGGGGCTTGTGTCGAAACGCTTCGCAAGGGCGGGGTAAAGAACTTTTGTAACCCCAAGCAGAAGTTCCCTGTCCTCATAAGACATTGCCAGGGCAGCTTTTAGATAGCTATAGCCCATAAGATGGGGCATTATACCGATTTTCAGAAGAACCTCGTCTATATCCCGCTCCAGTTCCTCGCGAAAAAGGCCCTTTTTCAGGCGTTCATCTTCTTTATCCCGTCCGCGGCAGCTGCGGATTGACTCTATAAGGGCCATCACTCTGCAGGGCTTGGGGAAAAAGCGGACTACACCCAGGCTGCTGGCCTCTTCCGCAACATAATCATTGAAAAATCCGGAGCAGAGTATGGTATAAGGCAGCTTCCCATTAGCCTTGAGCTGAGCTACGAGACTGAGCCCTTCCATTTCCCGCAGGAGCAGATCCGCAATCAAAACATCCGGCTCCAGCTGCGTTATAAGCTCGGCCGCCCTGCGCCCGTTATCCACTGCCGCGGCAACATGCATATCTTCTTCAGCATCAATAAGTTCACTCAGCATTTTTCTGAAGCAATCCGACAAATCGGCAACTATGACGCTGATTTGCTTTTCCATTTCATATCACTCCAAAATTTATATGAATCTTGCCCATAGCTTACCATACATTACCAAGTCTATCAACATTGCCCGCATTACTATTTCTCGACATTTTCTGTCGAAAAACACTGACTTACATCGAATCTTGTCGAATATAAAAAAGAGGCAGCGCAGATTGCTGCCTCTTTCATAATATTTTTGATTAAAACAGACTCATCTGGCTGGTGTCCGGCATATCGCCCAGAGCGCCCAGACTTTTTAGAATTTCAATATGAGTCTGGCTGACCTTGGGGCAGGCGGCAAAAACATCCTCAACGGAAACAAAGCTGAGTCCCTTCTTTGTGCATGCGGCAAGGTCTCTTGCAGCGGTTTCACCAAGGCCGGAGATGGAGACAAAGGGGGCGCGAAGCTGCTTGTCTCCCACGGGGAGGAACTTCGTTGCATCGGACTCATAGAGGTCGATGGGCGCAAAGCTCAAACCGCGCATATAAAACTCGTAGACCGCTTCCAAGGTGGTATAAAGGTCTTCCTCGTTGGCAGTGGGCTTGGGATTATTCTTGATCTCCTGCATCTTCTTTTTCACGGTGTCCAATCCCTGAGTCATGCTCTCCGCATCGAAGGTATTCTTCTGGCTGCGGCGATAGAAATAGGCGCTATAGAAGGCCTGGGGATAATGCACCTTGAAGTAGGCAATGCGGAAGGCCATCATAACATAGGCCACCGCGTGAGCCTTGGGGAAGAGGTAGGCTATTTTTGCAAGGGACTCGATGTACCATTCGGGCACACCCAATTCCTCCATTTTCTCTCTCCAGCCCTCGCTGAAGCCGCCTTTTTTAACCTTGCCCTTTCGTACGGCCTCCATGATTTTGAAGGCCATCTTGGGCTCCATGCCCTTTTCGATGAGATAGAGCATAATATCGTCGCGGCAGCCCACGGTTTCCTTAACGGAGGCGGTGCCGCTTGTGATAAGATCCTTGGCGTTACCCAGCCAAACATCGGTGCCGTGGCTGAAGCCTGAAAGACGGACGAGGATATCAAAGCCCTCGGGCTGAGTATCCACAAGCATCTGACGGGTGAAGCCCGTGCCGAATTCGGGAATGCCTATACTGCCGGTTTTGCCGATGACGGGGTCATCGTCGGGCAGTCCCAAAGGCAGGGGGCTGCGGAAAATTTCCATGGTCTTAGGGTCATCAAGAGGGATACGCTTTGCGTCCACACCCGTCATATCTTCAAGCATACGGATCATGGTGGGGTCATCATGACCCAGCTCGTCAAGCTTCAGGAGGTTATCCTCCATACAGTGATATTCGAAATGGGTTGTGATGATGTCGCTCTCGGGGTCATCAGCAGGGTGCTGAACGGGGCAGAAATCGGTGACATCCATATCCTGAGGGATGACGACAAGTCCGCCGGGATGCTGACCCGTGGTGCGCTTAACGCCCACGCAGCCCAGAGCGAGGCGGTTTTCCTCCGCCTTTGTGACCTTCAGCCCGCGCTCTTCCAGATACTTAAGCACATAGCCGTAGGCGGTTTTTTCCGCCAGAGTACCGATGGTACCTGCACGGAAAACATGGTCGGAGCCGAAGAGCTCTTCCGTGTATTTATGTGCTTTTGCCTGATATTCGCCGGAGAAGTTAAGGTCGATATCGGGGGTTTTCTCATTGCCGGGGAAGCCGAGGAAGGTCTCGAAGGGAATATCGAAGCCGTCCTTCATCAGCTTTTCGCCGCAGACGGGGCAGACCGCATCAGGCATATCCGCGCCGCAGCCCCAGCCCTTTCCGCTTTCAAAGTCGCTGTAGCGGCATTTCTCGCAGCGGTAATGGGCGGGAAGGCTGTTAACCTCCGTAATACCCGACATGTACGCCACGATGGATGAGCCGACGGAGCCTCGGGAGCCAACAAGATATCCGTTCTCAAGAGAATTATGCACAAGCTTCTGGGCGGACATATAGATAACATCGTAGTGATGGTCCAATATGGTTTTAAGCTCCGTATCTACGCGCTCTTTCACAACGGCGGGAGGCTCGTCTCCGTAGAGAGAGGTCATCTTTTCATAGACAAGTCTTGTAAGCTCCGTATCGGAGTTTTCAATCTTGGGGGCAAAGAGTATGCCCTTGGGAAGAAGCTCAATATCCTCGCACTGGTCAGCGATGGCATTGGGATTGCCTATAACGGCATCATAGCATTCCTTTTCACCCAGATAGGCAAATTCCTGCAGCATCTCCTCGGTGGTTTTGAAGTAGATGGGAAGACTCTTATCCGCATCGGAAAATTTCTTTGCGGCAAGGAGAATATGGCGGTAAATCTCGTCCTGAGGGTCAAGGAAATGGACATCGCCCGTTGCCACAAGGGGCTTGCCCAGCTGACGGGCAATTTTTGCAACGCGGCGGTTGAAATCACGGAGCCCCTCGTCATCGGAGACGGTGCCGTTTTCAATCATAAAGCGGTTGTTGCAGATGGGCTGAATCTCCAAAAAGTCATAGAAAGCACCTATGCGGCGCAGCTCCGCATCACTCTTGCGGCGGACAACTCCGTCGAAAAACTCGCCCGCTTCGCAGGCGGAGCCGATAATGATGCCCTCGCGGTGCTCCAGAATTACGCTTTTGGGGATAATGGGATTGCGGTGGAAATTCTCAAGATAGCTCTTGCTTATCATCTTATAGAGATTTTTAAGACCCACCTTGTTTTTTACAAGCAAAATTATATGCTTTGCCTTTTGGCTGCGGACTCCGTTTTTCTTCACCTGCAGCAGGGCTTCCTCTATCCGGCTGACCTTATCCGCGCCCTTTTCCTTAAGCATGGGGATAAATTTATCCATTATGCGGGCAACCACCATTGCATCGTCGCTGGCTCTGTGGTGGTTGAACTCGGGGAGGGAGAGATAGTTGCTGACGGTGTCAAGCTTATGGCGCTTGAGATGGGGCAGCAGAGTCTGGGCGAGGACGAGGGTATCCAGATAAACGGGGGCAAACTTTATGCTGTGGCGCTCGGCGCAGGCAGTAAGGAAGCCCACATCAAAGTCCGCATTATGGGCAATAATGGGGCGTTCTCCGCAGAAAGCCATGAAGGCGCGAAGGGCTTCATCCTCCCTGGGCGCTCCCGCCACATCCGCATCGGTTATGCCTGTGAGGCGGACTATCTCCGCGGGAATGGGCATGCCGGGGTCAACGAAGGTGTTGAAAGTATCCACTATTTCGCCGCCGCGGAAAATCACTGCGCCGATTTCGGTTATGCGGTCGCGATAGGAATAAAGTCCCGTGCATTCAATGTCGAAGGCCACGAATTCGCCGTCGAGAGACGCTTCGCTCTCGCCATGGACGGCAAGACGCTCGTCCACATCGTTTATGTAATAGCCCTCAAGACCGTAGATGACCTTGATGCCCGCCTTTTCCGCTGCGTGCCATGCATCGGGGAAAGCCTGTGCGCAGCCGTGGTCGGTGATTGCTATTGCCTTGTGTCCCCATTTCGCGGCTCTTTTTATAACTGCGGCGGGATCGGTCAGGGCATCCTGAGTGGAAAAACGGGTATGGAGATGGAGCTCCACTCTCTTCTCCGCAGCATTATCCATCCGCACCGGAGGGGCTTTTGCCTCCTGAATGAAGCGGGGAGTGAGAACAAGGTCATCATCATAGCGGTTATATGCCATTTCGCCGCCAACGGTGAGATACATACCGGTTTTTATCTTATCCACTATCTCTCTTTCGGGAGACTTATCGCGAATATACTTGGATACATGGACAGAGCCCGTCTCATCCGTCATGCAGAAAGAGAGGACAGCCGCCTGATTTTTGGGGATTTCTCTGCTGTCCACCGCGAAAACTCTGCCCCGGACTACAACATCTCCGCCCTCGGTGGAGATGGAGTCCATACTTATTATCTCGCCCCGGGCGCTTTTGCCCATAAGCATATCGCCTCCGCTGATGGCGGGGGCGGGAGGGCTGCGGAAGTCTCTGCGGCCTTTGCTTTCCTTAGGGGCTTCTTTTTTAGCTGCGGGCTTAATCTCCGGTCTGGGATAATCCGGAATTATCTCCACGCCGGAAAGGGAAAACTCCGCGGCAATAGTGTCCTCCAGTATCTTCAGCTCAGCAGGCGCAGGCATTTGGGCAAAGAAAGCAGCCGCAGTCATACTGCGGTTTTCTTTATCTATTACAACTGTGCTCAGGCTGGCCTTATCAAGGCCGCCGCACATTTCCGCGCAGCCGCCGCAGCAGGGGAACACCTGTAAAAAAGCGATTTTTTCTGTCATTATCTGTATCAGCCTTCGTTTATAAGTTTAAGCAAGGCAGAGACCATATCTTTCTCCGCCACTTTGGAGACTACTTCTCCTTTTTTGAAAAGCACGGCTTCACCCTTGCCTCCCGCAAGACCGAAATCCGCTTCCTTCGCCTCTCCCGGACCGTTTACAACGCAGCCCATCACTGCAACGGTGATGTCCTTTTTAAGGTCGGAAAGGCGCTCTTCCACCTCTCGCGCGGTGGAAATGAGGTCTATCTGTGTCCTTCCGCAGGTGGGGCAGGACACGATTTTAACGCCGCCGCGGCGAAGTCCCGCAGCTTTCAGTATGGATATACCCGCTTTTATTTCCTCCACAGGGTCGGCGGTGAGGGAAACTCGAATGGTATCGCCTATGCCTTCATTGAGCAGGGTGCCTATGCCAACGGCAGACTGAACAAGACCCATATAGCTTGTTCCCGCCTCGGTTACTCCCACGTGGAGGGGATAGGGGAATCTCTCTGCGGCAAGGCGGTAAGCCCCCACAGTGAGAGGCACATCGGAGGCTTTGAGAGAAAGGCAAATATCCTCAAAACCCCAGTCAGTAAGCATTTCTATATGTCTTTCGGCGCTTTCCACCATAGCTTCTGCGGTGGGCGAGCCGTATTTGCGGAGCAGTTCCTTTTCAAGGCTTCCGCTGTTTACACCTATACGGATGGGTATACCCTTTTCTCCGCAGGCTTCTGCAACGGCGCGGACACGGTCCGCTCCCCCTATATTACCGGGGTTTATGCGGATTTTATGTACCCCCGCCTTGGCGCAGGCAAGGGCGAGGCGGTAGTCAAAATGGATATCCGCCACCACGGGAATGGGACTTTCCGCAGCAATGCGCTCCATAGCTGCTGCTGCGGCCATATCAGGCACCGCAAGGCGCACAATATCGCAGCCCGCCTCATAAAGAGCCCCTATCTGGGCAAGGCTGGCCTTCGCATCGGCAGTGGAGGTGTTGCACATGCTCTGCACACTCACCTGCGCACCGCCGCCTATGGCAACGCCGCCCACATTTATTCTTCTTGTGCGGTTTCTATTCATAGCACACACCTTTTCAGATTCCGAAAAACGCTCTCAGCACATCGCTGAAAAGTATAAACACCATAAGCCCCATCAGCAGCACAAAGCTTGCGGTGTGGATATATCCCTCATATTTGGGATTGAGCTTGCGGCGGCTTATTTTCTCTATTATCCAGGTGACAATGAGGAAGAAAATTCTCCCTCCATCCAGCGCGGGAATTGGCAAAAGATTCATGACAGCCAGATTCACCGCGATAAGGGCAAAAATATAGCATATATCAAAGGCGATTTCCCTTGTATCCTCCGCCTCCTGAGCCATATCGTTCACAAAGTCCACTATGCCCACAGGTCCGCTCATATCACGGATGCCAACCTGACCGCTTACAAGCATCCCCAGAGAATCCCAGACAAGGCGGCAAAAATCAAGGCTTCCGTACCAGGCGTATTTGATATTCGCCCAGAGTCCGAACTCCCGGGGCGAAAAATAAAGACCGTATTTCAGGACAGTGCTTCCGTCGTCTTGGGTATATTCCACGGGCACCATATAAAAATCGTTAAGCTTCACCCTGTGTCCGTCACGGATAAGGACTATATCGTGATGCTCACTGCCGTTGCGGAGCATATACTGGGAAACGTGGTTGGTGAAGAATGTGCGGTGGCCGTCTACGGAGTAAATGCGGTCACCCTCCATAAGGGCTTCCTCGCCCACATAGGGGCAGCCCTCCATAAAGGAGTCTATGACGGGCTCGACGAAGTTTGCCGTCATTGGAGCAATGCAAAGCACCAGAATGAAGCCCATAACAAAGTTCATAAAAGCTCCGGCGCAAAGTATAATTGCCCTCTTCCATGCTTTCTGGGAGCTGAAGGCACGGGGAGAATCCACCTCCTCATCCTCACCCTCCATGGCGCAGAAACCGCCGAGGGGCAAAAGACGGAGAGAATAAAGGGTCTCCTTTCCCTGCTTTTTCAATATGGCGGGTCCCATACCCAAAGCGAACTCCTCCACCTTAACGCCAAAGGCCTTGGCGGCGAAAAAGTGACCCAGCTCGTGAACGGCAATCAAAACTCCGAATGCCAGAATTGCGATAATTATGACCATTTAGAATAAATCCTTTTAACCTCTTCCCGAGCCCGAAGGTCCGCGGAAATAATCTCCTCCAGGGAGGGTTTACTAATAATGTTTATGCTGTCCAAAGCTTCGGCAACACATTCATAAATTGCACCGAAGGGTATTTTCTCTTCAAGGAAAAGCCCAACCGCGGCCTCGTTTGCCGCGCTCATAACGCAGGGGGCGGTGCCGCCCACCTTTGCACAGTCCATAGCCAGCTTCAGACAGGGGGTCTTTTCAAAATCCGGCTTCTCAAAATGCATATCCCCCGCGGTGAAAAGATCCAGCGCGGCGCTTTGGGAGACGGCGCGTTCGGGATAAGTTAAAGCATACTGTATGGGCAGTCCCATATCCGGGACTGCAAGCTGGGCTATAACGCTTCCGTCTATCATTTCAACGGCGGAATGGATGATGCTCTGGGGATGGACAAGAACCGTTATTCTCTCGGGAGACACGGAGAAAAGATGCATAGCCTCGATGAACTCAAGACCCTTATTCATCATAGTGGCACTGTCCACGCTTATTTTCGCGCCCATACTCCAGTTAGGATGGCTCACCGCCTGAGCAGGTGTTTTATAATAGGTCTCCTGTCTGCTGAGACCTCTGAAAGGTCCGCCGGAGCCGATGAGAAGAATACGCCTGAGTTCCTCTTTGCGGGCCATACCGCCTATGCTCTGGAAAATCGCGGAATGCTCGGAGTCCACGGGAATAATCTCCGCGCCCTTTTCCTCAGCTCTTGCCATAACGATATCCCCGGCGCAGACCAGAGTTTCCTTGTTGGCAAGGGCAATGCGCTTGCCTGCGTCGATTGCCGCAAGGGTGGGACGAAGCCCTATGGAGCCGCTGACCGCCGTTACAACGCAATCGGCCTCGCTGGCGGTTGCGGCCGCAATGAGACCTTTCTCGCCGCTGAGAACCTCCACATCCATATCGGAAAGGGCGTCCCTCAGTGCCTTTGCGGCATTTTCCTCAAAAACGGCCACAAGGCGCGGGCGAAAGCGCCGCGCCTGAGCTTCAAGAAGCTTTATATCTCTCCGCGCCGCAAGGGCGGAGACCTTTATTCCAAGATGCTCCGCAACGGCGCAGGTCTGGCGGCCTATGCTTCCCGTGGAGCCAAGAATACTTATGTTTTGCATCATAATTAATTATCTCTCTGTAAAAGCACTTACACTATTTTTTCAAAGGCGGGCAGCCAGCTCACAAGAATATCCACCATGACGGCAGTCCAGAAGGTGCTGTCAAAGCGATCGAGCATACCGCCGTGACCGGGGAGAATTCTTCCATAGTCCTTCACTCCGTAAAGGCGCTTAATGGCGGAAAAGCTCAGGTCGCCCAGCTGACAGGCAGCAGAGCCGAATAAGCCGTATACTATGAGCATAATAAAATTCACATTGAAGTCCAGCGCTTTCAGTATAAAGCCGTAGGCCACCATAGCGGCTATCGTAACAACAAGACCTCCTATGGCTCCCTCCACGGTCTTTTTGGGAGAGAGGAGGGGACAGAGCTTATGCTTGCCGAGGAATATTCCCACGAAGTAGGCTCCCGAATCGCTTATAAATGCGACTATAAAAGGAAGCAAAGCATAAACAATTCCGTGAGGGCGCTGTGCGAGCTTCACAAGACTTGTGAGCATCAAGGGCATAACGGCACCCGCAAGAACACAGAGAGCTACAGTCTCAAGCCTGAGTCCCTTTTCGTGGGACACCGAGTGCATCAGCTCGCAGAGCATTGCCGCAAAAAGCAGGAACACCATAACGGTGAAAACAGCTCCCGCATCAAAAACCGTAGACAAAAAAGGCATAAGTCCTGCGCTGGCAGTGCTTATCCACAGCATACGAGGCGTCACTCCGCCTATGCAGCGCAAAAGTTCCCATGCAGACATACCTGCAATAAGTCCCACAAACAGACCGTATACCCATACGGGAGCGAAAAATATAACTGCCAGAAGCAGGGGTATTCCCACAACTGCAACAAGTATTCTTGTCTTCAAAATGTTTCTTCCTTTCGGGAATAAATCTTCTTACATTTTATTTACTTATAAGCAGACAATACTGCTTGCCTATATCAACATTTTCGAAATAGCTTTGGAAAACATCGCTCTCGCAGAAGCGGCAGATATCCTCCGCCGTGAGAGAGCCAAGGGTCTTTTCCTCTCTTTTCACGAGAGGGGGAAACTCCTCTTCCCCGTTCCCGCCCATCCAGCTATGCCAAAGCTCAACATCCTCCGCCTTTTCCAGATGGCGGCGGATATAGTCAAGAAGCATTTCCGCTCTGGCGGGAGTACAGCGGTTCCACTCAACCGCGGCAAGATATGCTCTTTCGCTTTGCAGGTCATCTGCACATTCTATGGGCCAGATATCGAAATTATCATCGGGGTCGGGCAGTTCAAAAATGCCCTTTTCAATATCTATCACCGGCTCAATATCGCTCCAAAGCACGGTTTCGGGCTCATCCCTGTCCAGCTCATAATCCATGAGCATGCTTTGGGGCACTTCAATGCCCGCTTCAAGAGCCTCATTTACGGAGTACATTTTCATATGAGGGTTGGGCAGCGCCTCAAGAGGGCTATCCGATGCCAGAGCTACAAGAAAGCTCATCACACGCCTCCGTATCTGCGCTCGCGGCGCTGGAATTCGGCAATGGCGCGGTTTATTTCCTTCTCGTCAAAATCAGGCCAGAGAGTCTCGGTGAAATAAAGCTCGGAATAGGCGGACTGCCACATAAGGAAATTGCTCAGGCGGTATTCTCCGCCGGGGCGGATAAGCAAATCGGGGTCGGGTATGCCCGCGGAGAAAAGATAGTCGGAAACCTCTGCTTCTTCTATGCTGTTTTCCCTGCCCTCGGCCACCTCGGAAGCATAGCGGCGCATAGCACGGACTATCTCGTCCCTGCCACCGTAGTTGAGACATATATTCACCTGGCAGCCCTCAAAGCGTTTGCTTATCTCCTCCGTGTTGGCTATAAGCTCACGAAGGCGGGGACTGAGCACACTCACATCACCGAAAAACTTCATTTTGACCCTGTCTCGTTCCATCTTTTCGATGGCTTCCAGAAGGTACTTTTCAAGCAAACCCATTATTGCGTCCACTTCATCCTGAGGTCTCTTCCAGTTTTCTGTGGAGAAGGCATAAACGGTGAGATAGTCAAGACCTATGTCCTTGCAATAGGTTGCGATTTTTCGGAAGGTCTCCGCACCAACAGCGTGACCCGCAGTTCTCGGCATACGGCGCTTTTTTGCCCAGCGGCCGTTGCCGTCCATAATAATGGCAATATGGCGGGGGAGATTGCCGAAATCAATCTCCTCCGCCTTTTTGTTGAAATTAAATTTCATTATATCTCGGTGAGTTCCTTTTCCTTCTTTGCGCAAAGGCCGTCGATCTTCTTGATGTATTCATCGGTCTGCTTCTGGATGCCCTTCTCAAGATCCTTGCAGTCATCCTCAGTGATCTCGGAAGCCTTCTGCATCTTCTTGAACTTATCCATAGCATCGCGGCGGATGTTGCGGATGGCGACCTTGGCCTCTTCGC
The DNA here is from genome assembly GCA_045538735.1 of Oscillospiraceae bacterium. Lineage (GTDB taxonomy): Bacteria > Bacillota > Clostridia > Oscillospirales > Oscillospiraceae > SIG459. Next base: position 32,678 of record JAZSRY010000043.1, read on the forward strand.
CGTACTTCTTAACCTGCTTTACCAGATCCTTGCGGCGCTCTTCGGTAAGCTGGGGGAAAACAAGGCGGATAACGCGACCATCGTTCTGGGGATTGATGCCCAGATCGGAAGCGAGAATAGCCTTTTCAATACCCTTGAGAACGCTTCCGTCCCAGGGCTGGATGGCCAGAGTGCGGGGGTCGGGGGTGGAAATGGTGGCAAGCTGCTGGATGGGGGTAACGGTGCCGTAGTATTCAACGGTGATCTTGTCAAGGACGGCGGCATTGGCGCGGCCTGCGCGGACTGCGTTGAAGTTCTCAACCAGAACGGAGCAGGTCTTTTCCATTCTGTCGGTGAATTCTTTGTAATCGGACATTGTGTATTCCTCCTGTATTGTTAGCTTA
>JAZSRY010000050.1:0-4830 GCA_045538735.1 Oscillospiraceae bacterium
TACTGCAATTGTAACGGAAGTGCTCGGTGTCTCCCATAAGAAACTCAGCAGAGTATCCTGTGTTGAGCACTATATATTCGTTGGAACTTTTCTGAGACAAAACGATCTCAACAGCTCCACTGCTATATGTTTCATTCCAAGCTCTGAACTTCATCATATGAGCATCACTCCACTCATCTCCTATGTGCTCGCAAATTAATGTGTCATTAAGCGTAATCTCTTCGCCGTCAAGCTCATACACGAGCGTAAAGGGGAATTCGGCGTATGCTAATATTGGTTTACTCGGAGACTCAGAATCCTTAATCAGGCCATGCATACCACAAGCAAACCATATCCACGGGACAACTGTAACAATGACGAGTATAATAAGAGAAGAAATTAACAAGCGTTTTTTGCTCATCAGCCAACCTCCATTTCGTTTTTCTTTCAACACCAAAACAACGGCCGCATTCCATGTTTTTGAAATATGTCTCCACTGTTAGGAACCGTGAATAAACGGTCACAGATCCGGTATATATCTCTTTAGGAAAGTGCATGAAGTTCTTTTAGGCGATCGAAACGATAATGCGCAGGAAAGGTATCTCATGGTAACAAAAGGCGCTGTGCTTTATAACAGTTCCTTTTGAATTTGATTTAGTCAGCCAGTAGTCACATCTATGCCCTGGTCGGGAGAGTAGCCGTAATAACTTGGGGAGTTTGCAAGGCCAAGCGTGAGGGGGCAGCCACTAAAGGCATTTGGGCCAATCGAAATTACGCTGTCAGGAACAAACATTTCATTAAGTCTGACACACCATGCAAATGATTCTTTAGTATTAGCAGATTTGTTATTCATATTCCGATATCCTCCGTTCTTCTGCATCAAACTAATTGAAGATCCATTACTGCTGAGAACTCAATTGCTTACTATGTGGCTACTCCGCCGGAATAAATGTGTTTTCTATCGGTGATGCATGCATTTCGAAGCTGATAAGCCTTGCTCCGTATGATTCATATATTTCTTCACTGCTTCGACTCCCATAGCCGTTATGGCCTAGCTGAAGATAAAGAAATGCATCTTTGTATGTATTGGACTTACTATCTCCCATCAGCTGTCCGGCAGTGTAGCCTACATTCAGTGCAACATAGGCCTCATCAGTACCGACAAATTCGGCGGGGTCAATCGGACAAAGGGCGATATACGGGCCGCTTTCAAATCGCATTTCCCATATTCTATGCTTTTTGCCGTCCCCTTCGTTCCATCGCGAACCGGCGTACTCGCATATTGCGGTGTCTTCTATTGTGTACTCTTTACCGTCCACCTCATAAACTGCAGTAAACGGGAATTCACCATAGGTTATGAGCGGAACATCCGGCTCAGGTGCATTTTCAGCGTAGCACATTATTGGGAGCCATCCGATAAAAAGCGAAAGAGAAATAATGATTGCTATTATTGCGCCAGATGCTTTGCTGTACAGAATGTGTTTGTTCATTGGGTGTCTCCTTACATATAAATTCTCTTCATCTTGTTGCTCACTCTTATGGAACGTTTTCTACTAAAACAATAATCGCTTTCTTCGGTGTCTTTTTTGTCTGTTCCCTTTGATGCAGATAATTATACCATTCGGCTTTTTTCTCGTAAATAGCAGGGCAAATATATGTAAATATCTTACAGTATTGCTATGCGAAATTTGTGACCATTCCATGTCAAAATTCATATTTGCTGAATTGACTGAAAATCTGCGCTGTGTTATATTGGAAATAATCCTTTACTTTACAGGGATATTATTTTCTTGGCAGAGGAGTTTCGGCTCCTGCAAATAAGCAGACATATCACAAAAAGAAAGGAAGAGTAAAATGGAAAGAAAAAGCATAAGAATTTGCCTTGCATTGCTTTTGGCGGCAATGCTGGCAATGACTCTAACCGGATGTGCAACACAGCCGGTCGAGCCGCAAACCGAACTGCATCTGCGTGAGGTCGGATTGGAGGGTGTAGACGCGGAACTGCTGAGCAACATCGAATATCTCGACCTGCGCGACAGCGGTACCACGGATCTGTCTATGCTGGAAAACTGCACTAGTCTGCAAACACTCGACCTTCGCGGCAATGACATTACCGCTGAGCAGTTTGATAAACTGCAGAATGCTCTGCCCGAATGCGAGATTCTGTGGAGTGTTCCCATCGCCGGTCAGACCTATGACAGCCTTACCAAAAAGTTGGTACTGGAGGGCGAGAATGACGGCACTCTGGGTAACATCAAATACCTGACTGACCTGGTATATTGCGATCTGCTCAATGTGGCAGAGGTTGACAATGCCGAGTTGTTTGCTGTACATGAGCAGCTTCCTGATGCACAGATTATCTGGAATATAGCAGTTGGAAGAAGTTATGTGCGCAGCGACGCAACAGAGTTCAACTATTCATCTTCCCACGGAAACGATCTTTCAGCCTTGAAATACTGCTATCGACTTGTGAAAGCTGATCTTGGCAACGCCCGTGACGGTGTTGATTTTTCTGCCCTTGCGGAGCTTCCTACTCTGCGAACTTTGGACTTGAGTTCTGCAAAGATTACAGATTTCTCTGCTGTTTCGTCCTTTGAGAATCTGACTTATCTTTCTCTTTCGGAAACAAATTTCAATGACCTGTCTCTGCTTTCGGGACTCACAAAGCTGGAAGAACTCTATCTTGGCAAATTCCTTGAAAGACATGATTTTGCCGAAAGCCTTGATCCTATCAGCGAATTAACTTCTCTGCGCAAACTGCATGTTTCAAATGCTGGCTTAAAGGATATATCTGCTATCTCCGCAATGGTCAATATTGAGTCTCTTGCACTGGAGGGTAACCCCATTGAGGATTATTCGCCCATTGCAAATCTTTCCAACCTTAAGACACTCGATCTGACCAACACTCTGGTGAGCGATATTAGCTTCCTCGGCGGTCTTGTCAATATCGAAACGCTATACATCGGAGATGTTGATCCTACTCTTGCCGCCGCAGGATATTCACCCAAATCACTCGGCAAATGCCGTGTGACAGATTTTTCTCCCATCGGCAACCTTGTCAACATTGAGAATCTGATCATTTGTTACACCGATCTGGAGGATATATCCTTTGTATCGTCGTTCAAAAAGGCGGAAGTAATTTCGCTTCACGACAATAAGATAACCGATCCGTCTCCTCTTGCCGGACTTGAACGGGTAGAACAGATTGAGCTTTACGGAAATCCCATACCCGGTGCTGCTCAGAAAGAACTAATTGAGAGCATGCCTGATACAATGGTTTACTTTGATAACTGGATCGACAGTTTATTCTGATAAAGGAGGAACGCTTCACCACGAAGTAAAATATAGCTATGAAAAAAACAATCACAATTATATTGATAGTATTAGCAAGCGTCGCGGTTCTGGGCGCAGCCGCCGCAGGTGCATATTTCGGACTGAACACCTTTGTGGGTGATGAGGTTATTCCCGTCAGCACGGTGGAACTTGACCTGTCCGGCAAGAATATCGAGCCGGTAGAACTGAAAGCGCTTGAGCGCTGCGAAAAGCTGGAAAACCTTGATATACGCGGCATTAACATCACCGTCAGACAGTTTGATGAGCTTCAGGCACTTCTGCCTGAGTGTGATATCCTGTGGAGCGTACCTGTCGGTATGGAGCGCTTTGACAGCAATATTACCGAGTTCAGCATGGCGGCAGAATACGCCAGTGATCTTGATAATCTCCGGTATTTTACCGGGCTTACTTCGGCTGATGTCACCGGCACCAAGGCTGATGACGAACAGCTCTATGAACTCAACAGAAGTCTGCCCGGCATTGAGCTTTATTGGACGGTCACAATCAACGGGGAAGAATACCCCACCGAAACCACCACTGAACTGGATTTCTCCAAAACCGTTCTCAGCGATCCCTCCGTCCTTAAGTGCTTCCCAAATCTCACACGCCTTTCCCTCGCGCCGAAGACTATCACCGATCTGTCCGTGCTGGAAGGACTGACAAAGCTCGAATATCTCGATATCGGCGGCAATCAGTGCACGGATATTTCGGCACTTTCCGGTATGACAGAGCTTGTTGAGCTTGACCTTTCCGACACATGGTCAAACGATGGCAACAAGGATCTGACTCCGCTCGCCGGTCTTACCAAACTTGAGGTGCTCAACCTCAACCACTGCAATGGAGAGAATTACGAAGTCATCGCTGGTCTTCCCGCACTCAGAGAAGTCAATCTGACCTACTTCGGCGGTAGTTCTACTGATTATTCCTTCTTTTCTCAGATGACATCCCTTGAAAAGCTCGATCTTACTTACAGCGGAATGTTGAACAGCGATTTTGAGTATCTTGCTCCGCTCACTTCACTCAAGGAGCTTGACTTGAAGGGTATTTATGTTACTGATCCATCGGCTCTGCACTCGCTTGTTAATCTTGAAAAACTCGTCATTCGCAGCGAAGGTATTTCAAAGGAAGACAGAAATGCTCTGACCAACGCTCTGCCAAACTGCAAGATTTCGTGGGATTAATCTCTGATACCCGTTCTCAGATAACAAACTGAATATGTAACAAGCCTCGCTGTCGTTGTGAAAATGGCAGCGAGGCTTTAATTTGCAATTATTCTTTTCTCTATTGACACGTGAACTCTAATATGTTAGAGTGTAAACACACTCTAATGCGTTAGATAAGGAGCTTATAATCATGGATACACCTAAGGTATTTGAAAGCGAATATAGATTCTGTCTGATTCTCTGGGAGCATGAGCCGGTCAAGAGCAGCGAGCTTGTTCAGTTATGCAAGGAGCAGCTTGGTTGGAAGCCAACCACAACATACACAGTCATCAAGCGGCTTTCTGAGCGTGGTGTT
>JAZSRY010000060.1:0-12469 GCA_045538735.1 Oscillospiraceae bacterium
GACTGCAAAAGCAGTCGGCTTTTTTGCGTCAGGGCTGGAATGATGGGATGTCGGAAGAGTGGTATATGTCTCCGACGGGCATATTCTTTTTGTGCCAGCAAAAAGAATATGGAAAGAAAAACAGGCCAAAGAGGGGCGCAGAAAGCCCCTCTTTGGAAACTCCCTCAGTGCGGCAAACGGAAAACTATTGTGCCACATAATCAAATTCTAAACCTTAGTGTGCATTCCTCGACTTCCGCTCGGGACGCTGCTGCGTGTAGGCGCCTGTTCGGCGCCACGGGGATTTTCCCTCGTAGTGTTTTCGCGCACTCCCGTAGGGCGGGGTGACCACACCCCGCCGCCAAAGTGAAAAGCGGGTCGGTTTTCCGACCCGCTTTTTTGCTTACAGCTTCTCTCTTATTTTCTCATAAAACTTTGCCTTTGGCAGGTAGCGGATGAGGGCAAGACCCAAAGTGAACATCACCAGCAGCTCACCGAGTCCCACCTGCGCGCCGTAAAAGCTCCAAAGCAGAGCAAAGGGTGCGCTGTCGGCGCCCGTGCTGGTGCCCATATAGGCAATAACCGCGCCCACAATCACCGCGTTGAACACCACGGGGGCGGCACAGACCAGAATGCAGCGCCACCAGCTTCCGTAGTGTCCGTCTTTTCCGAGAGCGGCGGAGGAAAGTCCGCAAAGAAGAGTTGCCAATGAGCCGAAAACCACATCAAGGGGGCCTGCGGGACTCAGGAGATTGGCAATTACGCAGCCTGCGAAAAGACCCCACGCCGTTGAGGGGAAGAAAAAGGGCAAAACACACAGCGCCTCCGCCACGCGAAACTGAACTCCGCTGTAGCTCATAAAGCCAAGGGCCATCGTCAGCGCCGCATATATGGCCGCAATAAGGGCGGAAAAGGCAAGGCGGTGGACAGAATTTTTGTTTTTCATAATAAAAAGCCTCCATTTTTTGATAACAAAAAACGGAGGCGCAATAGCTCTTATCTTCGGGCAAATCCGCCCGCGGTCCATTTTTTGTTCGCGCTCTCTCAGCGCGGGCAGGGTCGTGGAAACCTGCCGTATTCATTTGCGTGGGCTATTCTAACATGGCTTTTGCCGCAAGTCAAGAGGACTTTAGTCCTCCATGAAATCCCGAAAATCCTCTTCGCTGGCGAAGAGCATATAGCGTCCCTCAAAATATCCCCAATAGCCTGCCTGAGTGTAGTAACCTTTCATCGCTGACGCTCCCTTCCCTGTTTTCTGCCTTTATTATAGGGAAGCAGCTGTACCATTTAACGGACAAATGAAATTTGCAGACGCGCCCAAGGCTCCCTTGTGTAAAGGGAGGCTTTGGCGCAACGCGAATATGTTGGATAAATCGGAGTTTGGCGGCGGGTTATTGCAAATCGCCATTTATGATATAAACCTGTTCATCCTCTGTTCCGGGATTTTTCTGCACTACCGTATAAAATATAGTTTTATGCACTATCGTATTGGGGTAACGTGAATCATAACTTGTCATATAGCTGAATCTCGGCACCTGATTGAACTGCGAAACAGCGACATAATCGGAGGCCATAAATGTTCCAAATAACAGAGCAACACACCCAAGGATTATTAGTATGCGTGAAACGCATTTAGCGACTAAGGGCTTAATGATAAAATATAATCCAATTACCAGAAATATGCTACCCCAAATAGAATAAATACTCCCCCAACTACTGTCATTAGGAAATATCGATAGTGCTGATACAATAACAAATATGCCAAACGCAGACATTAAAATGCCCACTACCTTTTGTTTTCCTGTTTTCGCTTCATTGTGACTGTACTTTGCCATAGCAACAGCAGTTTCTCTTGTTTCTTTATTCATAATCTCGCTTTTCCTTTCTCCTTGAACAATTTCAGGTATGCTCACATCATAAAAGCTGGCTATCTCGACCAGCATACTAATGTCCGGCATATTACTTCCGGTCTCCCAACGTGAGACCGTCCTGCTGGATACATTCAGAACTTCCGCTAATTGTTCCTGTGTCAAACCTTTTGCTTTTCGAAGTTCTTTCAGAAAGACTCCAATTTTAATCTGATCCATGAAGATCCCCTCCTTTCATTGTCAGCATAAGGCCAATCTTATGATTTGAACACGACACAAAGCGAGAAATGCCGCATTCCTTTAATTAGACATGGCTGTCATGTATGCTTGTTTCACTGGCGCTTGCGGCGCCCAAGGCTCCCCTTGTCAGGGGAGCTGTCACGCAAGCAGCGTGACTGAGGGGTAGTTTTTCTCTCCCTCCGCCCCTTCGGGGCACCTCCCTCGCCAGAGGGAGGCTTGATACGGTGCTTAGCTGTTAAACAAATTCAAGTTTGTCGATTTGTTTTCTCAATCATACCACATTCCATACTCCGGCACAACAAAAGGCACAGCGGTTCGGGTTGAACCGCTGTGCCTTTAGCTTTCTCACATACTCTCAAGCAGCTTTTTGGTATATTCCTCTTTGGGATTATCGAAAATTTCGTCCACGGTGCCCTGCTCGATGATCTCGCCGCCGTTCATAACCATAACCCGGTCGCAAAGCTGATAAATAACGTTCAGGTCGTGGCTGATGAAAAGATAGCTAAGCTCCTTTTCTCTGTGCAGCTCCCGGAGCAGCTCCAGTATCTGCGCCTGAATGGTCACATCCAGTGCGCTGACGGGCTCATCGGCAATGATGAAGCGGGGGCGGCGGATAAGGGCGGCGGCAATGCTGACGCGCTGGCGCTGACCGCCCGAAAGCTCGCGGGGATAGCGGTTTGCGAAATCTCCCCCCAGACCCACGCGCTCAAGCATCTCCAGCACACGGCGGCGGCGCTCCGCCTTATCATACTTTCCGTAAAGGCGCAGAGGCTCCTCCACAATCCAGCCTATGGTTTTGGAGGGGTTGAGGCTGCCGTAGGGATCCTGAAACACCATCTGGGGGCGGGGGGTATGGTGGATTATCTCACCCGTATAGGGCACCATTCCCAAAATCGCCTTGCTGAGGCTGGACTTGCCGCAGCCGCTCTCGCCCACGAGACCCAGAATCTCGCCCTTTTCCACGGAGAAGCTCACATTTTTGACGGCGTGCTGGATTTTTCCGCGGGTGAGGACTCCCCCTGCGGAATATTCAACGCTCACATTATTGACTTCAAGGACTTTTTCTGCCATCAGTCTTTCCTTTTCTCCCGCTTGGGTATGGCGGCGATAAGTTTCTTGGTGTATTCCTCCTGCGGGGCATTGAAAATCTGCTCCGTAGGTCCTGTTTCCACAATGACTCCGTTATGCATAACGGCAACGCGGCTGCAAAGCTTGCGCACCACGTTCAAATCGTGACTTATGAAGAGTATGCCCACGCCGCGGTTTTTATTGACACGCTTCAGCAGCTCGATTATCTGAGCCTGCACCGTCACATCAAGGGCGGTGGTGGGCTCATCGGCAATGAGCAGCTTGGGGTCGATTATAACGGCGGAGGCTATCATCGCTCTCTGGCGCTGACCGCCCGAAAGCTGATGGGGGTGTTTTTTATATATGAGCTCAGGCTCGGGGAGACCCACCTTGCCCATAAGCTCAAGAGCAAGCTCCTTCCTCCGCTTTGCAGGAACATCCGAATGGATGCGGAGAACCTCCTCAATCTGCTCGCCCACACGCATAAGGGGGTTGAGGCTGGTCATAGGCTCCTGAAAAATCATGCCTATCTCGCGCCCCTGCACCCGACGAAGCTCCGCGGGGGAGAGAGCCAGCAAATCCTTGCCGCAAAAGTTTATCTCGCCTGAGATGCGGACATCGCCCCGGAGAAGTCCCGCAACGGAAAGGGCGGTTACGGTTTTGCCGCTGCCGCTTTCGCCAACGAGACCGAGGGTCTCGCCCTCGTCCATATGGAGGTCTATACCGTGGACGGCCTCGGCGGCATTGCGTCCCGTAAACTCTATAGAGAGATTTTTAATATCAAGCATCGCCCTTGCCACCTCCCAATCCGTCAGAGATAAGGCCGAAGCCCAGAATCAGCAGCACGATGGTTATACCTGCGCTGAGGGGATACCAGGGGGCTTCGGAGAGGAAGCTCTGGCTTTCGCTGAGCATACGGCCAAGGCTGGGGTCGGGGGGCTGAACGCCTATACCCAGAAAGCTCATGCTTGCTTCTGCCAAAACCGCGTTATTAAAGCCTATGGCAACGGCGCTGAGAAGCACGGGGATGACGTTGGGCAGGATATGGACAAACATTATGCGCAAATCCTTTGCTCCCATAAGCTTTGCGGCGCGGACATAGTCCAGCTGCTTCTGCTTGGCAAACTCGCTTCGCACAACGCGGGCGAAGGAGGGAACGAACAAAATGCTCAGGGCAATGATGATATTATACTTGCCCGTACCCAGAATGCTTATCAGCACCATAGCCATCAGCACACTGGGGAAGGCGGTGATAACATCGCTTATGCGCATCAGCACCTCGTCCACCCAGCCGCCGTAATAGCCCGTGAAGGCGCCTATAAAAATGCCAAGGGCGAGGCCGATGGCAACGGTGGAGGCGGCAATGATGAGGGTTGTGCCTGCGCCCTCCAGCACGCGGGAGAAGATGTCGCGGCCGAAGTTATCAGTACCCAGAATATGCTGCAGGCTGGGTCCGTCGCTGCGGGCGGCGGCATCCATGGCCGTGGGGCTATAGGGAGTCCAGAAAAAGCCCAGCACAATAAGCGCAATCATAAAAGCGGTGATTGCGCAGCCGAATATTAAGTTGTAATTCCGGCGTTTTTTCATCGGTGGGTCCTTTCTTTTGGAAAATGGGGGCGGGCTTTGGCGGCGCGCTGAGGTCATCGCGCCCTACAAGAAGGCGAAAACATCACGAGGGACAGCCCCGGTGGTGCCGAACAGGCGCCTCGACGCAGCAGCGTCCTAAGCGGAAATCGTCGGGGCGTTAAGAAAATGTGCCGGTGGCACATTTTTAGCCTCCGACCGCAGCAGCTACGCTGCGAGGAGGGAAGTTGTTGGGTGTGTATATTCTTTTCGACCACGCGAAAAGAATATGGCCGTCGGAGACAACAATCCCTCCGTCTTTTGCCTGCGGCAAAATCCACCTCCCTTTGCAAGGGAGGCCTTGGCGGCGCGCTGAGGTCATCGCGCCCTGCGGTCATTGTTTTGGTGCGGTGGGGAAATTGCTCAGGTATAGTCTCTGTCTATGTTCACTACTCCATAACACTTGGGGAAGGAGCGGGCAATCTCCGCTTCGATGAGTTTTTTTGCCGCTTCATCAGTGAGGGCGTAGTTTATGGGCAGCACAGCGTCGAAGATATAGTTTGTGTGGGTGGTGCCGGGCACCACGCGGAAATCATGAATAGTTATGCGCTCGTCAACTCTCTTCACCGCCTCAGCAACGGCAGCACGGGCGCTTGCGGTCACCTCGTCTCGGAGGTCGATGGGGTCCATATGTACAACGGCTATGCAGCCTATCTCACGCTGAAGAAGCCGCTCCAGATTATCTATGGCATCATGGAGGGCATAGATATCTCCGCTGCCGTCCACCTCCGCGTGGAGGGAGACTATAACGCGGCCGGGACCGTAGTCGTGGACAATTAGGTCATGTATGCCGCAGACCTCGGGAGTGCTTAAAACGATTTTTTCGATCCCCTCAACAAGCTCCTTGTCGGGAGCCTTGCCCAAAAGCGGGGCAATAGTATCCTTTGCGGCAAGATAGCCGGCGCGAAGGATGAAGATAGCCACCAAAACGCCCACATAGGCGTCTATATTCACGCCTGTGAAGCGGGCGATGAGCATGCTCACAAGGACAACGGCAGTGGAAACCGTGTCGGAAAGGCTGTCCGTGGCCGTGGCAAGCATTGCGGCGGAGTTTATCTTTTTGCCCACGGAGCGGTTATATGCCCACATATAGACCTTCACGGCAATGGAGGCAAGCAAAATTCCAATGCTCAGCCAGCTTGCGTTGACATCTTCGGGGGAGATTATCTTTTCAACGGAGCTTTTGCCAAGCTCAAAGCCCATCAGAAGGATGAGAACGCTGACCGCAAGGCCGGAGAGATATTCAATTCTGCCGTGGCCGAAGGGGTGGTCGGGGTCGGGCTTTCTGGATGCAAGCCGAAAGCCGAAAAGGCTTATGAGAGAGCTGCCCGCATCAGAGAGGTTGTTCACCGCGTCGGCGGCTATGGCAACAGAGCCGCTGAGCACACCCGCAATATATTTGCCTATAAAAAGCAGAACATTCAGCGCGATTCCCAAAGCGGAGCAAAGAAGTCCGTAGCGTGTGCGCACGGCGCTGTCTTTATAGTTTTCTCTGTCGGGAATAAAAATTTTTGCCAGAAGACTCAGCATAATTTTCTCCTTATTTCAATCCCTCCGCCTTCGCCTTCGGCGAAGCCACCTCCCTTTGCAAGGGAGGCATTTTGCGGGCGATTCGTGAATCGCCCCTACAGCTTGCGGCTATTTGCGGTGCGGTGGCGGAATTTATCATATATAGAGCTTTGCAAGGCCGCCCTGGCTGGTTTCTCTGTAGTGGCGGTGGAGGTCCCGACCCGTTTCATACATGGTTTCCACAACCATATCGAAGCTGATGCGGCGGGTGGAGGCAAGAAAGTTTGCAAGGCGCAGGGCATTTATGGCGCGGATGGCGGCAACGGCGTTGCGCTCAATGCAGGGGATCTGGACAAGACCCTTGATGGGGTCGCAGGTGAGACCCAGATGATGCTCCATAGCCACCTCGGCAGCGTACTCTATCTGGCCAATACCCATTTCGTGAAGCTCCGCAAGGGCGGCGGCGCACATAGAGCAGGCAGTGCCTATCTCCGCCTGACAGCCGCACTCGGCGCCGGAGATGGAGGCATTCTCCTTCACAAGATTGCCGATTATGCCGCCCACAGCAAGGGCGCGGACTATCTGCTCATCGGAAAAGCCCTTTTCTATCTGCATATAGCGCAGGGCTGCGGGAACGACGCCGCAGGCGCCGCAGGTGGGCGCCGTTACAATGACGCCCGCATCCGCATTATGCTCCGCAACAGCAAAGGCGAAGGAGCAGACTATGCGGTCCTCTCTTGTGGCGTGGGACTCGTCAATGTGGCGCTTATTGAAAAGGTACTGAGCCTTGCGCTCAACGCCCAGACCTCCATGCAAAGTTCCGGTTTCTCTCAGTCCCTGATTGATAGCGGAAACCATAGTATTCCAGACCTTGTGAAGATAGTCCCATATCTCGGGGCCTTCCCGAAGCTCCACATAGTCGCTTATGCGTATGCCGTTGCTGCGGCAGAAACCCGCAATCTCGGCAAAGGAGTTTTCCGGATAGATATCCGCTCCCTCAACGCTCTCTCTGCCCTCAATTTCGATGGCGCCGCCGCCAACGCTGAGGACTCGCATTTTGGCGATTTCCTCCCCTGCTTTGTAGGCATAAAGCTCCATGGTGTTGGGGTGGACGAAGTCGCGGGGCTCAGTGTCGAACATAAGCTCGGTGCGCTCTTCTCCCAGCACATCCAGCACAGCTCTGTCGGTGCAGTGTCCAAGACCCGTGCGGGCAAGAGAGCCGAAGAGGATAACCTTGAAGGACTCGGCTTCAGGGTTTTCCTCAAGGAAAAGGCGGCAGGCTCTGTCGGGTCCCATGGTATGGGAGGAAGAGGGGCCGCGGCCTATTTTGTAAAGTTCACGGAGAGATTTCATATTTTTACACTCCTTGTTGAGAAAAATTCAAATCGCGTGGCGGGCGGACACATTGGTCCGCCCCTACGTCAGTACGAGGCACAACCCCTGTGGCGCCGAACAGGCGCCTCTATGCAGCAGCGTCCTGAGCGGAAATCGAGGGATGCACACTAAGATTTAGGCGCTTGTTATGTGGCACGATGCTGTTGCTTGCTCCGCACTTGGGGTGTTTCCAAAGAGGGGCTTTCTCCACCCCTCTTTGGTGGACTTTTCTTTCCATATTCTTTTCGGACATACGAAAAGAATATGGCCGTCGGAGACAATTACGCTCCAAACAACTTCCCTCCTCGCAGCGTAGCTGCTGCGCACCAGTGGCTAAAAATGTGCCACCGGCACATTTTCTTAACGCCCCGACACAAGGGAGCCTTTAAAAGGATACACCAAGCGGCTTCCGTTTTTTACATTACTGCAGGCGGATGCGGGGGTCTACATACTGATAGACCACGTCGGCCAGGAAATTGACGAAAAGCACGAGGGCGCTTATCAGCATAATGATGGAAAGCACCACGGGATAGTCGCGATTGCCTATGCTCATAATGAGCATTCTGCCTATTCCGGGGATAGTGAAAACCTGCTCTATAATAATGCTGCCCGCAACGATATCCGCCAAGGTTACGGCAAGGAAGGTTATAACGGGAAGCATGGAATTTCTAAGTACATGGCGCCAAAGTATGCCGGAGCTTGTGTTGCCTCTGGCGCGGGCGGTGCGGACATAGTCCTCGCCCATTTCGTTTATAATGCTGCTGCGCAGCAGCTTCACCGTCATTGCGCTTTTAGGGAGGGCGATGGCAAGGGCGGCAAAGAAGAGATACACAAAAAACTTTGAGGGATTTTCGGCAAAGCTTACGAAATCGCCCACTATGAAAAGTTTCATGGCGAGACCGAAAATGCTTGTGAAGAGTATGCCGATGAAAAAGGGCGGCACGGACATGGTTATCTGGTTAAGAACGGAGAAAGCGCGGTCTATTATTCCGTTGCGGAAGCGGGCAAGGAAGATGCCCACAGGTATGGATATTATCACCACAAGAACAAAGGCTATGAGGGAGAGGCAGGCGGTGACAAACACCTTGCCATCCAGAAGCTCTTCTACAGGCATTCTGTAGCCGTAGCTTGTGCCAAGCTCGCCGGTGAAAAAGCCGCTGAACCAAGTCCAATAGCGCTGGGGCAAAGAGCCCGTGAGACCCAGCTCCTCTCGCAGGGCTGCGGCTCGCTCCTCCGTGTAGTCGGTGCCAAGCATCACGTCTACCGGGTCGGCAGGAACGATCTCGAAGGCCAGAAAGGCCAGAATGGAAATGATAAGGAGGGTGACTATCATCACGCCTGCCTTTTTCAGTATGTAACGCATAGTCATCCTCCTTTAATTTATTTTCTTACTTGGTGAAGTGCACTCCGGCCAGATCCATAACGTAGATGGGATAGAAAACATAGCCTTCAAGTCCCTTGCGGACAGCAACGAAGTCACAGGGATCCTGAAGATAGACGTTGGAAGCATCCTCGGCCAGAATTCTCTGTGCCTGCTTATAGAGCTCTATCTGCTCTGCCTCATCGGTGGCGGTGAGGGCGGCATTGAAGACCTCGTCATAGCGCTCCGAGACATAGTTATTCATGTTCTTGCTATGAGTGCTTTCATAGCGGGCCAGCAGGCTCTGGGCGGTCATGGCGTCAGAGGCGTCGAAGCCGATGATTGTGCCATGGTAATTGCGTCCCTTGTAAACCTCATCGTACCAGGTGCCCCATTCCACGGTGTCAATGCTGCAGTTGATGCCAACAGCCTTCAGCTGCTCGGCAATTACCTGAGCGGTGTCCACATGGAAGGGATAGTTGGAGGGCACGGTGATGACAAAGTCAAAGCCGTTGGGGTAGCCGGCCTCGGCGAGAAGGCTCTTGGCCTTTTCGGGGTTATAGGGATAGAGACCGGTGAGATCCTCATAATACTTTGCGAAGGCGGGATACATGTTGCTGCCAACAATGTAGCCCTTGCCATCGGAGACGAAGTCCAGAATCATCTGGCGGTCAACGGCATAGTTGAGAGCCTGACGGACGCGGATATCCTGCAGGGGTTCATAGGCATTGTTGAGGAAGAGAGCCTGAACAAGATTCATGCTGCCATCGAGAACGTTGAAGTCGGTCTCCAGACCGGTGATCTGGGTACTGGTGAGATGTGCGCAGACATCCACAGCGCCGCTCTTGAGGCTCATCACCAGAGTGTCGCCGTTTTCGATGATCTTAAAGGTGACCTTGTCAAGATAGGCCTTCTCGCCCCAGTAATCATCGAACTTTTCAATGATGATGTTCTCCTGAGCCTTGCGGGAGACGAACTTGAAGGGGCCAGTGCCGATGAGACCGTCCTCGGCGGGAACATTGCCCTCAGGAATGATGGCGCAGTTGAGGAATGCAAGGAACTCAAGGTAGGGCTCATAGGTTTTGACCACAACGGTCTTGTCGTCAATAGCCTCCACGCTCTCAACAGCAGAGAAGGTGGAAACAAGGGGAACGCCGGTATCGAAGCCCGCAACACGGGAGATGGAATAAACAACATCCCCGACCGTTACTTCGCTTCCGTCATGGAACTTGACGCCTTCACGAAGGGTAAAGGTGAAGGTGTCTGCATTGTCTCCAATGACATAGTCGCTGGCAACAGCGGGGATCAGATTTCCGTCAGTATCAGGCTTAACAAGGCCTTCAAATACATTGAACAGGACTTCTCTGGTTCCTGCCACCGCCATAGTGTGGGGGTCAAGACTGTCGTCCAAATCCTGAGCTATGCCTACGGTGATTTCGCCGCCATAGACAGGCTCTTTTATTGCGGAGCCGCTTTCATTGTCTTCAGGCTGAGTGGTGGGCTGCTCACCGTCTCCGCAGGCGCAGAGTACAGCAGCAAGCATAAGCACAACCAGAAGGAGGGAAAGAATCTTCCTGAATTTTTTCATGGGTATGGTTTCTCCTTTGAAAGTTTCTCCAATATTTAATTGTGCGCGTTTGAAAGAGGATTATCCTTCAACACATACGCGCACAAAGTATACTCCAAAATCTCAAATTTTGCAACGGTTTTATCAAGCTTAAACTTTAGGCGGGTGGATAATGCACCATCCGTAGGGCGCGATGACCTCATCGCGCCGATAAATATAACGAGGTGTAATCCCCGTGGCGCCGAACAGGCGCCACGAAGGCTGTACATCGTTATGTACGTAGGGGGCGATGCCCACATCGCCCCGCCATTGCCTTCCCCTTGAGGGGAAGGTGGCATTTGCGGAGCAAATGACGGATGAGGTGTTTATACAGGTCGTCGGGGACGCCGACCCCTACGAAATTGGTTGAAAAACCTTGTAGCACCGCGATGCCCACATCGCCCCGCTGCAGAGCACCGATAATATATTGTAGCCGCCGTTTCCACACCCATCGTAGGGCGCGACGACCTCGGCGCGCCTTTAAAGCCTCCCTTGTCGGGGTATTGGTTTAAGGCCCCCTTGTAAAGGGGGCTGTCACGCGTAATGCGTGACTGGGGGATTGTCTTTTCAATCCCTCCGCCCCTTCGGGGCACCTCCCTTTGCAAGGGAGGCTTTGGTGGGCGGACACATCGGTCCGCCCCTACAGAAAAATCATTAGTGCCGGTTTGCAGCCCACGGCAACAGCAAGAAAATCGAAGAACGAAAAAAGTTTGAATAATTCCGAAAAATACTGCAAAAACTTCTTTACAAGAGGAAATTAATATGGTAAAGTATATGAGCTTGTGCCCGCGTGCTCAGTTTTGGGTGCCCCTTTCTGCCCCAATACTTAGCTGCAGGGTATGAAAAATAAGAAAGGATGTATTTATTATGATCACCAAAGACCAGAAGACCGTAGTTATCGAAGCTAACCGCACCCACGAGACCGACACCGGTTCTCCCGAAGTTCAGATCGCCATTCTCTCCGAGCGCATCAAGCAGCTCACCGAGCATCTGAAGAACCATCCCAACGACGACCACAGCCGTCTCGGCATGTACAAGATGGTTGGTAAGCGCCGCCGCCTGCTCGACTACCTCATCAAGACTGACATCGAGCGTTATCGTGCAATCATTGCAAAGCTGGGTATCCGCAAGTAAGTTATTTTTGCGATTCCCTTCTACTGAAGGTTATGAAGGTTTATTTTATGGGGACAATTTAATATTGTCCCCATAATTTTTTATCCCCGGAAAACTCAAAAACACAAGGGGCCCCGTATTTTAGTATTTGGAAATTGAGCCGGACGGAAGTCGGCTTCGTTTCCAAGTGCTAAAAGATTCGGGCGCTCCGCCAACACAGAATATAAAAAAGGAGTGCACACAAATGATTATCAGACAGAAGCAGTTTGACGTTAAAAACTACGAAATCGAGTACTGCGGCCGCCCCCTGAAGATGCAGGTAGGCAAGATGGCTGAGCTGTGCAACAGCGCTGTCCTCGTTCAGTACGGCGAGACCACCGTTCTCGTAACCTGCACTGCATCCGCCCGCCCCAAGGACGGCATCGACTACTTCCCCCTCTCCGTTGACTTCAACGAGAAGATGTATGCTGTCGGCCGCATCCCCGGCTCCTTCATGCGCCGCGAAGCAAAGCCCTCCCTCCCCGCAGTTCTGGCTTCCCGCCTCATCGACCGCCCCATGCGTCCCCTCTTCCCCGCTGACCTTCGCACCGATGTTATCATCTCCTGCGACGTTCTCAACGTTGACCGCGACTGCAGCCCCGAGATCACCGCTATGATCGGTGCCTCCGCAGCTGTCAGCATCTCCGATGTTCCCTTCAACGGCCCCATCGCCGGCATTGTCCTCGGCTG
>JAZSRY010000004.1:0-67324 GCA_045538735.1 Oscillospiraceae bacterium
ACCGCAGCGGAGGAGAAATACAACCGCTACATTACCCGTCTGGCAGGCACCTACACCCATCCCACCCGGGACCGGGAGACCCAGCTGGGCCGATTGACGGCGGACCTGTTCCGGGATAATCTGGGATTGGATGTAATGCTTCTAGGTTCCGGCAGTCTCCGGGTACCGGAGCTGGGGCCTCTGGTGACCCTGCGGGACCTGACGGAACTTTTTCCCTTTGAGGAAGAGATCATTCGTGTCACCGTCACCGGGCGGCAATTAAAGTCCATGATCCGCCAGGTATTCCGCCCGGAGGCTCTGGCTGGCGACCACGCCGAGTTCTACCAGTTTTCCCGGGATCTCCGGGTGGTGGTATCCCTGGGGGAGCAGCGGGTAACAGAGCTTACCTTTGCAGGCGCACCCATCGAAGATGACCGCCTGTTCCGGGTGGGATTGCAGACCTACCACTTCATGAATATGGCAGAGCTTCTGGGCATCAGTCAGGAGGAAGCGGCAGAAAATGCCCCCATCCGAACCCTTGCCACCAGCGCAAGGGATGCGCTGGATGAATACCTGAGACGGATGGAGCTGATGACCTGTCCGGAAGACCTGCGCTGGATCACTCTGGAATGAGTACGCCTTTCAGAATCAGAAAGGAAAGTGATAGAAAGTGAAAAAACGAATCATAAGCCTTGTGCTGGTGCTGTGCATGGTGGCGGCAGTTCTGTCCATCCCTGCCGGTGCCTATGTGGGTGACATCCCCGGGGTGGACTATACCCGCATCGAGTACAACACCATCCTGGACCAGGAGGTCAAATTCACCATCGGTGAACATCAATTCACCGGCAAACTCTCCAACGGCAACCGGCTGGAAGACGAGGAAGTAGACGGTATTATCCGGGAGTTTATGACCAGCTACAATATCACCTCGGAGGACCTTCAGGCCCTCCATGCCATTGCGGACAAGGGCCTGAAGTATGACGAGAGCCGGGAAGTGCCGCCCCGGGTGCTGGTGGAGCTGATGCTGGCGGCCTGCGGTGTGGACAACGCCGAGGACTTAAGCAAGATCCTCTCCGGCGATGCCACCTTCGATCTTTCCAAGCTCACCGGCGAAAATGTGCTGAAAAAGCTGAAGGACATGGCCATCGACAAGCTCATCGACTTTGCCCTGGGCAAGGTAGTGGGCGAGACCTACAAAGAGCTGTTCGGTCTGGTGAAGAATGTGGGCACCGTTGCCACCCGGGAGTATATGGAGTATGTGGCCAGCGACGAAAATGCCCAGCGCAGCTTTGCCGCTGCCCTGGCGCTGGAGAAGTTCTACTCCCTGTGCAATGCCCGGATCAAAGCCCGGGAGCGGGAGCTGGGACAGGCCCAGTGGCGCTTGACCTGCAACGAAACGGTCATCACCACCAAGACCCTGTTCGGTTCCATCAACGTGCCCCAGATCTGGAAGCTGGCGGTGGATCTGACCCAGACCACCCCGGACCCCATCGATCCCAACGGCTGGGGCGGCATCTACACCGGTGTGGTGCAGATCAATGTGAACCACGATATGAAGCCCTTCGACCAGCAGTTTATGAACAGCATCGCGCTGAAGTCCAGTTCCGTCTTCTCTGTCCTGTCTGCATACTTTAAGTTTTCCGATCAGTATACAACGGGCAGCACCATGAAGCGGCAGCTGCGAAACGGTAATTTCTCCATCCAACTTGGCTATGGCGATGCCAAAAACGGCCAGGTGGAGAAGGAATTCAGCCTGGCAGGCTTTGAGGACCTGTCCTATATCTGGATCAGCCATCCCATCTATGGCGGTTTGGAAGGCCCTTACTGGTCCAACGGCCATGCCCATGTCAGTCAGGGCGGAGTAACCGTCTCCGGCGACTGCAATATTACCTTCTGGTTCCACGGAGAACCCACCGGGGGCAACGAGGGCCTGATGATCGATATGTACAACTATACCAACACGGTGATCGTCAGTGTGAACGGCCCGTTCATTTCTGAGACCATAGACAACAGCGGAGGCGGCATGGTCAGCTCCACCGTGGCGGTGGACAATACGGTTTACGAGGAACTGAAGGGCGGCTGCTCCATCACCATCACCGGTGTGGATTAAGGAGGACGGATTATGAAAAAGTATATTGCCGTGTTTCTGACCCTTATTCTGCTTTTGACCCTTGCCGCCTGCGGTGAGGATACCACCCCCGGCAGTACGGACCCCCAGACGGGAAACGCCGCCCCGGAGCAGCCCTCCGGCGGCGAGGACCAGACCCAGATCCAGGATGTACCCTTCGGCGATTACCACTCTGAGGAAGAGCTGCTGGCCATGCTGGAAAGCGGCGACTTCTCCGAATATCTCTCCGTTGAACCCGAAGCTCCGGCAGACCCGGTGGACACCGGCGGCGACGAGCCTTATGCCGGCTTCTCCAATTCCATCATATTCACCGATGGCGGCAGTGCCGAGGGTGTGGAGTTCACAGACTTCCTGGATGAGCTCCCCCCGGATGTCCAGGCAGAATTTGAGGAAATGCAGGAAGCTATGACCGACCCGGAAATGATGGAAATGTTTGAGGGTATGGAGTAAGGAGGAGGTCGTTCCGTAGCAAACAGGAGGAAATGATATGAAACGAACCATTGATGAACTGTCGATTCAGCTTTATCCCAATCTGCCCAAATAACAGTCCCTTCTGTAGCCTGACAGATATAATCCGAACACGCTCCGCGAGGCGGATTTTAGCGCCAGACTACATTTCATTCTTTGGTGGGCGACAGCCCACCTGCATAATTCAATTTTGCCTGACACAAAAATCCGCACCCGGGGAGTCGAAGATTTTTGAGGTCATACACTAGGATAGTGCAAGGCGGCGGCTTACAGATGGGCTTTCGCCCATCAAAAGCCGACAACGCAGCAATGCCGACGGGTATGCCCTCAAAAACGGGTTCGGACTATGTCTGCCAGGCTACGCAGGCAAGACTGCACAAGACCTGCATTTTCACCGAAATTCCATAAAATCTATCGACGAACGCCCCCTGACCTGCTATAATACCCTTAAAATGCAGGTTCAGGGGGCCATAATTTATGAGCAATCAACCGAAAAAAGCGCCATGCAGTATTGCTCTATTGGCCCATGTGGACGCGGGAAAGACCACCCTCAGCGAGGCTGTGCTTTACTCCGCGGGAAAAATAAAAAGCCCCGGAAGAGTTGACCACGGCAACACAGCCATGGATACCCATGCCCTTGAACGGGAGAGGGGAATCACCATTTTCTCCAGCCAGTCTTCCTTCCAAAGGGGAGACAGAGAGTTTTTCCTGCTGGATACCCCGGGTCACGTGGATTTTTCCGCAGAAATGGAGAGAACTCTGCAGGTGCTGGACTGCGCCGTCCTTGTTATAAGCGGCACAGACGGAGTGCAAGCGCATACGGAAACTCTTTGGAGACTTATCCGCAGTTATAAGCTGCCTTGCTTCATCTTCGTTACAAAAATGGATCTTGCGGGAGCGAAGCGCAACGCCGTTATGGATGATTTGCGCACCCATCTTGGGGACAAATGTATGGATTTCACCGTGCTGCCCGATGGGGAAGAGCTTGCAATGTGCAGCGAAGCGCTTCTTGAAAAATATATGGAAAGCGGCTGCGTGACGGAGGAGGACATAAGAGAACTTGTTGCCTCCGCCGCTCTTGTGCCTTGCTTTTTCGGCTCGGGTCTGCGCCATAGCGGCATAGAGGAATTTCTGAATGGGCTGGAAAAGTATGCGCCCCGCAAAAGCTATGGCAGCGAGTTTGGGGCGAGAGTTTTCAAGATAAGCCGAGACGGACAAGGCAACCGCATCAGCTTTATGAAGATCACGGGAGGAGAGCTGAAGGTGCGAAGCTCTCTCCGCTATCGGGTCAAGGGCGAGGAAGTTGAAGAGAAGATAAACCAGATTCGTCTTTACTCGGGCGCTAAATATGAAAGCTGCGACAGCGTGGCTGCAGGCGGAGTCTGCGCCGTGCTGGGGCTGAGCAAAAGCTTTCCGGGAATGGGTCTGGGAGCGGAAAAGGGCGAGGTGCAGCCTCTTCTCACCCCCGTGCTCAGCTATCAGCTTCGTTTAAGTGCGGGGACTGACCCTATGCTTGCCCTTCCGAAGCTGAAGCAGCTGGAGGAGGAAGACCCCCTTCTGCGCCTGCGTTGGGACAGCCGCAACAGAGAAATTTATGTTGAGCTTATGGGCGAGATGCAGACGGAGATACTGAAAAGTCTGATTCTTGAGCGCTTCGATATGGCGGTTGAGCTTTCCGAAGGCCGCATTATGTATAAAGAGACAATTGCCTCTCCCGTGGAGGGCGTGGGGCATTTTGAACCTCTGCGCCACTATGCCGAGTGCCATCTGGCCCTTGAGCCGCTGCCCGAGGGAGCGGGGCTGCAGTTCGCCTCCGCCTGCCATCAGGATGTGCTGGATGTTAACTGGCAAAGGCTCATCCTTACCCATCTTGAGGAAAAGCAGCATCTGGGCGTGCTGACGGGCTCACCCATCACGGATATGAAAATTACCCTCATTGCAGGCCGCGCCCACCTCAAGCACACCGAGGGCGGCGATTTCCGTCAGGCCACTTACAGAGCGGTTCGTCAGGGACTTATGAGCGCAGAAAGCGTTCTTTTGGAGCCTTGGTACGCCTTTAGAATTGAGCTGCCTGCTGCCCATATAGGCAGAGCCATAAGCGATGTCCGCGCTATGCACGGCAGCTTTGAATCCCCCACCGACAGCGGGGAGATGATGGTGCTGGAGGGCAGCGCCCCCGTTGCCACCATAAGAGGCTATGCCGCAACTCTCGCCGCCTATACAGGGGGAAGGGGCAGACTTTCCTGCCGTTTGGAAGGCTATAAGAGCTGCCATAACAGCGCCGAGGTAATTGAGCAAATCGGCTATGAGCCTGAAGCCGACACGGAAAATACCCCCGACTCCGTCTTCTGCGCCCACGGCGCAGGCTTCAATGTGAAGTGGAACGAAGTGCGCGAACATATGCACATCGATACGGGCTTTGGTAAAGCGGAAGCTCAGGCGGAGGTTCGTCCCAGAGTCAATATGCGCAACCTGAGCATAGACGATAAGGAACTGGAGGCTATTATGGTTCGCGAGTTCGGACCTATCCGCCGTCCTCAGTATTCTTCCGCGAAAAGCAGCGGCAGCGCCTCAGCGCCCAAAGGGGAAAGCACCCTTAAGAAAAAAGAATTTCTCATCGTGGACGGCTATAATGTCATCCACGGCTGGGAGGATTTGAAGGCCTTGGCTGAGGACGATCTGGACACCGCCCGCCACCGCCTTATGGATATACTCTCCAACTACCGTGGCTTCACGGGCAGCGAGCTTGTGCTGGTCTTCGATGCCTATAAAATCCGCGGCAACCCCGGCAGCAAGTTTGACTACCACAGCATACACGTTGTGTATACTGCCGACGGGGAAACTGCCGATGCATATATTGAAAAGCTGGCTCACGACATAGGCAAAAACTACTCCGTGAGAGTTGTAACCTCCGATAACCTTATCCGCGTCTCCGCCATGCGCAGCGGCGTGCTGCGTACATCCGTCTCCGAGTTTGAAAATGAGGTAGATTGGGTGTATATGCAGATAAGCGAGGTTATGAAAAAGAGCGGAGTTAAAAGCCACCTCAGCTCCATCAATTTCGAAGGGGGCGGCAACAGTGTCTGAAGAGCTTATCAAGCGGGCGGAGGATTTGCGAGAGCGCTGCGAGCGAAGCTGCAGCCTAACAAACAGCCTTTTTCTCACTCCCGCAGAGCAATATGCCCTCTCAAAATGGGCCTCCCGCGCCGCCGATTGCAAAATGGTCTTGCGTGGCGGCACCGAGGGAAGCGAGAGAAATGTTGCATTTTTTCTGCCGTTTTATATGACCGAAGAGGATTTTGACGAGAGCGAATATATCCGCTGCATAAAGATCAGCGCGGGATTCGGTCAGCCCGGACACCGGGACTATATGGGAGCCGTGCTGGGATTGGGCATCAAGCGTGAGTGGCTTGGAGATATCCTCGTCAACGAGGGCACGGCATATATCTTCTGCCTTAATACCGTGGCGGAGCATCTGCTTGCAAGCCTCGACAAGGTTGGGCGCTATGGAGTCAAAACCAAGGAAATTCCCCTTTCCGAAGCTCCCGTGCCCAAAAGAGAGGTTAAGGAAGTCACCTTTTCCGTTATGAGCCTCCGCATTGATGCGGTGGCGGCGGGCATGTTCAATCTCAGCCGAAGCTCCGCGGCGGCAATGATAGCCGCAGGCGAATTGAGCCTTAACTATAGCGAGTGCCTCAAGTGCGATGCCCAGATTCAGCCGGGAGATATCATCTCCCTCCGCGGACACGGCAAGGGCAGCCTTGTCTCCGTCGGCGGACAAAGCCGAAAGGGCAGAACCTTCGTAACCGCGGAGATTAGGAAGTAGAAGATTATCGTAGTCTTCGCAGGGCGGGACCTTGTGTCCTGCCGAAAATCAATCACCGCAGCTGTCGTAGGGCGCGACCACTGGGCGCGCCATCTCTTCAAATTTTGCTGTAGGGGACGGCGTCCTCGACGTCCCGCTTTTCAAATCCATTAAATAAAAACCACGGGCTCACAACAGAGTCCGTGATTTTTTATATCTTTTGTCCATAAAAAAGGACAAAAGATGTAAAAAAGAATCATAAATCCGTAGTATATAGTTAAGAGGGAAAGGATGTGACTTTCGATGAACGATAGAGAAATAATAGAGCTGCTTTTCTCGCGCTCGGAGGAGGCTGTGAGCGCTCTCGCGGAGAGACACGGAAAGGCCGTCGGAAGGGTGGCGGTGAACATACTGGGCAGTCTGCACGATGCGGAGGAGTGCGTTAATGATACATGGCTGGGAGTCTGGAATTCCATTCCGCCCCAAAGACCTGAACATCTGGGTAGCTATGTTTGCCGAGTGGCGCGAAACCTCGCCTTGAAGCGATACCACTCCGGAAAGGCGCTTAAAAGAAACAGTCAGTACGATATAGCTCTGGAAGAGCTGGGAGAGTGCGTGGCTGCGAGAGATGATGTTGAGGCAGAATATGCGGCACACCTGCTTTCGGAGTCTATAAACATATTTCTCGGTACTTTGAGCTATGAGGATAGGTTTGTGTTTGTTCGCCGATACTGGTATTCGGATTCCCTAATGGATATTGCGAAAATGACGGGGATGAGCTATAACAGCCTTTCCCAAAGACTCCACCGTTTGAGGGCAAGGCTGAAAAAGCATTTGGACGAGGAGGTATGATACGGTGAAGGAAATAATTATTTCAATGGCTATGGGCGGCATCAGCAGCAGCTATGTAAACGAGGCGGCTGCATTTTGTCCGCCAAATGATGCAAGAGGAAGGAAAAGACGCAGAAAAATTGCCGTGGCAGCTCTGGTGGCAGCGCTGTTAGCTGCTCTGGCCTTCACGGCTTACACCAAGGGTTTCTTCAATATTCAGGATATGGAGGTGGAGCATCCCGAGGGGTGGGGCTACGAGGCGGTGGACACATCCGGCTATGAAGGCTCGCCGCTTTATATGGCAAATGAGGAATGGGACAGATATCTGGAATTTTGCCCATGGGGAGAAAACGACCCTCAGCCCGGATCGAAAAATGATATGTACACCGGCAACGGGGCTTATTCGGAAAAGGCACGCACCCGCCTCGATGAAATACTTTCAAAATACGGTCTTAAGATGCCTGAGCACTATGAAGCTTTTGATGGGCATAAGGAATTGTGCACCCAATTGGGGATAGGAGAAATTTTCCCGGAATGCCCAGAAAAGGGCATTAACCCTGTATATGCACAGTATTATCAGGGCGGAAGCTTTCAGCTTTTTGATGTGGCGCAGATGCCCAACGGAGAGAGCTTTGGCTGTCAGATATTCCGCTATGACAGGGAATATTTTGTGAAAAGGATATCCATTGTTATCCAGTGGGATTCCATGGAAGAGTGGAGCTATGTTTGCGCCGATGGCACAGAGCTTCTTGTGGGCTTGGGCGATAACAAGTCGATATTGGCAGCTGACCTTGAAAACAGTTTTGTGTTTGTCTGTCTGCAGACGGGCAGAGTGAACTGCGATCCCGAAAAAGGGCGAGACGGTACGCAGA
The DNA here is from genome assembly GCA_045538735.1 of Oscillospiraceae bacterium. Taxonomy (GTDB): domain Bacteria; phylum Bacillota; class Clostridia; order Oscillospirales; family Oscillospiraceae; genus SIG459. The sequence continues at coordinate 8,084 of JAZSRY010000004.1, forward strand.
CCTTTGATAAAGCAGAGCTTGAAGAGTTTGCGGAGCTTGTTGATTTTGCCCTGATCGACAGCATTTCAGAATAAAAAAGTTCCCCGAAATCACATCGGGGAACTTTATTACTTCACATATTCTTCGGGGAAGAGGTTGCCTGCGCCGAGGATGCATTCGTTGTCGAAACAGCGCTTAACCGCCGCCATTTCCCGAACACCCTTTTCTCCGTAGAGAATTGGGAGGAATGCGGCCTTGTTCTTTCCGGTGCCGTGCTCGGCGCTGACCGTTCCGCCCATTGCAACGACCTCTTTTGCCCAATCCATAAACATTGCCTTACCCGCTGCCATATCTGCGGCCTCACGGGGCAGCACATTTACATGGACATGGTTGTTGCCGATGTGACCCCAGATTGCAAACTGGAAGCCCTTTGCGGCAAGGTCGGTGCGGTACATTGCGAAAACATCACGGAGATGGGCATCGGGAACCGCCATATCGCTGCCTACCTTGGCAATGGCCTTGTCGCTGCGCTTGCGCAGGGCGATGAGAGCGTTTACGCTTTCGGGCACCTTGTGGCGCAGAACAAGAAGTCTCTCTCTGTCAGGGAGGCTGTGGGCTGCCCAAGTGTTGGCGCAATCTTCTCCCACAGCATCCATGCTCTCGCCAACGAAGCTTATAGCCTTTCTGGCTGCCGCCTCGTCCTCGGCGTGGATTTCAACATATATCATGCACTCGTAGCCCTCGGGAACGGGACAGCCTCCGTCATCATAGGCGCGGAGAATATCCAGCGCGTTGCAGTCGAAATATTCGATGGCGGCAAGCTCGGCGCATCGGGGGCGGATAGCTTCCACAAAGTCAAGAGCGGCGCTCTCCTTTTTGAAGAAGCAGTTGATGCCCCAGATAACCTTGGGTGCAGAGATAAGACGAAGCTCCAGCTCCGTCATAACACCCAAAGTGCCATCAGAGCCGATAAACAAATCCAGCATATCCATATTGTCATCGGCATAGTAACCGCTGGCATTTTTGCATTTGGGCATGGTGTAGGAGGGCAGGCTGCCTTTTATCTCCCGCCCGCCCAGGGTGCTGAGAGAGAAATCTCTGCCATCGGCAAAAACCTCGCCTCTTCTCAGGGCGATGACATCTCCGTCGGCAAGGGCAATGCGAATGCCGTTTATGTAGGGGCGGGTGGCACCGTAATGATAGGTCTTAGCGCCGGAGGAGTTGCAGGCGCACATGCCGCCGATGGAGGCGCTGGTTTCCGTGGGGTCGGGAGGGAAATACTGCTTTGGCATTTTGCGGAAAAGCGCGTAGGCGGCAAGGGATTCCTCATCCCAGCCTGAAGCCTTGAGATCTCCGCTTGTGAGCATCTGGCGCAAAACGCCCAGGCTGAGACCGGGCTGCACCCGAAGATAAACCGTGCCCTCTTCAATGCGCATACCGGTAACCTTGTCCATGCGGTCAAGACTCATAACGTGTCCGCCCGAGGGCACGCAGGCAACGGTAAGTCCCGTGCGATTGCCCTGGACAGTCACCTTCTCACCCTTTGCGCTGTGGTGGCGGAGAAGGGCGCATATTTCCTCCTCAGAAGTGGGGAAGGAAATGCTGTCGGCATAGCCTACGGTTTTGGTCTCATCGTGGAGATAATCGCGGAATTGTTCGCTCATGGGAAGAATGAGCTTTTCGATCTTGGTCATAAAATCACTTCCCGAATAAAATAATGCTTTGATTATAGCACCTGGCGCAGCTTATGTCCATTGTGCCGATAATAAAAAATCGGGGTTAAATAACCCCGATTTTTATTTTATGCAATTTTTCAATATTGTTTACTGATTAGCCTGGAGGGCTGCCTTCTTGGCGGCCTTCTTCTGCTCCCAAGCGGTTATGCAGATGGTGCAGGATGCATCGCCGACAACATTGAGGGTGGTGCGGCCCATGTCGAAGAGACGGTCGATACCGTAGATGATGCCGATGTAGGTGGGATCAATACCAATGGCCTCGAGAACCATAGCCAGCATGATAACGCCGGCGCCGGAGGTACCTGCGGTACCGATGGAGGCCAGAGTGCCGGTGACAACGATGATGATCATCTGGGTGAGGGTGAGGTCAATGCCAACGCACTTTGCAATGAACACGGCGGCAACGCACTGGTAAATAGCAGTACCGTCCATGTTGATGGTTGCGCCCAGAGGCAGGACGAAGGAGGAAATCTCGTCATCTGCACCCATCTTCTTGCAGCACTCCTTGCTGACGGGCAGGGTGGCAACAGAGGAGGTGGAGGCGAAGGCCATAGCCATGGCGGGAGCAATGCCCTTGATGAAGGCCAGAGGGCTCATCTTGCCAAAGGCCTTGACGGAGACGGAGTATACAACCACCATGTGGATGATGTAGCCGATGTAGGCAGCCAGCAGAACGAGAGCAAGAGTACCGAGGATTTTGGGACCCTGGTCTGCAACAACCCAAGTCATCAGGCAGAAAACACCGATGGGGGAGATTCTGATGATGAAGCCCATGACCTTCATGGTAACATCATTGAAGGAGCGGATGGTATCGCGTGCCAGATCGCCCTTTTCGCCGGAGATGATGATGCCGGCGCCGAAGAGGAGAGCAATCACGATGACCTGCAGCATGGTGCTGTTGGCCAGAGGAGCAATAAAGTTGGAGGGGAAGATATTGACTATGGTGTCAATAATATTTGCGGAGGAAGAAACATCATCCTTGGTTGCAAGCTCCTGCAGAACAGGGAAGGAACCCTTGAAGATGCTGGCAACAACAAGACCGATAACGCAGGCGATGGCGGTGGTGATAAGGAAGTAGAGAACGGTCTTCAGGCCGATGGAGCCGACCTTCTTGATATCTCTCATGCTTATCATACCGTCCATGATGCTCAGGAGAACAACGGGGACAACGATGAACTTCAGCAGGTTGATAAAGATGTTGCCGAAGGGCTTAATGTAAGCTGCGGTGAAAGAGGCAGCTGCCTCAGCACCCATAGCTGCCCACAGAATGGCGCCCACGACGATACCGCCTACCATTGCAATGGCTATCCATGCGGGCAGACCGAGTTTTTTCTTTTTCTGCATAAAAAACACTCCAATCCCTAATAATGATGAATTTATGATAACATAGGCTTGCAGCTTTGTAAAGAGAAAATGCATTTTTTACAATGTTAAATTTCAAATTAACGGCACTTTTGGGCTTTTAATGCGAAGAAATGCAATATATATTGCAAAAATTCTTGCGACATAGAAAAATGAATGATTTTCCTGCATAATTATTCACGGATTTATAGAGGAGATAAAAGCACAATTGCCATTGAGGAGGAAAAGGGGTATAATGAGGTCCGGCGGTGATGTGCCTTTAAGGCGCAGGTCGAAATTCTTTTTCAGGTGATGCGATATGCCCGAACTGAAATGCCCCGTGTGTGGCGGCGCTCTGTCCCAAAGGGAGAGAACGCTGCGCTGTGAAAAGGGACACAGCTATGACATTGCAAAACAAAACTATGTGAATCTGCTTATGAGCAACCGTTCCTCCGCCAAGCGTCACGGTGATGATAAGCTTATGGTGCGTGCCCGCAGAGACTTTCTGGAAAAGGGTTACTACCTTTTCCTCCGTGATGAAATCTGCCGCCTTGCGGTGGAACATTGCGGAGATAATGTGGAGTTTCTGGATGCCGGCTGCGGAGAAGGCTGGTATACCTCCGCCGTGAAGGAAGCTCTGGAGATCGCGGGCAAAAGCTGCTCCGCTCTGGGCGTGGATATTTCCAAGGAGGCTCTTGCTGCGGCGGGAAAGAGGGATAAAAGCCTTTCCCTTGCTGTTGCAAGCATCAATGCCCTGCCCGTTGCTGATGAAAAATGCAGCCTTTTGCTGAATGTGTTCGCCCCACACGATGACGGGGAATTTCGCCGGGTGCTGAAAAAGGGCGGAATTTTAATAAAGGTAATGCCTTTGGAGTCCCACCTTTTCGGTTTGAAAAAGGCGGTTTATGATGAGCCCTATCTCAACGGCAGCGCCGACTATGCTCCCGAGGGCTTTGAGAGTCTTTGCCGCAGTGAGCTTCGGAAAATGATATGCCTCGAAAGCGGCGAGGATATCCAAAACCTCTTTATGATGACACCTTATTATTATAAGACAGGAAAAAGTGATCAGGAGAAGCTTCAAAAGCTCTCCCGTCTGGAGACGGAGGCGGATTTTGCCGTCTGTGTCCTCCGCCGCCTGTGACAAAAATGCCTTGCCTTTTTACAATTATTAATGTAGAATGGCAAGGCTAAGTTTGAGAAATACAAGCTTCCGTAGCTCAGCAGGATAGAGCGTCCGCCTCCTAAGCGGAAGGTCGTGGGTTCGAATCCCGCCGGGAGTGCCAGAAAAGAAACACCTTTTGTCTACCGGACAAAAGGTGTTTCTTTTCAATGAAATAAATCCCTTGCGGGATTTGTGAAATAACGCTACGCGTTACGAAATAGCTGACGCTATGAAATACGCTGCGGCGTAGAAAGGATTTATTTTATTTCACACTTTGCCGTCGAGGCAAAATATTTCATAATCCAAAGGATTATTCATATTGCGTAGCAATATTTCATTCTAAATGTTATAATATTCGCAGAGGTGATCCATTTGAAAATTCACGGTGTAAAAAGAGAATGGTCAAGACCGTTTTGGGTTCGATTCAAGAAGCATTATTGCCCAAATTGCAAAGGATTACTTATAACAACCAAAGTATCAAAGATACTTAATTCGAAGTCTGAAGAAGCCAAAAACTTTGATTTTTCAGCCGGTGATTTCTCCTCTGCTGTAGGAAATATCAAATTTATTTGGACAGAGTTTTTTTGTGCCGCTTGCAACAAAACATATTCGTTACAAGAAATAAGAGATAACGAGAAAAAAGCTAAATAATCCGCACTACTTTTAGTCTTTCTTACCCCTATTTATACACTTTTTAGTCGCTCTTTCGAAGAAAAAAGCCTAACGCAGAGCGTTAGGCTTTTTTGTTAAACCCGCTCCATAGCTGCAGGTGATTTAATTGAAAAACTTCCTGATTTATAATATAATGAGCAAAAAGGAGGGGATATCCCTTGCTTAATGAGAAGTTCATTCATAATGACCCTGATGCATTTTCCGAAAAAGAAATCAGCCTGCACGATTGCAGCGCCGATAATATTACCCTTGAGTACAATGTTCTTCGCTTTAATTTCCCCGAGGGATTTTGGATAAGCGCTCAGCATCCTGAAAATAAGAACGAAAAAGTGATACGGACGGGGCGCTCCGCAGCTGATTTTAAGCTTAAAAATGTTGACGACATAAGCGTCAGTGTAATTACGCGAAGCTTGTGGCGGCGTCAGGGCAATGCATGTATTGAATCCTGGAGCATAGAGCAGCTTGTTTCCGCAGTGAACAGCGGCAAGTGCGAAATAGAATTCATCACACAATACAGGAGCGGCTTTGACCAACTGTGGCACTGTGTCCTTCATTCAAAGAGGAGGCCTTATTACAGAGAGTGCAAGCTGCGCCTGCCGGAAGCCGAGACCCTTTTCCGTTGGAACGATTTGCGCCCGGACCGCGAATGGTAAAACCGGCTATTAAACGGGAATCGCTGTAGCGTTGAAGCGTAGTATCTGAATTTAGAAAGGCGGTGTTATTATGGAACCATTCGTTCGTGCACTCACATATGGCCTTATTGCTGCCGCTGTAGGCGGTATTCTGGGAGTTTTGAGCTGCCCCCGAACTGCGAAAACGGGAAAAGTGCGTCTGCCGAGATTTTTTTTGATTTTAGGCATAGCAGAGGCTGCTTTTTGCCTTGCTCCTGCCGTTATTACCATATTTTCCGGAGAACGGATATGGGTTCCTATAGCTTTTTTCGTTCTTTCTTTGCTTGGGGACACTTTGATAATTGCCTTTATCAATTGCAGGATCTCCTATGACGAGGAAGGCTTCGTTGCCAAAAAGTTCTTTGGTATGAAAATTAAAGCCACCTATGAGCAGGTCAGCGGGATAAGAGAAAACACCCACGAAACATATATTTATGTCGGTAAACGCAGGATCATGGTTGATGAATTTTCAATCGGTGGAAAAGAATTTATCAATTTTGTCAAAAGAAAATATATATTATCCCACGATGGTCAAAGCCTGCCCCGAATACAAAATGCCAAAAATGATATTTTCAAGGGCAATCTTAATAAGCCCAACGAATTTTTGGTAATATACATCGTGATTACCGCGGTTTATCTGATCCTGGTGACAGGAATGTTCTACCTCGTATGCATACCGGATAATGAGAATAGTACTCAGGAACAGACACTTAGCTTTCTCTCCTGCGAAGTTGAGGAGGAAAATGTAGTATTTCTTTCCGAAGCGGGCGAAATATACAAACTTTCACTTGATTCGGCACAGTCAAATATTCGGGATATAATTGAAATTTGCAGTGAGGGAAAAGAACTGACTACCTATTCAAGAAAGATCTCGCCTGACGACGGGGAAGAATATTATTCCGTAAAAGCGCTTAAATATGAGGGCGAATACCTTGTCAGCTTTAAGGAAACAGGAAAGCCGACGAAGCAAGATGGATGGTTTGGCTTTGTATTTTTTTTCACTCAGTTTCTTTTGTGGATAATATATGTAGTGCTTTCTGTTAGGATTGCCAGAAATCCACGAAAGTATAGCAGAAAAGTTATCAGATTCTTTTTCAAAGACGGCGCAATAAAATTTTAAGTTGAAAAATCGAGCATTTCGGTGATTGCAGAGAGGAGGCGCCAATGAAAAAAGCATCGTCTGTTATGATATGGACATTGTTCATACTGATGGCATTTCATCCGACGGGCATTTTGGCGGCTTTATGCTTCGGGTATGGCTTCAAACTCATGAGTGTTCCTGTTTATGCCGCTGCCATCGCCGCATTGTCCCTCTGCGCTCTTGTTTTCGATATAATCTCCGGGAACAAGGCAAAAAACAGAACTCTTAGGATTATTATAGCCCTTCTCACTCCGATGTCTTTGATCGGCGGTCTGATTAATGTTTTCGCATGTTATGAAATCGCAGCGGTGGTAAGCAGCCTTGTATCTGCTGTGCTGTGCTGCTGCCTTACGGTGAGGCACGGAAAAAATTTGGGAATTAAAATTACAGCATCAATATTCTACTCCTTGCTGATACTGTTTTTCTGTTTTATGAGTTTTTTGGCAGTGGTGATGGGCAACTTCGGCGAGAGCACGGTTATCAAAAGTGTCGACTCCCCTGACGGGAAATACTATGCTCAGGTTGTTTCCATTGATCAGGGCGCCCTTGGAGGAGATACCCTTGTCAGCGTATACAAGAGAAGCGGAATAGATCTGTTCCTCTTCAAAATTGAGAAGAGACCTCAGAAGCTGTATTTTGGAGAATGGGGAGAATATATACAAATCAGCTGGACGGATGACAAGTGTCTGCGCATAAACTCTGTTGAATATAGTATTAAATAGCCAAGCGTATGAAAAAAGGCAAGTCTTTTTTAAGACTTGCCTTTTTTCTTATTTTATTCCCTTTCGCTGAGAAGACTCATGAGATGGGTTCTGCCAACAACGAGGACGGAGGCCGCCGCACCCAGGAGATAGCAAAGGGCGAATACGGCGGCTGCCCACCACCAACTGAGACCACCCGTGAAGGCAAGGAGCAGTAGGCCTCCGAGTATGCAGCCGATGAGACATAGCATGAGCTGCTCAAGGAAGAAGCTCATAAATACACGCATTCGGCTTGCGCCCAGACCCCGCAAAATAGCAAACTCCATTCGTCTTGCATTGACCATAAGCCAGCTGATTATAAAGCCAAGAACGGCCATGAGGGCAAAGAGCACGGGGAAGAGCAGCTGCGAGAAGGAGATGTATCTTCCCAGACCGCCCACAGTTTCAACAAAGGAGCGGTCGAAGAGGAGCACAGTTGTGCGGTTGGAGCGCAGAGCGTCCACCCGGGAGAAGCTTTTGGCGCTGAGATAATCTCTGAGAGCGTCCAGCTCCGAGGCGTTTTTCATAGTAAAGACGCAGGTGGAAAAACGGGAGTTATGGAAGAAATATTTATCTCTGTCCTCCGTGGTGTTGAACCTCAGCTCAACGCGCTGGCCCTCGGGGAGCAAGTCCTTTTCTCCATTTATCCAGCCCTCATCGCACCAGAGGGTGAGAGGGACATAGATATTGGCATCGCTGCCGGATTGAGGAAAATCGCCGACAATATAAAAATTGCGGAAGGCTTCAAGTTTTTCTCCGTTCACAAGATAGCGGAAATTGATTTGGATGCTGTCGCCAAGATTGAGGGAAAAACGCTCCATCAAAGAGCGGGGCATAAGACAGGGTACAGTGTCAGCCTCCTTCTCGGCTGCCAGAAGAGTGGGGTAGCGGTAGAAGGACATGGTTTCGAGCACGCTGGCGCAGGCCTCGGGGTCGGAGAGGAAGCCCTCGTCCCAACCGCTTAGCCAGTTGACATCGGGGGTGCTGCTGTAAATGAACTCTCCTGCGGCCTCAAAACCGTTCAGCGCCACAAGCTCGGGCTGGCGGCTTATCCAGCCATCCCGGGCATCCTCGGCGAAAGAGCCGGTACCGAATTCGGGCATATCTTCGCCGAACCAGTAGTTGAAGCCCATAGATACGCTTATATCCTCCAGCATGCCGCTTTTCCAAAGGGTGCGGGCGTTTTCGGGGGAGATGACAAGCTCTGTGCTGCGTCTGCCGTTGGTACTGACAGCGCGTCCCGAAATTTCCGTGTCCCGGTAAAGAGCGTCCATCTGCTGACTCCAAAGTCCCGAAGCATTGGCAAGTATGCCCAGGAAAATGCTGAGGACAAGGGCTGCGGCGGGGACAACTCCGCTGCGCCAGCCCCCGCGGCGGGCGCTGAGAAGGGCGAAGCGGAAAGCGCCCTTTCCCGCAAGGGAGGTACCGCCCTTGGGCACGCGGACGGAGAGCTTGCCCTTTTTGGGAGCGGTCTGCTTTCGGGCAATGCCGAGGAAGATACGGCAGAGCAGAAGGCTGAGAATAAATATAAATGCAAAGGCTGCAACGGCGGGCCAAAGGGGTGTTTCTCCAAGGGGCAAAGCTTCCCTCACCACACCCACAGCGGCCTCGCTGTAACGGCCGTCCACCGCATATAAGTTCTGCGCGGCGGAGAAGGCAAAGGCGATGATCTTTTTCAGCACCGCTGCGCCCAAAGCTGCGCCTATAAGGGAGGCGGCTCCGGAAATCAGCACAGCGCCGGAGAGAAGCCAAAGGCTGATTTTGCCTTTGGGAGTGCCGAGAGAAAAGAGTACATTGACGGTTTCCTTCTGTCTGCCCACGAAGAGATAGGCGAAGAGGAAAATTACCGCAAGCGCACCGCAGGCGGAAGCAAGGGTGACGGCAAGGGCGGTGCTGCGCATAGTCTCAAGAGGCTGGGCGGCGGAGGAATAGCCCTGATCAAAAAGGGTAACGCGCACGCCCTCGGGGCAGAGCTTCTGAATAGCCTCGGCGGCTTGTCGGGCGCTTGCATTATCCAAAACTGCGCGGCCAAGCTGATAGCCGTAAAACTCTCCGCCGAAATCGCCCTCTGCATCGCTGACCCACACATAGCCAAAGTAATCCTCGGGCATAGTGGAAATACCCACAACTTCAAGGGCGGCGCTTCTTCCGTTTTCGCGGACATCAAAACGGTCGTCGGGGGAGGATGCGAAATAGTTGATATTTATTTTGTCACCGAGGCTGAGTTCCATCTGGCGGGCAATGTCGCCGCTGACAAGGCAGACGCCCTTTTCTCCCGCTGCGGGGAAGCGACCCTGCTCAAGGCGGAAAATGTTCTGCTGAAAAGCCTCCAGAGAGGCAATATCCGCGGAAGCTTCAACGGTGGCATAGTTGTTTGCGCGGGAATAGTAGTCCGCGTACTCATAGAAAATAGGTGCGGCCTCGCTGTCGCGGGTGTCCTGCCAGGGCTCGGTTTCGCAGAGCTCATAAAAATCCGTTATTGCAAAGCGGAGATAGTTGGAGTTGCTTGTTACGAACTGACCGTGGATTGTATAGCGGCGGCCCTTTTCGGGATTGAAATCGTGACCGTTGCAGTCGACTATTATTGCTTTGGCGCCTTCGATATCGCGGGAATAAAGAATATTGTTTGTGATGGCGCTCCAGCCCTGCAGCACCTGTCCCTCATAGCCGTAAAGCCCCGTTAAGCTGTCATAAAAATGGCTGGTTTCAAACTTCGTGAAAGGCACACGGATTCGCTCGCTGCCGTTGACATATTCAACATACATGTCGGCGGCTAGTACATATTCCCCCGTTAGATCTTCGGGTTGGAGATAGATCGTCTCTCCGGTGGATGGGTCGCGCTGAAAAATGTAACCACGACTGGAAGCGTAGAAATTCACAAAGCCGCTGTCAAACTCAGGGGTGTGAAGCCGCGCCGTCCAGTTGATGCTGTCCACGGCATAAAAAGTTTCGGGCAGCTCGTCCTCGGTGAGATAAATTTCCCCGCCTGTCCAAAGCTCTGTGAACTGGATAAGCTCAATAACCGCGTGAGCGGAGTAGGCGCTCTCGCCCTGCCGCTCAAAACCCTCAATAAAGGCAAATGAGGAGTCCTTTTCTTCCCAAAGCTCAATTCCGGGTATGGCCGCTATGGCAGCGGAGTCAATATTTTCGGCCGCAGCTCTGGAAAAAAGGTCTGCAGCGTTTTCGTCGGGATAGTCAGCGCCCATATATTCAACAAGGGCGATGGATATATAGCTGTCGTCCAGCGCTTCAAGCTGCGCCGAGCAGTATGCCCACATTCCTGCGCCCAGGGTGAGGGAGAGCGCCATCAGGAGGATGAGCGCCGTGAAAAGGACCGTTCGTCCCCGCCCCCGGAGAGTGGATAAGATTCCGTTTCTCAGTATCATAGGCCCTTACTCCTTCACAGCGCCGTCACTGAGTTCCAGAATGCAGTCCGCTTTGGAGGCGAGGTCCATATCGTGGGTGACGATGATGACGCAGTAACCGTCTTTATGGGCGAGTTCACAAAGGAGTGCGGCGATGTTTTCGCTGTTGGCGGTGTCCAGATTTCCCGTAGGCTCGTCAGCGAGAAGTATGCCCGTTTCCATACCAAGAGCTCTTGCGATGGCAACGCGCTGCTGCTCGCCGCCTGAGAGCATGGTGGGGTAGCGGTCGAGGGCGCTTTCGGGCAGACCCACTCTTGCGATAAGTCCTGCTGCCTTTTCGCGGGCATTGCGGGTCTTCATACCACGAAGTTCCAAAGGATACATCACATTTTCTGCAACGGTGAGGAGAGGGAAAAGACGGAAGGACTGGTAAATGACGGCAACCTTTTCTCTGCGGTAGCTTTCCAACTTGGTCTCTGCGGTGGATATGCCGCCGCATAAAACCTCGCCTTCTGTGGGCAGGTCAAGACCTGCCATAAGGGAGAGAAGCGTTGTCTTGCCGCTTCCGCTGCGCCCAACAATGGCATAAACCTTTCCTGCCTCAAAGCTATAATTTATTCCCTTCAGGGCTTCAAGCTTCTGATATTGGGTCTGATATGTATAGCGCACATTGTGCAAAGTCAAAATATCCATAAATTGCCGTCCTTTCGGGCTGTGTTACATTTATTATATACCTTCACCCTTGTGTAAGGTCAAGGAAAAACAGTTTCATTATCCGCTCAAGCCATATTTTTGCCCTCACTTACATACAATATATGAAATCAATATATGGAATCCTGCAAAATGCAAAAAATGCAGGGAATATTGCAAAATGTCTATATGAACGAGTTCGTTTTTGTGCAAAACAATTAGAACAGGTTCGTTATTGACGGAATATGCATGGGAAATATGGTAAATATGCACAATAGGTGCGGGCAAAAGTGGGGAAAATTACGAATTTTCCAAGCTCCCCTTGCAAAGCAAAATGTGTTGCCATATAATTCAAAATAGCGTAATTTCTGGATTTAAAGCGGCGACTATAATCCGGGATCCGACGGCATGAGTTTTCGTCGGATTTCGTTATGTCCTGAGATGGAAATACGCTGTGCAGTTAATATCCCCGGGAGGTGTAAATATAATGTATATCGAATCCATAGTGTCCATTTCCGAGACCGAGGAGAAAGCACGCCGAATGAAAGCGGACGCTGCTCTCGCTGCCAAGAAAAGCGTGGCAGATGCCCGAGTAAAGGGTGAGGCTATGGTGGTCGAGGCTGTCAGGAAGGCTGATGCTGAGATTGCGGATATGAGCAAGGCTTCTGAAGAGAGCTCCCTTGCTTCCGCGAAGGAGCTGGCAAGCAGCGGCGAAACCAAAAAGGCAGTTATGCGTGCCCGTGCCGAAAAGCGTATGGACGAGGCTGTGGCACTTATAGTTGAAAGGATAGTGAAAGGCTAATGGCAATAGTCAGAATGCAGAAGCTCCATCTGCTGGCCGCCCGAAGCCGTAAGGAAGAGATTCTCACCGAACTGATGCTTCTGGGCTGCGCCGAGATAAAGGAGCAGAGCGAACTGCTTTCCGACCCGAGATTGGCCGCCATACTCACTCGGGAGAAAAGCGCACTTCCCGCTCTGCGGCAGGAAAAGGCGCTTTTTGGCGACGCAGTGAAGCTCTTGGATAAATATGCCCCTGATCCTCCGCCTCTCCTTTCCGCAAAGCCCGTTGTCTCCGAATCCGAGTTTATGGATGAGGGCAGGCTGGACGAAAGCAGAGAGATAGCTAAGAAAATAGTGGAGCTGGATGAATCCATCCGCAACCACTATCTGGAGGAGGGCAACTGCGGCACTCTTACCGAGGTGCTGCGGCCCTGGAAAAAATTTAATGTTCCCCTTGAATACAGCGGCAGCGCCCATGTGGGCATGAAGCTGGGTACCATCCCCACTGTGTCGGACTTCGAGGGAATGAAGGCCGAACTCAGTGACAAGGTTCCCGAAACGGAAATCACGGAGGTCTCTTCCGATGAGCATACCCGCTTCCTTTGCCTGTTTTACTACAGAGAGTGCGAGGAAAAGGTTATGGAAGTTCTCCATTCCTACGGCTTTGCTGTTCCTCCCTTTGGAAATGTGGAGGGCACAGCTGCAGAGAACCTTGCCGCCCTTAAGGAAAAGCTCCGCAAGATCCGTCTGGAGCGCGCTTTGGACGAGACCCATCTTGTCTCCTTTGCGGAGGACCGCCGGAGACTGCAGGAGGCTTTTGACCTGGCAAGCACCCGCGAAGCAAGAGCTGAGGCCATGGAAAATCTGGCCTGCACCGAAAGTATGGTGTGCCTTGACGCATGGGTGACCGAGCCTGAGCATGAAAAGCTTGTTGAAATTCTTGAGAAATTCGACTGCGCCTATATGTTCGATGAGCCTGGCGAGGAGGAATATCCTCAGGTACCTGTCCAGCTGAAGAACAATTTCTTCACCAAGGGACTGAATATGGTAACCAATATGTATTCTCTGCCTCAGTACGGAACAGTTGACCCCAACCCCCTGATGGCGCCCTTCTTCATAGTCTTCTTCGGACTGATGATGGCGGATATGGGCTATGGTCTTCTGATGATTGCGGCATCTCTCATCGCCATGAGCAAGATGAAACCCAAGGACGGAATGCTCCATTTCTGCAACCTGCTTCTTTGGGGCGGAATTTCCACCTTCGTTATGGGCGCTCTCACCGGAGGCTTCTTTGCCGACGCACCCTACCAGCTTGTGCATATGTTCAATCCCGAAAGCACATGGCAGGGTCTGCCCGCTCTCTTCAGTCCCCTGAATGACACCATTCTTGTTCTCGCAGGCTCCATCGTTCTGGGCTTCATCCACCTGAATACCGGTCTTGCTATCAGCTTCGTTCAGAAGGTGAAGCACGGAGATGTGCTTGGCGGAATCTTCTACGAGCTGCCCCTTTGGGTAATCTTTATCGGTGCGGGAATTATGGTTCTGGGCTCCAATCTTGTTTTCGGAATTGAAGGTCTGAAAACCGCGGGACTTGTGGTTCTCATTGTGGGCGCTGTGGCCCTGTTCTACGGCGGAACAAGAGGCAAGAAGGGACTTGGAAAAGTCACCTCCATCTTCGGAACGCTCTACAATGAGCTTACGGGCTGGTTCGGCGATCTGCTTTCCTACTCCCGTATCATGGCTCTGATGCTGGCCGGCAGCGTTATCGGTCAGGTTTTCAACACCATAGCCGCCATGTTCGGCAAGATATTCCTGTTTATAATTATATTTATCATAGGTCATGTGCTTAACTTTGCACTGAACCTTTTGGGCTGCTATGTCCATACTCTCCGTCTCCAGTGCCTTGAGTACTTCGGAAAGTTCTATACCGACGGCGGCAGACCCTTCAAACCCCTGAAAATCAAATCCAAATACGTTGAAGTCAGCAAATAAGGAGGAAAAATAAAAATGGAATTTGTCAATGCTCTTATGAATGGTCAGTTTACCGGCCTTGCAATAGGTCTTCTCGGCTCCGGCCTTGCTGCCTGCCTTGCAGGCGCAGGCTCCGCACGCGGCACCGGCGTTGCCGGTGAAGCAGGCGCAGGTCTTCTCACTCAGGATCCTTCCAAGTTTGGTAAGGTTATGATTCTCCAGCTCATCCCCGGTACTCAGGGTCTCTACGGTCTGGTTGTTTGGTTCTTCGCCATCATGCAGATGGGCGTTCTGGACGGAAGCGCACTTAACCTCAGCTTCATCGACGGCTGCCGCTACTTCGCAGCCTGCCTGCCCATGGCAATCGGCGGCGGTATCTCTGCAGTTGCACAGGGCAAGGTTGCCGCTTCTTCCATCAACATTCTCGCAAAGAAGCCCGACCACTGGTCCAAGGGTATGATCCTCTGCATCACCGTTGAGTTCTACGCAATCCTTTCTCTGCTTGCATCCATGCTGATGCTCCTCAACATCTGATAAGCCATAACTGATTAAGGCGGTAATAAAATGAACGGAATTGAAAAAATAACCGCACGCCTCATACGCGATGCTCAGGCTGAGGTTGATGTTATCAAAGCCGAAGCCGATGCTCAGTGCGCCGCCATTGAGGCCGAATACGAGGCTAAGGCCGCTGAAGCCTACGAAAAGCGCATTGCAAAGGGCAAGGCCGACTGCGCCACCCGCAGCGAGCGTATGGCTGCAACTGCAGATATGGAGCAGCGCAAGGCTCTCCTCGCTTTCAAGCAGGAAATGGTGAGCGAGGCTTTTGAAAAGGCTGCCGAGGCGGTGGCATCTCTCCCCAGAGAGAAATACATTGAGTTTTTTGCCTCTTTGGCTGCTGAGGCTGCCATAAGCGGCAAGGAAAAGCTGCTGTTTTCCGAAAATGACAAGGCTGATACCGGTGCCGAGATAGTCAGCGCCGCCAACGCACTGCTTGCCGCAAAGGGCAAGACTGCCGAGATGAGCCTTGCGGAGGAAACCGTTGAGGTTTCCGGCGGATTCATTATGCGCAGCGGCAATATCGAGGTTAACTGCACTGCCGAAACTCTGGTGCAGCTTACCCGTTCTTCCCTCTCCTCTCAGGTGGCGGAAATACTCTTTTCTTGATTTTAGGAGGTAAGGATTTGGCTGACCTCAAAAAATGCGATAGCAGCAATTATCTTTTCCTGACCGCTATGCTCCGCGCCCGTGAGGCAAGCATGCTGGGCAGCGATAAGCTGGAGCGCATTCTCACCGCACCCAGCTTTGCCGAAGCCTGCGCCGTCGCCCACGACAGCGGCTATCCCGATATGAACGGTATGAGCGTGCGCGAGGTGGAGGATGCACTCTCCGCCCACCGCAGGGAAGAAATTGAGGATGTGGCCCTCATAGTTCCCGACAGGGAGCTTGTGGACCTGTTCCGACTGAAATATGATTATCATTCTGCCAAGGTCATGGTAAAGTCCGATGGCGTGAGCAAGCAGCTTCTCTCCTTCGAGGGGCGCGTTGAAGCCGCGGAATTTCTGAAGGCCTTTGCAAAAAACGAGCTTGTTATGCTTCCCGTTGCACTGGCAGAGGCCATTGATGACGCAAAGCATATGCTTGCCCGAACCGGCAATCCCTGCCTTGCCGACCTGATTCTGGACCGCGCATATTTTGCTGAAATGAGTGCTCTTGCGGAAAAAGCGGAGCTGCCCTTTGCAAGAGATTATGTGCGTCTCATAATCGACAGCACCAACCTCAAGGTTCTCATCCGCTCCCGTATTGCGGGCAAGCGTCCCGAAATCGTGGGCGAGCTGCTTTTCGATGGAGGCAGTGTGCTTAAAGAAAGCCTCGTGGCCGCAGCGGAAAACGATGACGAGATTATGCATCTGTTCACAGGGGCAGGTCTCGGAGATGCTGCGGAAAAGGGTCTGCTTGTTGCAAGCGGCGGCAGCATGACTGCTTTTGAGCTTGCCCTTGACAACAGCATTAACGAATACCTCTCCGATGCTATCCGTATCGGATTTGGCCCTGCAGCTGTTATCAGCTATCTGGCAGCGGTTGAAAACGAGGTAATGGCCCTCAGAATAATATTGACGGGACGCATTATGGGCATCAGCACCGATGCGCTCCGGGGAAGGCTGCGTGAGAGTTATGTATAAGATCGCAGTAATAGGCGGCGCTGACAGCGTTATCGGCTTCAAGGCTCTTGGACTTGCCACATTTCCGGTGGATAGCCCCGAGAGTGCAAAGAAGGCGCTTCGCGCAGCCACAAAAGTGCAGGAAAACGGCGACGAATATGCCATCATCTATGTTGAAGAGACGGTGGCGCAGCATATGATGGAGGACATCAGCCGTTTTCAGGAAAAACCCAGCCCTGCCATAATCCTCATACCGGGCAGAGACGGTCCCATAGGTTTGGGACTGAGCGCCCTGAAGGAAGCAGTGGAGAAAGCCGTTGGTAGTGACATACTGGGTTAAATAGTAGGAGGAAAATAAATGAGCGGAAAAGTAATTAAAGTAGCGGGACCGCTGGTAGTAGCCGAGGGACTTTCCGACGCCAACGTATCTGACGTTGTCCGCGTTGGCCCTCAGCACCTTATCGGTGAGATACTGAACATGACCGGCGACCGCGCATCCATACAGGTATACGAAGAGACCACCGGCCTCGGCCCCGGCGCAGAGGTTGTAACCACCGGCGTTCCCCTCTCCGTTGAACTGGGACCCGGTATGCTGGAAGGCATCTATGACGGCATTCAGCGTCCTCTTACCGAGATAAGAGAGCTCTGCGGCCACACCATCGCCCGCGGCATCACCGTGCCCGCACTGGACAGAGAAAAGAGATGGAGCTTCCATCCCAGCGTAAAGGTCGGCGACATCCTTGTCCCCGGCGATGTTATCGGTACTGTTCAGGAAACCAGCGCAATTTTGCATAAGATCCTTGTCCCCGCAGGCAAGGGCGGCACCGTAAAGAGCATCGAAGAAGGCGACTTCACCGTTGAAGACACCGTCTGCGTTGTCGAGAATAAGGGCAAGGAAATTGCTCTCACCATGATGCAGAAGTGGCCTGTCCGCGTAGGCAGACCCTATGCAAAGAAGTTTGTTCCGGATAAGCCCCTCCAGAGCGGTCAGAGAATAGTTGACACTATGTTCCCCGTAGCAAAGGGCGGTACCGCAGCTATCCCCGGTCCTTTCGGCAGCGGCAAAACCGTTATGCAGCACGCACTTGCAAAGTGGTCCGACGTGGATATCGTGGTCTACATCGGCTGCGGCGAGCGCGGCAACGAGATGACCGACGTTCTGATGGAGTTCCCTGAACTCATCGACCCCCATACCGGCGAGCCTCTCATGAAGCGCACTGTGCTTATAGCCAACACCTCCGATATGCCCGTTGCAGCCCGTGAGGCCAGTATCTATACCGGCATCACCATCGCCGAGTATTTCAGAGATATGGGCTATGACGTTGCAGTTATCGCAGACTCCACCTCCCGTTGGGCAGAGGCCCTTCGTGAGATGTCCGGCCGTCTGGAAGAAATGCCCGGTGAAGAGGGCTATCCCGCTTACCTGGCTTCCCGTATCGCCCAGTTCTATGAGCGCGCAGGTGTAATCCAGTGCCTTGGCAGCGATGAGAGAAAAGGCTCCCTCACCGCCGTTGGCGCAGTTTCTCCTCCGGGCGGCGATATCTCCGAGCCTGTTTCTCAGGCAACCATGCGTATAACCAAGGTTTTCTGGGCTCTGGACTCCAGCCTCGCTTATGCCCGCCACTTCCCCGCCATCAACTGGCTGAACTCCCACTCTCTGTATCTGGATTCTCTCAAGCCCTGGTATGAGAGCAATTATCCCGGCTTCATCGCCAACAGAGACAAGGCAATGGCCATTCTGCAGGAAGAAGCCAGCCTGAACGAAATCGTTCGTCTTGTCGGTGCAGACGCCCTTGCTCCCGCCGAGCAGCTGACCCTTGCAACCGCAAAGATGATTCGCGAGGACTTCCTCCAGCAGAACTCCTTTGTGGATATAGACTCCTATTCTGAGACTGAGAGACAGTATCTGCTTATGGCAATGATTCTGGACTTCGAAGTTCAGGCAAGAGCCGCCATCGCACAGGGCGTTGAACTTGGAAAGATTCTCGCAATACCCGTAAGAGAAAAAATCGGCCGCGCAAAGAGTGTGCCCGCCGATGCATATAAGGCAGAATATGCCATTATGAAAGAAGAAATGAAGGCACAGATTGATGAGCTTTACCATGGAGGTGAGGAACTGTGATCAAAGAATACAGAACAATACATGAGGTCGTCAGTCCTCTTATGGTAGTAGAGCAGGTAGAGGGCGTCACCTATGACGAGCTCTGCGAGATCCAGCTTCCCAGCGGAGAAATCCGCCACGGTAAGGTTCTGGAAGTAAACGGCGACAGAGCCGTAGTACAGCTCTATGAATCCGCAGCAGGCATCAACCTGCGCGACAGCAAGGTTCGCTTCCTTGGCCATCCTCTGGAGCTGGCAGTGAGCGAGGATATGCTGGGACGCGTATTCAACGGCATGGGCAAGCCCATTGACGGAGGCCCTGAAATGCTGGCTGAGGCTCATCTGGATATAAACGGCCTCCCCATGAACCCCGCAGCAAGAGCTTACCCCGCTGAGTTCATCCAGACCGGCGTTTCCACCATTGACGGTCTTAACACCCTTGTCCGCGGTCAGAAGCTGCCCATCTTCTCCGGAAGCGGCCTGCCCCACAAGGAGCTTGCTGCCCAGATTGCCCGTCAGGCTAAGGTTCTGGGTGCCGACGATAAGTTCGCCGTTGTCTTTGCCGCAATAGGTATCACCTTCGAAGAGTCCGAATTCTTCGTTCAGGAGTTCAAGCGCACCGGCGCTATTGACAGAACTGTCCTTTTCTCCAACCTTGCAAACGAGCCCGCCGTTGAGCGTATCGCAACTCCCCGTATGGCGCTCACCGCAGCCGAGTATCTGGCATTCGAGAAGGATATGCATGTTCTTGTTATCCTTACCGACATTACCAACTATGCCGAAGCTCTCCGTGAGATTTCCGCCGCAAAGAAGGAAGTTCCCGGACGCCGCGGCTATCCCGGTTATCTCTATACCGACCTTGCAACCATGTATGAGCGTGCAGGCCGCCGCGTAGGCAAGGCCGGCTCCATCACCATGATTCCCATCCTCACCATGCCCGAGGATGACAAGACCCATCCCATCCCTGACCTTACCGGCTACATCACCGAAGGTCAGATAATCCTCAACCGCGAGCTCTTCCGCAAGGGCATCGTTCCCCCCGTGGATGTTCTGCCCTCCCTGAGCCGTCTGAAGGATAAGGGTATAGGCGCAGGCAAGACCCGCGAGGACCACAGCGGTACCATGAACCAGCTGTTTGCTGCTTATGCGGCAGGTAAGGATGCCAAGGAGCTTATGACCATTCTGGGCGAAAGCGCACTGAGCGAGACCGACAAGCTTTATGCAAAGTTTGCCGAAGAGTTTGAAGAGCGCTATGTAAGCCAGGGCAATGAGACCAACCGCAGCATAGAGGAAACCCTTAACATCGGCTGGGAGCTGCTGAGCATACTTCCCAGAAGCGAGCTCAAGCGAGTAAAGGTAGAGCACATCGAGAAGTATATGCCCAAAGAGTAAGGGGGAAGAAACATGCCAAAAACAGCGGTAACCCCCACAAGAATGGTGCTCAACCAGCTTAAGGGACGCTTAAAGACCGCAACCCGAGGCCACAAGCTTCTCAAGGATAAACGCGATGAGCTGATGCGTCAGTTCATGGACGTTGTGAAGAAGAATAAAGAGCTTCGTCTGAGAGTTGAAGCAGGACTCACCGAGGCCTTCGGCGCACTGACCGTTGCCAGTGCGGTTATGAGCCCCGAGATGCTGGAGCAGGCGCTGATGTATCCCCGCCAGAGCGTTGAGCTGGGAGTGGGCTTCAAAAACGTGATGAGCGTTAATGTGCCCGAATATACCTTCCGCACCCAGAACGCAGACCCCGGCGAGATATATCCCTACGGATTTGCTCAGACCAGCGGCGAGCTGGATATAGCGATGCAGAGCCTGAGCCGTGTTTTCGAGGATATGCTGGAGCTGGCGCAGATTGAAAAGACAATGCAGCTTCTGGCGGAGGAGATTGAAAAGACCCGCCGCAGAGTTAATGCCCTTGAGTATGTCATGATTCCCGACATGAAGGAGAACATCAAGTTCATCACCATGAAGCTGGAAGAAAACGACCTGAGCACCAAGGTTCGCCTTATGAAGGTGAAGGAAATGGTCCTGCAGCAGGCCCACGATTTCAAATATCCCCAGTGATAAAAAACCCGACTTGTGTAAACATACAAGTCGGGTTTTCATTTTTTAATGATGGTGGTGATGGTGGTGCCCGTGATGGTGCCCGTGGTGATGTCCGGGGCTTTCTTTTTCGTCAATATGACAGACTTTGTCGTGGCAGTTCTCGTCCTCGCCTTCAAGCTCAAGGGTGGAGTGGAAAATGCCCAGCTCCTTCAGCTTCTCGCGGACAAGAGCCTTGCACTGCTGACCCTTGGCGCTTGTAACGATATGCATGGTGGCATAGTTGTTTATTCCGTCCAAACTCCAAATGTGGATATGGTGAACATCGCTGACGCACTCTATTTCGCAAAGACTTTCTCTCAGTTCATCAATGCAGATGCCCTCGGGTGATTTTTCCAGGAAGAGGGAAAGGGCATCCTTCATATTGCGCAGGGCGTTGAAGCCGATGAAAAGGGCAATGGCAAGGGACAGAATGGGGTCAATGATAACGGCGTCCGTGAAGCGCATGATTATAGCGCCCAGCAAAACCGCCGCCCAGCCCAGAACATCCTCCAGCATGTGCAGACTGACAGCCTTCTGACTGTGAGACTCACCGTGGCTTGTTATCAAAGCCGCAGCAAGATTGACCGCAAGACCGATAATGGCGAAGATTATCATGCCGCTGTAATTGACGGGGACGGGGTTTATAATTCTGTGAATGGCGTTATATATGACTATAAGTGAGCCTAAAAGCAGAATAAGATATGTTATAAGGCCGCCAAGGACAGAAAGACGTCCATAGCCGTAGGTGTATTTTTCGTCGGGCTGCTTCCTGCTTTTCTTTTCGAGGAAAAATGCAAGGCCAATACTTGCTGCGTCGCCGAGGTCGTGAAGAGCGTCGGAAATAATTGCGACGCTGCCTGTAAAAATTCCGCCGAAGAATTCGAATATTGAAAAAGCCAGATTTAGTATAAAGGCTGTAAGAATTTTCTTTTCCGTTTTCATGTTGCCCTCCATAGATAAAATCAGAACAATGAGTACGATACCGAACTTGCTGTATACTATTTTATGTGATAAAATATAAAAAGCAACATTCAGCCGTGCTTTGGTGTATGTTATCGGACATTTTTGGAGGTTTGTATGGATAGACGCAGAAGAAAAACCAGAGAGGCCATCTTTGCTGCCTTTATTGAGCTGCTCTCCGGAAAGGAATTTTCCCAGATAACTGTGGGAGAAATAATTGAGAAAGCCGATGTGGGGCGGGCAACCTTTTATGACCATTTTGAGACCAAGGATTATCTTTTGAAGGAGCTTTGCGAGGACCTTTTCTGCCATATATTTGACGCGGAGGAAAATGAGAGCGGCCACATTCATCTCTTCAGCTGCGATGCTCCCGAATCAGCTTTTGCGCATTTATTCCTTCATCTTCAGAAGAATGACAATAATATTCTGCGGCTGCTCTCCTGCCGCAACAATGATTTGTTCCTGCGCTATTTCAAAGAGCAGCTGGGCAAAATGGCGAAGAGCCAGATGCAGCTTTTCGCGGAGAGAAAAAGCGAGAAGCTGCCCGAAAGCTTCTGGATAAACCATATATCCTCAACATTTGTTGAAACCCTGCGCTGGTGGGTGGATAACGGAATGAAGGAATCTGCGGAGGAAATAACGGAGTATTTTTATCTTGCGGTATAAAAAAGTGTTCTGCTCTTTGAGAGCAGAACGCTTTTTTGCTATTCGCTTTTTGTAAGGCTGAGCACCACATGCTGCGCCAGCAGAAGTCCCGCAGCAGCGGGGACCCAGACGAGAGAGCCGGGCACGCTTCGGCGCCCGGGAGGGGGTGCCTCCCGCTGTTCGGGAGATATGCCCTCTTCGGGGGAGAAAACCACGCTCAGATGGTTGATGCCCCGTTTGCGCAGCTCCTTGCGGACAACTCTCGCAAGGGGACAGCCCTCCGTTTTTGAAATGTCGCAGATGCGCAGAAGGCTTGCGTCGGTCTTGTTGCCGGTGCCGAGGGCGGAAACGATGGGGATGGAGCGCTCCTTAGCGCTGAGAATAAGGTCCACCTTGCAGGCAACAAGGTCGATTGCGTCCACGATGAAGTCATATTTTTCCGTGAAAAAGCGCTCTCTGTCGGCGGCCTCATAGCGGGCGCAGAGGGTGGTGACAGCGCAGTGGGGGTTGATGTCCCGGATGCGGCGGGCCATGGCCTCAGGCTTTTCCATGCCGATGGTGGAATCAAGGGCAAGAATCTGCCGGTTTATATTGCTCTCGCCTACCCGGTCCTGGTCAATAAGGGTGAGCCCTCCCACGCCTGCTCTTGCAAGAGCTTCGGCGCACCAGGAGCCCACTCCGCCTATGCCGAATATGGCAACGCGGGAATTTTTAAGTTTTTCCATTGCCTCGCTGCCAAGGAGCATTTCCTGGCGGAGGAATCTTTCGGACATAAGCTATCCCTCTCTTTTCAGAGTGTGAAAAAAGGCAGCCGGGGCTGCCTTTTTTATTATCAGTCGAGATTTACATACTTCATGCCGGAGCCTTCTGCAACAGCGTAGTTTGCAACAAGAGCATTCATAGCTTCGTTGTAGTCGGCGGCGCGCATATCGCTTTCAGCGATTCTGTCGCTGAAGATATCGCCGAGGGCGGAGAAGTACATAACGTGGTAGCCTGCGTAGCTGCCGTTGCTGCCGTAGACAATGCCGCTGTCGCCGGGCTTTTTGCCTTCGTGGAAGAGGAAGTTGTTGAACTCTTCAACCATGTAGTCCTGATATACCTCGCTGTAAAGACCGCCGTTGGTCATAGAGCCTTCGTCCTGAGAATACTCGTTAGCGAGTGCGGCAAAGTTTTCCTCGGTGGGATTTTCCTGCCAGAGGGCGTAGATGCGCTCGGCCTCTGCCTTTGCGGTTGCGAGAGCTTCCTCGGTGAACTCGCCGTTTTCATCGACGAGAGCGGGGACGAGGATGTGGCGGACGTCAACAAGCTGATAGTGGTTGTCGTTTCTGGAAAGGAACATAACGGCGTAGCTTCCAGTTTCGGTGTCGATAACGGTGGTTTCACCCTCGATGCGGTTTGCGTCCATAACCCAGTCTCTGTAAACTTCGCTGACGGTCTGACCCTGAGAGATGGCCATAGTGGACTCAACTCTCTCATAGAGGCTCTTGCTGGTGCCGGGAACGAAGTTGCGGACATTGGTGGTGAACTCTTCGCTGGTCTTTGCCTGAGCAATCTTCTCAGCCTCTTCGTGAGCGGCTGCGGTCTTCTCCTCGTCGCTCAGGTCAGCGAAGGCTTCGCCGGAGGTGCTGACCAGGTAGTAGTGATACTTAACAAAGTCGAAATCGTTAGCCTTGGATGCGTAGTGAGCCTCAATCTCCTGGGGGGTGTATTCGAAGCTTTCGTCAAGCTGAAGGGCATACTCGGAGGCGAGATACTGCTTTTCGGCGATCTCGCGGAGGAGCTTGCTGTCAAAGCCCTTGCAGAAGTTGGTAGCAAGGAAGCTGTTCAGATCGCCGTAACCGTTGGTGGTGGCAACCTCTTCATAGTAAGCGATGTCGGACTCAATGTATGCAATGCTCTCTTCGCTGAGGGTCATGCCTGCCTTGACAGCCTCATCATAGAGGACGGTAAGGTTGGTGAGGGAGATAACGGCCTGATTGTAGAAATAATCTGCCCAAGTCTGGACGCCGTCGCCGAACATAGAGGTCTGCTGGCTGAGAGGACGGGAGGTGTCCAGAATGTATGCAGCCATATCGCCATAGCTCTCATAAATGCTGGCATAGGTGGAGCTGACAGCGCTTCTGTAGAAGTAGCTGAACTCAGCGGGAGAATACTCGGTCTCGCCGATGGTGATAGCGGTGGTCTTGGTGGTGCTGATGTTGGAATTGATAAGGGCGGCTGCTGCAACAACGATTGCGAGGCAAACGATGAAAACTATGCAAGCGGTATAAAACTTGCGGCTCTTCTTTGCTTCCTCGGCAGCTGCTGCCATCTTCTTTTCTTTGGAACTCATTTTGGGGTATCATCCTTTTCGAATTATCTTTATGCGCGGTGTCGCTCCGCACAGCATCGCCCATTATATACGATTTGCCTCCGCTTTTCAAGATAAATACATTTAAAATACAGGCAATTTGAGGCATTTTTGATGCCATTTGGCTTATATTATTTATTATATTCTTCCTTTTGCCACGCGGGCGTGGTATTATGTTCCGGAAATTTGTTCAGGAGATATTATGAAAAAACGCAAAGCTATATTGATAACAGCCCTTGTCCTCGTTTTTCTGATTGGGGCGCTCATACTGGATTCTTCCTGCCGCATCGTTACAACAGAACATACAATCTCTTCGGAGACTCTCCCCGAAAGCTTTGAGGGCTTCACCGTTTTGCAGCTCAGTGATATTCACGGCAGATGCTTCGGAAAAGATAATGAACGGCTTTTGAAGCGCGTGGAGAAGGCGGAGCCTGATATAATCGTGATAACGGGAGACCTTGCGGATGAGAAAACGGAGATGCAGGTCATCGATTCCTTGCTGGAGGCTCTAACAGAGATTGCCGACACCTACTATGTCAGCGGCAACCACGAATGGGGCGTTGGCTGCATCGATGAGCTGAAGGAGCTTTTTGATAAGCATGGCGTTACCTATCTTGCCAATGACTACACCCTGTTGGATAGGAACGGGGAGAGCATAGTTCTCTGCGGAGTGGAGGATCCCAATGCCTATTTCGATATGCCCCGCCCCGATGAAGTGGTGGAGCGCATAGAAGCCGAGCAGGGGGATTGCTACCGCATACTCCTGGGCCACCGCAACTACTGGGCAGAGAAATATCCCCGATTGAATGTGGACTTGATTTTCTGCGGCCATGCCCACGGCGGACTTGTGCGCATTCCGGGAGTGGGAGGCGTATTCGGCACGAGCTTTGACTTTTTTCCCGAAAATGTTGATGGCGCAAGGGAGTGCGGACGCTATACAGTGATAGTGTCCCGCGGTATAGGCAACAGCGCACCTGTACCCAGATTTTTCAACAACCCCGAAATTATTGTTGCAAGACTTGAAAAAGAGTAATCATCCCTGAAGATGGCGCATATACTGAAAGTATGTGCAATCTTTTACGGAGGTGGTTTCAATGCTTTTCAAAGGCGATATTGACGATTTTATCTTTGGCGATGAAGACGGCGGACCCAGCGCCCGCTGATAAATAAAAAGGTGCATCTTATGATGCACCTTTTTATTTATCTATAACTTTTTGCCTTGCCCATTTTCCGCTGCGGTAGCGGAGGAGGAAGATAATACTTCTGCCCGTCCAGTCGGCGAAGAAGCCCCACCAGATTCCGATAAGCCCGAAGCCGAAGCGGTGGCAGAGGAGGGTGCTGAGTCCGACACGCAGTATCCACATTGTGCAGGTGGAGACAATCATGCCGAATTTCACATCGCCTGCGGCGCGCATACCGCTGGCGGGAACAAAGGCACACATCCAGAAAAGGGGTTTCAGAATGCTGATAAAGAGCATGGTGTCCTTTGTGAGCTTGGCGGTTTCCGCATCCATGCCCGCAAGGCGTGTGACAAGGGGAGTGGCGGCCATAGCCAGCCAATTGAGGACAAAGAGTATACAAAAAGACCACAGAGTCAGCTTTTTTATGTAATGCTTTGCCTGCTCGGGCTTTCCCGCGCCCATGCACTGACCCACAACGGTCATAAGTCCCGTTGCAACAGCCTGTGAGGGCATACTTGTCATAAGCTCCACGGCGGCAACAACGGCGTTGGCAGCCATTGCGGTTGTGCCAAGTGTGGATACTGTGGACTGCACCGCCAGCTTGCCGAACTGGAACATGGCATTTTCTATACCCGAGGGGATGCCAATGCAAAGCACCAGCCAAATCATATGGAAGTTGGGACGGATGGCGCTGTAGCGCCCTATTTCCGGCACCTGACCGGGCCTGCGCAGCATTATGAGCATAACGATGGCGGCGAAGGCATTGGAGCAGACGGTGGCGACGGCGGCGCCCACAACGCCCCATTTCAGCACAAACATCAGCGTTGCATTGCCCACAATGTTGATGAGGTTCGCGAAAAGGCTCACCTTCATGGGCAAGCGGGAGTTGCCGCCCGCTCTGTAAAGAGCCGAGGATGCGCCGAAAAGAGCTATGAAGGGATAGGAGAAGATGACCACCGCGAAATAGGCGGAGGCAGAGCCCATAACGGCAGCATCAACTTTGCCGAAAATAAGGCGCAAAATTCCGTCGCGGAAGATGGAAGCGACTATTGCCACGAAAAGTGAAAGGGCAAAGGCGCTGAGCAAAACCTGCTTTGCAGCAGTGTTGGCATTTCTGAGGTCTTTGCGGCCTATGTACTGGGAGCAAACTATGGTGCCGCCGGTGGCGAGGGCGGTGAAAAGGAAAATGACCAGCTTGCTTATGGAGTCCACAAGAGCAACACCGCTGACGCTTGCAGCGCCAAGGTTGGAAACCATAAGGGTGTCCACGGTGCCGATGAGGGAAGTGAGCATCTGCTCTATTATGAGGGGAATAAGCAGCTTGCGCAGATCCTTGTTGGAAAACATCATGGAAGGTCATCTCCTTTCTTAGCCTGAGCGACATAATCCGAACACGTACCACGAGGCGGATTTTAGCGTCAGACTTCATTTCATTCTTTGGTTCATTCTTTGGTGGGCGTCAAGCCCACCCACATCATTCAATTTTGCCTGATACAAAAATCCCCTCCCGTGGTGTCGAAGATTTTTGAGGTCATATGCTAAGGCGGTGCAAGGCGGACTCTTGCAGATGGGCTGTCGCCCTTCAAAAGAGTTCAACGCAGCAGTGCCAACGGATATGCCCTCAAAAACGGGTTCGGATTATATCGCTCAGGCTACGTTTTTTACAGTTTAGCACCGACACAAAAATGATGCAAGCGCCCCTTATAACAGATATATCGCTCTGGCTAAGGAGGCGCTGATATGAGTAAAACTATGAGACGGGCCATGTCGATTTTGTTCGCCTTCTACGGCATTGTAATGCTGTATCTGCTTTTCTTCCAACGGAGTGGAGGCCTTTCGGAAATAAATATAGTTCCCTTCAAAACCATTGGAGAATTCTGGACGGTGATGCGTCAGACCTTTGGCTCGGAGGGAACGGAATATCTATTTATGAGCTCCTTTATAAATCTGGCGGGCAATGTGATAATGTTCATCCCATTGGGCTTTTTCCCGCCTTTTATATGGAAGGCTTTTCGCGGTTTTTTTCCGGATATGGCTCTCTGCGCCGCCGTAATAATTGTTGTTGAGCTGATGCAGTTTGTCACAGGTCTCGGCTGCGCAGATGTTGACGATTTAGTTTTGAACATATTTGGCGCTGCGATGGGCTGGCTTATTTTCTTCGCACTCAAAAAAGTATTAAACCGCACATAACGGGGGTCACTGTGATTCCCGTTTATGTAATCAGATAAGCTGGAGTATGAGCAGCAGCACAACTCCGGGAATGCCGAGAACGCCGGTTATGATGGCGTTGAGCCATGTGAGGGGTATGCTCAAATCCACAAAGCCCGCCAGGAAATTGAAGATAAAGAGGAATACAAAGCCCATAATCGCGTGGATGAAAAGCTTCCAGATAAGCTTCATAGGACCCTTCAGAATCCTGATCAGCAATCCCAGAAGAGAGATTCCCACGGCAAGAGCAAATACGATTATTATAATTGCCATTTTATTTTGTCACCGTCCATGGATTTTATATTTCGCAGCGCAGAGCTGCGGCGGGAATGGAGAGCGCTGATTTCAAGGATGCAGGCTTCGAGAATTTCAGGGTCTGTGCTGGTATTAAAGCAGCGGTAGGCATCCCGAAGACTTACATTCAAAGCCTCCAGCTCCTCCAGAGCAACTGCAAAGCGGCGGCGAAGATCTCGCCTTTCTCTTATCCTAGACATATATTATACCCCCTAAGTCAAGTGCTGAATAGATTCTGCACAAGGGAGAGAAATTTTATCCTAATTTCAAAAAAATTACCTTTAGTATTTTATGCGCCGGCGGTCATAATAGTAGTGGACTCACAAAAGGCGAGCGGTGAAGGCGGCTCGAAAATTGAAATGGCACCAAATGTGTTATTATGTTTTGTTATGACGCCTTAGCAGCTCGGAAGGACAAAATTGTTTTGCGGAACATATTTTGCTTTCGGGACCTTGAGTCAAGTGCCGGCGTTTGGACGGATGATTTGTGTGGAAAAGCGTGAATAAGAAGTTTCCGGCGCGCGGGGGCTGTCCATTGGGACAGCCCCCGTTTGGCATATACAGTGAATAGCTTGATTTTTATAAAAAAATGCTTTATACTATAAAATTGGTTTAGTATGTATGCAATACCACCAGATATTGTGAAACGGGAGTAATATCCAATGACAAAAGCAAAGACACCAAACTACGGCAACGACAGCATTTCCCAGCTCAAAGGGCCGGACAGAGTCCGCCTTCGCCCGGGAGTCATCTTCGGCTCCGACGGTCTGGACGGCTGCCAGCATGCCGCTTTTGAAATACTTTCCAATGCCATTGACGAGGCAAGAGAGGGATATGGAAAGCTCATCACTCTCACCTCTTACGAGGATAACAGCATAGAGGTTGAAGACTTCGGACGCGGCTGCCCCGTGGACTGGAACGAGAAGGAAAAACGCTGGAACTGGGACCTTGTTTTCTGCGAGCTTTATGCCGGCGGCAAGTACGGCAATGACGACGGCGAGAACTATGAATACTCTCTGGGTCTCAACGGTCTTGGCTCCTGCGCCACCCAGTACTCTGCCGAGTATTTTGATGCGGAGATTTTCCGCGACGGCTTCCGCTATGAGCTCCATTTCAAGAAGGGCTATGTTCAGGGCAAAAAGGGCAAGGAGCTTCTCAAAGAGCCTACCGACAGAAAAAAGACCGGCTCCCGCTTTCGCTGGAGGCCGGACAGAGAGGTTTTCACCGATATAAACATCCCAGAGGAATACTTCCGGGATACTCTTCGCCGTCAGGCGGTTATAAATGCGGGAATAACCTTCCGTCTCCGCATTCAGCGTGGAAACAAGTTCGAGACTACGGATTTTCTCTATGAAAACGGCATTATCCAGTATGTCAGCGAGCTTGTGGGAGAAAATGCTCTCACCGCGCCCTATTTCATCGACACTGAGCGCAAGGGACGCGACAGAGAGGATATGCCCGATTATAAGGCAAAGCTCTCCGCTGTTTTCTGCTTCAGCAACACCGTCAACCACATAGAGTATTACCATAACTCCAGCTGGCTGGAGCATGGCGGCGCCCCAGAAAAGGCGGCCAAAAACGCCTTCGTGTATGCCATTGATGCCTATATTAAAAAAATAGGCAAATATCAGAAAAACGAGAGCAAGATAAGCTTTCAGGATGTTGCCGATTGCCTTGTGCTGGTAACCAACTGTTTCTCCACCCGCACCAGCTATGAAAATCAGACCAAGAAGGCTATAACCAACAAGTTCATTCAGGATGCGATGACCGACTTCTTCAAGGAGAAGCTGGAAATCTACTTTATTGAAAATAAGGCCGAGGCTGACCGCATTGCCGAGCAGGTGCTTGTAAACAAGCGCTCCCGGGAGACCGCGGAAAAAGCAAGGCTTAATATCAAGAAAAAGCTTACGGGCAATATGGATATCTCCAACAGAGTCCAGAAGTTTGTGGATTGCCGCAGCAAGGATGTGGATAAGAGGGAGATATACATCGTGGAGGGCGACTCTGCATTGGGCGCCTGCAAACTGAGCCGCGACGCAGAATTTCAGGGCATTATGCCCGTCCGCGGCAAAATTCTCAACTGCCTCAAGGCGGATTATGTGCGCATATTCAAAAGCGAGATAATCACGGATCTGCTGAAGGTGCTTGGCTGCGGTGTTGAGGTTGAGACCAAAAAGAGCAAGGATATAAGCTCCTTCAGTTTGGATAATCTCCGATGGAACAAGGTGATTATCTGCACCGACGCGGATGTTGACGGTTACCAGATAAGAACCCTCATACTCACCATGATTTACCGCCTTGTGCCCAGCCTCATTAAAGCGGGCTATGTGTATATTGCCGAATCTCCCCTTTATGAGATAAATGCCAAGGGCAAAACATGGTTTGCCTATTCCGAGACGGAGAAGGCCAATATCCTGGAGGAGCTGAACGGCGCAAAATGCACAATAAGCCGCAGCAAGGGTCTTGGTGAAAATGACCCTGATATGATGTGGCTCACCACCATGAACCCCGAGACCCGCCGTCTTATCAAGGTTATGCCCGAGGATGCGGAGGCAACGAGCCGTATGTTCGATTTGCTTCTGGGCGATGACCTTGCAGGACGCAAAACCCATATCGCCGAAAACGGCTATAAGTTCCTTGATCTTGCAGATATTTCATAAAGAGAGGTTGAAAATATGAATTTTACCAAAAATTTTGACAGAGCCAGAAATGTGGTGAAAGGCTGCCTTCTGACTGCTATGATCATTTGCGTTATCGGTCTTTTCATAAACGAGTCTGCCCCCACACTGGGACTTTACATCATCATTGCAGCCCTTGCCCTGATAGCTTTTGCCATGCTGCTGGTTTTCACTTCTCTCAAGTGCCCCTACTGCGGCAAGCAGCTTTTCAGCAAGTGCCTCACAGTCACCGTCTGCCCCAACTGCAAACGTAATCTGACAACCGGCATGAAGAGCAAGGGAAAGAAGAAATAAAGAGGTCTTTTTATGGCAAAGAAAAAAGCCGAAACAACTAAAAAAGCTCCGGTGAATCCGGATGTAATGGGGCTGCGGGCGGAGGTCCTTGAGCAGCCCATCACCCAGACTCTGGAGCTCAACTATATGCCCTACGCCATGAGCGTTATTATCTCCCGTGCCATACCTGAGATAGACGGCTTTAAACCCAGCCACCGCAAGCTGCTCTACACCATGTATGATATGGGTCTGCTCAACAAGTCCCGCACCAAGAGCGCCAATATCGTGGGTCAGACCATGCGTCTCAATCCCCACGGCGATGCCGCCATTTATGAGACAATGGTGCGTCTCAGCCGCGGCTATGAGGCATTACTAAGCCCCTTCGTGGACTCCAAGGGTAACTTCGGTAAGGTATATTCAAGGGATATGGCTTATGCCGCATCCCGTTATACCGAGGCCAAACTTGCCCCCATCTGCGCTGAGATTTTCAAGGACATCGATAAGGACACCGTGGACTTTGTGGATAACTATGACGGCACAATGCTTGAGCCCACCCTGCTGCCCACCAGTTTCCCCAATGTTCTTGTTTCCGCCAATATGGGTATTGCCGTCGGTATGGCAAGCCAGATTTGCGGCTTCAATCTGGGCGAAGTATGCGAGACAACCGCCAATTTCATAGCCGACCCCCGCCATAATATTCTCTCCACAATGCCAGCTCCCGATTTCCCCACAGGCGGCGAGATAATCTATAACCTTTCCGAGATGGAGAATATATACCGCACAGGCCGGGGCAGCTTCAAAATCCGTTCCCGCTGGCGCTATCTGCCCAAGGAGAATATGATAGAGGTATATGAAATACCCTATTCCACCACCGTTGAGCAGATTATGGACAAGGTTTCCGAGCTTCTCAAGGCGGGCAAGGTCCGCGAGATAAGCGATATGCGCGATGAGACCGACCTGAGCGGTCTGAAGCTTGCCATTGACCTCAAGAGGGGAACAGATCCCGAAAAGCTTATGCAGAAGCTTTTCAAACTCACCACTTTGCAGGATCAGTTCTCCTGCAACTTCAATATCCTCATCGGCGGCAACCCCAGAGTTATGGGCGTGGGTGAGATACTGGAGGAGTGGGTGGCATGGCGCACCGAGTGCGTGAAGCGGAGAGTTTACCACGAGCTGAGCAAAAAGCGCGAAAAGCTCCATCTGCTGAAGGGTCTTGAAAAAATCCTTCTGGATATCGACAAGGCCATCGCCATCATCCGCAACACCGAGCTGGAAGCCGACGTTGTTCCCAATCTGATGATTGGCTTCGGCATAGATGCGCTTCAGGCGGAATATGTTGCAGAGATAAGGCTCCGCAATATCAACCGGGAATATATTCTCAAGCGGGTTGCGGAAGTAAGCGAGCTTGAAAAACAGATAGCCGAGCTGGAGGACATTCTCTCCAGCCGCCGCAGAGTGAGAAATATCATCATCAGCGAGCTGAAGGCTGTTGCGAAAAAATATGCCACTCCCAGAAAAACCGGCATTGTCTATTCCGACGAGATTGAGGAATTCAGCATCGAGGAGCAGGTTGAAGATTATCCCTGCACTCTCTTCCTCTCCAGAGAGGGCTATTTCAAGAAGATAACCCCTCAGTCTCTGCGTATGAATGCGGAGCAGAAGTATAAGGAAAATGACAGCCTGCGCAGCTCCTTTGAGGCTTCTAACCGCGGTGAACTTCTCATATTCACCGACCGCCAGCAGGTTTATAAATGCCGTATCAGCGATTTCGAAGATACAAAAGCCAGTGTTCTCGGCGTTTACCTGCCTGCAAAGCTGGGAATGGATGAGGGCGAGAATGTTGTGGAAATGATAGATCCCGGCGATTACAGCGCCAACCTCCTGCTTTTCTTTGAAAACGGTAAGTGCGCCAGAGTCACTCTGGACAGCTATGCCACCAAGACCAACCGCAAGCGCCTTACCGGCGCCTATTCGGACAAGAGTCCCCTCTGCACCGTTATGCGTCTGGACGGCGAAGCCCAGATTGCCTGCTTCACCAGCGAGGGAAGAGCCCTTGTGTTTAACACAGCTCTGCTGCAACCCAAAACAAGCCGCAGCACTCAGGGTGTGGGACTTATGAACATCAAGAGCAAATACCGTCTGGAATATGCTGCAAAGCTTGAAGATACCACTATAAAGAATGTTTCCCGCTACCGTGTGCGCAGCGTGCCTGCGCTGGGCGCTCTTCTCAAGGAGGAGGACAGAGGCGAGGAACAGATGAGCCTGCTGGGCGAGTAATGACTGGAGGAAGTTTATGGAACACAAGAAGCTACAGGACCATATCATTATGTATCTCAAAATAGTAGCCGGATGCATTATCTACTCCGCAAGCTTTCGCTTTTTCATCTATCCCAATGATGTTGTTCTGGGTGGTGTTGTAGGTATTGCCACCATCATCAATTATCTCACCGATCTTCCTGTAGGTATTATGACAATAGTTTTCAACATCCCGCTGTTTATATTCTCCTGGAAGCATTTCGGTCTGAAGTTTATTATCGCAAGCCTTACCGGCATGGCATTGAGTTCTGCATTGATGGATATTTTCGAGCTGGTGCCCTTCGTGGCAACCACCGACCCTCTGCTGGCCTCCACCATCGGCGGAGTTATCAAGGGTCTCGGCCTCGGTCTTATTTATTCCACCACTGCAACTGTTGGCGGCACGGACATAATCGCCAAGTTCCTCCGCCGCAAGTATCAGCATATAAACTTTTCCACCTTCCTCCTTATTATGGACGTGGCCATATTCCTGCTTTTTGCCCTTCTCTTCGGCAAGCTGGACAGCGCCATGTATTCTGCAATATGCATGTTCATCACCTCTCAGGCTGTGGATATAGTGCTCTACGGCGCTGTGAACAGTAAGGTCTGCTATGTTATCACTGATGAGAGCGCTGCGGTAAAGGAGGCCATAACCGGCAAGCTCCGCCGGGGCGTAACATATATCCACGGCGAGGGCGCATGGTCGGGACAGCAGAAGAATATAATCCTCTGCGTTATCAAGCGCAACCAGATAGTTGAGCTGAAAAAGCTGGTCAGAGAAATTGACGAAAAAGCATTTATGATAGTCTCCGATTCCCGCGAGGTCTTTGGAAAGGGATTTACCCACATCGCTGACGAAAACTGAAAGGAGTTGAGCCGCAAATATGAAAGCAGGAAAGCTTATAACCTTTGTTTTAATAGCCTGCCTTGCCCTTTCTGCTGCAGGATGCGGCTCCCTCTTCAGCTCGGAGTATTATTATTCAGAGCCCTTCCATGAGGAAAGCATTCCCGAAAACGATGCCGACGCGGAAATCCGCGACCGGCAGGCGCTGAAGGAGGCGATTCTTGAGCTTGTTGAGGAAGGCAAAGCCGAGGGACAGTTCCGCTTCGGAAATTACAGCGGAAGCCTGCAGGACGATTTGGCCGCGGTTTGCCACGAGATAAAAACCTCCACACCCATCGGGGCCTACGCGGTGGAGGATATAAGCTATGACACAAGCAGAATAGTCAGTTATTACACCGCTGCTCTTCGTATCGACTATAAGAGAAGCGCGGCGGAAATTGCCGCCGTTGAGAGCATCAACGGTCTCGCGGAGCTGCGCAAGCATGTGCTGCGTGTTTTCGGCTCCCATTCCCCTCTGTCCGTGATAGAAATTTACTCCACCTATGCGTCTGAAGACTATATCGGCTCTATCATAAGGGATAATTATTATTCCGATCCTCTCCTTGCAACGGAGCTTCCGACCTTCACTGTGGAAGCTTTTCCCGACTCCGGACCGGAGCGGATATACCGTATTGAGTTTAAATATTCAAAATCGGATATAATGCTCTCCGAGATGCTGAAGGAGCTTGAAAACCGTGTTTTGGAGTTGGTGCAGAAGGTGAGCGGAGCCGATGAGCTCAACCGCGCTCTGAGCGCCGCCCGACTTATAAATGAGGCGGTCAGCGCCGAGAACACCGCCGAAAACAAAAATACCGCCTATGGCTGCCTCATAGAGGGCGATGACAGTCCGATGGCAATGGCTATGGCGTATAAGGCGCTGTGCAATGAACTGGGCATCACCTGCCATGTGGTAAGAGGTGAGCGCAAGGATTCGCAGGAGTTCAATTACGGCTGGAATATCGTGGAAATAGACGGGAACTATTACCATATGGATCTGAGCCGTATGGATGAAAGCTATGCTCTTGCCCTTTTGCTGAGCGATGACGATATGTGGGGACGCTATGACTGGGACAGCGCGAAGTATCCTGCCTGCAATGGTATACTTGATTCCGAAGATGTCTTTGATATAGGAATTGGTGATGGCGGCAACAAGCCTCAGCTTCCTCCCTCCGGCGGAAACGAGGCTACAGAGTCTCTGCCTCCCGATGAAAATCCCCTGCAGGAAAACGAAACGGGAAATCAGAGTGCTGAATAATCCCGAAAAAGACCGTTTTAGGTATTGACAAATAATTCGGATGTGCTATAATAAGCAGGCGCTGAAAAATGCGCGGCTGTAGCTCATCCGGTAGAGCGCCACCTTGCCAAGGTGGAGGTAGCGAGTTCGAGCCTCGTCAGCCGCTCCAAAAAAAGCATCCGCTTATGCGGATGCTTTTCTTTTTTTTATTGCTTTGTGGGGGAATGAACGGAAATTATTTGTTCTCCCGAGCCTTTTGTGGGGCTTGTAAGAATATGAAAAAAGTGGTAAAATACTTGGAAAAACAGACCCCCGAGGAGGAAAAGATGAAAAAGATCGCTTTTATCGGCTGCGGAAATATGGGCGGCGCCATTGTTCGCGCGGTATGCGCAAGGGTGGAGAGCAAAAGTGTATATCTTGCAAACCGCACCCGCAGCAAGGCGGAAGCCCTTGCGGATGAGTGCGGCTGCAATGTGTGCGCGGATAACCGCGAGGCGGCAAAGGATGCAGATTATATTTTCCTCGGAGTTAAGCCCTGGCAGATTGCCGATGTTATAAAAGAGATTGCCGATGTGCTTGAGGGCAATGAGCTGATAGTGTCTATGGCTGCAGGTGTGCCCGGAAGCGTTATGGCGGCTCTCCTTTCCGAAAAGGGCAACGGCGTTGTCCGCATTATGCCCAACACTCCCTGCGCAATAGGCGAAGGACTCGTTATAATCTCCGCATATGAGGGTGTCAGCGAGGCGCGCGTCAAGGAACTTGAGGAGATTCTCTCAGGCTGCGGAATGATAGGACGCTGCAGCGAGGAGCAGGCTGAAGCGGCGATGACTGTGGGCGGCTGCACTCCCGCGTTCACTTATATGTTTATAGAAGCTCTTGCAGATGGCGGCGTGAGAACGGGCATAAAGCGCAGCGATGCCATGCTCTGGGCGGCTCAGGCTGTGGCGGGCGCTGCAAAGCTTGTGATAGAAAGCGGCGAGCATCCCGGGGCACTGAAGGACGCGGTTTGTTCTCCCAAGGGCGCAACCATAGAAGGCATACGCACCCTTGAAATGAATGCCTTCCGCGGCGGCGTTATGGATGCCGTTGTCGTGGCTGCAAAGCGCAGCGCGAACATGGACTAAGGCGCTGATACAGTTGATTCTTTCGAAAGAGGTATATTCACTTGGCGGCTAATAAGAGAAAAAAGGGAGCATTTTTGCAGTATAACGCCCCCACAACTCTGACCTTTTCCCTTTTGTGTCTGTTCGTTTTATTTCTGGATTTTCTAACGGACGGCAACTCAACGGTGAAGCTTTTCTGCGTTTACCGTTCATCATGGTCAGATCCTTTGAGCTACATAAGAATATTCACCCATGTTCTGGGACACGCGGACTTTTCTCACCTCACGGGCAATCTGGTGCTTATGCTTGTTGTGGGACCCGCCCTTGAGGAGCGCTACGGCAGCGGCAATATGTGGTGGGCGATCGTGGTGACCGCCCTTGTGTCGGGCATCATCCAGTGCCTTTTCTTCCCCAGTTCTGCGCTGATGGGAGCCAGCGGCATAGTGTTCATGATGATAATCATCTCCTCCCTTGGAGGAATGAGAGGCGGAATACCCATAACCCTTATTCTGGTGTTTATCATTTATATCGGCGGAGAAATCTACAGCGGCATAACCACCCACGATAATATCTCCCAGATAACCCATATTGTGGGCGGTATTTGCGGAGCAATAATGGGCATCGGCATGAGAGCCCGAGGCAGAAAATAAGACCTGCATATAAAAAAGGAAGCAGTTCATATGAACTGCTTCCTTTTTATGTTTCAAAACTTATTCTTTGTTTTCTTCGTCTTTGCTCTCCTCAACTTTAGGAGCAAGGGCGGCCTTGCGGGGGGCTCTTCTTTTCTTTACAGAGCGCACAACTATAATCACGACCACGGCGATGATAACAAGCCAGATGATCCAACCTACCCAGTGGCGGGCAAAGCGGAGAGCAAAGTCCTGGATATTATCCACAAATCTGGAGCTGCCGCGCTTGAAGGCCTCGGCCAGCTTTGCGCCGAAACCGATGACGGGCTCTTCAACCTCGGTGAGCACATAAACCTCCTGCAGGTAGATGCTGATGGTGGAATAACCCACGAGGGAGTCATACTTGCGGAGAGTTCCGGTGAGCTGCTCGATCTGGTACTCGGTCTCGCTGAGAGCGTTTTCCAGATCTATGATATCCTCCATGTTCTCGGCCTTGGCGAGAAGGTTCTGGAGGCGCTCCTGCTTTATTTTCTGGGTCTCAAGACGAGCCTCGGTGTCGTAGTAGGCCTCGCTTATGTCGGTGGCGCTGCGATCCATAGAGTTGAGCTGGCAAAGCTCACCCACGGAGGAGCAGAAGGAGTCGAAATTCTTGGCGGGAACGCGGACGGTGTAGTTGCCGGAGCGGTAGGTGCCGTAGTTATTCACGTTGCTGCGCTCGAAGTAGCCGCCCATCTTGTTTACGAGAGCCTCAAGACCTGCCACAGACTCGTCAAAAGCGGTGGTCTCAAGCTCCATGTTGGCTTTATAGATGAGCTTGGTGTTTGCGGGCAGGCCGCTGCCTGCGCTGTCCTCGGAATCAGCAGGTTCGGGGGCTTCAACTGCGTAGCCGTAGTCATAGCTCACCTCGGGCATGGGCGCGGGAGCTGCGGGCTCTGCAGGTGCTGCGGGGTCTGCAGGTGCTGCTGGGTAAGCAAGAGAATCCTTGGTGGCGCTGGCTCCGCAGCCGCAGAAGAGACAGATTGCAAGAACGAGGCAGAGAATAATGGATATGCTGCGTTTCATTTTTTGTCCTCCTTTAATTCTTTGTTTGTCGCACTAAAAAGTTTTATTACTTCTATGACGGAAAAATAGGGAAAAAGTTTCAGCTTCAGGTGCAAAAAATATGGTGTTTTCAATAAAATTATAAAGCATTGCTTTCCTTGACACAAGAGCCTTTGTCATGGTAAATTAAATGGGCTGAAAACTTCATATGGAGGTGTATCGAAGTGGTCGTAACGAGGCTGACTCGAAATCAGTTGGCGGGTCAAACCGCCCGGGGGTTCGAATCCCTCCACCTCCGCCATATAAAAAGAGAGCGTCCGCAGGGCGCTCTCTTTTTATATCGTGGTGGGATTCGAAGTTTATGCCCCGGATGGGGTAAATCCCTCCACCTCCGCCAGAAAAAGGCCTATGCTTTGATACAAAGCATAGGCCTTTTTCAACGAAATAAATCCCTTGCGGGATTTGTGAAATACGCTTCGTGTGTGAAATATTGCTACGCAATGTGAAATACGCTGTGGCGTAGGGGGATTTATTTTATTTCACTTGATGCGCTAGCATCAAATTTCACAATTTACGAAGTAAATTATTTCACCGTGAGCAAAGCGAACGATTTCACTAAAACTGCTATAGTACGAATTCATACGCAAAACTGCCGAAAATATCTCTTTTGTAGCCTATAGACATGCAAAATGGGAGCGTCCGCAGGGCGCTCTCTTTTTTATTGTGAGGAAAACTGCCCCCGCTTGCATTTGTAAAAATTTGGAGTATAATATCCCTTGATTTGTTCCCAAAAGGCAGGTATACAAAATGAAACTCCTTGTAATAAACCCCGGCTCAACCTCCACCAAAATCAGCGTATTTGATGAATACAATGAAATATTTGAGGAGAGCGTTTTCCATGATGCACCCGTGCTTCTGCAGTTTCCCCATGTTAACGGTCAGGTGCCCTTCAGAAAGCAGGTCATCATAGATATATTGAAAAAGCACGGCTTTGCCCCCACTGACATAGATGTATACGTTGGACGCGGAGGCGGCGCCCACCCTCAGCGCACCGGTGTCACCTATATAGACGATACTCTGTATAAGGACACTTTGGACGGCGTTGGCGGAAGCGAGCATGCCGCAAAGCTGGGCGTACTGCTGGCCTATGAAATGTGCAGGGAATACGGCGGCGAGATGTACACCCTCAACCCCACCAATATTGATGAATACAACGATTATGCCCGCCTTACCGGCATAAAGGGAGTTTACCGCAATGCGCAGGCTCACCCCCTCAACCAGAAGGCCATTGCCGAAAAGCACGCGGAGAGCATGGGCAGAAAATATGAGGACTGCAACTTCGTTGTTGCCCATATAGACGGCGGCATCACCATCAATGCCCATGACCACGGACGAATGACCGACGGCAACGTTGGCGCAGGCGGCGATGGCGCATTCACCCCCACCAGAATAGGCAGCGTTCCCGTGCTGCCCCTCCTTGACTACATCGAAGAGCATTCCGTTCAGGAGGTGCGCACCATGTGCTCCCGCTCCGGCGGCTTTGTCTCCTTCTTCGGCACCTCCGATGCAAAGGTTGTTCACCGTCTTGTTGAGGAAGGCGACCCCAAGGCCACCTTGGTCTGGAACACCATGATTTATCAGTGCTGCAAGCAGATAGGTGCAATGAGCACCGTTCTTGAAGGCAAGGTGGACGGAATTCTCCTCACCGGCGGTCTCGTGAGATATGCCGACATCGTGGAGGGTATAACCC
The DNA here is from genome assembly GCA_045538735.1 of Oscillospiraceae bacterium. Lineage (GTDB taxonomy): Bacteria > Bacillota > Clostridia > Oscillospirales > Oscillospiraceae > SIG459. The sequence goes on from JAZSRY010000004.1 coordinate 48,199, forward strand.
GCCGCTGCGGCTGGATCGCGCCCATAAGCGTTTATCCCGGAGAGATGGAGCAGCAGGCTATGGCCTATTCCGTTCTTAAGGTGCTTCACGGTGAGGCGGAGGCCATCCGCTATCCCGGAAAGCCCGTCTGGGAAGGCTTCCCCTTCATTGATGACTGATAAGAGGTATACCATAATAATTATTTTCTGAAAAAATAAAAAATTATGTAACCGCGCTCGTGCTTACGAACGCGGTTATTTGCTGCAAAAAACACATATCAGGCTGGGAAAAACGACAATTTTTTGCATAAAAATCAAAAAAGATATTGAAATATAAAAACTGCCAATATATAATGAGTATACATAATATGGGTTACATAACCCGAAGTGAGGATTACAGATGGACCTTGTTCGATCTGCAAAATATATATTGGCGGCCATGATTGTTGTCATGGGTTTCATGCTGGGCAGCTGCCGTGAGGAAGCCCCTGAGGACTTCACCATTGCCGCAACGCAGCCCGGTGAGGCACAGGTGCAGGAGTATACTGTCCGTTTCATGTCCATGGGCAAGGAAATTGCCAGCGAGACGGTTCTTCTCGGGGAATTTCCTCAGGTGCCCGATGTAGCCGCCGCTGATGGCGGCCGCCACGGAGGATGGGTTGATGCCAAGGGACGCAGAGCTCAGCCCGCAGCAACTCCCGTTGTTGCCGATTGCGAATATACCGCTGTTTTCTTCCCGGTTCTTGACGGAACGGAGCCTTATCTTTTCACCGACGGCGAAGGTCTTCTCCATCCCGATGCCATTCTAAACGGCACAGAGCTTAAAACAGCTCTCAATGCCCTTGCTTCTCAGAATGCAAGGGAGATTTTCCCTGATCTTTCCGATGTTGAAAACGACATAACCGTGGGCGAGCTGAGAGAGGCTCTTACCGGTTTCTATACCCTCGATGAGCTGGACCGCGTCATTCTTGGCCATGACCAGGCGGAAAAGCTCAGCCGCAGCCAGTTTGCGGAAATAATGAACAAGCTCCTTGGCAGAGATGAGAGCGCCCTTGTCGTTCCCGCCGATGGCAGCTACTGCATAGCCGACGTTTCTCCCGACAGAGAGGATTACCGCCGCCTTATGGAGGCCTCCACAGCTCACGGCCATTCCGAGAGCGGCTGCGTCTGGGAGGAGGTTTGCCTGTCCCCCATGTATTCCGAAGGTTATGTGCTTGTTGGGGGAAACCTCTATTATGCCGATGAAAAAGGATTTTTCATTCGTGATACACTTGAAGGAAGCCTGACTTTCGGTTATGACGGCCGATATACCAGCGGCAATGCCGCTTTGGACGGCTTCGTTTCCGCAGCCATTGCCGACATAACAGAGGTGAACTTTTCTGGTGACCGGCTGGAGCTGCTGAGAGCAGCATATGACTTCTGCGTGGAAAGCTTTGGCGTTGCCGAAGGAAACATATACGGAGTAGGTGCAAGAGGATGGGAAATGTCCGAGGCTCTTACAATGTTCGAATATAAAAGCAGCAACAGTTATGGCTATACTGCCGTGTTCTGGGCTCTCGCCCGCGGTTTGGGCTATGAGGCTCAGGCAGTAAATGGCTCCTACGGAGACGATAATCTGTCCCACGCATGGGTAGAGATAGAAATAGAGGGAGAAATTTATTATTTCGATCCTGCAGCTCAGGCAGGCGCTTTTGAAGAAGCGGAAAGCGGTGCGGACATGTTTATGGTGAGCCAAAGTAAGGCAAGCCGTATGGGATATATAAAAGAGTAAAAAAGGTAAAAAAGAGCCTGTGCAGCTTTCAAGAGCAAGCGGCACAGGCTTTATTATTAGAATTTTGGGATAGGGAAACGGCTGAGATGAGCAAATTCCCCAAGAACTGCATCCTCGCCGCCGATGAGGCGAAGCTTCTGCGCTCTTGTGAGGCGCTTGATAGCCGCTTCAAGACGGGAGGTGGAGGAGCGGTCGGGGCAGACAAAGGCGCATTCATAGGCTACGGGCTTCTTTGCCGCAGTATATTTTGCCCCCGCGCGGTCTGTGCCGCCCGCATGTTCGGAAAAACGGCGGGCAAGGTCGGTGGTGATTCCCGTATATAAGCTGCCGTCGGAGCAGCGGAGTATATAGGTGTAGTATTCCATGAGAATATCCCTCCAAAAATATTATATCACAAATGCCTGAAAATAGGAAGGAGAAGGCAATATGTTTGCAAAAGGAGATATAGTCTGCCATTTCAAGCGGGAAATGCTCAGTGAAGAGGCTCTTGCGAAAGAGCCCAATATGTATCTTTATGAGATAGTGGGACAGGCGGAGCACACCGAAAGCGGTGAGCAGCTTATGATTTACAGACCTCTCTATGGTGAGGGCAAGCTTTATGCCCGCCCGCTTAAAATGTTCCTTTCCGCCGTGGACAAGGAAAAATATCCGGAAGTGAAACAAAAGCAGAGATTTGAGAAAATTTGATGAACAAGGCCCGAAGTTCTGTGAGATATTCACGGAACTTCGGGATTTTAACATTTTACATAAATGATATAACAATATGGTTAATAAGACATTACAAAATTTGTTTTAGTTAAAAAATAAACTAAAGAAATACATATTTACACAGAATAAATTGTCATATATACTAAATAACATGATAAGATGCACAAATGCGCCTGAATATCAAATTGAAAAAAATGTGTTTATATACAAGGAGGAAAAACAGTATGGCCCACTTGCAGGAAGCTGCGGTCAAAAAGGTTCACGAAATCTGCGGCCGCTATGAAGGAGAGACCACCCCTCTTATTATGATTCTCAGTGACATCCAGAAGGAATTCGGCTATGTCCCCATGGAAGTTCAGGAGATCGTTTCCGCCCGCACCGGCATCTCTGTTGCGGAGATTTACGGTGTTGTCACCTTTTATTCCTTTTTCTCCCTTGAGCCCAAGGGCAAGTATGTCATCGGCGTGTGCCTTGGCACTGCCTGCTATGTCAAGGGTGCGCAGCAGATTTGCGACCAGTTTTGCGAGATGCTGGGTATTCAGCCCGGACAGACCAGCGATGACGGTCTTTTCACCGTTGATGCTCTGCGCTGCATCGGCGCCTGTGCCGCTGCTCCTGCCGTAACTATCAACGGAAAGATTTATGCCCGTGTGAATGTAAAGGATGTTGCCGGCATTATCGCTGAGTATAAGAACAAGGAGGGTGCCAACTGATGTTCAAAAACTGTGATGAACTCCGCGCAAAAATTGCTGAATATACTGCCGAACTTGACGGCAAATTCAACGGCTGCGACGGAAAGCGCTATATAATGCTCTGCGGAGGCACCGGCTGCATCGCCGGCGGCACTATGCGCATTAAGGAAAAGTTTGAAGAATACATAAAGGAATGCCATCTTGAGGACAAGGTTGAAATCCGCGTTGTCGGCTGCTTTGGCCTTTGCTCTCAGGGACCTTTTGTCCGTATTTTCCCTGAGGATGTTCTCTACCGTCTTGTAAAGCCCCAGGATGTTCAGGAGATCGTTATGAAGGATCTTATGTTGGGTGAGACGGTTGACCGCCTTATATACAAAGATCCCGAGACCGGTGAAAAGATCACCAAGATGGAGGAAATCGGCTTCTACCGCAAGCAGAAGCGCATCGCTCTCCACGGCTGCGGCGTCATCGATCCCAACAAGATCGAGGAGGCTCTTGGCTGCGGCGGCTATCAGGGTCTTATGAACGCTCTGAGCATGCCCAGAGAGGATGTTATCAAGCTGATTCTCGATTCCGGCCTCCGCGGACGCGGCGGCGGCGGCTTCCCCACCGGACGCAAGTGGCAGTTCGCCTATAACAGCGTTTCCGATCAGAAGTATGTAGTCTGCAACGGTGACGAGGGTGACCCCGGCGCATTTATGGACCGCTCCATACTTGAGGATAACCCCCTTGCCGTTATCGAGGGCATGGCAATTGCAGGCTACGCTATCGGCGCAAGCGAAGGCTATTTCTATATCCGCGCAGAATATCCCACCGCTGTTTCCCGTATCACCGAAACCATCAAAAAGTGCGAGGAGCTCGGTCTTCTGGGCGACAACATTCTTGGAACGGGCTTCTCCTTCCACGCCCATGTTCGCCTCGGCGCAGGCGCTTTCGTCTGCGGCGAAGAGACCGCTCTGCTCAACTCCATTATGGGTCAGCGCGGTATGCCCAGACCCCGTCCTCCCTTCCCCGCTGTGAAGGGTCTTTGGAATGAACCTACCATAGTCAACAACGTTGAAACTCTGGCCACTGTTCCCTATATTCTTCGCGAGGGTCTCGAGGCTTTCACCCAGTACGGCACCGAAAAGAGCAAGGGTACCAAGGTGTTCTGCCTGGGCGGCAAGGTCAACAACGTTGGTCTTGTTGAGATCCCCATGGGCGTCACTCTCCGCGAGCTTATCTATGATATCGGCGGCGGTGTTCAGAATGGCAAGGAATTCAAGGCCATTCAGACCGGCGGTCCCTCCGGCGGCTGCCTGACCCCCGAGTTCCTTGGTACTCCCATTGATTTTGACAACATGGTTGCTGCGGGCTCTATGATGGGTTCCGGCGGTGCCATTGTTATGGATGAAGATAACTGCATGGTTGACGTTGCAAAGTTCTACATGGGCTTTATCTGCGACGAAAGCTGCGGTAAGTGCACTCCCTGCCGCATAGGCACCAAGCGTATGCTTGAGATTCTCGAGCGCATTACCAACGGCACCGGCACTATGAAGGACTTCGATGAGCTGGAGGCAATTTCCACCGCTTGCCAGTCCAACGCGCTCTGCGCTCTCGGTCAGACTGCAGCTAACCCCATCATGTCTACCATCCAGCACTTCAAGGATGAGTATATTGCACATATTGAAGACAAGGTTTGCCCCGCAGGTATCTGCAAAGACCTCATCAGCTACAGCATTGTTGCTGATAAGTGCAAGAAGTGCTCTCTCTGCTCCCGTGTCTGCCCCGTGGAGGCAATCAGCGGCACTCCCGGCAAGACCGTGTTTGCCATCGACACCACAAAGTGCATCAAGTGCGGTATGTGCATAGCAAGCTGCAAGTTCGATGCTATCATTAAGGAATGAAGGAGGGAATCTGAATGAGCAAGGTCAATATTAAGATCGAAGGAAAAAATTATCAGGTTGAAGAAGGCCTGACCATACTGGAAGCTGCCCGTCAGTGCGGCTATGAGATTCCCTCTCTGTGCACTTTCAACCACGGCGAGTGCAGCCAGGGCTCCTGCCGCGTCTGCCTTGTTGAGGTAAAGGGCGCAAGAGGACTTGTAGCCTCCTGCGTATACCCCGTCAACGAGGGTATGGAAGTTCTCATCAACTCTCATAAGGCTCTTGAAGCCCGCCGCGTAAGCGTTGAGCTGCTGCTGAGCAACCATTCCGTCAACTGCCAGGCCTGCGCCAAAAACGGAAAGTGCGAGCTTCTCCATGTTGCAAAGCAGACCCGTGTCCGTGAAGAAATGTTCAAGGGCGCAAAGACCGAAACTCAGTATGACGATGTAACTCCCGCTATCGTCCGGGATACCAGCAAGTGCATCCTCTGCGGCCGCTGCATTGAGCGCTGCAAGAATGCCCACGGCAACGGCGTTCTGGGCTTCCAGAAGCGCGGCTTTGAAACCGTTGTGGGTCCCGCAGGCGGCATCACTCTGGATAAGAGTCCCTGCATTATGTGCGGCCAGTGCGTCAGCGTCTGCCCCACCGGCGCTCTGATGGCCAAGACCGATATCGACGCTGTTGATATGGCTTTCGCCCAGGGCAAGCATGTTGTTGTGCAGACCGCTCCTGCGGTTCGCGCAGGTCTCGGCGAAGAGTTCGGCATGCCCATCGGCACCCCCGTAACCGGCAAGATGGTGGCTGCTCTCCGTCGCCTCGGTTTTGCAAAGGTTTATGACACCAACTTTGCTGCTGACCTCACCATTATGGAAGAGGCAACCGAGCTTCTCGGACGCGTCAGAAATGGCGGCACTCTTCCCATGATCACCTCCTGCTCTCCCGGCTGGATCAACTATGCCGAGACCTACTACGGTGACCTTCTGGGACATATTTCCTCCTGCAAGTCTCCTCACGAGATGCAGGGCGCTGTCATCAAGAGCTACTATGCCAAGGAAAAGGGCATAGACCCCAAGGATATCTTCGTTGTTTCCATCATGCCCTGCACCGCAAAGAAGGATGAGAAGGAGCGCAAGCAGCTCCAGCGTGACGGCATCAAGGATGTTGACGCTGTTCTCACCGTCCGTGAGCTGGGCGATATGATAAAGCGCGCAGGTATCCGCTTCAACCGCCTCCCCGACGAGGAGTTTGACCAGGATCTTCTGGGCGAATATTCCGGCGCAGCCGTTATCTTCGGCGTAACCGGCGGCGTTATGGAAGCAGCCCTCCGCACCGCTTACTTTGTCCTTGAGGGCAAGGAGCATGAGGCTATCAAGTTTGAAGCTGTCCGCGGTTTCGAGGGCATCAAGGAAGCCAGCATGACTCTGGGCGGCATGGAAATAAACATTGCTGTTGCCAGCGGCATGAAGAATGCAAAGGTTCTCCTTGACGATATCCGTGAAGGTAAGAGCAAATATCACTTCATCGAGATTATGGGCTGCCCCGGCGGCTGCATCAACGGCGGCGGTATGCCTATTGTCCGTCACTGCTTCCTCCCCGATGAGGCTCACGACATTATGGACACCTACCGCGAGAAGCGCGCCGCCGCCCTCTACAGCGAGGACGAGCGCAACACTCTTCGCCAGAGCCATAACAACAGCCAGATCAAGGCACTCTATGAGAAGTTCCTGGGCGAGCCCAACAGCCATCTGGCTCACGAGCTGCTCCACACCAGCTATGAGGCAAAGAAGCCCTTTAAGCTTGACTGATAAAAGTTAAGACCCGCCCAAGTTCAAGGCGGATTTGTCAAAAAATAACAGGCACTCGGTGATTAAACCGAGTGCCTGTTATTTTATTAAAATTTTAGTTTTCTTTTTTAACGGGACGCACAAGAATAACGCTCAGTAGCAGCGCAACAAGATAAAGGGCGGCGGTCACATAAAGAACTATCTGATATCCGGTGGGGTTCACCATGTTGCCGCTGATTTCCACCATTTCACCGAAATGGTTGACAATCCAGGTTGCAAGCTGGTTGCCGCTGAGACCCGCAAAGGCCCATGCGGAAAGAGTGATGCCGTGGAGGGCGCTGATGCTGCCCATACCGTAATGGTCGGAAAGCAGGGGAGCTACATTGGAGAAACCGCCGCCGTAGCCTGCGTTGACAACCATAATGAGAATAAGAACGAGAATGGCGGAGAGCTTGTTTTCAGCCCCGTTTCCGATGCCTCCGGTGATAAGCACTACCACATTGAAGGCGATGGAAAGGGCGAAAATCAGCTTGTAAATGGTGTTGCGGTCCTTGGTATGGTCACCGATGCCAGAGAAGAAAAGACGGCCGCCTGCGTTAAATATGGCAGACAGGGTGGAGACCAAAGCAACGGCAGATGCCATGCCGATGCATTTTACAATGGCCTTTTCCTGAGAGAGGAGAGCAAGACCGCAGGTAATGTTAATGTAGAACATAAGCCAAATGCCTATGTAGTTGCGGATGGGTCGGGTTTTAATGACGGAAAGGATGCCCTGTCCTTTTTCGTTTTTCTGAGGCTCATGCCAGCCCTCGGGCTTTTTCAGCAGTCGGTGGCCTATGAACATCATGACAAAGTATACTCCGGCAAGAATGAAGAACATCTTATAGATGCCGCCCTCGCCAAGACGGCTCAGGAGCGCCTGCATAATGGGGCTGGCAATGGCCTTTGCAGCACCGAAGCCCGCCACGGCCAGACCGGTGGCCAGACCCTTCTGCTTGCTGAACCACAGCATCAGAGTTTTAACGGGGGAGAGATATCCGGTGCCCAGACCGATGCCCATAATAAAGCCGTAGCAGACATACATACCCACAAGGGCCAATATGCTGCCTTTGTGCAGGCCGCCGTAGTAGATGAAGAAACCTGTGCCTGCCATACCGATGGCAAAGGTTATGGTGGATATCAGTGAGGATTTGTGGATATCCCGTTCAACAATATTGCCAAGGAAGGCGGCAGACATGCCCAAAAAGAAGATTGCGATGCTGAAAGCCCACTCGGTGGCAGATTTGGAGAAGCCGATATGGTCGGCGATTTCCTGGCTGAAAATGGACCAGCAGTATACGGTGCCGATGCTGCAGTGGATAAGCAGCGCGGGTATGGCACCGCAAAGCCATTTGTTGTTTAGACGGCTGCGAGGGGAAGCTTTGATTTTTTCCATAGTTTTCCTTTCCTTTCCGGTTGCCCGGTCTTGGCGCATGAAAAATAAAACACGCCGCACATCCGGGATTAAGTGCCCAGACGGTCGGCTCTACTGCTATACTCCCCGTGGTCAATTCCACTGAATCCGTCAGTCGTATAACTGGTATTATGATATCAATAAGAAAAGTCAAAGTCAACAATAATCAGAAAAAATATAAAAAAAGAGCTTTCGGAAGCCCGAAAGCTCTTTTTTGTTAGGTTTTAACGACTGCCCTTGTCGTAGGGAATACCTTCCGCCTTGGGAGCGCGGGAGCTCTTGGAGGTGAAGGCCAGAACAATGAGGGTGATGAGGTAGGGCAGCATACGGTAGAGGTGGGAGGAAATTCCCAGCTCGGCCAGAAGGAAGCGGCCGTCGCCGTTGATATCGATGCTGGAGTAAGCAGCTGCAATGCACTTGAAAAGACCGAAGAGCAGTGCGGACCAGGCGATGTTGCCGGGTTTCCAGTTACCGAATATCATAACGGCCAGAGCGAGGAAGCCGAAGCCTGCAACGCTGCCGTCTGCGGAGCAGTTGGTGGTGGTGAGAGCATAGACGAAACCGCCCATACCAGCCAGTGCACCGGAAATGGTGGTGCCGGCGTAGCGCATGCGGTAAACATTGATGCCCAGAGAGTCGGCAGCCTGGGGATTTTCGCCGCAGGCACGGAGACGAAGACCGAACTTGGTCTTGTAGAGAATGATACTGAGCACAATGAAGAGAATAATGCAGACATAGGTTGCGATGTAAACCTTCAGCAGGAAGGTGTTGGTGAAGAAGTCAACATCGGCGCGGCGGTCAATGCCGAAGGTGGAGCGCTTGAGCATGAACCAGCTGGCAGAGTCACCGGATGCCATCTGAAGAGTGTTCTGGTTGGCAATGATGCGGACAAGGAAGAGCACCAGAGCGGGAGCCAGAAGGTTCAGAGCGGTACCGCCGATGGTCTGATCGGCGCGGAGGTTGATGGATGCAAAGCTGAGGAGCAGTGAGAAGATTGCGCCGAGAAGGGCAGCGGCAAGCATTGCCAAAAGCTCAAAGCCCTGAAGAGCGATCCAGTTTCCTGCGTCGTATGCGGCCTGGAAAACCTCGGCCTGCTGCATAACACGGACAAAGAGAACTCCGATAAAGGCGCCGAATATCATGATACCTTCAAGAGCAAGGTTGATGATACCGCTTCGCTCTGCAAAAACACCTGCAAGAGCGACGATCATAAGGGGTACGGCGTAGATAAGAGTCTGCTGAATAAGGAATGTCATATCTCGTCGCCTCCTTTCTCGGTTTCATCTTCGGAAACTGTTGGCGTTTCCTCGGAAGTGACTTCTTCGCCGGCAGGTTCGTTTTCAGCAGCGGGCGAAGGTTCGGCATTGGCATTTACCGCGCCCACCTTGTCCTTCTTGCGGCCGCTGAGCCACATACGGATAACAAGGGAGAATGCGGAGAGATAAACGATAACAGCAATGATAACGTCGGTGATGTATTCGTTGTAGGCGGTGAGCTTGGTAAGCTGGAGACCGACGATGTCCAGCATAGCCATGAATATACCGGAGAAGACAACGGCAATGGGGTTGTTCAGAGCCAGAAGTGCAACGGGGATGCCGTTGAAGCCCTCATCGGGGAGAGACTGATAGGTGGTCCAGAAGAACTCGGTGTTGCCGCTGAGCCAGTAGAGGCTGGCGCCTGCAGCTGCAAGAGCGCCGGCGATAGCCATGGAGAGAACGATGTTGCGCTTATCCTTGATGCCGGCGTAGCGTGCGCTGTGGCGGTTGGCACCGCAGGCCTTCAGCTCGTAGCCCAGGGTGGTCTTGTTCATCAGGATGTACATCAGAATTGCGATGGCGATGGCAACGAGGATACCTGCGTTGACCTGGCTGCCCACGAATATCTTGTCGAGACCCAGCTTGGGAGTGGCAACGCCGAAGCCGTCCACATAAGCGCCGTCCACAAGACCGTAGGTGGTTTTGTAAATATAGGCAGTCTTGGTGCCTTCAACAATGTTTTTCAGGTTGGACTTATCAAAAAGCCATGTTACAAGGTTTGCTGCAATCCAGTTGGTCATAATGCAGGCCAGAACCTCGTTGATATTGAGAAAGGCCTTGACTATGCCGGGGATAGCGCCCCAGAGAGCACCTGCCAGGCAGCCTGCGGCAAAAGCAAGAATCCAGACAAGACCATCGGGAATTGCGCCGTCGGGAATGGAGAGAGCGACAAATAAGGTGGCGGCAGTACCCATCAGGTACTGGCCGGGAGCACCGATGTTGAAAAGACCGGTTTTGAATGCAACCGCAACGGAAAGACCGGTGAGAATCAGGGGGGTTGCGCGGAAGAGCATATTACCCACGTTGGCGCTGTTGAAGCCCCAACTGAGATTACCCACGCTGTCGCGTCCGGTGGAGAGAATACCTGCAAATATGAGGCGGAAGCCTTCCCATGCACCGGTGAGAGAGATGCGCTCATTGAAAAGGCCGACGATGACAACGGCAATGCCGCCCACGAGAAGGCCAATGATAATACTCAGAAGGGAGGCAAGAATCTTCTTGGTGCCGTCTTTATTGTAGAGGTTGACTAATTTTTCTTTCATTTTGCCTCACCTCCAACATTTTCGCGCTTTGCGCCTGCCATATAAAGACCAAGCTCGGATACGGTGGTTTTCTTGGGATCCAGCTCACCGACGATTTCACCCTCATACATAACGAGGATACGGTCGGAAAGACTCATAACTTCTTCAAGCTCAAGGCTGACCAGCAAAATAGCCTTGCCTCTGTCACGCTCGGCAACGAGCTGACCGTGGATATATTCAATAGCGCCGACGTCCAGACCGCGGGTGGGCTGAACGGCAACGATGAGGGACTTATCTCTGTCAACCTCGCGGGCGATGATGGCCTTCTGCTGGTTACCGCCGGACATGCTGCGGGCAACGGTGACACTACCCTGACCGGAGCGGACGTCATACTGCTCTATGAGAGCGTCGGAATACTCGCGGACAGCGTCATTTTTGATGAAGCCCAGCTTCTGGAACTGAGGCTCATTATAGCGCTGGAGAACCATGTTCTGCTCCAGAGTGAAGTCCAGAACGAGGCCGTGCTTATGTCTGTCCTCGGGAATGTGGCTCATGTTGGCGCCACGGGTCTTGATACTTGCCTTGGAAATATCCTTGCCGCAGAGGGTGACCTTGCCGCCGTTGCTCTTCTCAAGACCGGTGAGACCGTAGACAAGCTCGGTCTGACCGTTGCCGTCAATGCCAGCGATACAGACGATTTCGCCTGCGCGGACATCAAAGGAAACGTTGTTTACGGCATTTTTCTTGCTAAGGGCGGAAGGAACGCAAAGACCCCGAACAGAAAGTATGGTCTCGGCGGGTTTGGCTTCGGTCTTATCGACCTCAAGCTGAACGGGACGGCCGACCATCATGTTGCTGAGTTCCTGCTTGTTGGTGTTCCTGGTCTCAACAGTACCAACATACTTACCCTTGCGCAAAACGGTGACGCGGTCGGAAACTGCCATAATCTCGTTGAGCTTGTGGGTTATGAAGAGTATGCTCTTGCCTTCGGCAGCAAAGCCCTTCATGGTGGCCATCAGCTCATCAATCTCCTGAGGAGTGAGAACTGCGGTGGGCTCGTCGAAAATGAGGATGTCATTGTCGCGATAGAGCATCTTCAAAATTTCGACACGCTGCTGCATACCGACGGTGATGTTTTCAATCTTGGCATCGAGGTCAACGGAAAGGCCGTATTTCTTGCTTATCTCCTCAACCTTTTTGCGGGCAGCCTTCTTCTGCAGGAAGCCCATCTTGGTGGTCTCTGCGCCAAGAACAATGTTATCCATTACGGTGAAAACGTCAACCAGCTTGAAGTGCTGGTGAACCATTCCTATTCCCAATGCGGTTGCATCGTTGGGGTTGTTGATTTTAACGGGCTTGCCGTTTTTGCGGATCTCACCCTCTTCGGGCTGATAGAGACCGAAAAGAACACTCATAAGAGTGGATTTGCCGGCGCCGTTTTCGCCCAGCAGGGCATGGATTTCGCCTTTCTTGAGCTGCAGAGTTATATTGTCGTTAGCTCTGATTCCGGGGAATTCCTTGGTGATGTTAAGCATCTCTATTACATAAGGAGAGCCTTCCATACAAGCCACCCACTTTCCTCTTTTTCTTTTGGACCTAATCAGGTCATAATACCACTTTATTATAATATCGGGGAAGCAAAAAAGCAAGAAAAGCCTCACGGTTTTGGGATAAAAAACAGTGGGGCTTTTGTGTTATAAATGACGAAAAAGGTAAAAAAAGAGAAGCCCCGAAGGACTTCTCTTTTTGTGTTTGATTAGCTTATAGCTTAGCCACCGATGATGTTAACAGTGGTGTTGTCGGTGCTTGCGGGAGCAGCCATCTCGGAGTTGTTGTCAACAACGAGAGTGCCGGAAGCCATGTCAGCCAGCATTGCCTCGTAAGCATCAACAGTCCAGCCCTCGAGGGACCAGGTAGCGGTGGGGAGACCTACAGCGCCGTCAGCTGCACCAAGGGAGGTGCCGGTGCCGTTGCCGCCGATTTCAGCCCAGGTGCCATCATAGACCTTTGCGCAAGCCCACTGAACGGAAGCTGCAAGGCCCTTCATAGCAGAGGTGATAACGGTGTCGGACTCGAAGCTCTGGTCGACGTCAACGCCGATAACAGCGCCGTCGTTAGCAGCAGCAGCTGCAACGATGGACTGGAACATAGAGCCGCCGCAAGCGAAGATAACCTCGGTGCCGTTTGCGTACCAGCCGGCAGCCATGGTCTGGAGCTCAGGAGAAGCGGAGAAGGATGCGCCGTACTCCCAAGAGTAGTTGATGGAGATGTTTACGTCCAGTTCCTTGGCAGCTGCATCAGCGCCCTGAACGAAGCCCCAGCCGTAACGGATGCAAGCGGGGTTGGTCCCGCCGCCGCCGCCGCAGAAGCCGAGCTTGGTGTAGCCGTCCTTAACAGCTGCATAACCGGCCAGGTAGCCGGGCTGCTCTTCTGCGAAGAAGATGCCTGCAACGTTGGCGAGACCGAGATCCCAACCATCGATGAAGATGAACATAACATCGGTGAACTCTTCAGCAGCCTTCTGAAGAGCAGCAGCCTGCATGAAGCCGGCAGCGACAACGACCTGAGCGCCGTTTTCGCAAGCAGCCTTCATAGCATCGTAACGGTCGTCGTCGGTAGCGGCGTCGCCGTTTGCGGGCTGATAGTACTTGTAAGCGAGGTTGTTGTTGGCAGCGAAGAGCTTAACGCCGTCATAGGTGCCCTGGTTGAAGCTCTTGTCCTTCAGCTGACCAACGTCAGTGATGAAGGCGACCTGATACTTGCCGTCTTCGGCAGTCATATCGTCGGGGATCTCGTCGGGGTTGGTGATGACGGTGGGCTCTGCGGGCTCAGCGGGAGCTGCAGGCTCAGCGGGAGCAGCGGGCTCAGCGGGGGCAGCGGGCTCTGCAGGAGCGGCGGGAGCTGCGGGCTGTGCGCCGCAGGCAGCCATTGCAAAGACCATCACGAGAGCAAGAAACAGTGCGATGAACTTTTTCATGTTTTTTTCTCCTTTGATTTATATTTGGTTTTTTTGCTAACACTTTAACGGGTCTGCATTAAACACGCGGGTATTATATCACCATTCCAAGGACTAAATCAAGCTTTAAACCGAAAGAAATAGCGGTCACATAAGAGAAAATTCTTATGTAAACACTTATTTTGCAGCCATCTTAACGGCGGTATCCAGAGCAACCTCCATCATCTGGGTGAAGGCGGTCTGGCGGGCCTCGGCGGGGAGAATTTCGGGACGATAGATATGGTCGGAAATGGTGCAGATGGCGAGGGCGCGCTTGCCGAGGCGTGCGGCATTCATATAAAGTCCCGCGGCCTCCATTTCAATGGCCATAACGCCCATCTTCTTCCAGCGGTCGGAGCTGTCGCTGCCGTCGGAATAGAAATTGTCGGAGGAAAGGAGGTTGCCCACTTTGGGTGTGAGGCCTTTTTCTTCCATAACATCGATGGCGGTGCGCATCAGCTCATAGTCTGCGATGGGAGCAAAAGTGCCCCAGAGACCGAACTGGTGAGCAAAGTTGGAGTCGGTGCAGGCACCCTGACCGATAACTATATCCATAAGCTGAAGCTCATCCTTGAGTGCGCCTGCGGAGCCCACGCGGATGATGTTTTCAACACCGTATTCGGTGTAAAGCTCCCAGGAATATATGCCTATGGAGGGGATTCCCATTCCGGAGGCCATAACAGTAACGGGAACACCCTTCCAGGTTCCGGTGTAGCCCTGAACTCCGCGGGTATTGTTCACAAGAACGGGGTTTTCAAGGAAGGTTTCCGCAATGAATTTGCTGCGGAGAGGATCGCCGGGCATAAGAACGGTTTTTGCAATCTCGCCCGCCTTGGCGGTTATATGGGGGGTGGGAATGGACATAAAAGTTCCTCCTGAATGATTTGATAAATGACTTTGTTTGCCTGTAAGAATTATATTATGTTTTTCTTAAAAGTCAATTTGCATACGGGACTATAATGTGATAATATGTTGAAAAACAGTGTAGCCCGAAGGCTGAAGGAGGCTGACATGGAAGTTTTGACCATCGGCATTGCCGGAGGTACCGGCAGCGGCAAAACCACCATCACCAGACGCATAGTGAAGGAATTCGGCGGAGATGTCTCCGTCATTTATCACGATAACTACTATAAGGCACATGATGAGATGCCTTATTCCCAGCGCTGCAAGCTCAATTATGACCATCCCGATGCCTTCGATACCGAGCTTATGATCGAACATATAAAGTCTCTTAAGGGGGGAGAAAAGATTCTTTGCCCCGTTTATGACTATACCGTTCATAACCGTTCGGATAAAACCGTTGAGATTTGTCCCGCCAAAGTGCTTATAGTGGAGGGCATACTTATCTTCGCGGATAAGCAGTTGAGAGATGAGATGGATATCAAGCTCTTTGTGGATACGGACGCCGATGTTCGCATTCTCCGCCGCATTGTAAGGGATGTCCGTGACAGAGGCAGAAGTCTTGAGAGCGTTGTCAACCAGTATTTGAACACTGTTAAGCCCATGCATGAACAGTTTGTTGAGCCCAGCAAGCGCTGCGCCGATGTAATTATCCCCGAGGGCGGACGCAATGCCGTTGCCCTAAGTATGGTGATGGAGCGCATAAGAGCGTATCTTGGAAAGAAAGATGAGGAATAAATATGGCAAAGCTTTATTTTAAATACGGAGCAATGGGCTCCAGCAAATCCGCCCAGGCTCTCATAACTCAGTTCAATTATGAGGAGCTTGGAATGAAGGTCTGGCTTATCAAGCCCAGCACCGATAACCGGGACGGAGCGGATATAATCAAAAGCCGCATCGGTCTTATGCGCCATGCTCAGGTGATAACTCCCGACCAGAATGTGATAGAGGAGTATCATAAAGCAGGCAAGTTTGATGTTATCATTGCCGACGAGGCTCAGTTCCTCTCCCCTGAGCAGATTGACCAGCTCCGCGACATCGTGGACGAGGAAAATGTCCCCGTGCTCTGCTTCGGTCTCCGCACAGACTTCCTCACCAACTTCTTCCCCGGCGCCCGCAGACTTATGGAGCTTGCCGACTCCATAACGGAGATAAAGACTGTCTGCCGCTGTGGCCACAAGGCAACCGTCAATGCAAGAATAGACGGCGAGGGCAGAGTTGTAACCAAGGGCAGCCAGATTCTCATTGGCGGCAACGACAGCTATATCGCCATGTGTCATAAGTGCTGGAAAAAGAAAATCGCCGAACAGGGCGAATGATAGACTGATTAAAGACCGACGGAAAGCCGCCGGTCTTTTTTGCCGCTTTGAAAAGCTGCTCTGTATAACTTGCTTTTATGTCGGAGTAACGGGGCGTAGGGCGCGACCACTGGGCGCGCCGCAAAAAGTGAGCACAATCGTACATCGGGCGATTCGTGAATCGCCCCTACACATCCTGACCCACAGACGGAACCTGGGTGGACAGATGTGCCCGCCCATACGGCTTCTCAGCGCTGGAGCTTAAAAAGCACAACTCCGCCGATCATAAGGCCGAGACCTATAAACTTGGTCCAGCCGAAGGGCATTTTCTCGCTGCCCATTATACCGAAATAGTCGATAAGGGCGGCAAGGAGAAGCTGGGATATCAAAATGATTGAAATGCTCACCGTGGGGGAGAGATTTTTTATGCCCAGCATAACGGTTATAGTTATGATAAGCCCGAAAAGACCGCCCAGCAGATATATCTTCGGTGTGCCGCCTATTTCCGCAAAGGAACCCGTGCGGTAAAAAGCAAGGGCTGCAATGCTCAGTGCGGCGGCGGTGCACTGAACGAAGGCGTTGGACTCCATAAGTCCGATGTGTTCACCCAGACGGGTATTCATGACCCCCTGAATGCTCATAGCCATTCCCGCTATTATACTGAATATTACTCCTGTCATTTGTATCCTCTCTTTTCCAGATGTGAATAAGGCCGCTGTCATTAAGTTTTTTAATGCTGATGGCGGCGATGGGGAAAATTATCATGCCTGCCACACCCATGGCTTTTGCCCCGGAATAAATTGCCAGCAGCGTGATGGCAGGGTGCAGCCCGAGCTGATCGCCAAGGAGCTTCGCCTGTATGCAGTTGCGCAGGATGGTAATGGCGCCGTAGCTAATGGCAAGACCCAGTCCCCGGGATGTGTCCCCCGCGATAAATTCCCATACTGCCCAGGGAAGGAGGACGGTGCCGGTGCCGAAAACAGGGAGAGCGTCGATTACCGCAACGGCTATTGCCAGCACCAGAGCATAATCAACCCGCAGCAGGGCAAAGACCACGAGCATTTCTCCGAAGGTGATGGCGCTCATTATAAGCTGGGCTTTCAGATATTTTCCAAGGCTTTCTCCGAGAGAGCTTTTTATCCGCCTGAGCCGATCAAAGCTGCGGTGGGAAAGCTGAAAGCGGAGAAAACGCAAAATGGAAGGGTAGGCCGCAGAGATGAAGTAAAGCCCCATTATCCATGTAACGGCAAAAAGCAGCCACATGGGCGCATTGGCGGCAAGGGCGGTGAGGCGGGAGATAACCTGCCCCGATATGGTTCCCGGCAGTGAGAAAAGATAGTCTTTGGCGCCGGCAAGGGTGGAGTTGAGCACTTGAGTGAAAACAGGTGGAAGACGAAGGGAAAGAGAGCCCAGCCGCTCCTGCCAGTAGTTCATAAAGTCCGATGCGGCATTCAGAAATTCGGGAAGCCGGCGGCTCAGGTGCTGAAATTCGGAGAAAACACGGGAAAGCAGGAGCCATAGAAGTATTCCCGCGATTGAAGGGAAGGCTATAACGCAAAGTCCGGAAGCGGCGGAGCGAGGGAAATGTCTGCGGCAGAGAAATTTAACCGCAGGCTCTATTGCCACCGCTGCGGCAAAGGCCAGCAGCATGGGAGCGGCAAGGGGAAAAAGAAAACGCAGAGCAAGCCAAATGCCCGCAAGGGAGAGAGCCGTAAGCAGCAGTTTATTTATAATTGTGGAAGTTTTACTGTGCAAGCTATCAGCTCCCCCTGATGATTTGATGAAATTTACCCTTGCGAAGGGAGAAGTTATGTGCTACTATATACCCCACAAGGACAAATGACTTTGATGGGAGGACACGAACGTATGGCTAAAGAGAGATCAAAGCTCTACATTGTGGAAGGAAGCATGCTTCCCGAAGTTTATATAAAGGTATGCCGTGCCAAGGAATATCTTGAGACAGGCGTCTGCAGCACTGTTGCGGAGGCTGTTGTGAAGGCAGATATAAGCCGAAGCGCCTTTTACAAATATAAGGACGCGATTACACCCTTCAGGGACATAAAGAGAGATCAGGTGCTGACTTTAAGCCTGCTTATACATGACCGCCCCGGCGCTCTCTCTTCTGTCTTAGCTATTTTTGCCGACAACCATGTAAATATTCTCACAATTAACCAATCCATTTCCGCAAACGGAGCCGCGATGCTTACCCTGAGCATTATGGCCGATGCCATGAGCATTACTCTGGAGGAGCTTAAAGCTCATGTTGAGGCGCTGACCGCGGTTATGCGCCTGGAAATTCTGGCCGGTTGAGATAAGGAGAGACAAGAGATATGAAAAAAGTTGCTGTTATGGGCTGCGGTATCGTGGGTACCGGCATTGTTGAAATTCTTAGGGATAAAAAAGACGATATTGCAAAGAAACTGGGCGAGGAAATCGAGCTTAAGTATGTTCTTGAAAAGCGGGATTGCTCCGCTGAGAGCTTTGCGGATAAAGTCATTGACGATATAAATATCATTCTCGCGGACAGCGAGGTGGATATAGTTGCCGAGTGCATAGGCGGCATCGGCATTGCCTATGAGTTTATCAAAAGCTGTCTCCTTGCGGGCAAAAGCGTTGTCACCTGCAACAAGCATCTGGTGGCCGAAAAGGGTCTTGAGCTTTTGGCTATTGCAAGGGAAAATGGCGTCAGCTTTGTTTTCGAGGCCAGTGTAGGCGGCGGAATTCCCATTCTCCGTCCCCTCACAAACTGCCTTGCGGGCAACCGTATCAATGAGGTTTTCGGAATAATCAACGGCACAACAAATTATATTCTCACCCAGATGGCTCAATGCGGCCAGAGCTTTGATGAGGCTCTGGCAGATGCCCAGCGTCTGGGCTATGCGGAGGCGGACCCCACCGCCGATGTTGAGGGCATAGATGCCTGCCGCAAGATATGTATTCTTGCGGATCTGAGCTTTGGTCACAATATTCCTCCCGCAAAGGTGAAAACCCAGGGTATCACCTGTGTTTCCGGCATTGACAGCGCCTTTGCCGAGGATTTTGGCTGCTCCATAAAGCTGCTTGGCCGCACCGTCTGTGACGAAAACGGCATGGTCACAACCTTCGTGGCACCCCACCTTGTGCCA
>JAZSRY010000040.1:0-43134 GCA_045538735.1 Oscillospiraceae bacterium
CAAAAAGAATATGGAAAGTCGTGGCGTTAAGAAAATGTGCCGGTGGCACATTTTTAGCCAAGACCGCAGCGGCTATGCCGCGAGGAGGGAAGTTATTAAGACCGACCTGTTCCCCCCTCTTTGGAAACTCCCCAAGTGCGGCAATGATAAAACCATCGTGCCACATAATCAGAATCTAAACCTTAGAGTGCTTGCCTCGTTTTCCGCTCAGGACGCTGCTGCCTCAAGGCGCCTGTTGGTTGCCACAGGGATTTTCCCTCGTTCTTATCGGGTCGTCGGGACGCCGACCCCTACGAAATTGGTTAAAAAACCTTGTAGGTGGCGATGCCCACATCCCGCCGCAAAAAAGCACACCGCCTCAGGCGGTGTGCTTTTCATTTATTTGACCACTACATTTTCCTCGCCGAGAAGCTCCTTGAGTTCTTCCACAAGGGCGGGATGGACAAGACAGGAGCAGCTGCGCTGCTTCTTTATATCTGCAAAATACTGAATCATGGTGTCCTTGCCCTCAAACATCTGCAGTATTATCTCTATGCGGCGAAGCATTTTTTCATCCGTGCTCCGAAGCTTCAGATAAAGCTTCTTCTCCCGCTTGCCGCCGGCATTGGCAAAAGCCGGAATTTCCGTCTCGGCAAGAGGACGGATGGTATCCACCATCAGCTGGGGCTCCTTATCCTCGCGGACGGAGATGCGGCCCCGCACCGTCAAAGCGGCATTATCCTTGATATAAACCTCGCCGTTATCCAGCGCCTTCTGGAAGCAGATAAGCTCCATAAAGCCGCTGTCATCCTCCAGCGTCACATAAGCCATCATGGAGTTATTTCTGGTGGCGCGTTTTTTATAGGAGCTGACAACTCCGCAGACGGTGGCATACTGTCCGTCGGCATATCTGCCCTCACCGGAGCCGCTTTCGTGCTCTTCAAGAATGGTACCGATCTTGACGGCTCCCATTTTCTTTGCCAGCTCTCTGTATTCGTCCATAGGATGTCCGCTCAGATAAAGCCCCGTCATCTCCCGCTCCATACTCATCTTTTCACGGAGGGAGAATTCGTCGGTTTCAGGCAGGCGCATAGGCTGGCTGCCAACGCCACCATCCTCCTCGCTCATGCCGAAGAGATCAAACTGGCCTTCTATATTCTTTCTGCCCGCACTTGCAATGCCGTCAATAACGCTGTCCAGCACCTGAAGCAGGGCGCGGCGCTTATAACCCAGGCTGTCGAAAGCGCCTGCACGGATGAGGCTCTCAATGGCTCTGCGGTTCATATCCTGACCGTACATACGGCGGCAGAACTCATCAAAGGCGGTGAAGCGTCCGTTTCTCTCCCTCTCGCCCACAAGGGCGCGGACGAAGCCACGACCCACATTCTTGACAGCGGCCATGCCGAAGCGCAGGTCGCTGCCCACAACGGAGAAGTCGGCAAAGGACTCGTTCACATCGGGAGGGAGAAGCTTTATGCCAAGGTCGCGGCACTCATTTATATACTCGGCAACCTTGCTGCTGTTATCCAGAACGCTGGTGATGAGGGCGGCCATATACTCTCTGGGATAATGAGCCTTCATATAGGCGGTGCGGTAGGCCACGATTGCATAGCTGACCGCATGGGCTTTGTTGAAGGCATAGTTGGCGAAGTCCAGAATCTCGTCATAGATGCTGCCCGCCACCTCCTCGGGTATGCCATTTGCAACGGCGCCGGGGATGTTGCGCTCACTGTCGCCATAGATGAAGGTCTTGCGCTCCCGGACAATCTCCGCTTCCTTCTTCTTGCTCATAGCGCGGCGAATCATATCCGCCTGACCCAGAGAGAAGCCTGCAAGACGGCGGCAGATTTCAATAACCTGCTCCTGATAGACTATGCAGCCATAGGTAACGCCCAGAATATCCTCCAGCATGGGGTGCTTATAGCTTATCTTTCCGGGATTTGCGCTGCACTCAATAAAGCGGGGGATGGAGTCCATGGGACCCGGGCGGTAAAGGGCTATGATAGCGGTGATATCCTCAATGCTCTTAGGCTTGAGGCCGGTGCAGACGGCGGTGATGCCGCTGGATTCCAGCTGGAAAACACCGCTTGTGCGGCCTGCCTGCAGCATTTCGAAGACCTTTTTGTCGTCCTCGGGAACTTTTTCAATGTCAAAGTCCAGCTCATTTGCGCGCACCTGCTTCACCGCATCGTCCAGCACGGTGAGGTTGCGCAGACCGAGAAAGTCCATCTTGAGAAGACCCAGCTCCTCGAGGGTGGTCATCTGATACTGGGTGACAACGGCTTCATCATTTTTCGCAAGAGGCACATATTCATAAACGGGGCGCTTGGTGATAACAACGCCCGCCGCATGGGTGGAGGCATGGCGGGGCATACCCTCAAGATCTCTCGCGGTGTCCACAAGAGCCTTTATTCTGCTCTCGCCCTCATAAAGCTCCTTGAGAGCTTTGGAAACCTGCAGTGACTCATTTATGGTGATATGAAGGGCATTGGGCACAGCCTTTGCAACCGCATCCGTCTCCGCGTAGCTTACGCCCATAACGCGGCCAACATCACGGATTGCGTTTTTCGCTGCCATAGTGCCGAAGGTGACAATCTGCGCCACATGGTCGGAGCCATACTTGCGGTTAACGTAGTCTATGACCTCGCCTCTGCGGCGGATGCAGAAGTCCATATCAATATCGGGCATGCTCACTCGCTCGGGGTTGAGGAAGCGCTCGAAATAAAGACTGTATTTGATGGGGTCAACATCGGTGATGCCCAGACAGTAGGATACAACGCTGCCTGCGGCGCTGCCGCGTCCCGGACCCACGGGGATGGCATTGCGCTTGGCATAGCCCACGAAGTCGGAAACTATGAGGAAGTAATCCACAAAGCCCATGCGCTCAATCATGTTCAGCTCATAGTCCAGCTGAGCGTGAACGGCGTTATTTGCGCCGTAGCGGCGCTCAAAGCCTTCCTCGCAGAGCTTGCGAAGGTAGGAGGCGGAATCCGTTTCCCCATCGGGAAGCTTGAATTCGGGCAGGTGATAATGACCGAACTCAAAATCGAAGGCACACATATCTGCAATTTTTGCGGTGTTTTCAAGAGCTTCGGGATGCTCGGGCAGTATTGCCGCCATCTCATCCTCGCTTTTAAGGTAAAATTCCTCGCCCTGGAACTTCATTCTTCCGGGCTCATCCAGATTTTTGCCTGTCTGTATGCAGAGAAGCACGTCCTGACTGACAGCATCCTTCTTTTCGATATAGTGAGCATCGTTGGTAAGGACTATGGGAATGCCGGTTTCTTCGCTTATGCGAAGCAAGCCGTTCATAGCCCGCTTTTCGTCTATATCCCCGTGATCCTGCAGCTCAAGATAGAAATTGCCCCGTCCGAAAAGCTCATCCAGCTCCATGGCCTTGGCTTTGGCAGCCTCATAATCCCCACGGAGCAGCTTTTGGGGAATTTCGCCCGCAACGCAGCCACTGAGGCAAACAAGTCCTTCCGCGTGTTCGCGAAGCAGTTCCCAGTCTATTCGGGGCTTGATATAAAAGCCCTCGGTGAAGCCAGCGGAAACAAGATAGCAAAGGTTGCGGTAGCCCACATCATTTTTGCAAAGGAGCACAAGATGGCTGTAGTTTCCGTCCGTGCCGTGCTCTCTTCCGAAGCGGCTGGCGGGGGCAACATAAACCTCGCAGCCTATGATGGGCTTTACCCCGGCTTTTTGCGCAGCCTTATAGAAGGCCACAGCGCCATACATAACGCCGTGGTCGGTTATGGCAACGGCGCTCTGACCCAGTTCCTTTGCCCGCTGGGGCAGCTGGGAAATTCGGCAGGCACCGTCAAGAAGGCTGTATTCACTATGAACATGAAGATGAACAAAAGCCATCGGGGTGTTCCTTTCTGTGTTATTTCTCCGGGTTATATGACATCAGCTTGCGCAGGCGGTGGTTTATGCCGCTTTTGCTGACGGGAGGGTCGGAGAGCATTGCAAGGTCGCTGAGGCTGGCCTCAGGGTTGGCTATACGGAGATATGCCACCTCCTGCAGGTCAGTGGGGAGATTATCAAGACCGATTTCCTTATCCAGAAAACGGATTTTCTCCAGCTGAGCCGCGGCGGCAGAGACTATTTTGTCCGCATTTGCGCTGTCGCAGTTGACCTTGCGGTTGATGGAGTTGCGCATATCCTTCTCCACCTTGGTCTCCATTATCTCCATAGCGGAGCCGACAGCGCCGATAGTGGTGAAAAAGTCCTCTATGGCCTCGCTCTGCTTGAAATATATAATGTAGTGTCCCGCGCGGGTGGTGTCGTGGGGATAAAAGCCCATCTCCAGCAGAAGGGAGTAGGTCTCGCGGCTCACATTCATATGGTCGGTGACCAGCTCAAGATGATAGCGCTTTTCGGGGTCGGTTATGCTGCCGCCTGCCAGAAAAGCGCCCTTCACAAATGCGGCGCGGCAGCACTCATCCTCCAGCACACCCAGATTGATATGGTGGACAAGGGTGCTTCTTGCATCATAGCCATAGCGGTTGAAAATTTTCTCTATCTTGGCGGGGTCGTCCATTATGAGAATATACTTGCCTTTGTTCCCCTCGGAGGGAAGCACATCAAAGCTCATATTGAAGGCTTTTTTCCAGAGCTTGGGCAGATGCTGGGCGAACTCCTCGCTGCCTGTTATTATTTTTATTTCCGTGGCGGAAAAGGTGTTGGCGTACAAAAGCACACCGTAGGCCTCCGCTGCGGCGCAGCAGTTTCGGCCAATGCCCGCGCGGCAGAGCTCTGCCTTTGCGTTGCCGGAAAAGGACATATTTTAATCCTCCATCATTTGTCTATATCGCGGTGAATGTTTTCCGCGCTCTGACCCAGAGTGCGGATAAGCTCCGTAAGAGCCTCGGCAACAGCCACGGAGCGGTGGCGTCCGCCTGTGCAGCCCACGGCAATGGTTAGGGTATGCTTTCCCTCATCCACATAGCGGGGCACAAGAAATGTTATAAGCTCGCCAAGTCTGCGGAGAAATTCCTCCGAGCTTTCATGGCGGAATATATAATCCCGCACCTCCATATCCAGACCCGTTTTTCCGCGAAGAGCGCTGTCATAGAAGGGGTTGGGGAGAAATCGCACATCGAAAACCATATCCGCCTCGATGGGCAGACCGTATTTGAAACCGAAGCTCATAACGTTCACCTGCAGCGGACGCTTGGAGCTGTCCCCCACAAAGAGGCGGTAAATCTCCTTCTGGAGCATGCCAAGAGTGAGATGGCTTGTGTTGATAATGTAATCCGCTCTGTCTCTGAGAGGCCCCAATCGGGCAGCCTCCAGACGGACAGCAGCCTCCACGCCCATAACCTCCTGCTGGAGGGGGTGAGGGCGGCGGCTTTCCTTGTAGCGCTTGACAACGGTTGCGATGTCCGCCTCAATAAAAAGAATGTGGTGGCTGCACTCGATTTTATCAAGCTCATCCAAAGCAGAGAGCATATCCTGCAAGCCGCCTCTGTCTCTTATGTCCGTGACAAGGGCAAGCCTCTCATATCGTCCGCCCATTCCCAGACAAAACTCCGCGAATTTGGGCAGCAGCGCTGCGGGCAGGTTGTCAACGCAGTAAAAATTCAGATCTTCAAGGATGTCGGCGGCGCGGCTTTTTCCCGCACCGGACATTCCGGACACAATCAAAATTTCCATAAATCAGATATCTTTCAGCCTATTATTCTAACTTCCGCCTCCAGCATCGTGCCGAAGCGGCGGAAAACCTCTTCCTGAACCTTTTCCATAACTGCCTTAACATCGGCAAAGGAGGCATTTCCCAGATTCACAACGAAGCCAGCGTGCTTTTCACTGACCTGAGCATCGCCAATGCGTAGACCCTTCAGTCCGCACTCATCTATCATCGCAGCGGCATAGCCTGTGGCGGGGCGCTTGAAGGTGCTTCCTGCGGAGGGCTTATCAAGGGGCTGGCTGCTCATTCGCTTCTCGCTGAGAAGCTTCATCTGCGCGGCAATAGCCTCCTTCTCGCCTTTTTCAAGCTTGATATACGCGCCGAGGATTATGCTTTCCTCTTCCTCAAATCGGCTGTGGCGATAGCCAAAGCGGCAGTCGCTTGTTTCAAGAATGCTGCCCTCGCCGTCCATATAACGGACGCGGTAAACGATGTCCTTAAGCTCACCGCCATAAGCGCCGGCGTTCATCATAACGCCGCCGCCTATGCTGCCGGGGATGCCGTGGGCAAATTCCATACCGGTGAGGCTTTCGCGCAGCGCTGCGGAGGCCACGGAGGCCATAGTTGCGCCCGCCTGGGCATAGAGAGTCTCTCCCTCAACCTTCACGCAGGCGAGACCCTCGCCTATATGGAGAACAACGCCCTTTATGCCCTCGTCACGGACAAGGATATTGCTGCCCTTGCCTATAACGATGGGCTTGAGACCCATTTCGCGGAGGAGAGCATAGCTTTTTGCAAGCTGCTCCTCGCCTTCGATTTCTATAAAAATTTCCGCAGGTCCTCCCACTTTGAAGGAGCTGTGGTTTTTCATGGGCTCATTGCGCAGTATTTTCAGCCGGGGCATAGCCTCGCTGAGGCTGCGGTATATAAAATCAAAATTCATAATTTCTCCTGCTTCCTGTCCACCGCGTCATCGTGCCTGTGCATAAATTCAAGAGCCGTGTTATGGCCAAGGCGCTTCTGGCGGTTGTTCATGGCGGCAACTTCAAGAATAATGGCCAGATTTCGTGCGGGAGCAACGGGAATGGTCACCTTGGGTATCTCCACGCCCAGAATAGAGGTGGTCTCCGTTTCAATGCCCAGGCGGTCATAATATTTGTCGCCGTCCCAGTGCTCAAAATGTACCACAAGGTCTATGTTGCAATCAGGTAAAACCGCGCCTATGCCGTATATTTTGCGGACATCAATAAGACCCAGTCCGCGAAGCTCCATAAGATAGCGTATCATCTCGGGGGCGGAGCCGGAAACCACATTGCGGTTCATACGGCGCACCTCCACCGCGTCATCGGCCACAAGACGGTGGCCGCGCTTTACAAGCTCCAGAGCGGTCTCGCTCTTGCCTATGCCGCTGTCACCGGTGATGAGCAGACCTTCGCCGTGAACCTGAACCAAAACACCGTGCATAGTCTCTCTGGGGGCAAGGTGGGTGCGGAGGGTGTTGATTATCTGGGCGATAAATTCGTTGGTGGGCATATCGGTGGAGAGAAGGTTTGTGTCATATTTGCGGGCGCAATCCACAATGAAGCTGTTGGGGGGTATGCGGCTGCAGATTATAACGGCGGCAACCCGCTTGGCGAAGAAGGTGTCCAGACTCTTTTCCATTTCCTCCTCGCTGAGGGTGCGGAGATATGCCAGTTCTGCCTTACCTATGATCTGTATCATAGTGGGGTCAAAATAATCGTAAAAACCCGCAAGCTGAAGGGCAGGGCGGGAGACGTTATAATTGCTTATGGTGCAGCTTTCAAAGTCGGCAGTTGCGTGCAAAACGCTCAGCTCATGCTCCTGAGCAATGTGCTTGAGTTTCACCTGATATCTTCTTTCCATGCTATCCCTCCTGTGAAAAATGCATAGTACCTCATCATTATATTTTATACACTTAAGCGCATTTTGGCAATGTTTTTATTAATAATAGTGTGCAAAGCACATAAAAGAAAAAATTTTTGCATAAAATTAAAAATTTTTCTTGCTTTTGCATTTCCCTTCTGTTATTATAAATAAGCTGTTTAATCAGATTTATTTAAGCGAGGAGGTGCAGCATAAGATGGCAAAGTGCGAATTTTGCGATAAGGGTGTTGCTTTCGGCATCCAGGTGAGCCATTCTCACAGACGCTCCAACCGTACTTGGAAGCCCAACGTCAAGCGCGTTAAGGTTATCGTGGACGGTACCCCCAAGCATGCCTACGCATGCACCCGTTGTCTGCGCAGCGGCAAGGTTACCCGCGCTGTGTGATTGAAGAGAATTAAATCCCGACATTTTGTCGGGATTTTTTTCATTTTAAAAACATTACGCCGGAAAAGCCTTCCATTTTTGAAGGAAACGACAGATGAGGTGGCTTTTCGTTTCGCGAAAACCTTCCATTCCTGCCTTGCTTCGCAAAGCTTGCTCCCACCGAAAATTAATCCGTAGGGCGCGATGACCTCAGCGCGCCGCTTTCACGCCTCTCTCGGCACTCTCTCGTCCGTTACAATATGCTCAAGGGCGCTGTGCTCTTCCGTCAGATAGGCCTTCAAAAACGCAGGATAGGCCTTGTGCTTATCAAGCTCAGCAATAGGTATCCAACGCATTTCCTCTTTCAATCCGTGCATAGTGACACTGTTTCCGCAAATATCCTTCGTTCCCCGAGGCTTCATCAGGAAATAAAAACAAATCTCGTGGCACTCCATGCCTTCCAATGTGCCGTGGCTCTCATTGAAGAAGTTTTCGTGGATGACGGCCATACGGTCTATGCTGTAATGCACTCCGGTCTCTTCAAAAACTTCCCGTATAACGGCATCCTCCGCTCTTTCTCCGTGTTGCACTCCGCCACCAACGGAATACAGATAATCGTCCTTTCCATTGCAGGCAAAAAGCACGCTCTCGTCCTCAACAATGATTGCCGCTGCGCGGTATCGAAACCATTTGTTATCTTTTAAAAATCCGCAATCGGTCATCCTCTTTCCCCTTTCTCAATTCTTAGCTGCATTATACTGCCTCCACCCCTCTGCAAACAACATATAATCCGCCCCTGAGAGGATAATTTTGCGTTTTTTTACTGTTAATTTACACAGCTTTATGATAATATAAGATTTAACAACAGTGAATTGGGGGGACGAAACTTGAAAAAACTCTTTTCTTCCGCCGAGGTGCTGCCCGCAGAGTTCCTGCGAGGAAGCTCCCTTAACGCTTACGAATACTTCGGAAGCCATTTTATGCCCGATGGGCGCTGCCGCTTCACAGTATGGGCACCCAACGCAAAGTCCGTAAGCCTTGTGGGTCAGTTCAATAACTGGCAGGTGGGCGCAACGCCCATGTATCGCCAAAACAGCGGCGAATGGACCTGCACCATAGAGGGCATCACTCAGGGCGATATTTATAAATATGCCATCACATGGCATAGCGGCAAGGTCGTTCTCAAGGCCGACCCCTATGCCTTCCATGCCGAGACCGGCCCGGGCACAGGCAGCAAGGTCTGGGATTTGGGAGGTCACAGCTGGAGCGACGGACGCTATCTTGCCGCCAGAAAGAAAAAAGACTTCCTCACCCGCCCCGTCAGCGTCTATGAGCTTCATATGGGCGCATGGAAAAAGGGCGAGGACGAGATTTATCCAAACTACCGCAAAGTGGCCGACGCTCTTGCGGACTACTGCCTCGATATGGGCTACACCCATGTTGAGCTTATGCCCGTAACCGAATACCCCTATCCCCCCAGCTGGGGCTATCAGGTGACGGGTTACTTCGCCCCCACCAGCCGCTACGGTACACCTCAGGACTTCATGTACTTTGTGGACCGTATGCACAAGGCCGGCATAGGCGTTATCATCGACTGGGTCCCCGCCCACTTCCCCAAGGATGCCCACGGTCTGGGCATGTTTGACGGCACACCCACCTACGAGCGGGACAACGAGAAGATGGCAAACCACCCCGAGT
Source organism: Oscillospiraceae bacterium (assembly GCA_045538735.1). Taxonomy (GTDB): domain Bacteria; phylum Bacillota; class Clostridia; order Oscillospirales; family Oscillospiraceae; genus SIG459. The sequence goes on from JAZSRY010000040.1 coordinate 9,579, forward strand.
GGGGCACCCTCATTTTCGACTATCAGAAAGCTCCCGTAAAGAGCTTCCTCCTTTCCTCCGCAGCCTTCTTTATGGATGTTTACCATATTGACGGCATCCGCGTTGACGCGGTGAGCAGCATGCTCTATCTCAGCTATGCCCGAAACGGCGATTACCTCCCCAACATATACGGCGGAGATGTGTGCCTGGGCGCGGTGGAATTCCTCAAGGATCTCACCACCCTCATACGCAGCAGAGGCGGCATAAGCATAGCCGAGGAGGCCACCACCTATCCCGGCATCACAAAGCCCATCGCCGAGGGCGGCATAGGTTTCGATATGAAGTGGGATATGGGCTTCATGCACGACACCCTCGATTATATGAAGCTTGACCCCATCTACCGCCGCTATAGCCACAATAAGCTCACCTTCTCCATGATGTACGCATTCTCCGAGCGCTATATGCTGGCCTTCTCCCACGATGAGGTTGTTCACGGAAAATTCTCCATGCTCAACAAGATGAGCGGCCTTTATAACGATAAATTCGCAAACCTCCGCTGTCTGCTTGCCTATCAGTACGGTCACCCCGGAAAGAAGCATAACTTCATGGGCACGGAAATTGCACAGTTCATAGAGTTTGATGAAAAACGTCAGGTGGACTGGTTTTTGCTGGAATATCCCAAGCATCTTGAGATGCAGCGCTTCGTCCGTGAGCTCAACCGTATCTACCGCTCCCGCAACGCCCTTTTCGAAAACGAGGTGAACTGGGAGGGCTTCAAGTGGCTGAACGTGAACGATGCCGACAGAAGCTGCCTCTGCTTTATGCGCACTTCTCTCAGCGGCGAGAAAATCGTCTGCGCCTTCAACTTCACCCCCAGAGATTGGGAGCTGCAGGTGGGTCTCCCCGAAAAGGGACGCCTTTGGCTTGTGCTCAACAGTGATGAGCACCGCTTCGGCGGTACGGGAATGGATATTCCCAAACAGCTTGCCAGCAGCGGCAGGCCCTTTGCCGAGCATCCCGACTCCGCATTCCTGAAACTTCCCCCGCTCAGTGCGGTTTACTACACATATAAGGAGGATAAAAAGTGAACGCTGAACTTGAAAAGCTGCTGGAATTAAAAGGACGCACCAGCCTTCCCAAAGTGCTTCTGGCAGCAGCCGAATGCTCTCCCCTCTCCAAGACAGGAGGGCTTGCCGATGTTGCGGGCGCTCTTCCCAAGAGCCTCAACGCCCTCGGCTTTGACACCCGCGTAATCACCCCCTACCACCGCTGCGTAAAGGAAAAATTCGCTGACCGCGTGGAACATATCACCGAGTTTTACGTCAATCTTGGTTGGAGACGCCAGTATGCGGGTCTTGAGAAGCTCACCCTCGGTGAGCTCACCATATATCTTATCGACAGCGAATATTATTTCGGCGACAAGATTTACCGCGGCGGCCTTGCAGAAGGTGAGCAGTATGCCTTCTTCCAGCGCGCGGTTCTGGAGGCTATCCCCTATCTGGACTTTGTCCCCGAGGTTATCCACTGCAACGACTGGCACACCGCCTTCATCCCCTTCCTGCTGAAGACCCAGTATTACGACAAGATGCAGGCAAACATCAAGACCGTTTTCTCCATCCATAATATCGCCTTCCAGGGTCAGTTCGGCTTCGACTTTGTTGCCGACTTCCTCAGCGTGGACAGCTATTGGTATAATCATTTCTGCATTGAGCACAACGGCTGCGTCAACTTTATGAAGAGCGCCTGCGTCTATGCGGACAAGATAAACACCGTCAGCCCCAGCTATGCCGAAGAAATCAAGACCCTCCGCTTCAGCGAGGGTATGCATGAGCCCCTCATCTATCGCGGCAATGACCTGAGCGGTATTATCAACGGTCTGGACATCGAGGTTTTCAACCCCGAAACCGACCCCGAGCTCCCCTTCAACTTCTCCGCAAACGACCTTGGCGGCAAGGCAAGCTGCAAGCTGGCCCTCATCGAAGAGCTGGGTCTGGAGATTGAGCACGATACTCCCATCGTTGCCATGGTCACCCGTATGACCAGCCAGAAGGGCTTCGACATTGTTCTGGAAGCCATTGACGGCATTGTTGCCTCCGGCGCCGCCTTCGTCCTTCTGGGCTCAGGCGACAGCAGATACGAGAAGGCCATGCGTGAGTGCGAAATGCGTCACCCGGGCAAGGTTTGCGCCTACATCGGCTACAGCGAGGCTCTCAGCCGCCGCATTTACGCAGGCGCTGACTTCCTGCTGATGCCCTCCGCCTTCGAGCCCTGTGGCCTCAGCCAGATGATAGCAATGCGCTACGGCACTCTCCCCATCGTCCACGAGGTTGGTGGTCTGCGTGACACCGTCCAGGCTTATAACGAATTTACCGGCGAGGGCAACGGCTTCTCCTTCGAGGAATACAGCGGCGAGATGCTTCTCAAGGCCGTACGCTTCGCCCTTGACACCTGCTCCGACCACGAAAAGCACGAGCAGATCCGCTCCAACGCAATGAACACCGATTTCGGTTTCGGTCCTTCTGCCGTGGAATACGGAAAGCTCTTTGTCTCCATACTCCCTGAAAAGGCCGCTGAATTCGAACACGACCCTTTTGAGGAAGTCTGCCGCATGCCTCTCGGCGCTCTGGCCTGCGGACAGACGGTTAAACTAAGTATAAAAGCGCCGGATACCACCGAAAGCGTTCACCTTGTAATCGGCGCCGGGGAATATGAAATGCGCCGCCGGGATAAGCGCTTCGAGACGGAGTTCACCGCTCCCGATGAGCCCATTGTTCTTTGGTATCACTTCCGGATTGACGGCAAGTTCTGTTTTGGTCCTCAGGGTCTGCGCAGCGGACACGCGGGGGACTGGCAGATGACGGTTTATGCCTCCGACTTTGAAACCCCCAAATGGTTTGAAGGTAAGACCATGTATCAGATTTTCCCCGACCGTTTTGCCCGGGGCGGCACAGCTGCCGAAAAGGGCATCGCCTACCATCGGGAAGCGGGAAGAGAAATTGAGTTCCACGAGGAGTGGAGCGAAAAAGTCAAATGGCAGCCCAGCAGGGGCAAGCGCTTCTACGCCCCCAACGATTTCTACGGCGGAACCCTTCAGGGCATCAGCGAAAAGCTGGATTACCTCAAGGAGCTGGGCGTTGATGTCATCTATCTCAACCCCATTTTCGAGGCCGACTCCAACCACCGCTACAACACCGGCGACTATAAGAAGATAGACCCTATCCTCGGCACCCTCAATGACTTCAAGAAGCTTTGCACCGCTGCGGAAGAGAGGGATATGCGCATCATCCTGGACGGCGTGTTCTCCCACACGGGCGATGACAGCATCTATTTCAACAAATACGGCCGCTACGGCGGAGTGGGTGCCTATCAGAATGTGGACAGCCCCTATCATTCCTGGTTCTGTTTCAAGGACTTCCCCGATAAATACCGCTGCTGGTGGAACTTCGAGTCCCTCCCTGAGGTTGAAGAGCACGACAAGGCATGGCAGGACGCCATAATCTCCGGACGCTACAGTGTTGTAAAAACCTGGCTGCGCCGGGGCGCTGGTGGCTGGCGTCTTGATGTGGCCGATGAGCTCCCCGATGATGTTATCGAGCTTATCCGCTCTTCCGCCAAGACAGAAAACAGCGAAGCCCTCATTCTGGGCGAGGTCTGGGAGGATGCCACCACCAAGAAGAGCTATGACCAAAACAGAACCTATGCTTTGGGCAAGGCTCTTGACACCGTTATGAACTATCCCCTCCGCAAGGCTCTTGTGGATTTCGCTCTGGGCACTGCCGACGCGGAGGACACCCGCGCCTTCCTCATGGGACAGAAGCTCAATTATCCCGCTCCCATGTATCGCTGCCTTATGAATCTTCTGGGCAGCCACGACACCGCCCGAATCCGCAGCGTTCTGGGTCTCGGCCATGACGGCGGCGGAATGGAGAGAGCAGAGCAGGCAAAGCAGACTCTCACCCCTGAGCAGAATGACAGAGCCCGCCTCCTCCAGCATCTTTGCGCCGCAATAGTCTTCGCTCTTCCCGGTATGCCCTGCATCTACTACGGCGACGAGGAGGGTATGGAGGGTCTTCGCGATCCCTTCTGCCGCGCCCCCTATGTGAAGCAGGACAAGGATACCAGAGAGTGGTATAGCTTCCTTGCCAACCTCCGCCGCGGCAGCAGCGCCCTCTCTCACGGTGATGTGGCCTTTGCCGCCCCCGACGAGGACTGCCTCTGCATCCTCCGCTTTGACGGAAAGGAGAGCTATATCTGCTGCGTCAACAGAGGCTGGGATGCCAAGAGGCTCCGCATCACTCCCGAAATGTTCTCAGGCGCTTACCGCAGCGCCATCGAAGGAAGCTTCGAAGCTTTCGACGTATATATGGATAAGCTAAGCGCACAGATTATAAAGGCAGGATAAAAGTATGAACGAAAAACAGCTTCATATGGAAGAGAGCATCCGCGCCTTTGTGGAAAAGATTAACGCCGAGCAAGGCGATACCATTATCGGTATGCTCCACCCCCGCTTCGTTGAATGCTCCGCGGAAGAGGCCTCTCTCACCATGGCTTACCCCGCAATGGCCTGGGAGCGCAATCCCCTCAATGTTATGCAGGGCGGCGTTGTTGCCACCATTCTGGATTTTTCCATCGCCTGCCTTGCCGTTTATTACGGCGGCGACAAAGCCGTCACTGTGTCTCTCCAGACAAGCTACCTCCGGGGCTGCCCCATCGACGGCACTCTGGTGGTAAAGGTCAAGGCCACCAAGGCGGGACGGACAATGATCCACGCCTACTCGGAATGCTGGGAGGAAAAAACTCCCGACAAGCTGGTTGCCACCAGCGTAGGCGTGTATTACGCATAAAGTTTTTAAGAACCATCGGCTCAGCCGATGGTTCTTTTTTAGCCGATAGCGGGCGGACATCGCCCTCCCGATTTCGTTGCGCACCGCATCTATGTCTCCGACGGCCATATTCTTTTCGCGTGGCCGAAAAGAATATGGAAAGAAAAGTCCACCAAAGAGGGCTGTATCCCTCTTTGGAAACACCCTTGGTGCGGAGGCAGCAAAAATATTTCTGCCACATAATTGGCATCCAAAATCTATGGATTTCCCTCGTTTTCCGCTCAGGACGCTGCTGCTTTTTGCCGCCTGTTCGGCGGCATGGGGATTTTACCTCGTACCGTAGGGGCGATTTATGAATCACCCGCGGGCCGTTCGGGTGCCTGCCCCTACAACAAATACCCGGTACGATGGCGAATATGTACCCCCGCCCCCATCATTTCATTGCGTTAAATTGTTAAAAAAATATTCCCTTTTCCCTTGTATTTTACTTGTCCGTACATTATAATATGTTCCAATCCCTTTGAAAGCGAGGAGCCGAAATGAAAACATATTTTGAGATGAATATAGATGAAAAGCGTGCGGAGCTTGATGTGCTTATGGCCCGATATGAGAACGAGAAGAAGGTTGGACATAAGCTGGATATGTCCCGGGGCAAGCCCGACCCCACTCAGCTTAATCTGAGCATGGAGATGCTTCAGCAGAATCCCTATGACCTTATCTATACCCGCAAGGGCACTGATGTCCGCAACTACGGCGAGCTGGCAGGTGTGGACGAGGCTAAGGAGCTTTTTGCCGAGCTTCTTGGCGTCAAGATGGAAAACGTCATTATGGGCGGCCAGAGCAGCCTTGCCCTTATGTACGATATGATGATCAAAGCCATCGTCCTGGGCGTCTGCGGCGGCAGCAAGCCCTGGGGACAGCAGGGTAAGCTTAAGTTCCTTTGCCCCATCCCCGGCTATGACCGCCACTTCCGCATCTGCCAGGAATTCGGCATCGAGATGATAAACATCCCTATGACTCCCACCGGCCCCAATATGGACCTTGTCCGTGAGTATGCGGAAAATGACCCTTCCGTCAAGGGCATCTGGTGTGTTCCCAAGTACTCCAACCCTCAGGGCATCACCTATTCTCCCGAGACCGTTGAAGCCCTGGCCGCCCTGAAGCCCGCTGCCGATGACTTCCGCATTTTCTGGGATAATGCCTACTATGTCCACGGCTTCCGCGATAAGGACGACTATCTTATGAATATCTTCGAAGCCTGCGAAAAGTACGGCAGCGAGGATATGGTCTATGAGTTCATGTCCACCAGCAAGGTCACCTTCTCCGGCGCAGGTCTGGCTGTTTTCGTGGCCAGCAAGCGCAATGTGGACTTCCTTCTCAAGCAGATGGGTGTTCAGACAATAGGCTATGACAAGATAAATCAGCTTCGCCATGTGAAGTATTTCAAAAATTTGGATGGGCTCCGCGCCCATATGAAGAAGCAGGCCGACTATCTCCGTCCCAAGTTTGACTGCGCCCTTGCGGCTCTCTCCAGCGGCCTTGCCGGTACCGGCGTGGGCAAGTGGACCAACCCCAACGGCGGCTACTTCATCAGCTATGAGGGTCTTGACGGCACCGCCGCCCGCTGCGTTGAGCTCTGCGCTCAGGCAGGCGTTAAGTTCACCGAGGCAGGTGCCGCCTTCCCCTACGGCATCGACCCCCATGACCGCGAGGTGAGAATCGCTCCCTCCTACCCCACCACCCCCGAGCTTTACGCAAGTATGAATGTTTTCTGCATCTGCCAGCGCATCGCTGCTTTGGAAAAACTCATTGCAGAAGAAGCATAATGAAAAGCAGGAATGGGTTTTTCCCGTTCCTGCTTTTTTCGCTTTTAAAGCCTCCCTTGTCGGTGGCTATGCCGCGAGGAGGGAAGTTGTTTGGAGTGTAATTGTCTCCGACGGCCATATTCTTTTCGTGTGGCCGAAAAGAATATGGAAAGAAAAGTCCACCAAAGAGGGGCGCGGAATGCCCATCTTTGGAAACTCCCCAAGTGCGGAGATAGGAAACATATTGCGCCACATAACAAGCGCCTAAACCTTAGTGTGCACCCCTCGTTTTCGGCTCAGGACGCTGCTGCGTCGAGGCGCCTGTTCGGCGCCACGGGGATTTCGCCTCGTACTTGTAGGGGCGGACCGATGTGTCCGCCCGCAAAAAAGCCTCCCTCTGACGAGGGAGGTGCTGAGCGCATGCGAAGCGGAGGGAGAGACACCCCCCACATGCAAAAAAGACGAACGGTCTTTCCGTTCGTCCTTTTTATTGCCACTCAAAGGGTTTAGCGTTTTTGAATCTGCGGAAGGCACCCTCCGCTGTGGCTACCAGCTTTTCCGGCTCCCGGGTGTCATACATCTCTGCGCGCACCTGAATCACACTTCCGCCCTCCATTGTTATCTGGCTCCTTACCGCCAGAATTCCGTCTGCGGGGCAGGGGCGGAGATAGCTTATGTGGAGATTTATGGTGGGGGTGAGGGAGTCCACGATGCAGATTGTGGTGATGCCCATGGCGGTATCCAGCATGGTTGCGATAATGCCCCCATGGATAACGCCGTTGGGATTGCGCTCCCACTCCTGGGCGGGGAAGCCGATGAGAGTTTGCCTTGCATTATAGTCGCAGTCTATAAGATAGGGCTTTATCATGCCCGCGACCATACCCTTGTTTCTCTCCTCCGCCTGAGCAAGGAGCTTATTTAGTTTTTCGCAAAGAGCGCAGTTTTCCATATTTTCCTCCCAATTGGGGTCTTTTTCTTTCCGCCATTATATATCCATTATTCTCTCTTCGCAACAAAAAATACCCGCAGCCTCGTTGCATTGCCCGTGAAAAGGGTTTATAATAGGGATGTTACTCAAAATCTCTTTCCTTCTGGGAGGTAAGCAAATAATGGCATACACCCGCGAAGACTATCATAAAATGTATAATGAGCGCAAGGCAAGTCTGCAGGAGTGTCTGGATCTTATCCGCTCCGGCGACATTATCTGGTGTTCCAATAATTATAACGAACCCTCCACCCTTTTCGAGCACCTCCACGAGATTGCTCCCCGGGTGGAAAATGTTCTTGTCTATAAAAGCCGCATCCGCCGCTACCCCTTTATGGTGACCCCCGGCATGGACGGCCACATCAATTTTGCCAACTATTTCTACGGCCCCGCCTATAAGGAGGCTCACCGCCTCGGCAACTGCACCTATGTCCCCGTTGACCTGCCCAACTACTATCATCAGGTCAGCGCCCGTCAGCCCTGGGATATCTTCACCGCTCAGGTAAGCCCCATGACCGAGGACGGCAAGTTCTATATAGGCATGAACCAGACCTTTGAATATGAGCTTGTCCGGGACGCCATCGAGAGAAGAAAGACCATCATTCTGGAAGTCAACCCCAACCTCACATGGATGCGCGGCAGCATCGCCATCCCCGTTGAGGCCGTCACCAAGCTCTTTGAGGTGAATACTCCCGAGGATGTAACTCCCCCCATTGTCTGCACCGAGGACGAGATAAGCATAGGCCGCACCTGCGCCGATATAATCGAAAACGGCGACACTATCCAGATGGGCATAGGCGGTATCCCCAACGCTATCGGCAACTTCCTTATGGATAAGCGGGAGCTTGGTCTCCACACCGAGCAGTTCACCTCCTCCATGGCCGACCTTATCAAGGCGGGTGTTATAACCGGCGAGAGAAAGGTTTTCGACAAGGGTCTCCACGTAGGCGTTTTTGCCGACGGTACCCATGAGCTCTATGAGTATCTCCACAAAAATTCCGACTGCATCCTCAAGCCCGGCCCCGAGGTGGTAAACCCCTTCAACGTTGCCCGCCAGGACCATATGGTCAGTATCAACACCTGCATTGAAATAGACCTGACCGGTCAGGTCTGCGCCGAGAGCATAGGTCCCACTCAGTATTCCGGCTCCGGCGGCGGCTTCTGCTTTACCCTCGGCGCTTATTATGCCGAGCACGGTAAGGGCATTATGACCCTCACCAGCCGCACCAAAAAGGGTCTCCCCAAGATAAAGGCTCAGCTGACTCCCGGTGCAATCGTCACCCACCCCAGAAACTATATAGACTATGTTGTCACCGAATACGGCGCCGTCCGTCTCAAGGGTACAAGTGTGAAAGAGCGCGCCCAGATGCTCATCTCCATCGCCCACCCCGACGACAGAGCCGAGCTCACCAAAGCCGCAAGAGAGCTTTTCTACTTCTGATAAATGTTCAAACCCCTCCCTGCATTCCGCAGAGAGGGGTTTCTTTTCGGGCGGACACATTGGTCCGCCCCTACGGCAAATCTGAGCTAATGCGCATACCGTAGGGCGCGATGACCTCAGCGCGCCGCAAAGCCTCCCTTGTGTAAAGGGAGGTGCCGAACGAATGTGAGGCGGAGGGATTGTTGTCTCCGACGGCCATATTCTTTTTGTGCCAGCAAAAAGAATTGTACGAGGTACAATCACCGTGGCGCCGAACAGGCGCCTCGACGCAGCAGCGTCCTGAGCGAAAGTCGAGGCATGCACACTAAGGTTTAGAATTTGATTATGTGGCACAGTGTGTTTCCCTTTGCCGCAGCGAGGGGTGTTTCCAAAGAGGGGGCTTTCCTCGCCCCCTCTTTGGTGGACTTTTCTTTCCATATTCTTTTCGGACATACGAAAAGAATATGGCCGTCGGAGACCTCCAATATATCCCCGCCGCCAATCGGCAAAATCCCTCCCCACACAAGGTGGGGAGGGATTTATTTTTTACTTGATATAAGGAAACTTCAGCTGCACCTTGAAAAGGTCGCCGTCGCAGCTTATCTCCATTTTTCCGCCCTGCAGCTCCGTAAGGCTGCGGGCAATACTGAGTCCGAGACCGCTGCCCTCGCCTCCGCGGGAGGCGTCGCCGCGAACAAAGCGCTCAGCAAGCTCTTCTCCGCTGAGATTGAGCTGGTCGCGGGAGGTATTTTTGAAGCTTATCACAACTTCTCCCCCAACTTTCTCCGCAGATAGATAAACGCGAGTGCCGCCAAGGGCATATTTGCAGATATTATTCATAAGGTTATCCACAACCCGCCATAGTCTGCGCCCATCGGCCATTATCTTAAGGGGTTCTTTGCCTGCCCCAAACACGGGAGTCAAGCCCGCCTCGGCAAGGCGCTGCTCATACTCCGCAGCTGCCTGAGAAAGGAGCACGTCCACAGCGCAGGGAGCGAGATTTATCTCTATGCTGCCGCTGTTGGCCTTGCTTGCCTCCACAAGGTCATCAATGAGGCGCTTCATTTTCTCGCTCTGACGGTGGAGAACATCGGCATACTCTCTGTGCTTGGGATTATCGCAGTCCTCGCGGCAGATCAGGTCGGAATAATTTATAAGGCTGGTCAGCGGGGTTTTTAAATCGTGGCTCACATTGGTAATAAGCTCCGTTTTCATCCTCTCGGAGCTCATACGCTGCTCCACGGCTTTGTTCACCGTTTGGGAAATGCCCTTCAGATCCTCGGCATGCTCGCGGAAGGCGCGGGGCATAAGACGGGTATCGGCCTCGAAGCTCATATCCCCCTCCGCAACCGCTTTGCCGCAGCGGCGCAGTTCCCGTAGCATAAGACAGAAGTATATAAGTCCCGCCAGCAGCGCAACAGTCTCCAAAAACCAAAGGAGGACTTCCGCGCCGGGGTAATAACCCGTAATAAGGATGAAGAAAAGCTCCACGATGGCAATGCCGCCGAATACAAGTCCTGCCTGCCAGAAAAAGCGCAGATTCATAAAATAGCCGAAAAGCCTCTTTATTCCTCTCCAAATTGCCTTCGCAGCTCTCCAGCAAAGCTTCAGCAGCCGGAAAACGATGGTATTGCGCCAGAGCGTGCCCAGCTTTATGCGCAGGGCGAGGCTCATCAGCCATGCCACAAGCAGCGCGGCCATAGCCGCTGCCACAGGTACAATACCCGGTAAGAACTCTACTTCATAGCTCAGGTTCACCAATAGCGCTATCAGAAGCACCTCAAGCCCAACAAGGGCAGCCGTCAGCAGGTCGGAGGGTATTGCAGTTGCCCAGGAGGGCGTGATGCCGGGTTTTTTGGGTCTGCGCCCTGCGGCTTTCATAAGATACACAATGCAGAGAATTTCAAATACCAGAGAGAGCAGCGCCACGAGGTACACCGCATACATCAATCCATAGACAAGCTCGCTTGCCCAATAGGTAAGCCAGTACATATCCAAAACCATAGGTTTTTCCGCGATAAGCAGACGAACCAGCATAGTGTTTTCGGCGCGGGAGTTGAATCCGGGTAGGGCAAGCCCACCCTCGGTAACGGAATAGTTCCATACATGTTCATAAATATGTCCCGCCTGCGCCATATCGCCGTGGCTCCATGTCCAGCTTTGCACTCCGGAGCAGACTATGTCGGCAGCGATTATGTTGCTTCCCGCCATCACGGTGTCCACAGCCTCCTGATACTCGCCGCGACCTACATACCATGCAATATTTTCGGTGTCGCTCCAGACCTCTCCCCAGTTCAGTTCCTCAAGAACCTCCTCCTTAGGGGTGTAATAAACGCCGAGCTCCACCATAGCCGCCATACCCAGCACGCTTGCCGCAAGGGCAAGAAGCAGCGCCACGGCCAGAATAAAAACTATTGCTTTTATGGCTCCTGAATGGCTCAGAGGCAGCCTTCTTTTCTCGGCTGCGTTAACATTTTCGTTCATTTTCCTGCTCCTTTCTCCATTTTATAGCCCTGACCCCAGACAACCTTTATGTAGCGGGGATTGGCTGGGTCGATCTCGATTTTCTCACGAAGATGGCGGATATGCACCGCCACAGTATTCTCGCTTCCGTATGGGGCATCCTTCCAGACCTTGCGGTAAATTTCCTGAGGGGAAAACACCTGCCCCGGATGCTCCATCAAAAGCCGAAGAATTTCGAACTCTGTGGGAGTGAGGCTGACACCCTCTCCGTCCAGAGTCACGCTTTTCTCCCGGTTATCCAGCTCAACTCCTCCTATGCGCAGGCTATCGGAGCGGACAGTGCCGCCGCCCAAAAGCACATAGCGCCGCAGAGCCGAGCGAACGCGGGCTATGACCTCCACGGGGTTGAAGGGCTTTGTTATATAGTCGTCCGCACCCGTGTTCAGGCCGAGAATAATGTCCGTGTCCTCGCTTTTAGCGGTGAGAAGAATCACAGGCACATTGCTTTTTTCGCGGATTTTGACCATTGCGGAAATGCCGTCCATTGCGGGCATCATGATGTCCATAAGCACCAGCTGGATATCCTCTCTTTCGATCATATCCAGCGCTTCAAGTCCGTTATATGCCTCAAAGGTGCATATATCCTCAGCGGATAAATATATTTTCAGAGCGTTGACAATGTCCCGCTCATCATCGCAGATAAGAATGTTATACATTTGCTCTCTCCCGCCTTTCGCTTTGGCTATATTCTACCGCAAAAATTTTTAATAAAAAAGAGTTAAAATGTTTAAGACTTTCTTAAGATATTCGCCGCTTAGGGGCCCCCTCTGACGAGGGGGCTGTCTGCGCAGCAGACTGGGGGAGAAACAAACCAACGGCGTATCTCTCCCTCCGTCTTCGCCTTTGGCGAATCCACCTCCCTCGTCAGAGGGAGGCAATCTGTCCGCCCCTACGGCAAATCTGAGCTAATGCGCATACCGTAGGGCGCGATGACCTCAGCGCGCCGCTCACCCTCAAAAACTCCCGCGGCACGTTTGTATAAATATGTTGGATTTTTGTCCGCTAATTTAAATATTTTATAGACATCCAATAATTGGATATGCTAAACTGATATGGTAAAAACCCTTAAAAATACTACAAAATCTTAATTTTCAGAGGAGCGAAATTATGAAAAGATTCGGTGTGGAAGTTCAGCTCAAAAACGTCCCTTGCCTCGACAAGGAGTTCATGCCCATCCTGCGTTTCAACCGCGCATTTCTTGCCACCGCAAAGAAGCCTTTCTCCGTTGCTGTAGAGCGTGCCGACGGCCAGATGGCAAGCTGCAACACCTTCATTCACGGCACTGAAGAAATGTTTGAGGCCGACTGTTACTATGTTGAGCGCCTTGTAAAGACCATCCTCTGGATGAAAGGCGGCTACAAAGTCTATGTTGCCGGCGACGAAAAGGTTTATGAATATCTCAAGAGCACCTATAACGCAGGCGGACAGCAGGAGTTCGACTGGGACTACATGGGCAACATCTTCGAAAAGCCCTTCGAGGTAGTTATGGTTGACTCTGTTCCCGAAGCCAAGGATTCTCCCAAGGCTATGGGTGGTCATCTTGGCGGCTGCCGCATCGGCTTTGACGCAGGCGGCTCTGACCGCAAGGTCAGCGCAGTTGTGGACGGCGAGACCGTTTACTCCGAGGAAGTTGTATGGTTCCCCAAAATCAACTCCGACCCCGACTATCACTATGATGGCATTGTTGCCGCTCTGAAGTCTGCCGCTTCCCATATGCCCAGAGTTGACGCTGTCGGCGTCTCCTCCGCAGGCATTTATATCAACAACCGCACCATGTCCGCCTCCCTCTTCCTGCAGGTTCCCAAAGAGCTTTACGAAGAGAAGGTTAAGGATATCTACATCCGCGCCATCACCGATACCTTCGGCAATGTTCCCTACTCCGTCATCAACGACGGCGACGTCAGCGCTCTTGCAGGCGCAATGAGCCTCGGTGAGAACAGCGTTCTGGGTATTGCAATGGGCACCAGCGAGGCTGTCGGCTATGTTGACGACGAAGGCCGCATCACCGGCTGGCTCAACGAGCTGGCATTCGTTCCCGTTGACGCTCACCCCGACGCCATGCGCGACGAATGGAGCGGCGACATCGGCTGCGGCGTTAAGTATTTCTCTCAGGACAGCGTTATCAAGCTCGCACCCCGCGCAGGCATCGAGCTGGACGAGAACCTCTCCCCCGCCGAAAAGCTGAAGGTTGTTCAGAAGCTGATGGCAGAGGACGATGAGCGCGCCGTTCAGGTATATGACAGCATCGGCGTATACCTTGGACACACCCTCGCCTACTACTTCGATCTTTATGGATGCAAGAATGTTCTCCTGCTGGGCCGCGTTATGTCCGGCAAGGGCGGCGACCTTATCCTTGAGCGCGCCAAGGCTGTTCTCGCCGATGAGTACGCCGACATCGCCCACAAGATTAACCCCTGCCTCCCCGACGAGAAGTTCCGCCGCGTAGGTCAGTCCATGGCTGCCGCCAGCCTTCCCGAAGCCTGAAGATCTATAACTGCATTTTAAGGAGATAGTTATGCTTATTAAAAACGCAAAGGTTTTCATCGGCAAGAGCTTTGTTGAAGCCGATGTTGAATTTGATAAGACCATTCTCGCCGTAGGCAAGCTCAGCGGCGAGGCGGATATAGACGCAAAGGGCGCTTACCTTGTCCCCGGCTTCGTGGATATCCATACCCACGGCGCTATGGACCAGGATTTCTCCGACGGCGTCGCCGAAGGTCTGCCCGTAATGGCCGACTACTATGCATCCCACGGTGTCACCAGCTTCCTCGCCACCACCATGACTCTCAAGGAGGAAGTTCTCACTCCCGCAATGAAGGTCATCCGCGACTTCAAGCGCGAAAAGGGCGCAAAATGCGCAGGCATCCACCTTGAAGGTCCCTTCCTTGGCTATGCCAAGCGCGGCGCTCAGGCTGCCGAAAATCTCCACGCTCCCGATTGCGATATGTATGACCGTCTCAACGCCGCAAGCGGAGGAATGGTCCGCCTTATCACAGTTGCTCCCGATGAGCCCGGCGCAATGGAATTTATAAGCCACGCTTCCAAAACCGCTGCCGTCAGCCTTGGCCATACCTCCTGCAGCTACGACCAGGCTATGGAAGCCTTCGGTCGCGGCGCAAGCCACGCCACCCACCTTTTCAACGGCATGGACGGACTCCATCATCGCACCCCCGGCATCGTTGCCGCAGCTATGGACGCAGGCGCAAGTGTTGAGCTTATCTGCGACGGTCTCCACATCCACCCCGCTGTTATCCGCCTTGTCCACCGTCTTTACGGCGACAAGCTGAATCTTATCTCCGATTCCCTCCGCTGCGCAGGCATGCCCGACGGCGACTATATGCTGGGCGGCCAGCCCATCACCGTGAAAAGCGGCAAGGCCACCCTCACCGGAACAAGCACCCTTGCGGGCTCTTCCATCTCCATGCTGGATGCAGTGCGCAATGTTGTCTCCTTCGGTCTGCCCCTTGCCGACGCAATCTATTGCGCCAGCACCGCTCCCGCAGATGCAGTGCGCCTTTATAACATCGGCCGCATTTCCTGCGGCTGCGCCGCCGACCTGCTGCTCCTCGATGAAAAGCTGGAGCTGAAGGCCGTGTTTGTTGACGGCGAAAGCCAGAAAATCTGACATAAAGCCGCGCTGATGCCCTCGCTGGCACCGGCGCGGCTTAGTTTGCGTTTTTAGAGGATTATTATGGACTACAAGGCCAGAAAGCTGAAAAAAATTATAGATGTGGACGAGCTATACTCCGTTCACTATTTTGAATACTCCAGCTCCTACTCCTTCATCGGCGAAAAGCACGACTTCTGGGAGATTGTTTATGTGGACTCCGGCACCATTGAAATAACCGCTGCAGCACACAAAACCTCCCTTGCAAGAGGACAGTTAATATTCCACCCTCCCGGAGAGTTCCACGCTCTGGCTGCCAACGGTTTAGAAGCACCCAATCTTGTGGTCATCGGCTTCGGCTGTAAAAGCGCCGCCATGGAATTTTTCAAGGGCTATCGGGGTTTTATGGGCGCCGCGGAGCGTGAAAAGCTGGCCCGCATTGTTGAAGAAAGCCGCCTTGCCTATCTGACTCCCCTCAATGACCCCACCACCAAAAACCTTCAAATCGCCCCTGATGCACCCATAGGCGCCGAGCAGGTTATAAGAGCCTCCCTTGAGGAGCTTTTGCTGCTGCTTATGAGAAGAGGAGAAAGCCTCAGCGGAAGAGAAAGCGGAAAGCTTCACGGCGGCAGCGCTGCTGCAGCGGCCATAAAAGAATATCTTGAGCAGCGCCTTGACCAGCCCCTCAGCGTTGAGCAGATCTGCCGCGACAACATGATAGGCCGCAGCCAGCTCCAGAAGCTTTTCCACGATGAGACGGGGGGCGGCATTATGGAATATTTCTCCGAGCTTAAAATCAAGGCCGCCCGAAGAATGATAAGAGAAGGCCGCCTCAACATGACCCAGATCGCCCTGCAGCTGGGCTTCCAGTCCGTTCACTATTTCTCCCGCCGCTTCAAGCAGTTCACGGGAATGAGCCCCAGCGAATATTCTGAAAGCGTGAAGATGCTGGCGGAAGCCGATAACAGCTTATCGGACAATCGTGCAAATAATTTATAATATTAACTATTTGATTTTTTCTGTAAATATTATATAATGTGAAAGTTAGAACAAAACATTACTACAAGTTTTTTGAAAGGAAGATAAGCTTATGTCCATTCTTGTCACCGGCGGCACCGGATACATCGGCAGCCACGCCTGCGTTGAGCTCATTGAAGCAGGTTACGACATCATTGTTGTTGATAACCTCAGCAATTCCTGCGAAGAATCCCTTGCCCGCGTAGAGAAGATCACCGGCAAAACTATCCCCTTTATCAATACCGAGCTTTGTGACGAGGCCGCCACCGAGGCCGTCTTCGAGAAGTATCCCGACATCGAGGCTGTTATGCACTTCGCAGGTCTGAAGGCTGTCGGCGAAAGCGTAAGCAAGCCCCTTGAGTACTACACCAACAATCTGGTCAGCACTCTGAATCTTCTTAATGTTATGCGCCGCCACGGCGTCAAGAACTTCGTGTTCTCCTCCTCCGCCACCGTTTACGGCGACCCTGCAACCGTTCCCATCAACGAGGACTTCCCCACCGGCGGCACCACCAATCCCTACGGCACCACCAAGCTCTTCATCGAGCGCATCCTCATTGACTACTGCAAAGCAGCTCCCGAACTGAATGTTGCTCTTCTGCGCTACTTCAACCCCATCGGCGCCCACAAGAGCGGCCTTATCGGTGAGGATCCCAACGGTATACCCAATAACCTTGTCCCCTACATCGCACAGGTGGCTGTCGGCAAGCTGGAGAAGCTCCATGTTTACGGCGACGATTATCCCACCAAGGACGGCACCGGCGTCCGCGATTATATCCACGTTGTTGACCTTGCTAAGGGCCATGTTGCCGCTCTGAAGAAGCTGGAAACCGGCTGCGGAATGTTCATCTGCAACCTTGGTACCGGCAACGGCTACAGCGTTCTTGAGGTTCTCCGCGCCTACGAAAAGGCCTGCGGCAAAACCCTCCCCTATGTGATTGACCCCCGCCGCCCCGGCGACATCGCAGAGTGCTTCGCAGACCCCAAGAAGGCCTATGACGAGATGGGCTGGAAGGCAGAGCTTGGCATCGAAGAAATGTGCGCAAGCAGCTGGAAATGGCAGAGTATGAACCCCAACGGCTTCAAGAACTGATAGCCTGAGCATATAATCGAGAGGAGAAAACAGATATGAACAAACCCGTTCTGGTAGTTATGGCAGCAGGCATGGGCAGCCGCTATGGCGGCCTCAAGCAGATTGACCCCGTTGGCAACCACGGCCAGCTCATTATTGATTATTCCATCTATGACGCAGTTCGCGCAGGCTTTGAGACCGTTGTTTTCGTCATCAAGCACGAGATCGAGGAGGCCTTCAAAGAGGCCATCGGTAACCGTATGGAGAAAATCTGCAAGGTGAAGTACGCCTATCAGGAGCTCAATGACCTCCCCGAGGGCTACTCCGTTCCCGAAGGCCGCAGCAAGCCCTGGGGCACCTGCCACGCTATTCTTGCCGCACGCAAGGTAGTGGACGGCCCCTTCGCCGTTGTCAATGCCGACGACTATTACGGCCCTGACGCTTTCAAGACCATTTATGATTATCTCAGCACCCATGATGACAGCGAGAACTGCTATGAATTCTCTATGGTTGGCTACCTCCTCGGAAACACCGTCACCGAGCACGGCCATGTTGCCCGCGGCGTCTGCGTTGAGGATGAGAACAACTACCTCGTAACCGTCACCGAGCGCACCCGCATCGAAAAAGAGGGTGAAGATGCCCGCTACACCGAGGATGACGGAAAGACCTGGCAGCCTCTTGCCGGCAACACCATCGTTTCCATGAACCTCTGGGGTCTGAGCGCTTCCTTCATGGCTGAAGCCGAGGCTCGCTTCGGTGCCTTCCTCGACAAGGCTCTTGTTGAAAATCCCCTTAAGGGCGAGTACTTCCTGCCCAGCGTTATCAGCGCTCTCATCGAAGAGGGCAAGGCCCGCGCCAAGGTGCTGAGAAGCGCCGACAAGTGGTACGGTGTCACCTATCAGGCAGATAAGCCCGTTGTGGTTGCTGCAATCGCAGAAAAGACCGCCGCAGGCGTCTACCCCGACAAACTCTGGGAGGTATAAGTTATGCCCGATGTAGCAAAGAACATTCTTGATGAAGTGCTGGAAGCCTTTGACTTCGGCGCTCCCGTTGTTGGCGCTGTCCGCTATGGCTGCGGCCACATTAACGACACCTTCTGTGTCCACGCCCAGCCTGTGGACGATTACTGCCGCTGCTTCATTCTCCAGCGTATGAGTTCCGCTGCCTTTAAGCATCCCGAACAGCTTATGAGCAACGTTATCGGCGTAACCGAGTATCTTGCAAAGAAGATCATCGCCGCCGGCGGCGACCGCAGCCGCGAGGCTATGGAAGTTATCCGCCCCCGCAATGGCGAGGATTACTACACCGACTCCGAGGGCGGTGCATGGCGCGTCTTCCCCTTTGTGACCGATATCTACTGCTATCAGTCTGCAGAGACTCCCGCGCTTTTCGAGGCTTCCGCCTATGCCTTCGGTAAGTTCCAGCGTATGCTGGACGGCTACCCCGCCGAGACCCTTTATGAGACCATTCCCCACTTCCATGACACCGAGGATCGTCTCCAGAAGCTGAAAGACGCTATCGCTGCCGACAAGGTTGGCCGCGTTGCTGAGGTTGCCGATGAGATCGCCTTTGCTATGGCTCGTGAGGCCGATTGCTCCGTGGCTCTGCAGGCTCAGCGTGACGGTATTCTTCCCCTGCGCGTAACCCATAACGATACCAAGCTCAACAATGTCCTTATCGACAAGAAAACCGGCGAGGGTATGTGCGTCATTGACCTTGATACCACCATGCCCGGTCTTGCAATCAACGACTTCGGCGATTCCATCCGTTTCGGCGCAAACCATTCCGCCGAGGACGAGAAGGACCTCAGCAAGGTCAATTTCGACATTGAGCTTTTCGAGGTTTATACCCGCGGCTTCCTTGCAGGCGCTGCCGGCACCCTCACCGATGCCGAGCTTGACTACCTGCCCTGGGGCGCAAAGCTCATGACCCTGGAATGCGGCATGCGTTTCCTCACCGACTATCTTGACGGTGACAACTACTTCCGCACCCACTATGCCGAGCAGAATCTGGACCGCTGCCGCACCCAGTTCAAGCTGGTTCGCGACATGGAAGAGCAGTTTGCTGAAATGGCCGCCGTTATCAAAAAGTGCGCCGGTAAGTAAGATACATACTGATTAATAAAAAAGCCCGTGCCTTCCGGCACGGGCTCTTTTTATAGGGTCAGGCGATTTCGGGGCGTTGAGGACGCCGCCCCCTACGCGCTTTTTTGAGAAGAACCCGTAGGGGCGATTCACGAATCGCCCGCTCTACTGAAAGGGGAACCTTTGCGGAAAGCTGTATGAACACGAAAAAAAGGAGAAGCTCTTTTGAGCTTCTCCTTTTAATTTTTCTTTGAGCCTTAGCCCTTGACACCGCCGGAGGTGAGGCCGGAGACCAGGTGCTTTTCGATGCACATGAAGAGGATGACAACGGGCAGGATGGCGAAGAGGGATGCAGCGAAGAGGTACTGCCACTCAATGATGTTGTAGCCGTTGAAGATGTTGATACCAACGGTGAGGGGCTTGAGAACCTCGTCGGAAATAATGCAAAGTGCCACGGTGTATTCGTTCCAAGCATTGATGAAGATGAATATCAGGGTGGTGACAATGCCGGGTGCCGCAACAGGAAGCAGAACGCGGAACATAGCCTGGAGGCGGTTGCAGCCGTCGATGGTGGCGGCCTGCTCCATCTCGGCGGAGATAGTCATAAAGGTACCGCGCAGGAGCCAGACGGTGAAGGCCTGGTTAAAGGCTGCGTTTATGAATATCAGACCGATAAGGGAGTTGGTCATGTGGAACACGCTGAGGACCTTATAGATACCGATAAGGAGAACAACGGGAGCGAACATCTGAGAGACAATGACGAGACCGAGGAATGCGGTGCGTCCCTTGAATCTCATGCGGCTCAGAGCGTAAGCTGCAGGAATACCGCAAATCATAGCGATAAGGGTGCTCCCGCCGGCAACGATCAGGGAGTTGATCATGTAGCGGCCCATCTTGGCCTTGCTCCAGATGTCAAGGAAGTTCTGCCAAACGGCAACCTTGGGGAAAATCTTCTCACCGGAGAAGATCTCGCTGCGTTCCTTCAGAGCGGTGCAGAACATTACGAAGTAGGGATAGAGGATAAGGATGCAGATGTCGATGACAACGACATAAAGAAGAAGTCTCAGAATGAACTTCTTGAAAGAAAAGGGCTTACGAAGGGTTCCTTCCATTATCACTCATCTCCTTTCTTCAGTGTAGAGATCATGTAAACGCTGGCGCAGGCAAGGAGAATGACAAATCCGATAACGGAAATTGCAGCGGCTTCACCTTGTCGGCCGTTATAGAAGGCCAGCTTGTAGAGGTATGTGACCAAAACATCTGTCTGGTAGGCGGGGTCGCCCTTGGTGATGGTCCAAACGATGGGGAAGGAGTTGAAGACGTAGATGATGTTCAGTACGGTGGAAACGGTAAGGCTGGGCTTTACAAGGGGAATAGTGATCTTGAAAAGCTTGCTCCAGTAGCCGGCTCCGTCCACGGTGGAAGCCTCATAAAGGCTGGAGTCTATGCTCTGAAGACCGGAAAGAACAGTGAAGCAAACGAAGGGGATGGTGACGAAAATACCGCAGGCCATTTCCCATGCAAAGAAAGCTTCGGGGGTGGGAGTCCAGTTGATGTTGGTCTGGATGATTCCCAGAGTTCTCAGCAAAGTGTTCAGTGCGCCGTAGTCCTTGTTAATGATGAAGCTCCATACACTGGCCTGAATGACCAGAGTGGTTGCCCAGGGGAAGACCACGATGGCGCGGGCGATCTTGCGGCCCTTGAACTTGTTGTTGAGGATCAGGGCCAGAATGAAGCCCAGAACGGTACTGAGTACAACAACGACAACAGTCCATACCAGGGTGTTCAGGAGAACGCGGACAAACTCGGGGTTGTCCATAACGTTGAGGAAGTTTTCGACTCCGTTGAAGCCTTTGATTCGGCCGGTCTTGGTGACCTCGCTGAAGGCCATACGGAATACGAAGATGATAGGCACCAGAATAAAGATGGCCATCAGAATAATGCTGGGTGCAATCCAGACATAGGGCTCAGCCTTGCGGTAAGCGCGTTTTCTTTTGGCAAGCTTTTTGAGCTGCAGCGTCTCGCGGCTGAGCTCGGTTTTGTCAATTGTGGTGTTCAATGAAAGGACCTCCTTGGTTATTAACAGAAGAACAAAGGGGTATGTGGGCGGCTTCTGTTTTGCAGCCGCTTTCAAAAGGCGGGTGCTCTTCGCCCTTTGAAAGGGGCTGCAATCCGAAATGGGCCGGGTCCAGAGGCCCGGCCCATCGGCTTAGTTAAAACTTATGTAGCTCTCAGATCGTGGACTTAGCCAGCGATTTCAGCCTGAAGAGCATCGAGCAGGGCCTGAACGTCGCCGCCCAGAAGAGCCTGCTGCTGAACGTTGATAACGCCCTGCTTAACGTCTGCCCACTCAGCCTTAGCTGCGGGATAGAAGTTAGCGGAACCAACGATCTCGATCCATGCGCCAGCTGCGGGATCAGCAGCAGCCATGATCTCACCACCGGAGGTGGTAGCGGGGAGGAAGTCTTCCATGATGACCCAGTCTGCATAGCGGCTGTCCTCATAGAAGAAGTCGATGAAGGTCTTGACAGCGGCCATCTCAGCCTCGGAGTAGTCGTTGTCGAAGCACATGAAGCGGTCCATAACGCCGACGGAGGAAGTTGCCTTGCCTTCGTTTGCGGGGATGGAAGCGATGCCGAAGTTGATGGGGTTCTCGGAGTTAGCAACGTAAGAGGAGATCTGGTTGGGTCCGATCATCATTGCGAGCTTGCCAGCTGCGAAGAGGTCCTGCAGCATGTAGCGGGTCTCGGTGGAAGGATCGGTGTTGGTGAGGCCAGCGTTGACAAGGCCAACGGAGTACTCAACAGCCTCAACGTTCACAGCAGAGTTCAGGGTCCAGTTGCCTTCAGCGTCGACGAAGCCGCCGCCGTTGGTCCATGCATAGTAAGCGAAGCAAGCCTGACCTTCGTCGGTGGTCATGTCAATGCCCCAGGGATAGATCTCGGAATCATAAGCCTTGATAGCTTCGCAAGCAGCCTTCAGCTCAGCCCAGGTGGTGGGAACTTCAACGCCGGCAGCAGCAAGGATATCAGCATTGTAGTACATAGCGCGAGCGGAAGCGAGGTCGGGAACTGCCCAAACAGTGCCGTCAACAACGGACTGCTCCAGGAACTGGGGATAGAACTTAGCATAGGTCTCGGGGTTTACCCACTCCTCAGCGGGGAGAAGGAGGCCTTCAGCCTGATAATCGGCGAAAACGTCGATGTTCAGGAGGTCGGGAGCGTCATTGTTTGCGAGACGGGTGTTAACAACGGTGTAGATGTCGTTCCAGGAAACAACGTCAACAACCAGGTTGATGCCTTCGTTAGCAGCGTTGAATTCGGTAACGAAGTTTGCCCACCAGTCAGCGGTCTTGTCGCCGTACTGAGCAGCGATGACCTTGAGTTCAACTTTTTCGTCTTTGCCGCCGCAGCCTGCGCAGAGAGCAACGAGCATAACTACGACCAGGACAAGAGCGACAATCTTCTTCATGTTCATGGGTGTATCCTCCTATAAAATTCGTTTTATGGAAACTGTGGATAAGCCTCCATAATTACCTAATAAATATACTTTATTCTCGTATTAAAGTCAATGTTTGGCACTCTATTTATGTCATTTTGTACAATATTAACAAAATGTTAAGTTTTGAAGATGTTTGAGAAGGAATCCAAAAGGCGAAAAAAGCAGAAATAGTTCGAATTGAGCCGAAATGTTTCTACATGCTTTACCGGAGCAAATGATAAAAGGCGGAACGGGCCGCTTTTCCCCGCCTCTGTCCCTGCTGCAAGGATACTGTGCAAAATACACAAGGGATGCAAAAAATAAAATATAAGATAAAAAAGGGCTTGTGCAGCGCGGATATTTGTCATATAATTACTTCGTGTATGTTGAATGCACGCCAAATTCGTCGCTCCGCCGAGCTACTCCATCTTCTATAGCCGCCGGAGACGATACAAGGAGGAAAAAGCTAACCGCAGCGGCTTGCGGTGCGGCAGTGTGGAGACCTGTCGTAATGTCCCACGGAGTTTCGCTCTTCGGGGACGAGGCGCATGTAGGCGGAGGCCTTTGCGTCATAGCCGGTAACTATGGCAAGTTTGACCCTGAAAAACGTAAAGAAAATCTACCCCAACTCCGGCGAGAAAAAGAGCAAGAAGGGTAAGAAGGAAGCTCCCGTTGACCCCAACGAGGAAAAAGTCAATCTTCAGATCACCGAAAAGGGCGTTGTTGCCGTTCAGGAATTCAATCTGGACATCGCAGACAACGAGTTTATCGTTCTTGTCGGACCTTCCGGCTGCGGTAAGTCCACCACTCTCCGCATGATCGCAGGTCTTGAAGAGATCAGCGAAGGCGAGCTTTATATCGGTGACCGCCTTGTCAACGATGTTGAGCCCAAGGATCGCGACATCGCAATGGTCTTCCAGAGCTACGCACTTTACCCCCACATGAGCGTTTATGAGAACATGGCCTTCCCTCTCAAGCTGCGCAAGATGAACAAGGAAGAGATCGACAAGCGCGTACGCGCCGCTGCCGAGACTCTGGACATCACCCAGTATCTGGATCGTAAGCCCAAGGCTCTCTCCGGCGGTCAGCGCCAGCGTGTTGCCATCGGCCGCGCCATCGTTCGTGAGCCCAAGGTCCTGCTGATGGACGAGCCCCTTTCCAACCTGGATGCAAAGCTCCGTAACCAGATGCGCGCAGAGATCATCAAGCTCCGCCAGCAGATCAACACTACTTTTATATATGTTACCCACGACCAGACCGAGGCTATGACTCTGGGCGACCGCATCGTCATTATGCGCGACGGTTTCATCCAGCAGATCGGCA
Source organism: Oscillospiraceae bacterium (assembly GCA_045538735.1). Lineage (GTDB taxonomy): Bacteria > Bacillota > Clostridia > Oscillospirales > Oscillospiraceae > SIG459. The sequence goes on from JAZSRY010000040.1 coordinate 33,697, forward strand.
CTCCTCAGGAGGTCTATGACCATCCCGCAAACCTCTTCGTCGCAGGCTTCATCGGCATGCCCCAGATGAACTTCTTCGATGCAAAGCTCTACAAGGAAAACGGCAGCTACTTCGTAAACTACGGCGAGATGAAGGTTGAGATCAGCGCCGAGAAGCAGGAGAAGCTCCGCGCCAAGGGCGTAGAGGATCAGGATATCATCCTCGGTGTCCGTCCCAACCATATTCGCCTCAGCGAAAGCGGCGTCAACTGCAACAAGGCTACCGTTGATGTAAGCGAAATGATGGGCAGCGAAATCCATCTCCACACCAATGCCTACGGCAAGGATGTTGTTATCATTGTTTCCACCATGAAGATGGCCGACCGCGGCATCTTCGGCTTCAAGTACGGCGAGGAAATCCTCTTCGACTTCGGCGGCAATGTCTGCCACCTCTTTGACAAGGACGGCAAGAATCTGGAGCTGTAAGGGCTATACATATTTTAATAAGCAGCAAAAGGCGGAGGATTTTCTCCGCCTTTTTGTTTTTTTGATTTAATTGGGAAAAGTTTTTCTTGACAAACAGAAATAATCGTTTATAATAGCCGCATAAACTGAACATAGCGTGATAGAGGCGCGGAAAACATCAGTAGCTCCCACGTTTATGACGGCAGGAACCGTCAGGAGCAAAAGGGTTTGCCGCCGAAGGGTCTTTTCGTTCCTGAGGAAGACACCTGGTCCCACGGGAGAACATCCCTCGGACTGTCGCAAAAAGATTTGCGGAGAGCTGTCATGGGTATAAGCCCCAACCGGAGTTTTTGGTCATGAAACAGTATCTGCTGTGTTCATGACTATTTTTATTTTTGGAGGTTGATCTTATGGTCGGCACATTCTGGGCTCTTGTCCCTCCCATCGTAGCAATCGTTCTTGCTCTGATTACCAAGGAGGCTTACTCCTCCCTTTTCGTCGGTATTGTTGTAGGCGCCCTGTTCTACACCGGCTTCTCCCCCATCGGCACGCTGGACACCGTCCTCAACGACGGCTTCCTGGCCGCAATGGCAGATGCCTGGAACGCAGGTATTTTCCTCTTCCTGGTGCTTCTTGGAACAATGGTCGCTCTCATCAATGCAGCCGGCGGCTCCGCAGCCTTCGGACGCTGGGCAACCACCCATGTTAAGAGCCGCGGCGGCGCAATGCTTGCCACCTTCGTTCTCGGCGTTCTCATCTTCATCGGTGACTATTTCAACTGCCTCACCGTGGGCAGCGTCATGCGCCCCCTCACCGACACCCATCGCATCTCCCGCAGCAAGCTGGCATATCTCATAGATGCCACCGCTGCTCCCATCTGCATGATCGCTCCCATCTCCTCCTGGGCCGCAGCTGTTTCTTCCACCGCTGCCGACCTGAATGCAGGCATCACCGGTATTCAGCTTTTCGTCCGCGCCATTCCCTATAACTTCTACTCTCTCCTCACCTTCGTCTTCGTTATCGCCCTCGTTGTGCTGAAGTTTGACTTCGGCCCCATGAAGCTCCAGGAGCTCAACGCCATGGTCAACGGCGATCTGGGCATCACCGGCGAGGACAGCAAGGAGGAAGCCAATCCCAAGGGACGCGTTATTGACCTTGTTCTTCCCACCATTATTCTTATCGTCACCTGCATTATCGGTATGGTCTATATCGGCGGCTTCTTCGGCACCGACCTTTGGGGCGGCACCGACTTCGCCGGCGACTTCATCGGAGCCTTCGGCAACACCGATGCATCTGTCGGTCTCAGCTGGGGCGCTATAATCGCTCTCGTTATCACCATCATCTATTTCTGCTGCCGCAGAGTTCTCTCTTTCCGCAAGTGCATGGAATGCCTGCCCAAGGGCTTCATCTCCATGGTTCCCGCAATGATCATCCTCACCTTCGCCCTCACTTTGAAGAACATCACCGGTCTTCTGGGCGCTGCTGAGTATGTGGGCGCTCTCATGGAAAGCGCCAGCGCAGGTCTTGCCGCTCTGCTGCCCGCAGTTATCTTCCTCGTAGGCTGCGCTCTGGCCTTCTCCACCGGCACCTCCTGGGGTACCTTCGGTATACTCATTCCCATTATTGTTGCAATGTACCCTGTCGGCAGCGAGATGCTCTACATCGGCATTTCCGCCTGCCTTGCCGGCGCTGTCTGCGGCGACCACTGCTCCCCCATCTCCGACACCACCATCATGGCCTCTGCCGGTGCTCAGTGCGACCACGTCACCCATGTTTCCACCCAGCTGCCCTATGTTCTCGTAGTAGCTGCAATCTGCTTTGTGAATTACATAATCGCCGGCTTTGTCCAGAACCCCTGGATCTGCCTCGCAATAGGCGCTGTTCTCACTGTTGGCACTCTGCTGGTTATCAAGGCTGTTTCCAAGAACAAGGAAGCAAAGACCGCATAAGCTGACATTTACTTCCAAAGGACACAGACTTCGGTCTGTGTCCTTTGACTTTTTTCGGGAAAATGCCTCGGTCTTTTTGCTTGACATAACAATACTTTGGTAATAGAATATATCGGTGGAGAAAGATACTCTTTGGGGAGAAAGAGTTGTTTGCTCCGCAGTAACCGTAAATTGATCCCGTCAGGTTTGTTTTATGACCTGTTTTATTAGATGAACTTCCCTTTTCAAGAAGCTTATCCCTGCTAAAAAAACATAAAACATAAAACCACCGCAAAATTCTTAAAGAATGGAGGTGTGTTTACTTTACTATGCCAAACCCAGTATGGATTATCGGCACCGTAGTTGTGCTTGTTATAGTTGCAGTTTTGATGTTCCTTTTGGGTATTCTCTACCGCAAGAAGGTCTCCGAGCGTGAGATCTCCAGCGCAGAGGAGGAAGCCCGCAGAATAATCAATGAGTCCATAAAGAGCGCAGAGAGCAAAAAGCGTGAAGCGCTCCTCGAGGCAAAGGAAGAAATACACAGAAGTCGTACCGAGTACGAGCGCGAAGTGAAAGAGCGTCGCGCAGACCTGCAGAAGCAGGAACGCCGTCTTCAGCAGAAGGAAGAAAACCTTGACAAGAAGATGGATAACTTTGAGCGCAAGACCGAAAGTCTCAGCCGCAAAATTGCTGAAGTTGAATCTCAGCAGGAAGAGATCAAGACCATCAAGAAGAGCCAGCTTGAGATGCTCGAGCGCATCTCCGGCTACACTGTAGAGGAGGCCAAGGCCTACCTTATCTCCACCATTGAGGCAGAAGTCACCCATGAGATGGCTGTCAAGGTGAAGGAGATCGAGGCACGCTATAAGGAAGAGGCGGACAGTCATGCCCGCGAACTCATCTCTATAGCCATCCAGCGTTGTGCTGCCGACCACGCCAGCGAGATCACCGTATCCGTCGTACCCCTCCCCAACGACGAGATGAAGGGCCGCATTATCGGACGCGAAGGCCGCAACATCCGCAGCATCGAGACCCTCACCGGCTGTGACCTCATCATCGATGACACTCCCGAAGCCATCACCGTCTCCAGCTTTGACCCCGTGCGCCGCGAAATCGCCCGCATGGCTCTGGAAAAGCTTATTGCCGACGGACGCATCCATCCCGCCCGCATTGAGGAAATGGTTGCAAAGGCACAGAGAGAAGTTAACGCAACCATCAAGGCCGAAGGCGAGCGCGCCGTGTTCGAGACCAATGTTCAGGGTCTCCATCCCGACCTTATCAAGCTCATCGGCCGCCAGAAGTACCGCACCAGCTACGGTCAGAATGTTCTCAACCACTCCATGGAAGTTGCCCACATCGCAGGCCTCCTGGCCAGCGAGCTGGGTGTTGACGTTGCCACCGCCAAGCGCGCAGGTCTCCTCCACGACCTTGGCAAGAGCGTTGACCATGAGGTTGAAGGCAGCCATGTCACCATCGGTGTGGACATCGCCCGCAAGTATAAAGAGAGCGAAGAGGTCATCCACGCTATCCACGCCCACCACGGGGATGTGGAGGCTCACAGCATTATCGCCTGCATCGTTCAGGCAGCAGACGCAATCTCCGCCGCCCGTCCCGGTGCCCGCCGCGAGAACATCGAAAACTATGTCAAGCGCCTTGAAAAGCTTGAGGAAGTTTCCAAGTCCTTCCCCGGCATCGAAAGCACCTATGCAATTCAGGCAGGCCGCGAAATCCGCGTCATGGTCAAGCCCGAGGAAGTGGGCGAAGACCAGATGGTTCTCCTTGCAAGAGACATTGCCAAGAAGATCGAGGAAGAGCTTACCTATCCCGGTCAGATCAAGGTTCATGTCCTCCGCGAGACCAAGGCTATCGAATACGCCAAATAAAAAAGCCACGGGCCGCATCAAAAGATGCGGCTCGTTTTTTATTTAAATCTCGCAGTGCACAAACACCACATCGCCCCGCCAAAGCCTTCCCCTTGAGGGGAAGGTGGCTGCCGAAGGCAGACGGATGAGGTGGCTATGTCTCCGACGGCCATATTCTTTTCGTTTGGCCGAAAAGAATATGCACACCCACCGACTTCCCTCCTCGCGGCAAAGCCGCTGCGGTCGGAGGCTAAAAATGTGCCCCCGGCACATTTTCTTAACGCCCCGACCTCTTTGGAAACTCCCTCAGTGCGGCAAATGGAAAACTATTGTGCCACATAATCAAAATCTAAGACTTAGTGTGCATGCCTCGACTTCCGCTCGGCCGCTGCTACGTCGACGCGCCTGTTCGGCGCCACCGGGATTTCTCCTCGTAATGCACCGCACTTGGTAAACATCTCAAAAATTTTCCTCCGCAGCAGGCGGCGTTGCGAAGCCAGCCGCCGGAGGCAAACCAAAAATCAATCCCTCCGCCTCACATTCGTTCGGCACCTCCCTTTACACAAGGGAGGCTTTAAAGGCGCGCCCACGGCCACGGGCTCGCGCCCTGCGGAGGGGCGTGTATTCGTAGGGGTCGGCGTCCCCGACGACCCGATAAATCAATCGCTCTGTACAGGGGAAGGCTTTCACGTAAGTAGAGAAAAAGGCATAGCAGGTCTCTGCTATGCCTTTTTTATTTATATTTTCTTCAAAATTGCGTCCACTTTGTCCATCTCTGCCTTGGTGGGGGCTTCCGTGTCGCTCAGCTGATAGCAGCCTTCTTCCCACTTATGCTCGCCCAGCTTGTGGAAGGGCAAGGGCTCGATTCGTTCGATGCACTTATATTTGGAAAGGAAATCCGCAAGGGCGCGAAGCTTATCCTCCTCCATGGTGAGTCCGGGAACAACAACATGGCGGATCCAAACCCGCTTGCCCTGCTCCTCGCAGTAATCGAGAAGCTCCTTTTCCCGCTGCAGGCACACTTCGCTGCCCGTTATGCGGCGTGAAAGTGCTTCATCAAAGCTCTTGATGTCCAGAAGGAGCATATCCGCAGCGTCCACGGTCTTTTTGCAGACAGAAAGAGGAATGATGCCGCTGGTATCGATGGCGGTGTGGATGCCCCTCTCCTTGAGGGCGCAGATAACTTCATACACAAACTCGTGCTGGAGCATTGGCTCGCCGCCGGAGAAGGTGACTCCTCCGCCGTTTTTATAAAAGCCCTTATAGGCCATCACCTTTTCCACTATCTCCTCAACCGTGGCTGAGTTGCCGTCGGAGGGGTCCCAGGAATCGGGATTATGGCAGTAAAGGCAGCGGAGAGGACAGCCCTGCAGAAACACGATGAAGCGGATGCCGGGGCCGTCCACAGCGCCGAAGGTCTCATAGGAATGAACTCTGCCGATTGCCATACTCATCGCCTCGCGGTATTTACATCTTCTCGTGGAAGGTGCGGGAGAGAACATCAAGCTGCTGCTCGCGGCTGAGCTTAATGAAGTTGACGGCGTAGCCGCTGACGCGGATGGTCAGCTGGGGATACTTCTCGGGATGCTTCATTGCATCAATGAGGGTCTCGCGGTTGAGAACATTGATATTGACGTGCTGACCGGTGGCCTCCATATAGGCATCGATAAGGGTGATAAGGTTCTGGCTGCGATCAGAATCCTCCTTGCCCAGAGCGGAGGGAGCCATGGAGAAGGTGTAGCTGATGCCGTCCTCGCAATCCTCGAAGGGAATCTTGGAAACGGAGAGGAGGGATGCCAGAGCGCCGTTGGTGTCGCGTCCGTGCATGGGGTTTGCGCCGGGTGCCAGAGGCACGCCTGCCTGACGGCCGTCGGGAGTGGTGCCGGTGTTCTTGCCGTACTCAACGTTGGAGGTGATGGTGAGGACGGACTGGGTTGCGATGGAATCGCGGTACATCTTGTTCTCGCGGATGAAGTTCATGAACATACGGGTGACATCCACGGCGATGGAGTCAACGCGCTCGTCGTTGTTGCCGTACTTGGGGAAGTCGCCCTCGATGCGGAAGTCAACTGCAATGCCCTGCTCGTTGCGGATGGGCTTGACCTTTGCATACTTGATAGCGGAGAGGGAGTCGGCAACAACGCTGAGACCGGCAATGCCGCAGGCGGTGGTGCGCTTGATTTCCTCGTCCATGAGAGCCATCTCGATGCGCTCGTAGTTATACTTATCGTGGATATAGTGGATCATGTAGAGAGCCTTGGTGTAGACATTGGCAAGATACTTTGCCATGTCGGTGAACTTGGCCATAACCTCTTCATAGTCCAGATACTCGCTCTTGATGGGCTCGGTCTTGGGGCCGACCTGCTTGCCGCTGCGCTCGTCAACGCCGCCGTTGATGGCGTAAAGGAGAGCCTTTGCCAGGTTTGCGCGGGCGCCGAAGAACTGCATCTGCTTGCCTATGCGCATGGGGCTGACGCAGCAGGCGATGCCGTAGTCATCACCAAGGTCGGCGCGCATAAGATCGTCGTTCTCATACTGGATGGAGCTGGTCTGAATGGAGATGTTGGTTGCGTACTTCTTGAAGTTTTCGGGAAGTGCGGGAGACCAGAGCACGGTCAGGTTGGGCTCGGGAGCGGGGCCGAGGTTTACAAGGGTGTGGAGGAAGCGGTAGCTCATCTTGGTGACCATATGGCGGCCGTCCAGACCCATACCGCCGATGGACTCGGTGACCCAAACGGGGTCGCCTGCGAAGATATCATCATAGTCCAGAATGCGGAGGAAGCGGACAATGCGCAGCTTCATGATGAAATGGTCAACCATTTCCTGAATCTCTTCCTCGGTATAGCGGCCTTCGGCAAGGTCGCGCTCGGCATAGATGTCAAGGAAGGTGCTGGTGCGGCCAAGGCTCATTGCAGCGCCGTTCTGTTCCTTAACGGCAGCAAGATAGCCAAGATAGAGCCACTGGATTGCTTCCTTGGTGTCGCGTGCGGGACGGCTGATGTCGAAGCCGTAGATAGCGCCCATTTCCTTCAGCTCATTGAGGGCATCAATGTGCTCGCTGATTTCCTCGCGCTTGCGGAGAAGCTCCTCGGTAAGCTCGGCGGAGTCATAGCGATCCTTTGCAGCCTTCTTCTCCTGAATGAGGTAGTCAACACCGTAGAGAGCAACGCGGCGATAGTCGCCGATGATGCGGCCGCGGCCGTAGGCATCGGGCAGACCGGTGAGAAGCTTTGCGCTTCTGGCTGCGCGGATGTCGGGGGTGTAGATGGCGAAAACCTGCTCGTTGTGGCTGTGGCGATACTTGAAGATTTTCTTGACCTCGGGGTCCATATGATAGCCGTGCTCTTCAAGGCTCTGCTCAACCATTCTTACGCCGCCGAAGGGCATAATGGCGCGCTTGAGGGGCTTCTCGGTCTGAAGACCTACGATAACCTCAAGGTCCTTGTTGATATAGCCTGCAGCGTGGGCGGTTATGCTGGAGATAACCTTGGTGTCTGCATCGAGAACGCGGCCGGGAGCCTTGCGCTCGGCTTCAAGCAGTACGCAGAGTTCATCCCAAAGCTGCTTGGTTCGTGCGGTGGGAGAGGCAAGGAAGCTCTCGTCACCGTCATAGGGGGTGTAGTTATTCTGAATAAAATCACGGACGTTGATTTCTTCGTTCCATGCGCCTTTAATAAATTCCATATTTTATCCCTTTCTGCCTCTTAAGGCGGGTACTATTACTATTATTACCATTTTCCGAGGAAATTGTATCAGACGTTTGATATTATTTGAAGAGATGAAATTAGCATAGAGCTATTCTGTGTAGTTATGGCTAAATTGCAAAAACGCGCATATACGCCCATTTTTATTGAAAATTGGGCATATATGCGCATTTTAATATATATCTGTCGTTATATCGCGGACTCTGTGTGCTCAGCGGAGAGACTCCACCATTTCGTGAACCTTGCGTACGAATAATTTTTCTGCCTCGCTGAGGCGGTAGCCTTTGCGGTAAATAAGCAGATCCTTGTACTCGTTATCGGGGAAGTCGCAGTTTTTCTCGGTGAGAGGATAGGTCTCGAAAACTCCGGGAGGGGTGGGAGACGCCCACATATAGGTTTCGGGCATGGCACAAAGAAGCTCAAACTGGCTCTGGCGCTCATAGACAACTATCTCGCGGCGGTTTGAGACCTTGCTGCGCAGCTCGGTGAGCATACTGGCAGAGAGGGCGGGAATGGTGGGGTCACCGTGGCTTATCTCGATAAGTCCCTGAAGGTCATCGGTGGTAATATACTCCTTGTTGGCGAGGGGGTTTGCCTTGCTCATAACAAGGTGGTAGTTGAATTTCCATATGGGCTCCGCCACAAGGTCCTTGCTCTCAATATAGCGGAGGTAGTATTCCTCGAAGGAGGTCTGATAGCGGACAATGCCGATATTGTAGTCCCGGGCTTCAACATGGTGGATGGTGCTCATGGTGTTGGTCTCGCGGTAGTTGACCTTCAGAGGCTGACCGCCTTCAAGCTCCTGAATGAAATCCACGAAGGCATGGGAGATGTAGCAGGCGATGGGCACGCTTATTTCCACGCTGACGGATTCGGAGGAGCTTGTGCGGAAGCGATTTTCCAAAGATTCAATCTCGGATATGATATCCTTGGCGCGGGCAAGAAACTCCTCGCCCTTTTTTGTGGGCACAACGCCTCGGCTTGTGCGGTTGAATATGTCAATGCCTATGTCGGCTTCAAGCTCCTTTACGGCCTTGCTGAGAAAGGGCTGGCTCACATAAAGCTTCTCCGCCGCCTTGGAAATGGAGCGGCTGCGTTCAATTTCTATTGCGTATTTAAGATGCTGGATGTCCATTTGTCCACATCCTTTTCTGAAAACTTTTTCGGCTTTATTTTAATATACACCGCCGCCTTTGGCAAGGGGAAAGCTTTGGCGGGAGCAGGTCCCCACCCTACGAATGGCGCGGTTGGCATTCAAGATATACCGCAGGGGCGAACCGATGTGTCCGCCCGTCAAGGCCTCCCCTATCAGGGGAGGTGGCACGGCGCAAGCCGTGTCGGAGAGGTTTTTGTCTCCGACACGGCCATATTCTTTTTGTGCCAGCAAAAAGAATATGGAAAGTCGTGGCGTTAAGAAAATGTGCCGGTGGCACATTTTTAGCCAAGACCGCAGCGGCTATGCCGCGAGGAGGGAAGTTATTAAGACCGACCTGTTCCCCCC
>JAZSRY010000008.1:0-30287 GCA_045538735.1 Oscillospiraceae bacterium
AGGAAAAAAACCTCATCCACGGGTGATAAGATAAAAACTCCGGCGAAAAACCGCGGAATTATAATTGTTTGCTACGCCCCCTGCTTTGAAAGCGGCCCTTGCAAAGGGAGGTGGATTTAGCCGCAGGCAAAAGACGGAGGGATTGAAAAGGCAATCCCCCAGTCTGCTTCGCAGACAGCCCCCTTTGCAAGGGGGCCTTAAAAACCGCACCGCCCTTACAAAGCCCCTGGCGCGCAGCAGCTACGCTGCGAGGATGGAAGAGCGTTGGGAGCGTATTGTCTCCGACGGCCATATTCTTTTTGTGCCTGCAAAAAGAATATGGAAAGAAAAACAGGCCAAAGAGGGGAGCTAAAACCCCTCTTTGGAAACACCCCCAGGTGCGGCAAAAGGAAGTTCGTGGTGCAACATAGTAACAATCCGAAGTCTATGGATTTCCCCTCGTTTGCCGCTCGGGACGCTGCTGCCTAGAGGCGCCTGTTCGGCGTCACGGGGAATGGTGCCTCGTAACGCTTCCGCACCTCCGTAGGGCACGAGCCTATGGACGCTCGGTGCGCCCTTAAAGCCTCCCTTGCAAAGGGAGGTGCCGAACGAATGTGAGGCGGAGGGATTGAAAAAGCCTTTTATATCGCTCAGGCTAAAGCCTAAATCCTCTGCACAAACACACTTTGCTCTTACTGTTGCTTTTGCGTCCTTAAGATGGTATAATTTCTCACATAGAAGCCGCGGTTTTATGCAGCTTCATCAAGAGAAAGAAGGAAAGAATATGAAAAGAGCATTATCCCTGATTCTTATATCTGCGCTGTGCCTGTTCCTGCTGGCAGGCTGCTGCCTCTCCCACGAATGGACTGAAGCCGATTGCACCAACGCCAAGGTTTGCGCAAAGTGCGGCGAAGCCGAAGGTGAAGCTCTGGGTCACGATTGGGCAGATGCTGACTGCCTCACTCCCAAGACCTGCAAGCGCTGCGGTGAAACCGAAGGTGATGCTCTGGGTCATGACTGGGCAGATGCCGACTGCCTCACCCCCAAAACCTGCAAGCGCTGCGCCGAAACCGAAGGCGATGCTCTGGGTCACAGCTATTCCGGTTGGGAAGTAAGCGGTTCCGACAAAATGGTCAACAGCTGCTCAGCCTGCGGCGACACCAAGGAAGAAGCCCTTGACCGCGAAGTCATCGGCCTTCAGCAGTACATCGGCAAATGGGAACTGGCATCCGTAACCGTAGGCGAAATGTGGTTTGACCTCAAGCTCGGCTGGATACTTGAGTTCCGGGAGGACGGCACATTCGATTTGACCACATCCGAAACCGAAAGCGGCACGATTGAATTCGTGGAATTCTATGACGGTGAAAATATGGACTTCTATGTATTTGATGGTCATTCCGATAAAGGCAGCTATAACTTCAATTATGAGCCCGTAGAAGATGTCATCTTTATCATCGGCGGACAGTATTATAAATTCGTCCGTGTAAGCGAGTAAATATCCAACCCCCCACCCTTTGCAGGGCGGGGGTTTTCTCTTTCCTCCCGCAAAAATCGCCCTCTCCCCCGATTCCGACACAAAAAACATATCTTTTTAAAGGATTTCCTATTGACAAGTCCAAAAATTGATGTTAAACTCTTTAGGCTTGCGGGTGTAGTTCAATGGTAGAACACCAGCCTTCCAAGCTGGATACGAGGGTTCGATTCCCTTCACCCGCTCCAGCTTTTTACTACGAGCCGCAGCAAAAATATGCGCCAGTAGCTCAGCTGGATAGAGCAACTGCCTTCTAAGCAGTAGGCCAGGGGTTCGAGTCCCTTCTGGCGTGCCATTTTTATGGTGGGTATAGCTCAGTTGGTTAGAGCACCGGATTGTGGTTCCGGGTGTCGTGGGTTCGAGTCCCATTACCCACCCCACAGAGAAGCCGGGATTGGGAAACCTCCCGATCCCGGCTTTACTTTCCCCATACAGGGGTGTAGCCAAGCGGTAAGGCAAGGGACTTTGACTCCCTCATTCGCTGGTTCGAGTCCAGCCATCCCTGCCACTTCGTCCAAAAAACCGCTTAGCGCTCCGTTTTTCGCAAGCAAAAAACTCCGCATACACGCAGTTTTTTCTCCTTCTTCAAAACGAAAGTCAAGCTTTCGTTTTGAGTAATATAATGTATAATCTGAATTCAATATGCCCCAGTAGCTCAGTCGGCAGAGCACCTGCCTTTTAAGCAGGGTGTCCGCGGTTCGAATCCGCGCTGGAGCACCAATAAGAAGAACTCACCGCAAAGCGGTGGGGTCTTCTTATTGGTGCTGATTGGATCCCATTCGAGGCGGGCAAGCCCCCTCGAGCTCCCCCCTCAAAGAAAACAGCCTATCCGAAAGGATAGGCTGTTTTCTTTTGGTCACTCCCGAGGATTCGAAGTTTATGCCCCGTATGGGGTAAATCCGCGCTGGAAAGTCAATGAAAATATCCCGTCGCATTCGCGGCGGGATATTTTTGCCGTGCAAGTTTACTTTAATTTGAGTTGGACTTCCCCACCCCCATAACATTCCCTCTTGAAAAATGTCGGATATTAGTATAAAATCCCTATATACGCCTCTTTTTTAACAAACTTTTCTTATAAATATTGACGAGGCATTTGGAGGTATAAGATGTTAACCGCAAAACAGAATCTTCTCGAAGTTATGAAGAAAGACGGCAATCCCGACCGTTTTGTCAAGCAGTATGAATTCCTGAACCTTCTCGTTCCCGACACCTACTACATGGGCAACTATCCCATCATCCCCGGCTCTCCCGACGGCGTTGACCAGTACGGCGTTACCTGGACTCTCCCCATCGGCCAGATGGGCGCATTCCCCGTCCACGACGACGAGCACCGCGTGCTGAAGGACATCACCAAGTGGAGAGAGCTTCTCCATAAGCATTACGTTCCCGAAGATCCCGGCTACTGGGGTATGCTCAACGGCATCGCCGCACAGACCGACCGTGAGAACCAGTATGTCTGCGGCTTCCACGCACAGGGCGTTTTCGAGCGTCTCCACGCTCTCATGGGCATGGAAGACACCTTCGCAAACTTCTATGAAGAGCCCGAAGAGATGCACGCTCTTATCGACTTCATCACCGAGTGCGAGCTGGATTTCGCAAAGACCATGATCGAAAGATGCCACATTGAGGCCATCTTCCATCATGACGACTGGGGCGCAACCGAGAATTCCTTCCTCTCCCCCGAGATGTTCGAAGAGTTCCTCCTCCCCGCTTATAAGAAGATCTATGGCTTCTACAAGGAGCACGGCTGCCTCATCATCCATCACAACGACGGCTACGCCAGAAACCTCGTCCCCTACATGATAGAGATGGGCATCGACATCTGGCAGGGCGTTATCCCCGCCAACGACATCCCCTCCCTCATCGAGGAATTCGGCGGCAAGATCACCTTCATGGGCGAGATTGAGACCCGTCTGCTTGACGTTCCCGGCTGGACTCCCGAACTTGTCAGAGCCGAAGTTGAGCGCGCCTGCCGTAAGTGCGGCAAGAACAGCTTCATCCCCTGCCTCACCGCAGGTATGAATATGACCGTCTTCGGTGCCTATGATCTCGTCAATGCAGAGATCGACCGCATGAGCAAGGAAATGTTCTAAATAATCCTCCAAGAGAGACCGCCTTTGGCGGTCTCTCTTTTTGCGCAAAATGTACCCCTTGTCCACCTCTCCCCCGCATGGTATACTCGTAAAAAACATAAAGGACATGCCTTATGAAAAAATTCGCGGTTTTCAGCGGCTTTCTCGGCTCGGGAAAAACAACGACCATGATTGCCCTGACAAAATATTTCAGCTCCCGCCACGGCAAAGCAGCCATGATTTCCAACGACCTCGGCCACGGGGTGAGCCTCGCGGACAACAAGCTAGCCGTCCTTTCCGGCTGCAGTGCTTCGGAAATCACGGGGGAGTGCATCTGCTATGTGAATTCTCTTTTGGCCGGGCAGCTCAGCTCCTATTATGACGAGGGCTTCTCTCTTGTCATTTCCGATATCCCCGGCTTCGGCGTTGGAGCTCTTGAGCACGTTTATCACGGTCTCGCGGAAAAATTCCCCGGACGCTTTGAGCTCGCCCCCTTCACAGTGCTTGTTGAGCCCGAAACCCTCTCCCTTCTTGAAACAGGCAGCGCAGGCGCTCTTGAATATATCTATGACAGTCAACTCAAAGAAGCGGACCTTATCGTTTTGAATAAGTGCGACAGCATAAGCGATGCGGAGAAAGCTCATTGCCTGGCTCTTCTTGCGGAGCGCTATCCCCATGCCGACACTCTTGCAATAAGCGCCCTCAAGGGCGAAGGTCTCGAGGAGCTTTCCCTGGCCCTCATAAGCAAGAGCGCCTCCATGCGCCTTCCCGATATTGGCTACGGCGGCGAGACATTCATATCCGCCATGAGCAGAATGAGCGAGCTTTATATCCAGTACCGCGCCCTGGTCTGCTGCGATGATTTTGACGGCACTGCCTATCTCGCGGACTTGGCAGAGCGCATCGCTGAGCTCATCCGCGCCGCAGGTCACGAAATCCCCCATATGAAGCTTTTGGCTTGGGAGAGTGAGGGCGATTATGCCAAAGTTGACCTCATAGGCAGCCACCGCGGCGCGGAGATAAACCGCCGCTTCCAAAATCCCGCAACCGCAATTGCCGTTTTGCTCAACGCAAGCGCCGAATGTCCTGCAGGCATTTTGGAGGATATCGTTTTCGATGCCCTTTACTCTGTCTCGGAAAAATATCGGCTGGAGCTACAGATTTTCAAAAAAGAGACCCTCCCCATTGGATAAGAGGGGCATTTCGCCGGAGGATAAATCCGCCTCTCCTACAAGAGCAGGCGTAGGATACAGACAAACGCTTCCGCTTCTATAAGCAGAACGAGGCACAATCCCCGTGACGCCGAACAGGCGGCTTGGCGCAGCAGCGTCCTGAGCGGAAACCGAGGAATGCACACTAAGGTTTGGGCTGTGATTATGTGGCACAATGCCCTTTCTCGCTGCGCAGCTAGGGAGTTTCCAAAGAGGGGCATTCTGCGCCCCTCTTTGGTGGACTTTTCTTTCCATATTCTTTTCGGACATACGAAAAGAATATGGCCGTCGGAGACACACCCCCCCTCGTTACCCACGCAAAAAAGCCGACCGCTTCAATGAAGCAGTCGGCTTTATATATTTTCAATTATTCCTCGGTGGTGGTGATGTCGGCATTTTCCAGAATGACGGCGACAGCCTTCTTCTGGCGGATTTCGCGACCCATGTTGGCCTTAACATCCTCGCCGAAGAAGCCCTTCACCTGGTCAAGGGTGAGACCGTACTGGTCGGCGATAAACTGGAACTCGCGTTCGAAATCCTCTTCGCTGACTTCGATACCCTCTGCATCGGCAACGGCATCGAGAGCTGCGCTGACTCTTGCGCCGAACTCGGCCTGGTCGCGCTGTGCATCGCGAAGCTCTTCCATGGTGCGGGCGGTGAACTGGAGATACTGCTCAATGCCCAGACCCTGCTGGCGGAGCTGCTGCTCCATGCCTGCCAGCATGCCGTCGATTTCCTTCTCGACAGCCTCTGCGTCAAGCTCGATGTCCTGGCAATTCTGAGCCAGATTGAACATCAGCTCGTCGATAACTCTGTTGTATGCCTGCTCCTCGGCAGATGCTTTCATCTGCTCTTTGAGCACAGAGCGCATCTCTGCGAGAGTGGGAAGACCTGCGATGTTCTGTGCGAACTCATCATCCATCTCATAGAGGCTCTTTACATGAATTTCATGAACAGTGCACTTGAAAACGGCTTCCTTGCCTGCAAGGTCTGCGCTGTGGTAAACCTCGGGGAAAGTTACGCGAACATCAACCTGACTGCCGATTTCGGCACCCACAAGCTGCTCCTCGAAGCCGGGAATAAAGGTGCCGGAGCCGAGGGTGAGGCTCTGGCGCTCAGCGGTGCCGCCTGCGAACTGCTCGTCGCCAACAAAGCCTGCGTAGTCGAGTATGACCTCGTCGCCGTCCTGAGCGGGGCGGTCGCTGATAACTTCGGTCTTGGTGTTGGCCTGACGAAGCTTCTCCAGATACTCGGTGACTTCCTCTTCAGTAACGGCGTGAACGCACTTGCTGGCCTTCAGGCCGATATATTTCTCTTTTTCCATGGGAATCCTCCTGATTTATATTACCGCCCCACTATACTATAATTTCCTTCCCTTGGCAACAAATAATATTTCTTGCACCGCGGAGGGGAAAAATATATAATATTTGCAAAGAAAGGGGCTGAACAAGATATGTATAACTATGTCAACGAGGATGTTTTCTTCGCATGGTTTGAAGAAAAGACGGGGCTCAAGCCCAACAAAAAGGCTCTTCTGGCCGAGCTTTCCAAACAGTATATGGCCACCCGCAAGGGAGAATTTATCCTCCCCGCCGAAAAGTGCCTCAGCGGCGAGAGCGAGAAGTATAGCTTCAGCTTCGAAAATGTTGGCTGCTGCGGCGCCAGCACCATGTATTTTTATCTTTGACAAAAAACTCCGACAGAGGAAAGCTCTGTCGGAGTTTTATATTTCTTATTTCTGCGCTTTTCGCGCTTGATCGCGGCGGCGCATTGTTGCGGCAACGCCGGCATCATGCTCAGCGGTTTCGGGGGCAACATAGCCCATAAGCCACTTTGCGCAGAGATCCATCCATACGCTCAGCGCCATATGTTTATCGCTGCGGTAAGGTCCCACCCCTGCGGGTACACCGGTGGCAAAGCCGTGCTCGCCGTTTTGGAATATATGCAGCTCATAGGGAATTCCCTTTTCCGCAAGGGCGCTTGCCATCTTCAGGGAGTGAAGCGCGGGAACAAGGCTGTCGTTGGCGGCGTGCACCATGAAAACAGGGGGAGTTTTATCACTGACGAAGTTATGAGGACTCAGCTCGTCGCACTGTTCGGGAGTCGGCGTCGGAGTACCGAAAATGGTCTTGTTGCCGCCCATCATAATGGAGTTTCCCGGCAGAGCGCCCGCCATATACTCCTCCTGATAGCGGTAATCGATGAGGGCATAGCCCAGCACAACGGCAAGGGGCTTGAAAACGCTGCTGTCCACGCCGAAATAATCGGCAAGGAAGCTCTCGTGCCAATGCACCGCCATATTGGCGCAGAGGTTTGCCCCCGCGGAAAAGCCTGCAAGGCTTATGCGTTCGGTGTCCACATGCCACTCCTTGGCGTGCTCCCGGATAATAAGGATGGCCTTCGCCAGATCCAAAAGCTGGGCGGGATGGCGGGAATCTATATCTCCGCAGCGGGAGCCCACGGTGTATTCAAGGATAAAGGTCTGGTAGCCCTTGTCCGCAAAACGAAGGGCGGTGGTGTCCCCTTCCAGATCCACGGAACAGAAAAGATATGCCCCGCCGGGGCAGACGATGACGGCAGGCAGCGCCTCGCCCTCGCTCTCCTGCATGGGCAGGGGGCTGCACTTTCTCAGCATAGTATAAAGTGCCACATCATCGCGGCCTTCCCAAAGAGGTATTCTTTCTGTTATCATAAGTTTGCCCTCCCTTTTTCGATGGCTTGATTATAGCACATCTCCCCGCCGCCGTGAACAAAAGCTTTGCGTTAAGAAGGCAAAAATTTTCCCTGTCCTTTTGTATTCACTGTAGAAATGTCGAATTTCCTGTGATATACTGTCATGTAATAGTTTTGTTCCGGAGGCTAATACTTGAAAAACTTTCTCAAAGGGATAGTTGTTGGTATCGGCGGCATTGCTCCCGGTCTCAGCGGCTGTGTCCTTCTTATCATTTTCGGTCTTTATCAGAAAACCCTTGATGCTTTCGGGCATCTTTTCAAGGATATAAAGAAAAACGGCCGCTTCCTCCTTCCCCTGGTTTTGGGAATGGCTGTGGGCGTTTTGCTTTTCAGCAAAATCATCGATTTCTTCATGGGCAACTTCGAGATGCCCACCCGCTTCTGCTTCCTCGGCCTCATCCTCGGCACTGTCCCCATGGTCTGGAAGGAGGTCAGAGAAAAGGGCTGCAAATGGTACCACTATGTTTGCATGGTTCTTTCTGCCGCCTTCGGCTTCTGGCTTTTCAGAGCAAACCCCCATCTTTTCCCCGAGGTCACCGACCCCAATGTGCTCCAGTCCATACTTCTTGGCATTGCGGTTGGCTTCACCGCAGTAATCCCCGGCTTTGACCCCACAGTTGTTCTCACCACCCTTGGCATTTACCGTATGTATGTCTCCGCGCTGGCGGATTTCGATGTTTCCATACTGGCGCCCATGCTTATCGGTCTCGCCATAAGTCTTGTGGCCATCTCCCGCTTTATGACATTCCTTTTCAAGCGCTTTTACACCGCAACCTACTCCGTCATCTTCGGCATTTTCATTTCAATGATACCCAATATGCTTAACAAAAGCTGCGTTTTGGGCTTCAACTGGGCATCCGCCATCTCCATCATTCTGCTTATTGCAGGCCTTTTTGTGTCTTATATTTTAGGGAAGAAGAGATAGATTAATGAAAAAATTCATCGGTTTTTATGACTACACCGTCATCCTCACCTATCTGAGCCTCGTCTCCGCCGTGCTTGGAATAAGCTTTGCCTCCCATGGCCATTTCACCGCCGCAATCCTCTGTCTGCTTGGTTCCGGTGTTTGCGACGCTTTTGACGGTATGGTCGCCCGCACGAAGAAAAACCGCAGCGAGGACGAAAAGAACTTCGGCATTCAGCTGGATTCCCTCTGCGATGTTGTCAGCTTTGGCGTTTTCCCCGCCTTTCTGTGCTACTGCATGGGCGTGAACGGAGTTTTCGGCTATATCTGCGTCTGCCTTTTTGCTCTCTGCGCTCTAATCCGTCTGGCATTTTTCAATGTTCTGGAAGCCAAGCGCCAGCAGGTTGAAGATGGCTGCAACAAGTTCTACCGCGGTCTCCCCGTAACCTCCATCTCCATCATTTTCCCTGTGCTTTATCTTCTCCGCGGTCTTTTCAGCGCCGCCGTCTTCGCTGGCATCCTCCACGGCATGCTCCTTGTTGTGGCATTTTTGTTCGTCCTTGATATTCAGGTCAAAAAATTTGACATCAGCAAGCTCTTCAGAAAATAAATTCAAAGCCGTCTTCGTTTTGAAGACGGCTTTTTATTTTGTCTGTATTCTCGGGCAGGCTTTACTCCCGCTGCAAACTGCGCTATAATACCCACGAAAGCGAGGCTTCAGCTATGCACAAAATTTTATTCGTATGCCACGGGAATATCTGCAGAAGTCCCATGGCGGAATTTATAATGAAGGATATGGTGAAAAAGGCGGGGATTGCCGAAGATTTCGAGATTGCCTCCGCCGCCGTCAGCGCCGAGGAGATTGGCAACAGTGTTTACCCTCCCGCCCGCCGCAAGCTTGCCGAGCACGGCATAAACTGCGCCGGCAAAACCGCAAGGCAAATGAGCGCCGCCGACTACCGCTATTATGACCTTCTCATCTGCATGGACGGCAGCAATCTCCGCCGGATGCAGCGCATATGCGGCGGCGACAGCCAGAGCAAAATGCATCTGCTTATGGATTTCACATCCCGCCCCGGAGATGTTGCCGACCCCTGGTACACCGGAGATTTTCAGGAAACATGGGATGATGTTTCCGAAGGCTGCAGCGGACTTATCCGCCATTTGGGCTATTAACAGAAATACCCTGCACCAATGTGTGGCGCAGGGTGTTTTTTATGCTCCGTAGAATATCCAGATATAAATATATGCCGGGATTATAGCTGCCAGAGTGAAGGGGATGCCGATGCGCATAAAGTCGCTGTTTTTCACCTCATAGCCCTCCTTGCGGAGAATTCCGATGCCGGTGATATTGGCGCTTGCGCCCACGGGGGTCAGGTTGCCGCCCAAAGTTGCGCCGGAGAGAAGACCGAAGTACAAAACGGTGGGGTCAACGCCGAGGGCGGCGGCAATGCCCTGAACTACAGGCAGCATGGTTGCAACATAGGGGATATTGTCAATGAAGGCAGAGATGATAACGCTGGCCCAGACGATGATGGTATAGATAAGGAAGAGGTTTCCTCCGCCAACCTTGGTGAAGAGCTGTGCGACCGCCTCCACAACGCCCATTTCGGAGATGCCGCCAACGACGATGAAGAGGCCGAAGAGCAGCAGCACAGTCTGGTAGTCGATTTCCTTTATGGGAGAGATGAAGCCCTTGAAGCTCTTTTTGCGGATTGCGTTATACACAGCGCCGATAAGCATAAGTGCGGTGCAGATGATACCGTTTGTGAGAGCGGGACGAGAGGGGAAGAGGGAAGCCACAATGAGCAGCACAACCGTTGCCAGCAAAAGCACGGTGGGGACATAGTCCTCAACAACGGTTCTCTTGCCCGCCTCAACGGGAGCTGTTTCCTTGCGGAAGAGGATAAGCAGGATGATTGCGGAGATGACTGCGCCAAGCTCAACGGCAAAGAATATACTGGGCTTGCCCTGATACACGAAGAAGTCATTGAAGCTCATGTCGGCGTAGCCGCCGAGAAGGATGCTGGTGGTGTCGCCCACCAAAGTTGCTGCGCCCTGCAGGTTGGAGGACACGGCAATGGAGATAATCATGGGCACGGGGTTGAGATTCAGTCTTTTTGCCATAGCCATGGCAATGGGGGCTATCATCAGCACGGTTGCCACGTTGTCGATGAAGGCAGACACAATTCCGGCGAAAAGGGAGAGAATTACAATTGCCCATTTGACATTTCTGACTCTTTCAACAATGATATCAGAGAGCAGAAAAGGCATCTTGGACTCTATAACAAGAGCTACGGTGCCCATAGTTCCGGCGATCATAAGGAGCACGTTGAAGTCTATATACTCCATCAGCTTGCCGAAGGGCATCATACCGCTGACAACAAATATCGCGGCGGAAACAAGGGCGATAACAGGTCTCCACTTCTGGAAAGTCAGCATAAGGACATAGGTGAGCGCAAACAGTATTATGGCAAAAAGCATTTTGTCCTCCAAGAATAATATTACATGTAGATTAGACTACATTTTATTCTTTCCCACAAGTTAAGCATTCCTGTAAATCCGTTAAAAAAGCGTTAAGTTTATTCCTCTTGAAAAGAATGGTAAAGCGGTTATAATGAAATTGAAAAAACTATCCCTGCAGGAGGCCGCCATGCCCGAATTCAAGGTAAAAAGTGAATACTCACCCTCCGGCGACCAGCCCGAGGCTATCGCCGAGCTTGCCGACGGCATCAAAAGCGGTCTGAAAGAGCAGGTGCTTCTGGGTGTTACAGGCTCCGGCAAGACCTACACCATGGCAAAGGTCATTGAGGCCGTGCAGCGCCCCACTCTGGTGCTGGCTCACAACAAGACCCTTGCCGCCCAGCTTTGCAGCGAGTTCCGGGAATTTTTCCCCGATAACGCCGTGGAGTACTTTGTATCCTACTACGACTATTACCAGCCCGAGGCCTATATCCCCAGCACGGACACCTTCATTGAAAAGGACGCCAGCATAAACGAGGAGATAGACCGCCTCCGCCTTGCTGCCACCGCCTCTTTGCTGGAGCGGCGGGATGTTATCGTTGTGGCCTCCGTCAGCTGCATTTACGGTTTGGGCGAACCTGACGATTTTGAAAAGATGATGGTGACCCTCCGCGTTGGGGCAGAGCTTCCCATGGAGGAGCTTTTCCACCGCCTCATAGACATACGCTATGAGCGCAACGATATTGCCTTCGAGCGCAACATGTTCCGTGTCCGTGGCGACACCGTGGAGCTTTGGCCCGCCTATTGGGCGGAAAGCGCCCTCCGCGTTGAATATTTCGGGGACGAGATAGAGCGCATCAGCGAGATAAACCCCGTCACGGGCAAGGCTATCCGCTATCTCCAGACCATCCCCGTCTGGCCCGCCAGCCACTATGTAACCACCCACGAGAAGATGGAGCGGGCTGCCCGTGAGATACGCAAAGAATGCGAGGAGCGGGTAGAATACTTCAAAAGTCAGGGTAAGCTCATAGAGGCTCAGCGCATTGCCGAGCGCACCAACTATGACCTTGAAATGATGACTGAGCTGGGCTACTGCTCCGGCATTGAAAACTACAGCCGTATAATCTCAGGCAGAAGCGAGGGCTCTCCCCCTATGACTCTGCTGGACTACTTCCCCGATGACTTCATAATGTTCGTCGATGAAAGCCATGTGACCCTTCCTCAGGTTCGCGCTATGTATAACGGCGACAGGGCAAGAAAGGAAGCCCTTGTGAATTTCGGCTTCCGCCTCCCCTCCGCCTTCGATAACCGCCCTCTGAAATTCCCCGAATTTCAGCAGCGCCTCAATCAGGTGACCTATGTTTCCGCCACCCCCGGCGATTTTGAAAAGGAAAGGGCGGAGCGCATTGCCGAGCAGATCATCCGCCCCACCGGACTCACTGACCCGGAAATTTCCGTC
The DNA here is from genome assembly GCA_045538735.1 of Oscillospiraceae bacterium. GTDB lineage: Bacteria > Bacillota > Clostridia > Oscillospirales > Oscillospiraceae > SIG459. The sequence continues at coordinate 12,353 of JAZSRY010000008.1, forward strand.
CGTCCCACGGAAAACCAGATTGACGACCTTATTGAGGAAATTCATAAGCGCACTTCCCGCTCTCAGCGCACACTGGTCACAACCCTCACCAAGCGCATGGCTGAGGATCTTACTTCTTATCTCACCAACGCAGGCATACGCTGCCGCTATATGCACCACGATATCGACGCCATGCAGCGCATGGAGATAATCCGGGACCTGCGTCTGGGAGAATTCGATGTGCTTATAGGCATAAATCTCCTTCGCGAAGGTCTTGACCTGCCCGAGGTCAGCCTTGTTGCCATTCTTGACGCGGACAAGGAGGGCTTCCTCCGCAGCGAGACCAGCCTTATCCAGACTATTGGCCGCGCCGCAAGAAACGCGGAGGGTCTTGTTATCATGTATGCAGATACGGTGACGGGCAGCATGCGCCGCGCCATTGGCGAGACCGAGCGCCGCCGCAAAAAGCAGCAGGAATATAACCGTATTCACGGCATCACTCCCAAAACCGTCATCAAGGGTGTCCGTGAGCTTATGGATATCTCCGCGCCCCCCTCTGCCAAGGGCAAAAGCGGCGTGAAGATGACGGAAAAAGAGCGCAAGGCCGAGATAGAGCGGCTTGAAAAGAAGATGAAGGAAGCGGCAAAAATGCTGGAATTCGAAATTGCCGCCCAGCTTCGCGACCGCATAATCACGCTGAAAGGCGAGAAATGAAAGAAATAAAAAATGACTTCACAAAAGGCGAGGTTTGGCACGTTATAATGCGAATGGCGCTGCCGCTGATGCTGGCGCAGCTCGTGAATGTGCTCTACTCCGTTGTGGACAGGATGTATATAGGCCATATTCCCCATGTGGGCAGCCTGGCGCTGACGGGAATGGGTCTTTGCATGCCCATAGTAAGCATAGTTATAGCCTTTGCCAGTCTTTGCGGCACGGGCGGCGGGCCTCTTTGCTCCATAGCAAGAGGCGAGGGCAAAAAGCGGCACGCAGAAGAGATAATGGGTAACTGCTTCACCTTGCTCCTCATCTTCGGTGTATGCCTCACGCTGCTTCTGGAAATTTTCGCAGAGCCCATTCTCTTTGCCTTCGGAGCAAGCGAAGCCACCATTCCCTACGCCGAGGAATATGCGCGCATATACCTTTTGGGCACCGTTTTCGTTATGATAAGTCTGGGTATGAACCACTTTATTAACGCTCAGGGCTTTGCCACCATGGGAATGCTTACCGTTGCCATAGGCGCAGTTGTGAATATAGTCCTTGACCCTATATTCATCTTCGTTTTCCATATGGGTATCGCGGGAGCTGCCCTTGCAACGGTGATAGCACAGGCGGTCTCCGCCTTTTGGGCTCTCTCCTTTCTCCTCGGAAAGAGAGCCATACTGGACTTCAGGCTGAAAAATATGCTGCTGAAAGCCTCTCTTGTATGGCGCATTCTTGCGCTGGGTGTGACGGGCTTTATAATGAGCATCACCAATGCCCTTGTCCAGACCGCCTGCAACAAACAGCTTCAGCTTTTCGGCGGCGACAGCTATGTGGGCGCGATGACAATAATAAATTCCATCCGCGAGCTTACCTTTATGGCAGCCCACGGTCTCACCGCGGGAGCTCAGCCGGTGTTGGGCTATAACTACGGGGCAGGGGCTTTTTCGAGAGTTAAAAAAGGCATACGCTTTGTCTCCGCCGCAAGCCTTGTATATGGCTTTGCAGTTTGGCTTGCAGTTATGCTCATTCCCCGCACCATGGCTTCCATATTCTCTTCCGATTCCCTGCTTCTTGATGCGGCGGAAAAAGCCATGCGCATATATTTCTGCGGCTTCTTCCTTATGGCGCTGCAGCTTGCGGGTCAGTGCGTTTTCGTGGGTCTGGGCAAGAGCAGGCAGGCCGTTTTCTTCTCATTGCTCCGCAAAGCCGTCATCGTCACTCCTTTGGTGTTCCTGCTCCCCTATATTCCCGCTTTGGGTGTCCACGGCGTTTTCTGGTCTGAACCCATCAGCGACCTTATAGGTGGCGGTGCCTGCTTCATAACCATGTATTTCACGGTATATAAAAAGCTGCCTCAAGAAATTTCTTGACTTTTTTAATTTTTGGGTTTACATTTTATCCAATGAAATATTGATGCTTTCGAGTCGTTTCACCTAAGGGCTTTCGGGTCTATGGCGGACGACCGGAGTCATACCGGAAACAGTATGGCTTTCACGTTTTGAGAAGGAAGCGGTTTTCCCCCCGTGGGGAATAAATAAACCATCTAAGCCGGGTGCTTTCTCTCAAAAGAAAGCACCCGGCTTTTATTTGTTGCAGGAGTCAGTTATGAAAAAGGAAAAAAAGCGTTTATCATATTCCGCGGTTATCGCGCTGCTCTGCGCCGCTCTCATCGCGGCAATTATAGGCAGTGTTGTCCTGGGCCGCTATCCCATAGGCTTTAAGGAGCTTTGCGGCATTATTGGGAGCAAGCTTTTCCCCATTGAGAGCTTTTGGACTCCCACTCAGGAGGCTCTTCTGCTCAACCACCGCCTCCCCAGAATTGCTCTCGCCTGCCTTGTGGGCTGCGCTCTCAGCGCTGCAGGCGCCAGCTATCAGGGCACCTTCCAGAATCCTATGGCCGCTCCCGACATTCTGGGCGCTTCCGCAGGTGCCTCCTTCGGCGCGGCTCTCGCCATAGTGCTTGGTCTGGGCGACGTTATGGTCACCCTTTTCGCCTTCGCCTTCGGACTTCTCTGCGTGGGTCTAGTAATCTTCGTGGGAGGAAGAGCAAAGGGCAAAAGGGTCATAGGCCTTATCCTTGCGGGCATTATGATAGGTTCTCTCTTCTCCTCCGGCACAAGCTTTATCAAGCTTATGGCCGACCCCGCTCAGCAGCTTCCCGCCATAACCTACTGGCTTATGGGCTCTCTCAACGGGGCAGGCGGAAGAGATGTCCTCTTCGCTCTCATTCCCATGCTCATCGGTCTTGTGCCCCTTTTCGTTCTGCGCTGGCGCATCAACATCCTCACTCTGGGTGATGAGGAAGCCCGCACAATGGGCGTGAATGCCCCCCGCCTTCGCACCCTTGTCATCCTCTGCGCCACCCTTGTCACCGCCTCCGCCGTATCCGTAAGCGGTGTTATAGGCTGGGTGGGTCTTGTTATCCCCCATCTTGCCCGCCGCCTTGTGGGCAACAACTACCGCCACCTGATGCCCGCAAGCATGCTCTTCGGCGCTTTGTTCCTTCTGCTTGTGGACGACATTGCCCGCAATGCCATGACAACGGAAATACCTATAGGCATACTCACCAGCTTCATCGGTGCGCCTTTCTTCATTTATCTTATAACAAGGGACGGTGAGAGAATATGAGTCTTGAAATACGTGACCTGCGCTTTTCCTATGGCGAGAGAGAGGTTTTGAAGGGGCTCAGCTTTTCCGCCGAATACGGCGAGCTTCTCAGCGTTCTCGGTCCCAACGGCGTTGGAAAAAGCACCCTTTTCCGCTGCATACTGGGTCTTCTGAAACCTGAAAGCGGTCAATGCCTTATAGACGGTAAATCCACAGCGGGCTTCAGTGCCAAGGAGCTTGCCGCCCATATTGCCTATATCCCCCAATCCCACTACCCCACCTTCAACTACTCCGTTATGGACATGGTGCTTATGGGCACAACCGCTCAGGTGAACGCAATGTCCGTCCCCGGCAAACGCCAGATTTCCCTTGCAAAAGAGGCTCTTGCGCGCCTCGGCATTGCGGAGCTTGCCAATCGCGGCTACACCAACATCTCAGGCGGCGAAAGGCAGCTTGTGCTCATAGCCCGTGCCATTGCCCAGCAGGCAAAAATCCTCATTATGGATGAGCCCAGCGCCAACCTTGACTACGGCAACCGCACCCGCGTTATGCGCACCGTTAATAATCTCGCCGCCGAGGGCTACGCCATAATCCAGTCTACCCATGACCCGGATCAGGCTTTCCTTTACTCCGACAAGGTACTGGCCATTCATAACGGCAAGGTGCTGGCCTGGGGCAAACCCGAGGACACTATAAACAGCACCCTTATCAGCCGTCTCTACGGTGTGGATGTGGAGGTCTGCTCCCTGAAGGAGGACAAAATCCGCGTCTGCGTCCCCGCCGATTTATAAGCGTCTGAAAGGAAACTCCCTATGAAAAAATCAATCACTTTAATTCTTCTTATAGCCTTTGTCCTCAGCCTTTTCAGCGGCTGCGGCAGCTCCGCTCCTGCTCAGGAGAGCGCCAAGACCGTGGAATTCATCGATGACTGCGGACGAAGCGTTGCCGTCCCCGAGGAAGTAAGCCGCATTGTGCCTACGGGACCTCTTTCCCAGATAGTGCTCTTCGCCCTTTGCCCCGAAATGTTTGTGGGTCTTGCAAGCAAATGGGACGCAAACAGCATCGGCATCGTCCCCGAGGAATACCTCTCCCTCCCCTATTTCGGTCAGCTTTACGGCTCTGCCGATTTGAACGTTGAGTCCCTCGCTCTTGCCGCCCCTCAGCTGATAATCGACATAGGCGAGGTCAAGAAAAGCACCGCCGAGGATGTTGAAGCCCTGCAGAAGCAGCTGGGCATTCCCTGCGTTTTCATCGAGTCCACTCTGGAGTCCCTCCCCGAAACCTACCGCAGGCTGGGAGAGCTCCTTGGCCTTGAGGAAAGAGCCGAGGTTCTCGCCTCCTTCTGCGAGAAAAGCTATGACCGCACCCTCTCCATTATGGAACAGGTGGGAAACAATAAATCTCAGGTAATCTATATCCCCGGTTACGAGGAGCTGAGCGTTATCGCAAAGGGCAGCTACCACGCAGAGATAATTGACCTTCTCTGCGATAATGCCGCAGTTGTGGAAGAGCCCGTAAGCCGCGGCACGGGTAACCCCGTCGGTATGGAGCAGGTGGCTCTCTGGGACAGCGAGTACGTTATTTTCGGCACCGCCGAAAGCTACGCAAGCCTTGAAACCGACCCCGCGTGGGCGGAGCTTCGGGCAGTGAAGGAGGGCAAGTGCCTTCTCGTCCCCTCCGCACCTCTCAACTGGCTTGGCAGCCCTCCGGGCGCCCAGCGTATCCTCGGTCTCATCTGGCTGACGGGTGTTTTCTATCCCGATTACTGCGACTATGATGTGAAGGCGGAAGTCAAGGAGTTCTATGAGCTTTTCTTCCATTGCACTCTCAGCGACCAGCAGTTCGATGCCATCACCGAAAACGCATTTTTGAAATGATAAAATTCCCCATCTCTCCGCACCCCAAAGCCTCCCTTATGTAAAGGGAGGCTTTTTCTCTCCCTCCGTCTTCGCCTTTGGCGAATCCACCTCCCTCGTCAGAGGGAGGCTTATGCGGGCGGACACATTGGTCCGCCCCTACAAATAGTACGAGGAGAAATCCCCGTGGCAACCAACAGGCGCCTCGACGCAGCAGCGTCCTGAGCGGAAAACGAGGTGCGCACGCTAAAATTTAGGATTTGATTATGTGGCATAATACATTTTCTACCTCCGCACCGAGGGTGTTTCCAAAGAGGTCGGAGCGTTAAGAAAATGTGCCGGTGGCACATTTTTAGCTTCCGACCGCAGCGGCTATGCCGCGAGGAGGGAAGTTGTTTGGTGCGTATATTCTTTTCGGCCACACGAAAAGAATATGGCCGTCGGAGACCTATACAAACCAATCCCCCAGTCTGCTTCGCAGACAGCCCCCTTTGCAAGGGAGCCTTTAAATGAACGCATCACCCGTAGGGCGGGATGACCACATCACGCCGCTAAAAAACTCCCTGCGCTTTGCCGCGCAGGGAGTTTTCTTATTTTGTTATTGTTTATTTTTTATTTCTGTTTTTCTCCTCGTCCGCCTTCAGATTGGACATGGTGCCGCCGCCCTTTTCGGCGGAGCGGCGTACAAGGCGCTCCAGACCGAGGATGATGCAGCCGCCTCCTATAAGACCGAGAAATGCCATACCGGTGAAAGCGCCCGCGGCAATGAGCAGACCGCCCAGCACAAAAAGGCCTATGGCGTTTGCCAGATTATCCTCACACTTGATGAGGCCCTTCACCTGGCGCTTGAGCTCTTTTCCCGCTCTTTCTCTTCTGCTTTGCTTATCCATCATATCTTTTTACCCCTCTATATTCACTCTGCACTTACAATCACTTTTTCGCCGTCGCTGCCAAGAGTGATAGCCTTTGCATTGCCCCGAAGCTCGTCAACGATTTTGGCGGCAATCACATCTTCAATCTCCTTCTGAATGGTGCGGCGGAGATTGCGGGCGCCGTAGGTCTGGCTGAAGCTGCGCTTCACCAGATAATCCACCAGAGCCTCATCATAGCCAAGATCAATGCTCTTTGCGCTCATAACCTCTCTAAGCTCAGTGAGCATAAGATGGGCGATTGCGCGGAAGTTTTCCTCGGTGAGATGGTTGAAATAGACAATCTCATCCACGCGGTTTATAAACTCGGGACGGAGGAATTCGTTGAGAGCCTTCAGTGCTTTGTCCCGGCTGAGATCATTGATGCTCTGTCCAAAGCCCAGACCGCCGCCGCGGCTATTGCTGCCCGCATTGGTGGTCATTATTATAACGGTGTTTTCAAAATTGACGGTACGACCCTGAGCATCGGTAATGCGTCCGTCATCAAGAATCTGAAGCAGAATATTCAGCACATCGGGATGAGCCTTCTCAAGCTCATCGAAGAGCACCACGGAATAGGGTCTGCGGCGAATCTTCTCGGTGAGCTGACCGGCCTCGTCATAGCCAACATAACCGGGAGGAGATCCGATGAGGCGGGAAACGGTGTGCTTTTCCATAAATTCGGACATATCCAGACGGATAAGGGATTCGGGAGAATCGAAAAGCTCATCCGCAAGGCGCTTGACAAGCTCCGTCTTGCCTATGCCAGTGCTGCCTACGAAGATGAAGCTTACGGGCTTGCGCTTTGCCTGCAGTCCAACGCGGCTGCGCTTTATTGCGGCGCAGACGCTCTCCACAGCCTCGTCCTGACCAACCACGTGGCTTTTCAGGCGCTGAGCCAGGGAGCTGAGGCGCTCAAATTCGTCGGCGCGGATGGAGGAGGCGGGGATTTTTGTCCAAAGCTCGATTATGCGGGCAAGGTTTTCCTCGCTGAGGACGGGGTGACCCTTGGTGCGCAGCTCCAAAAGCTCATTTTCCAGCCTCAGATGCTCAGCGCGGAGCTGAGCCAGGCGCTCATAATGCTCGTTCTGGGTGTCCGCCATAAGAAGCTCCCGCTCCTTATCAAGGTCAGCAATGTCCTTGCCTATGGCATCCATACGGGCAAGATCGGTGTTTTTCAGATTCACATCTGAGCAGGCCTCGTCGATAAGGTCAATGGCCTTGTCGGGGAGGAAGCGGTCGGTTATATATCTCTCGCTGAGAGTGACCGCAAGGCGGCACATATCCTTGGGGATAGTCACGCCGTGATACTGCTCATAGTAATGGGCAATGCCCTCCAGTATTTTAATGCTGTCGGAGATGCTGGGCTCAGCCACGGTAACGGGCTGGAATCTTCTCTCCAAAGCAGCGTCCTTTTCAATGTGCTTGCGGTATTCGGCAAAGGTGGTTGCGCCGATAACCTGAATTTCGCCGCGGCTGAGAGCGGGCTTGAGGATGTTGGCGGCATTCATGCTGCCCTCCGCGTCGCCTGCGCCCACGATGTTATGCACCTCGTCAATGACAAGGATAACATTGCCTTCGCGGGTGATCTCCTGAATGAGACCCTTCATGCGGCTTTCAAACTGTCCGCGGAACTGGGTGCCTGCCACAAGAGCGGTCAGATCCAGAAGGTAAACCTCCTTATCCTTCAGCTTATAGGGCACATTTCCTGCGGCGATGCGCTGGGCAAGCCCCTCCGCTATAGCGGTTTTGCCAACGCCGGGCTCGCCGATAAGGCAGGGATTATTCTTCTGGCGGCGGTTGAGAATCTGGATAACCCGCTCCAGTTCCTCTGCGCGGCCTATCATGGAATCCAGCTTGCCCGCCCTGGCTCTGTCGGTGAGGTTTATGCAGTAGCTGTCCAGAAACTTTTTCTTGCCTCTGCCTTCCTTGCCGCTTTTGCCGCCCTCATTACCCGTGGGGTTGTTGGCATTCGCAGGGGGATTTTGTCCGCCCATAAGACGGCTGAGGAAGGGGAAGGTTGCAGTTTTGCCCTCGTCGTCGCCGTCGTCACCTTCCGCAGCAGCTTCCTGCAGCGCAGCAAGACCTTCGCCGTTCATGAGGGAGGACATATCGTTGGTGAGAGCGTCAAGGTCTTCGTCGCTGAGCCCCATTTTGCCTATCATATCGTCGATGGGCTTTATATGAAGCTCGCGGGCGCACTTAAGGCAAAGACCTTCGTTTTTGCTTTCGCCGTTTTCAATTTTCGTGATGAATATCACCGCCACATTCTTTTTGCAGCGGGAACAAAGGGTGGGTTTATCCATTTATTTTCTCCAATTATGCTCCAAGAATTTTTGCAAGGAAGTCATGCTTGAGGAACCAGCCGCCCAAAACGGTGTCGCCAAGGGTTTCGCCGCCGATGATTATTCCCATGAACTTCAATGCCCATACGAAAACGGCGCAGTAGGCGGCAGCGGTGACAAAGCCGATAACAGTTCCCGCAATGTCATTGGCAAGATCCAGATGAGGGATCTTGTAGCTCAGATTCGGCAGGTTTATCACCACCGTCAGGATGATGACTATTATCAGGAAGGATATGACGAAGCAGCCCATATAGCTTATGCGGGCGCAAAGCTCGTGAACAATGGAGTCCACAAGATTTTCATTATGCTCCTTGGAATAGCTGACGGCAGACTCTGCCATAACATCGGCAGCCGCGGGAGTGACGCCCAGACGGCGGAAGCACTCGGCGGCAAACTCATCATGCTCATCGGTGTACTGAGACAGCAGGTCATTGAGGGAATAGTTATGGTCATTTTCCCAATCCATGGACTCAAGAACGCCGTCCTCTCCGTCCACCATCTTCTCAATATAGCCGCCGGCAAAGGGTCTGAGAGCCGGCACCACATCGTAGGAGAAGGCGTTGCTCAGGAGGTTTGCGCCGTAAACGGACACGACAAGCACAAGCACACCGGCAAGCCCCATAATAAGGCCTCTTTTATATCCTGTCCAGGTGCCGTATACAAGTATTACCAAAAGCAGAATGTCAATTGCAGTTTTCATTCCAATCCCTCTTTTTCTCAGCAGTAGTCAGTAAAGCTTTATTCCATCATTTTTCCCACTTCGCCCTCATACCAGATGCGGTTGAGGTAAAGTCCCTGAGGGGGCATTGTGGGTCCCGTGAGCCTCCTGTCTCCCTTTTCAAGGAGCGCGGGGATGTCCTCAGGCTCAATTTTTCCGTAGGATGCGTATACCATAGTTCCCACAATGGCACGCACCATGTTATAGAGAAAACCGTCGGCGCAGACGGCGATTGTTATGACATCGCCCTCTTGCTTCGTGCGGCACCAATGAACGGTGCGCACCGTGGTTTTCGTGGGTGTGCCCACGCTTCTCACAGCCGCGAAATCGTGAGTGCCCTCAAAGGCTCTGCCCGCCCTCTCCATCTTCTCTATATCCAAAGCGGAGGGATAAAAGCAGGCGCGCTTTTCAAGGAAGGGATCCCGGATGCGGCTTGCGTGGATTTTATAAATATATTCTTTTTTGATGCAGGAGCCTATGGCGTTGAATTCCCAAGGCGCCTCAACGGCATCGGAAACAGAGATATCCGCAGGCAGACGGGAGTTCACCGCAAGGGGCAGTCTGTCTATAGGTATGCGGGAGGTCGTGCGGAAATTGGCGCAGTAGCGCAGAGCATGCACTCCCGCATCCGTGCGTCCGCAGCCCACCACCTTCACAGTATGTCCGCAGACCTTGGAAAGGGCGGTCTCCAGAGTTTCCGCAACGCTTATCTCGGTTTTCTGAACCTGCCAGCCGTGGTAGGCGGAGCCGTCATAGCTAAGTCTCAGCGCAATATTGCGCTCGCCGGGCAACCTCTCCATCAGAAAATCCAGTGGTAGAAGCTGATGCCTATTGCGAAGATACCCACTATGATGTATATCCACTCCATAACGGGGCCTTCTTTCTTTCTTTTAAACATGCGATATCGTCCTTTCGTGACTTAAACTCATATTCCAAAGTATCTGAGAACGCAGACCGCTGCGATTATTATTGCGCAGCAAAGCAACGCAATTGCATCACGGGCGGCAAAATGAAGCTGTTTCATTCTTGTTCTGCCCTGGCCGCCCTGATAGCAGCGGCATTCCATAGCCGTTGCAAGCTCGTCGGCGCGGCGGAAGGCGCTTACGAAAAGGGGCACCAGCATGGGGATGAGAGCCTTTGCTCTCTCCGTCAGCTTGCCCGTGTCAAAGCCCGCTCCCCTTGCCTTCTGGGCAGACATTATCTTGTCTGTCTCCTCTATAAGGGTGGGGATGAAGCGGAGGGCTATACTCATCATCATGCTCAGCTCGTGGACGGGAATTTTTATCTTGTTTAGGGGGCTTAAAAGCCGCTCAAGACCGTCGGTAAGCTGCAAAGGTGAGGTGGTGTAGGTCAGCAGAAATGTTCCGCAGACCAGAAGCATTATGCGCAGAACCATATAAATGGCGGTTTTGATGCCGTCAAGAGTTATGGTGAAAATCCAAAACCGGACAAGGGGCTCTCCGCTGCCGTAAAACAGGTTTATGATGCCGGTGAAGACAACGATGAAAATAAGGGGCTTGAGACCCTTCAGCATTGCCCTTGCTCCTATGCGGGCAATGGCGGTGAAGCCGATAAGGATGGCAGTCATAAGCAGGTAGCCTGCCCAGCCCTTCACAAGGAAGAGAGCCACGATATAGCCCACCAGCCAGATTATCTTTGCTCTGGGGTCGAGGCGGTGGATTATGCTGCTGCCGGGGAAATACTGGCCGAGAGTTACGTCCTTCAGCATTGCTCATCCCCCTCTCTCAGGTTTATGAGCACTTTGCGAAGATAATTCGTGGTATAAATGCTCTGGGGAATGTCAATTCCTCTGCGGCGGAGCGCAAGGGCAATCTCCGTTGCCTTGGGGACAGCGAGACCCATGGCGGTGAGCTCCTCCGCTCTTTCGAAAACCTCTGCGGGAGTGCCGTCCATGGCTATGCGGCCTTCATTGAACACCACAAGGCGGCTTGCTATGCGGGCCACATCATCCATACTGTGGCTGATGAGCAGCACCGTTGCCCCCGTTGTGCGCTGGTAGTAGCCTATATTCCCCAGAATGCTCTCTCTGCCCGCGGGGTCAAGACCTGCGGTGGGCTCATCGAGAATGAGCACTTTGGGTTCCATTGCGATAACGCCCGCGATGGCAACGCGGCGCTTCTGACCTCCGCTCAGTTCAAGGGGAGAAAGCTCAAAAAGCTCCTCACTTACTCCAACAAAGCCTGCGGCGGCGCGGACTCTTCTGTCAATCTCCTCACTGCTGAGACCCATATTCTTGGGTCCGAAGGCGATGTCCTTGTATACCGTCTCCTCAAAAAGCTGATACTCGGGATACTGGAAGACAAGTCCCACCTTGAAGCGGACATCTCTTGTGGCCGCCTTGGAGGAGGCGATATCCACATCATCGACTATGACCTTGCCTCCGCTTGGAGGGAGAAGGCCGTTGAGATGCTGGATAAAGGTGCTTTTTCCGCTGCCTGTATGGCCTATGATGCCGACGAATTCGCCGGAAGCAATATCGATATTTATATTGTCAATGGCAAGTTTTTCGAATGGAGTGCCCCGGCTGTAAAGGTGGGACAATCCCTCCGTACGGATAACAGGCATATTACTTGTCCTTCTTGAAAAATTCTGCTATTGCGTCTGCACATTCCTCGATGCTGAGAGCCTCAAGAGGCAGCTCCCAGCCTGCGGAGCGCAGGCCATAAATAAGCTCCGTGGTCTCTGGTACTGCAAGACCCTCGGCGCACATGGTTTCAACCTGAGTGAAAACCTCTTTGGGTTTTCCGTCGGCAACTATCCTTCCGCCGCTCATAACGATAAGTCTGTCGGCATCTATGCATTCGTCCATATGGTGGGTTATGAGTATAACCGTCATACCCTTTTTGCTGCGAAGGCGTTCTATGGCGGCAAGAACCTCCCTGCGGCCTATGGGGTCCAGCATGGCGGTGGGCTCATCCAGCACTATGCACTCGGGCTCCATAGCAAGAACGCCCGCGATTGCAACGCGCTGCTTCTGTCCGCCGCTGAGACGGTGGGGTGCGTGGAGGCGGTAGTCATACATACCCACGCTTTTCAGCGCCTCATCAACGCGCCGTCTTATCTCTTCGCTTGGCACTCCCAGATTTTCGGGAGCGAAGGCAACATCGTCCTCAACAACGCTGGCAACTATCTGGTTATCGGGATTCTGGAAAACCATACCCACGCTGCGGCGTATGTCTATGGTATGCTCCTCAAGGGAGGTGTCCATTCCCTTCACATACACCTTTCCCTCTGTGGGGAGCAAAATTGCGTTGAGATGCTTGGCAAGGGTGCTCTTTCCGCTGCCGTTATGACCCAGAATCGCCACAAAAGAGCCTCTCTCTATTTCCAGAGAAAGATCCTTTATGGCGGGGTAAGAGTCCTCGCCGTAGGCAAATGTTAAATTTTCTATCCTGATGATGGAATCCATTTACTTATCTTTCCCAGCGGCAGCTTGCCCCGCAAGGCAGCGCAAGACCGGTGTCCGTAACTCTCAGACCCAGTTCCTGGCTCTCGCTGTGACCGCCGAATTTTTTGGTGAAGATGCTGTCGGCAATATAACCGATGGTGGATGCGCTGAGACCGGTGGTGTAGGAGTTGATGATGACGAAAAGAGGATCGTCGCTGAGAACGCGGCTTGTAAGCTCAACGAAATCCCAGATGTTGTCCTCAAGTCTCCAAACCTCGCCGCCGGGACCTCTGCCGTAAGAGGGAGGGTCCATAATAATGGCATCATAGCGTCTGCCGCGGCGGATTTCGCGCTCCACAAATTTGGCGCAGTCATCCACTATCCAGCGGATGGGAGCTTCGCGGACACCGCTTGCTTCGGCATTCTCCTTGCCCCAGGCCACCATGCCCTTTGCGGCATCCACGTGGCATACGCTGGCTCCCGCCTTTGCGGCGGCAACAGTGGCGGCTCCCGTATAGCCGAAGAGGTTCAGCACGCTGATGGGTCTGCCCGCACCGCGGATTTTCTCCATGATATAGTCCCAGTTGCTTGCCTGCTCGGGGAAAAGGCCGGTGTGCTTAAAGTTCATGGGCTTCACGTTGAAGGTCAGCTCGCCGTAATTGATTTTCCAGGATTCGGGCACAGAGGACTTGTCCCAATGTCCGCCGCCGGTGCTTGAGCGGCTGTAGCGTGCGGAAGGCTTTCGCCAAAGGGGATTGGTGCGAGGTGTCTGCCATATTGCCTGAGGGTCGGGACGGATGAGAATCTGATTTCCCCAACGCTCCAGCTTTTCTCCGCGGGAGCAGTCTATAAGTTCAAAATCCTGCCATTTATCAGCTATCCACATAAGCATTTTCTCCAGTTTGATACAATAATGTATATTAAAACACCATATTATATCACGCTATAAATCAAAGGTCAATTGCGGGGAAAGAAAAAGCGCGGGCTGGCAAGATCATTCCCTACATAGCACCGCACCAAAGCAACGCTTGTAGGGGCCGGACACCCGGCCGGCCCGCCGGGACTGAAAAATACCCCTGTAGGGGCGATTCACGAATCGCCCGCCTTTAAAGCCTTCCCCTTGGGGAATCCTTTAAACACCGCGCCACCCCGTAGGGCGCGACGACCCCGCGCGCTGCAAATGACGGATAAGGTGTTTAAAGCCTCCCTTGTGTAAAGGGAGGTGAATTTTGCCGCAGGCAAAAGACGGAGGGATTGTTGTCTCCGACGGCCATATTCTTTTTGTGCCTGCAAAAAGAATATGGAAAGTCGTGGCGTTAAGAAAATGTGCCGGTGGCACATTTTTAGCCAAGACCGCAGCGGCTATGCCGCGAGGAGGGAAGTTATTAAGACCGACCTGTTCCCCCCTCTTTGAAAACTCCCCAAGTGCGGAGATAGAAAACGGCGCTGTGCCACATAATGAGAGCCTAAATCTTAGAGTGCACACCTCGTTTGCCGCTCAGGACGCTGCTGCCTCGAGGCGCCTGTTCGGCGCCACAGGGATTTCCCTCGTTATGTTTCCATGCCCTCATCGCGCCGCAAAGCCTTCCCCTTGGGGAAGGTGGCTGCCCGAAGGGCAGACGGATGAGGTGTATTCGAAGCCTTGCCTCACACTATAACACCTCATCAGTCTCGCATGCGCTCGACAGCTTCCCCTCAAGGGGAAGCCTTTAAATGCAGCACCCACCCGTAGGGCGCGACGACTCGGCGCGCCGAAAAAGCAAAAAACAGACCTGCGTGAGCAGGTCTGTTTTCACTTTAATCAATATTCATATTTTGCCCAGTCGCTGGAGTTAATTCCGCTCATAGCTTTCTCCTCACCCACGGTGTGGAGAATAACGCCGTGGTCAAGAAGCCATGCCTCCGTGCGGCTACCCACGGTGGGGACGGTGTAAAAGTTCATATGCTTTATATCTCCGGTAATATAGCGGCCTGCTTCGCTTGTTACAGCCGCAGTGGCGCTCCATCCCATCTCATCGGAAAGCGCCTTATTGATGACCTGACTTTCGTTGTAGCGCAGCTCTATCTCGATTCGTGCGGAGTAGACATTATTGAGATACTCCTCATCCTCGATTATCCAAAGCTTGCCCACTTTACCCTCGGCCAGGTCGGGGACTATGCACTGAGTATAGAGCTCCCACATTTCCTCGCCTGTGAAGCTGTAGTTATAGCGGAAGGCCTTCGTCATGCCGTCGCCCTTATTCAGCTCATAGCTTCTCATAAGCTCGGCCTTTTCGGCGGCGCCCATCTGTTTGAGCACATAGTTCTCGTCATAGCCGAAATAGTTGATTATGATGATGTCTTCCTCGCTGTAATCAGGATTGAGCTCCATAAGCTCTTCCAGACTCACAACGGCGCGAAGCTGACCCATAGCAAAGTTTTCTGCGGTGGGCACGAAGGGCAGGCTCTTGCGCGCTTTAATGGCCTCCGCGCTGTTCTGGAGGTTTTCCAGAGCCTCAACATCCTCGCTGCTTACACCGTAGCGGATGTAGTAAAGTCTGCCGAAGGTTTGTCCGTTTTTGAGGTTATAGGTGATATGGAAGGAGCTGCCGAAGCCTGTGTCTTTCTCGTGGATTGCCTTATTTTCCACCACGCTTTGGTGGAGAGCAACTGCAGCGGCGATATTTTCGGGTTCATCATACATAATTGCATCGCTGCCTACGACAGACACGCTATCCACATCCTCCGCATCGGGAACTCTGCGCTCAATACCCAGAAGATCCAGCTCGAGGGCGAGCACGCAGGCGCAGACTATGACGCAGCTGACAATAAGACCCTTCCATCTTCCGCGGAAAACGCGGAAGGACTTATGGATAAGCATCTCTGCAGCAAAATAGCCCACGAAGGCACCCAGAAGCATAAAGAGAAGTATCCAAAGCACTTCGGCAAGGGGAGTCATCCAGAAGCTGTTTATAAGGATACCGTAGAAAAGGGCACCGGAGAAAAGCGCTCCCCCAAAGCACATGCAGTATTTGAAAACGGGCTTGAGGGCGGGAACGGCAACAACATCACCCACGCTTTCCATCCGTCTGCGGCGGTAAAGCGCAAGTGCGCCGAAATACATTATCACGCCCACCACGCAGCAGGCGGCGAGGAGCTCCCAGCCCTGATAACTGATGCCTGTGACATTGTGACTGCCTGTGGCGGGATTATACTCGGTTATGGAGCGGGGACCGCCATTCCACATACCCACGGCGGGACTCAGGTATTTGGCGATGGGGCCTGCGGAATAGTTCTTGCCGAAAATAATGACCTCCATCAGGCTGCCTGCAATGGCTTCAACCACGGCTGCCACGAAGTTCAGCACGGCAAAGACGATGGGAAGAATGACGATATTGCCCGTGAACTGGGCGCAGAGATTTGCAAAGCCATAGAAGAAAATGAACATCATGGTCACGATGGCGAAGGCCTGCAGGTCGTAAACCACCGCTCCCGGGAAGCCCTTGAAATAATGGACAAGGGCGCAAAGGGCAAAGGTCACCGCGTTGATTATAACGGCGGGGAACGCTCCCGCCAGAGTTGCGGAGAAGAAAACTCCCTCTCTCTTCACGGGGAGACTTGCAATGCCGGACATGGTCTTGGAGTTATACATAAAGCTCCATACGCTCATTGCGCTAAGAGCGCTCAGCACCATGCCGCCCATAATTCCGCCCACATTGGCAATGTCAAGAATATCCCTCTGAAGGCTTGTAAGCCTGGAAACATAGTTGGCGGCCGTTACAACAGGTCCTGCCAGCATCCAGACCGCAAAATAAACAAACCACAGCGGCCAAAAGCGCTTGAGGGTGTTCAGAAAAATAGCCTTGTTAAAGTACGATCTCTTTGACAGCATAGTCTGCACCTCCCAGCTCATAAATGAAAATTTCCTCAAGGCTCAGAGGCAGAGCGTCCATAAACAGAGGCTCGCTCTCCTGAAGAGCCAGCTGCACCGCGTTGGGCTCTCCCCGCACAATAATGGTGCGCAGGCGGCCCGTGGAGGCGGTATGAAGAATGTCCAGACCTTCGGGAAGCTCTCTTCCCTCGGGCAGGGCAATCTGAATTTTGCTGATGTTCTCCTGAAGCTCGCTGAGGCTGCGCTCCAGCAAAAGTCTGCCGTGGTCGATGATACCCACATGGTCGCAGACATCCTCAAGCTCGCGGAGGTTATGGCTGGAAACAAGGACGGTTGTGCCGTGCTCAGCCACATCGGACATTATTATGCTCCATACCTGACGGCGCATAACGCGGTCAAGTCCGTCAACGGGCTCGTCCAGTACCATCACCTTGGGGCGCATGCACATGCAAAGCCAGAAGGCGGCCTGCTTCTGCATACCCTTGCTCATGCGGCGGATGGGCATATTCTCGTCAAGCTGAAAAACTCCCTTGAGCTTTTCATAGCGCTCCATATCGAAGCGGGGGTAAATGCCCCTGTAGTATTTCATCAGATCCTTCACGGTGGACTGGAGGAAATAGAAAATATCGTCGGGAATATATGCGATAGTCTCCTTAACGGCGGGATTTTCGTAAACCGCCTGACCGTCCACCTCTATCTCACCGCTGTCGGGGCGGTAAATACCCATAATGTTGCGGATAAGGGTACTTTTTCCGCTACCGTTTGGACCCACAAGTCCGTATATTCCGCCTTTGGGAACATGGATGCTGATGCCGTCCAGCGCCACAAAGCCGTCAAAACTCTTGCTGACATTTTTTATCTGAATCATACTTCGCTGCCTCCCTTCAGATATTGCTCAATGTCCTCGTCGCTTACACCAAGATAGCGAAGCTCCTTAACTGTCTCCCCAAGGGTTTTGAGGAGCTGATTTCTTCTTCCCGCGTCCACACCCATTTTGTGGGCGGCAAAACTGCCCTTGCCGGCTATGGAGTAGATATAACCCCTGCCTTCAAGCTCCCTGTAGGCACGCTGAATGGTGTTGGGATTGATGGCCAGGGACTGGGCAAGCTCTCTCACAGAGGGCATCTTTTCGTCAGGGGCGATTACGCCCGAAACGATGAGCTTCTGAAGAGCATCCATAACCTGCACATATATGGGACGGGGGTCTCTGTAATTTATTGTTATCACAGACTTCACCTCTCTGCGCTAACTGTATTAGCTGTATTAGTACAGTTAAGATATCACAGCGTGTTTTCTTTGTCAAGAGGGTGAACTAATTTTTTCGCACCCCCTCAAAAGCCTTCCCCTTGAGGGGAAGGTGGCTGCCGAAGGCAGACGGATGAGGTGTTAATTGTCTCCGACGGCCATATTCTTTTTGTGCCAGCAAAAAGAATATGGAAAGTCGTGGCGTTAAGAAAATGTGCCGGTGGCACATTTTTAGCCAAGACCGCAGCGGCTATGCCGCGAGGAGGGAAGTTATTAAGACCGACCTGTTCCCCCC
>JAZSRY010000063.1:0-92980 GCA_045538735.1 Oscillospiraceae bacterium
TCCAAGAGAGCATATCCTTTTCTTCTCTTTGTTATTCAGCGTCCTCAGCCTTAACGTCGGTAGCGACAGCAGCTTCAGCAACAACATCGGCAGCCTTTCTCATCTTGAGGTCGCGGGCGATGATCTCGGTGGAGATAGCCTACTTCAGCTCTTCAACATCCATGCTGTATGCTTCTGCAGCGGTGGTGTATTCCTTCTCGATATCCTCTTCGGAAATCTCGATACCCTCAGCGGCGGCGCATGCCTCAAGGAAAATCTGGGTGCGGACTTCGTTGGCAGCGGAAGGACGGATCATGGAGCGGAAGGTCATCTCATCCATGCCCATCATGCCAAGGTACTGGCCGAACTCAAAGCCCTGCATTGCGCAGTTGCGGGCATAGTCTTCGCATACTCTGTCAACCTGCTCGTCAACCATAGCATCGGGAACTTCAACTTCCATGTTGTCAACAGCCTTCTGGAGAGCAGCTGCCTTGAAATCCTTCTCGGCGCCTTCGCTCTTGCGGCTTTCGATTTCAGCCTTCAGAGAAGCCTTGTACTCTTCGAGAGTATCGAACTCGGAAACATCCTTTGCGAACTCGTCATCCAGTTCGGGGAGAACGTTTTCCTTAACCTCGTTGCACTTTACGTGGAAGACAACAGCTGCGCCTGCCAGCTCAGCGGTATAGTCCTCGGGGAAGGTGATGTCGATATCCTTCTCCTCGCCGGCCTTCATGCCAACAACCTGCTCCTCAAAGCCGGGAACAAAGCTGCCGGAGCCGAGGGTGAGGTCAAAGCCTTCGCCCTTGCCGCCTTCAAAAGCAACGCCATCCTTGAAGCCTTCGAAGTCGATGTTGGCGGTGTCGCCTTCAGCTGCTTCGCGCTCAACGGTAACGATGCGTGCGCCCTTCTTCTGCTCCTTTGCCAGCTCAGCAGCGATCTCTTCCTCAGAGACCTCTACGGGAGCCTTGTAAGCCTCAACGCCCTTGTACTCGCCGAGCTTAACTTCGGGATAGAGAGCGATTTCGAAATCGATGGTGAGGGTCTTGGTCTCGTCAACATTGTAGTTAACGATTGCGGGATGACCGACGGTGCGGGCATCGGACTCGGCAATGCCGGCCTCGAAAGCAGCGGGAGCCAGTTCTTCGATAGCATCCTCATAGAAAACATCGGTGCCGTACATGCCTTCAATGACCATACGGGGTGCCTTGCCCTTGCGGAAGCCGGGAACATAGATGCTCTTCTTTGCCTTCAGGTATGCGCCGTTGACAGCCTTCTCAAAAGCTGCTGCGTCGATTTCTACCTGGAAACCAAGCTTGCCGTTTTCTTTCTTTTCAAGGTTTTTAACAACCATGGGGATTTCCTCCTATACATTTATCAGAAAGTTTTTTATTTTTTACTGTTTCTTTCCATAAGATAGCAATTTAGTATAACAGATTGCACAGAAAAAAGCAATCAATTTTTACACTATTTTCAAAGGAATAAACTGAAGATGGTCGGATGAAATAAGGCGCAGTCTCACTCCGTGGCTCTCGCCCTCAAAGGCGGCGGCTCTGCCTGCGCTGTGGAGATGTCCATAGTAACATTTCTTCACTCCGTAGCGCTCCATGAGTTCAAGCATAGGCGTGCATTCGTAGCCATACATCTTGGGCGGATAATGGAGGAAGACTATTTTCTCCTTCTCCCCTGCCGCTTTGAGGCTGGCTTCAAGACGAAGAAGCTCTCTGTCCGTCATCTTTTTATCGTGCTCGCGGCTCACATTGCCTTCAGCAGCCCAGCCCCGTGTGCCGCATATGGCGATGTCCTCATAAAAGAAGCAGTTATTATTGAGGATTTCAATGGAGTCGATGCCCTTTTCCTCAAAAAACTTCATAGCCTTGCTGGCCGTTGACCACCAATAATCGTGGTTGCCCTTGAGGATGATTTTTCTGCCGGGAATGGAGTGGATAAAGCGAAAATCCTCCTCCGCCTCCTGCAGAGTCATTCCCCATGTAAGGTCGCCGCAGATAACGGTGGTGTCTCCCTCTTTGATAAGGGAAAGACCTTCCTTGAGCTTGTTTATATAATTTTCCCATCTGCCTCCGAAAACGTCCATAGGCTTATCGCAGCCCAAAGAAAGATGGAGGTCGCCGATAACGAATAATGACATATATTACTCCGGGAATAATTGATTTATTTCGGTACAAAATATATTTCGCCGGGTATCACGGCAAAATATAATCAGGGAGAGCGGAAGCATGAAGGATAATCACAGCCATTGCGGTAAGCTCGGCGGCGTTGGCTGCAGCGTTTATAACTGCGTCTACAACGATGTTGAGTGCAAAGCCTGCACCGCTGACCACATCAAAGTGGAAACCAAGTCCGGTGACTGCAAGGCAGAAGCTGCCTGCGGCACCTACACCCCCAGAACCCAGTTCTGAGGGACTTGGGAGGACGGATTATATTTCCGTCCTCTTACATATCATTTATTCATTTAAGAAATGCTCCAACGACCTCGATCATCTTTTCCTTTTCGGTGAAGGCGTCGAAGCGAACTTCCCTCTTATCAAGTCCGGAAAGAGGTGCGGGAATTTTTGTACCGCTTGCTTCGGAAAGGGCAAGGAGAGCATTCTCCCCTGCTTCCGCTCCGAGAGCATCCAAAACATCCACAGCGAACTTATAGGGGCTTGCAGTGGACACTATAACGGCGGGAGTATTTTCCCTGCGCTGCTCGCAAAGCACCTTGTAGGCAACGGCGGTATGGGTATCCATAAGATAAGCCTTTTCCTCGAAAAGCTGACGGATGGCAGCCTTCGTTGCCTCATCATCGCAGCAGCCGCAGCCGAAATCAGTCTTGACGGCGTTGAGAACAGCCTCGTCCACCCGGTAGCAGCCCTTTTCACCAAGCTCGGCCATATATTCCCTCACCTTTTCACTGCCTGCGAGGGCATAGAGAAGTCTTTCCAGATTGCTGGAAACAAGAATATCCATAGAGGGAGAAATTGTGGTATGGAAGGGGCGGTTTTTGTCATAAACACCCTTTTCTATAAACTCGGTGAGAACATTGTTCTCGTTGCTGGCGCAGATAAGTCTGCCCACGGGAAGTCCCATCTGCTTTGCATACCAACCTGCAAGGATATTGCCGAAGTTGCCTGTGGGCACGCAGTAATCCAGCTTCTCGCCAAGAGCGAGTTTTCCGCTTTTCACAAAGTCGCAGTAGGCAGAGAAATAGTAAACAATCTGGGGCAGAAGTCTTCCCCAGTTTATGGAGTTTGCGGAGGAGAGGAAGAAGCCTCTTTCAGCAAGCTCTGCGGCAAAATCACCGTTGCCGAATATCTTCTTAACTCCGGTCTGGGCGTCATCAAAGTTGCCCACCACGGCGCATACGCCAACATTATCACCGCTCTGGGTTACCATCTGCAACCGCTGAATATCGGAAACGCCGTCCTTGGGATAGAAGACGAAAATTTTGGTGCCTTCAACATCCGCAAAGCCCTCAAGGGCTGCCTTGCCGGTATCGCCGGAAGTGGCAACAAGTATGCAGACTGTTTTGTCCTCACCGGTTTTCTTCAAAGAAGCGGTGAGAAGATGGGGCAGCATCTGCAGCGCCATGTCCTTGAAAGCGCAGGTGGGGCCATGCCAAAGTTCCAGAAAGGCGGTGGTCTCATCAATGAAGCTGAGAGGCGCGACAGCTTCGCAGTCGAAGTTATCTCCGTAGGCAGCGGCAGTGAATTTTTCAATTTCCTCGGCGCTGAAATCCTCAAGGAAAAGGCTCATTATGCTCTTCGCTCTTGCTCTGTAATCGGCATTTATAAGGGCATTTATCTCCTCAAGAGTGACTTTGGGAAGAGTCTCTGGAACAAAAAGTCCTCCGTCGGCGGCAAGACCTTTGGCTATTGCCTGAGCAGCGGAAATTTTAAGGCTCTCATCTCTTGTGCTGTAATACTTCATATCCTCACCTCAAAACGCGTTTTCTATGTGGTTGATCTGAATTTCTCCCGCCTTGCCGTCGGGGGCATAGACCTCGATTACATCAAATCGAGGCTGCTTCTCCGTGGGATTCTGGCTGAGCCAGAGCTGGGCCGCTGTCATAATGCGTTGCTGCTTTGCGGGTGTTACAAACTCCCTAGCCTGAGCGAAGGCTGCATTTTTTCTCAGCTTGACCTCCGCAAAAACCACGAAAAGCTTATCTTCGGCAATAACATCTATCTCGCCGAAGCGGCAGGAATAATTCATTCCGATTATTTTATATTTCTTTTTTTTGAGATATTTTGCGGCCTGTTCCTCTCCGAAACGGCCAAGAAGCTTTTTATCCATATCAGTGCATCTTCTTCAGAAAAGAGGGTCTGTGGATTGGGCTCATTCCATGCTCGCGTATGGCGGCATAGTGGGCTTTTGTGCCGTAGCCCTTGTGCTTATCAAAGGAATATTCGGGATATTTCTCCGCCA
Source organism: Oscillospiraceae bacterium (assembly GCA_045538735.1). Lineage (GTDB taxonomy): Bacteria > Bacillota > Clostridia > Oscillospirales > Oscillospiraceae > SIG459. The sequence continues at coordinate 4,405 of JAZSRY010000063.1, forward strand.
TTTCAAGCATATAGCGGTCACGGGTAACCTTGGCAAGAATACTTGCCGCGGCAATGGAGGCACATTTTGCGTCACCGTGTATAACGGTGCGGCTTTCGCACTCGATGCCCGTATTGCGGTTTCCGTCTATCAGCGCCAGCGCCGGGGATGTATCCAGCTTTGCAATGGCTCTGTTCATAGCAAGATAGGTGGCACCAAGTATGTTGAACTCTTCAATTTCCTCGACGCTTGCGAAGGCGATGCCATAGCTCAGCGCGGAGGCGATTATCTTATCATAAAGCTCGTCGCGCTTTTTCTCGCTGAGTTTTTTGGAATCGTTGAGGCCTTCTATTTCAAGACCGCGGGGCAGTATCACGGCGGCGGCGCAGACGGGACCCGCAAGAGGTCCTCTTCCCGCCTCGTCAACTCCGCAGATGGGATAAATACCGCTGTCGAGAAGCTCGCTTTCAAGTTCCCACAAATCAATTTTGTCGGACATATTTTACACCTCCGGAGGTGCTTCAAGGCTGATGCGTCCCAGCTTTCCATCGTGATACTCGCTGAGGAGAACATTGGCCATACGCTCAATATCGTATTCTCCCTTGCTTATAAGGAAGCCGCGCTTCTTTGCGGCGTCTTCCAGAAGCTCAAAACCGTTTTTATCAGAGTCGGGAGTGAACTTATAGCGCTGCTCGATAGCCTCCGGCTTAAGGGCGCGAAGGCGGAGCATAAAGTTGGCGGCGAGAGTCTCCTTATCAAGAACATCCGCTTTTATCGCATTGGTGAGAGCGAGGGCTTCGCCCACCTCCTGAGAATCGAACTTGGGCCAGAGAATGCCGGGGGTATCAAGAAGGTCAAGTCCGTTGCCGATGTTTATCCACTGCTTGCCTCTGGTAACACCGGGCTTATCCCCTGCAATGGCGGCCTTGCGTCCCGCCACCTTGTTGATAAATGTGCTTTTACCCACATTGGGTATTCCCAAAATCATTATGCGGAGAGGTCTTGTTCCCTGCCCCTTTGCCTCGTAGGCGGCAATCTTCTCCTTGAGAACGCTGCGGACGGCGGAGCTGAAGTTATTCACGCCCTTGCCGCTTTTTGCATCGGTCTCCAGAACATAAAATCCCTTTTTCTGGAAGTATGCTCTCCATTTGGCGGTTATGACAGGGTCAGCAAGGTCAATGCGGTTAAGGATAATAAGCCTGGGCTTATCCCCTGCCAGACGGTCTATATCCGGGTTGCGGCTGGAAAAAGGGATTCTGGCATCCAGCAGCTCACAAACCGCATCCACCATTTTCATATTTTCTTCTATCATTCTCTGGGCCTTGGTCATATGACCGGGGAACCATTGAATAACCATTTTTTCGTATGCGTTATCGGGCATAGCTTAAATCACCTTTTCTGTCAGGATACAAAACCGATTTTTTCAAGAGGGGAAATTCTGAATATAACCTTACCGAGAATGTTTCTGGTGTCCACGCAGCCTATGCTTTCGGTGCGGCTGTCCGTGGAACCGTTGCGGTTATCACCCATGACGAAAACGCAGCCTTCGGGCACAACAATCTCATAATCGAAATCCTGGGGGTCCAGATATTTATAGTTGCCGTACTCCTTGGTGTAAGGCTCATCAAGAGCTTTTCCGTCTACCATTACAACGCACTTCTTAAAGTCGATATCAACGGTCTGGCCTTCCGTTGCAATAATGCGCTTTACAATGGGCTCTTCTCTGAAGCTGGGCTGACGGAGAACTACAATGTCTCCGTTATCGGGGGTATAGAAAAGCTTGCTGATTATAAGGCGGTCACCGTCCTGAAGGGTGTTTTCCATGCTTCCGCCAACAACACCTACGGTGCGGCCAACAAAGAGGAATACAATAATGCAGACGATGAGGGCAAAGACTATGCACTGAATCCAGTCGAAAAGCTCACCGGCTTTTGTTGTCTCCTCGGCAGGAGCAATTTCTGCCTTCTTATTATTTTTCATACGCTTAATATCCATAATTTGCCTCCGTTGAGGAAATATTTAATCAGTGTATTATACACCCAAATATGTCACTCATGCAAGGGGCAGTTTGCATAGGGCAAAAACATAACATGCTCCGCAGCACATAAAGCTCTGCGGAGCATGTTCTTTTAATCTATAACCATAAATGCGTTGTGACTTAGTTCTCCATTTATCCATACGGCATCTTCATCGTTTATTACATCACCCATCTGCACCTCAAGGAACAGATGCCACTGAGCCATATCGTCTGTTACCACTTCCGGAGCGACTGATTTCACTGTTATGTTCCACCCCAGTTGAGCACCGTTTTCATCGCGGCGGGCGCGCACATCTGTGATTTCGTGACGAATGGATCCGCTCCCTTCTTCAAGAACGATAAGTACGAGATTATTCCCGTCAAAATAGCTCTCATCATATTTGTCGCAAGCATCAAGAAAGCCTATGGTCGAATCTGAATAAACGCTGTCTCTACGTTCCAAATCAAAGAGAGTTTTATTGGCTTCGTAGTATGCCATCAGCTCTTCCTTTGAATCAATAACAGCGTGATAAGGATAAACCCCGTTTGCGGAATAACCATTGGTGCGGATATATTGCGCTACAAACATATATGTTTCCGGCTCCGGCTCAGCGAATTTTGGAACTGTAAAATATTCAATGCCGTAATAATCAAGAGTGTCAACGGAAATGATTCCCTCATTAAGAGCGCTTACAACATCCCTTGTGTGCCCTGTATTATCCATCACCAGAATATAATCGCTCTTGACACTGGCGAAATAATATTCGTTGAGCCCGTCTTCATAAAACAGTTCAAGCTCACCGGCACAGTCACATTCCCCTTCCTTCGTGGTATCTACTATGTCTACCACATGGAGGGTGTATCCAGGGATTACACTGCCAATTTCAACATTTTGAGACTCAACAGTATTATCGACCGGTGCCGAAGTATCTGCAGCGCCATACTGCCGCTTGTCCGCGCAGCTCACCATATTGAGTACACAAATCAATAGCAAAACAAGTGTGAATATTTTTTTCATAAATGCACTCTCCTTTGTTATTCGGTACGTTTAATAAAATAGACGTAAATTTTCTCAATAAGTTCCATATTCAGCACACAATTCAAACTTCGTCTTGAATTTTTGCGATAATTCTTGTTATTATTACTGCAAAGGACGGTGGAGAAAATGAATGAGATAAAAATAAGAGCTGTCCGCTTATCCGATGCGGAAGCTCTTTTGAAAATATATTCCCACTATGTTGAAAACACTGCGGTCAGCTTTGAATACGAAACTCCCTCTGTTGATGAGTTCGCTTCTCGCATTGTGTCAACCACAGAGAAGTATCCCTATATTGTTGCCGAGCGAAACGGATGCATCATCGGCTATGCCTATGCGGGATGCTTTAAGCCCAGAAAAGCCTATGACCGCTGCGTTGAAGTGAGCATCTATCTTGATGTCAATGAGCGCGGGAAAGGCTGCGGCAGAAGGCTCTACGAGGAGCTTGAAGCGCGGCTTTCTGAAATGGGTATTTTGAATCTTTATGCCTGCATAACCCACTGCGAAGCCGAGGATGAATATCTGACTAAGCAGAGCCCACTTTTTCACAGCCATATGGGTTACAGGAAAATAGGCCATTTCAGCAAATGCGGCTATAAATTCTCCCGCTGGTATGACATGATCTGGATGGAAAAGTTTATCGGAGAGCACGGGGATAATCCCGCAACGGTGATCATTGGCAGCAAATAACACTTAGTACATAAGGAGGGCAAAGATGAAAAATATTTTCAGTCTCATGATGGCACTTTTGTGCATACTTCTTTTGGCTTCCTGCGCGGCTGAAAAGCCCCATGCCGATGTGATGCAGCTGACGGCTTACAGCAGCCTTGATGAATTCCTCGCCGAGGGCTCGGCGGAATACAGCGAAATACGTATCCCCAGCTCATTACCTGAGGATTATAAGCTTTACAAGATAACAGCCGGGTCCGATGTTGCCTTCTGGTACTTGCCGGAAGAGTATCTTACTGACAAGGACACCCGTACTGATGCAGAGGCTTTTCAGAAGCACTTCATGTATATCGACTCCATAAACGCTTCATTTGACACATTTGTAAAACAGCTGGGAGGACATCCATCCAATCTGGTAGAGGACAAATATTTCATAACATACACCTCAAGCTGTATGATCAACTGGGAAGAAGACGGCAGACTTCTGAGCCTTTATCTGCCCGCAGATATGGAAGTGGCCGACGGGATGATAATTTCAAACACCGTAGATAAAACTTCTGTAACAGAAATTATAACTCTTGATGGGCTCTGCCGGACTGCGCAAATCAGGATATCCGGGAACGAATGATAAATAAAAAAACCACCGAGAAATCGGTGGTTTTTTTATCGGGCTTTAGCTTACAGGCGCTCCTTGACCTTAGCGGCCTTACCCACGCGGTCACGCAGGTAGTAGAGCTTAGCTCTGCGAACCTTACCTCTGCGGACGGTCTCGACGGAGACGATGCTGGGAGAATGAACAGGGAAAACCTTCTCGCAGCCGACGTTGTAGGAGATACGACGTACGGTGATGGTCTCGTTGATGCCGCCGTGCTTCTTGGCGATGATGATGCCTTCGTAGGCCTGGTTACGCTCACGAGAACCTTCCTTAACGCGGACGGTAACACGGACGGTGTCGCCGACGTTCATGGTGGGGAGCTCGGGCTTCATGTACTGTGCAGTCAGGGTTTTGATGAGATCTGCCATTTTTATATTTCCTTCCTTTTATAGACGTTCATACCGGAGGGCAAAAGGCCGCGGAAGCGGACCGTCTTATTCATTCATGCTTGCTTCGCAAGCCGCTATATAATAACACACTGATTCCGGAAATGCAATACTTTTTTAACGGAAAATCTCCATATTTTCATCAAAAATTTCAAGTCTTTCAAACTCTGCGAAGTCGGGAGCGATGCTCTCCGCCTTCTGGCGAAGGGCAGACACAAGATGCTCGGGATTGAGGGTGGGCTCCTGGGCGCTGATAACAGCGCGGAGGGCAACGCAGTCCTCCCCTGCTTCAAAGCTTATCTCGCGGATGGCGGGGGCAATATCAGCCTGACCCATTCCTCTTTTGGTCTTTTTCTCTATAACGATGCTTTCGGCGGAGAAGAAGGCACGGAGAGCTTCCGCCATTTCTTCGAGAGGGCGCTCATCGTATTCAAAGCGACCCACGACAGAAAGCCACTTAAGCTCCTTAACCTTGCGCTCAGCCTCATAAACCTCAAGAGCCTCGATGCCCTCGGGCATTGCAGCGCTGAGGCGAGCGGGCATTTCGGAAAGCTCCGCATCGGCGGTGAGCTGGAAATCCATAAGCTCGCAGGAGCTGGAGCAGCCAACGGAAAGGGGCAGCAAAATGGATATCTGGGCATGGGGATTGAAGCCCTCGGAATATTTGAGGGGGTAGCCTGCGCGGAGGAAAACTCTCTGCATGGTACGCATAAGGTCAAGATGGGAAATATAAACGGCCTTGCCCTTTTTGGCAAAACGAAGACGCAGCTTACTCATTGCAGACACCTCCTGTCAGTTTGTTAGCGCCGCAGCCGCTGCACTTCACGCTGCAGTCAGGGCTGAGTTCTGCGGCATAGGCCTTATCTCTTTCGCGCCAAAGATGAGCCTTGCGTACACCCATATCGATGTGATCCCAAGGGAGAACCTCATCCTTTGCTCTTTCTCTGGTGGTGTAAAAAGCGGGATCAACGCCGCATTTTTCAAGGGCATCGGTCCAGCGCTTATAGTCGAAGAAATCGCTCCACGCCTCAAGTCTTGCGCCACTGCGCCATACTTCCTCGATGACATCCGCTATGCGGCGGTCACCCCGGGAGAGGACGGCTTCGATAACGCTGGTTTCCGCATCATGCCAGTTATATGTGACATTTTTTGCGGTCATATGCTCGCGGAGGAGCTTCACCTTGCGGAGATATTCCTCGGGGCTGACCTGAGCCTCCCACTGGAAGGGACTGTGTGGCTTGGGAATAAAGCAGGAGGTGGAAACGGTAATACGCACTCCTCTGTCCTTATTGGTGGAATGCTGGCGCCACATCCATACAACGCTCTTTGCCATATCAGCGATAGCAAGGACATCCTCGTCGGTCTCGGTGGGAAGACCCAGCATGAAATAAAGCTTGATATTATTCCAGCCGCCGGAGAAAGCAACCTTGCAGGTTTCCATCAGATCCTCATGGCGGACATTTTTGTTTATGGCATCGCGAAGGCGCTGTGAGCCTGCTTCGGGAGCAAAGGTGAGACCGCTTTTGCGGACACGCTGCACCTTCTGCATAAGATCCATGGAGAAATTATCGGCGCGGAGGGAGGGCAGTGCGAGGCCGATGCTGCGGGGCACGCAGTAATCCTGCAGACCGTCACAAAGAGCCTCAAGGCCGGGATAATCACTGGAGGAGAGAGAGGAGAGAGTTATCTCCTGATAGCCTGTGTTTTCAAGGCTTTCAATGCCCTGCTTTATAAGGCGCTCATAGTTGCGGGTGCGCACGGGGCGGTAGATATGTCCCGCCTGGCAGAAACGGCAGCCGCGGATGCAGCCGCGGAAAAGTTCCAGATTGACGCGGTCATGGACTATCTCGGTGGAGGGTACTATCTGGTTTGTGGGGAAATAACTCTCGTCAAAGTTTTTCACTATGCGTTTAGTCACCTTTTCGGGAGCGCCTTCAAGGCGGCGCATCTCCGCAAGAGTGCCGTCAGCATTATATACGGGCTCATAGAGGGAGGGCACGTAAACACCCTCGATTTTGGCAGCTTCCAGAAGGAAGGCTTCCTTAGTCCAAGCTTCTTCCTTTGCGCGGATGAGAAGCTCCAGAAGCTCATTATCCATCTCCTCACCTTCGCCCACCAGCATCACATCCATGAAAGGTGCCATGGGCTCGCTGTTGCAGCAGCTTGTACCGCCGCAGAAAACGAGGGGCAGAAGGTTCTTTCTGTCCTTGCTGCGGAGGGGAATGCCGCCCATATCAAGCATATTGAGGACGGTGGTATAGGCCATCTCATAGCCGATGGAAAAGCCGATTGCGTCAAACTCGCTGAGAGGGTCGCCGCTTTCAAGGGCATAGAGAGGAAGATTTGCCTTGCGCATCTCCTCTTCCATATCCGACCAAGGGGCGAAAACGCGCTCGCACCATACATTGGGCATGGAGTTCATAGTGCCGTAAAGAATGCGCATTCCCACATTGCTCATGCCGATTTCATAGGTATCGGGGAAGCAGAATGCCATACGCAGGCTCACTGCATTTTTGTCCTTGATTATTTCGTTATATTCGCCGCCGGTATAGCGGGCAGGTTTCTGCACCTTAGGCAGAATTCTTTTAAGCTTGGAATTCATAGCGCTCTCCTGAAAAAATTGTCATATTATTTTATAACAGCACTGCAGGAAAAGCAATAGCGTAAAATTGACACAGAGGATAAACAGCTTCAGAAGCGGCTTATCCCCTGTTTTTATTATTGAACCACATAAGCCACAAAGCAATGGCAAAAAGAGAAAGCCAGCCTCTGCTTATCCATAAAGCAAATGCAGCCGCTGCAATGACAAAGCTTATTACCCGAGAAATTTTGCAAAAAGCCTCCCCTATGGCAAGCTGCGCCAGCCTTCCCCCGTCCAGCGGAAGCACAGGAATGAGATTAAATACAGAAAGCGCAAGGCTCATCTCTCCGCTGAGTCGGCAGTATTCATAGGGTACCATAATGCACACTGCAAAATAAATAAGCCCTGCTAAAGGTCCCGCCGCCAATGCGGCAGCGCCCCAGACTCCGCGCAGGCTGCCCCAGTAGTCCATCTCAAGACCGAAGATACCAACTCGCAGGCAGCGCAGTCTTAATCCGCCCATTTTCATCGCCAGAAAATGTCCCAGCTCGTGAACCGCAACAGCAGGCAGCACAATGGCAACGAAGCCCCTTTCATCAAAAAAATAGATGAGGGCAAAAGCCAGAAGCGCCGCAGGCTTTATATCAAGTTCAAAGTCCTTCATTTAGTTGACATAATATTCAGGATTCACATATACTCCGTTTTTGCTCAGTTCAAAATGGAGATGCGGCCCCGTCACAAGTCCCGTGTCTCCGACGAGGGCGATTTTATCCCCTGCGGACACCTTGTCGCCCTCCTCCACATAGAGGATGCTGCAGTGGGCATAAAGGCTTTTCCAGCCGCCTTTGTGCTCCACGGTTATATAATTTCCAAAACTTTCGCAGTAACCTGCGAAGCTGACCTCGCCATCGGCAAAGGCATAAATAGGCTCCCCCGTCCACGCAGCAAAGTCTGTGCCGTAGTGGAAGCGGATATCGCCGTGGATGGGGTGGGTGCGGTATCCGAAGCCAGAGGAGTGCATCCCTTCAACGGGTACTCGGTAATCTTCCTTGAAGACATAGTAGGCGTAGCTTGCTTTTTCCGGCAGTTCATATTCCGAATATTCTTCCTGACTTTCCAAAAATACCGCCACCGCCGCGGGAAGGGGCACCGTCTCCTCTCCCTCGCTTGTGCCAAACTCCGTTTCCAGCTCAGCAGCGCTGGCGAATGCATGTTCAACGGTCATTAGTGGATAAGAACGCGAAGACTCCTCTTCACTTTCCTTTTCAATGGTCTCCTCCCATTCGCCCTCGAAAAATCCTATATCGCTGCCAACATCACTGAGAACCTCCCTATACTCCGTCCCCCACTTAAAAACGGCTTTTGTTTTCGTGATTATATTGTCTGTAATGTTCGGAAAAAAAGCCTTAACTGCAAAAAGAGCAGCCAAAATCAATGCAGCGATTATAAGCTTTGTTCTTTTCATATCATAGCTCCTTTGAAGCATAGCCTGAGCAATATTCTGCTCTTCATATACATATTCTAACCAAAAAGGAATAAGAACAAGCCTTAGGAAAGTTCTTGACAGCCCCTCGAATTAACACTATAATGAACAAGCATTTATCGGGGTGTAGCGCAGTTGGTAGCGTGCATGGTTCGGGTCCATGAGGCCGTGGGTTCGACTCCCGCCACTCCGACCAAAAAACGGAGTTCGTCTTTTGACGGACTCCGTTTTTTATTTCGCGTAATCCGTGGGAGTCGGACACACGGCCTCACAAAACGCCGAAGGCGTCTTTTTAATATCATGGCCGCATACGGCCGTCGCGGCGTCTGCGCCGCAAGACGGCCGTGGGTTCGACTCCCGCCACTCCGACCACGTCGTCGCGGACTATGTATTGTTCGCGACGACTTTTGTTTTCAAAGTCATCGCTCATTCACTTCGTCGCTCCTCCTTTTCAAATCGAACCCACTTCGTTGGGCTTAGATTTGGTTTTTAAGCTGCGAAAAGGGGGGATACCAAATCGGTATCCCCCCTTTTGTATATTATTATCCCGTACACGTTTGATGTTGACAGTTTGGCATAGTTCAATATAATTAAATTACAAACAACAAAGGGGGCAACACTATGAAGAAAAAAAGCGCAAAGTTCTGGGTTTGTATAGCTCTTATCATCTGTCTTATCAGTTCTGTGGGCGCCGCGATTTTCCAGACGGATTTCGGCGGCATCGAATATCATGACCTCAGCTTTGTTACTGAAAGCGGCCACACCCTTGACGCACTTCTCCTTGTCCCAAAAAACGTCAGCCCTGAAAACAAGGCTCCCGCAATCGTTGTCAGCCACGGCTGGTTCAACAACCGCGAGATGCAGGACCTCAACTATGTTGAATATGCCCGCCGGGGTTATGTTGTTATGGCTATCAGTATGTACGGCCACGGCGATTCCCAGGTTATAGAGAGCAACACATGGTGGGACGACAGCAACAATGCCAACGGACTCTACGATGCTGTTAAATATGTTGCCTCCCTCCCCTATGTTGACGCAAGCTGCATCGGCGTTACCGGCCATTCTAACGGCGCCCTTGCCTGCCGCGAGGCAGTATTGCAGGATTATGAGGGACTTATAGCCTCTGCCCTTCTGGTATCCAACGATGCGGTTTACACTGACGAAAACGGCAATTATTACAATATGTTCGGCAGCAGAGACGCGGCAATTGTCGCCTGCCAATATGACGAGTTTTTCCACCGTGTTGACGGGCAGCCCCCCAGAGAATATATCCACCAGGCCACCGCCCAGTCCTTTCTGAATTTCGGTGCCGATCCCGCCGGATTGGAAACAAGAATAGCCGATGTTTTCTATACTCAAACCATTGAAGGCAAAGAGACAATCCGTGCTATCCATAATCCCCCAATCATCCATCCCTGGGCTCATTTTTCCACCGGTGTTGTTGCCTTCAGTCTTGACTTCTTCGATGCCTCTCTCGGCGCTCCCAAGGCTATGGACAGCAGAAACCAGATTTGGCCCGTGAAGGCCGCCTTCAATGCCCTTGGAATTATCGGATTTTTCATGTTCACCGTCTTTGCGGCAATATCGATGCTGGATCTGCCCTTCTTTGCCGAGCTTAAGGCGGCAAATCCCGTTCTCCCTCGCCCCGCTTTTGATGGGAAGGCAAAGAGAAGCTATTTTACAAAGCAGATAATCGCCGCTCTTTTCAGCATAGTGGCTTATCTTGTTGCCTTTGTAATAGGTTATATTTTGTGGCAGTCCAAATTCTGGAATCAGGGCGCTTCCAGAATAATCGGTCTCTGGTCTGTCTTCTGCGGTCTCTTCGCAATTTGGATGTTCCGCATCGGACGCAAAAAGAACCCCATCGACAAGTTTGAAAGGGGCGTTAAAATCACCTGGCGCAAGCTTTGGAAAAGCCTTGTTCTTGCCCTTGCCACCGTCTGCGCAGCCTTCGGTATAGTTTATCTCTCCGACTATCTTTTCCTCACCGACTACCGCCTTTGGTGCTTTGCCACCATTCGCGCGTTCAGTCCCGACCATATAGCTATGATACTGCGCTTCGTTCCCTTCTGGCTGGTTTATTACATCGCAACCAGCGTTGCCGGAAACTGCTATAATTTCACAGCCATGGGCAAAAACGGACGAGGCAGCGTTATCTGGAATATGTTCTTCCTATTCCTCGGGCCTGCAGTTATGATAGCCGTTCAGTACATAAAGTTCTTCATAAGCGGCTATATGGTTCTCGACCCAATCAGCGGCATTATGGGAATATGGCTCTTCCCCATTGCCATTATCCTTCCCCTCTCTGGATGGGTTAGCCACAAGATCTATATGAAGACCAACAATCCCTATATCGGCGGCATAATAATGGGCTTTATCGCCTGCATACTCACCGTTACCAACACCCTCACCGGCTGATAGTTTCATACATAAAAAAGTCCTGAACTTCGGTTCAGGACTTTTTTATTACAGTTGATTCAGTGCAGCGGAGATATCCTCAAATTTCATACCTCTGGAGGCCTTCACAAGGACGGTGTCGCCCTGGCGTATAAGCGCGGGAAGCTCGGCGATGAGAGCTTCCTTACTCTCGAAATGGCGGCCGGCTTCCCCTGCACCTTCGGCGGCGGCGGCAGAGAGCTCTCCGCAGCAAAGCACAGCGTCAACACCCAGAGAGACGGCATAAGAGCCGGACTCAAAGTGAAGTTCTCTCTCCTTTTCTCCCAGCTCCAGCATATCGCCTATTATGGCAATTTTTCTGCCCTCTGCCTTGGAAAGAGAACGGAGGGAGGATGCAAGAGAGGTGGGGTTGGAGTTATAGCAATCGTCTATTATGCTTATTTTATCGGTTTTAATAAGTCTGGCGCGGCTGCCAACAGGCTCGTAGGCGGCAATACCCGCTGCAATCTCTTCATCGCTGAGTCCAAGCTCCATACCGATTGCCGCTCCCGCAAGAGCCGCAGCTATCATATGCTCGCCGTAGGCATTGATGGTAATGGGGAAGTTTCTTTCCCCTGCCACTACCGTGCAGCAGGTGCTGCCGTCGGGAAGCGTGCGCACATCTTCGGCGCGTACGGCGCAGTTTTCGCCAAGTCCGTAGCAGACCTTTTCTCTGCCGAAATCCGCAGCGGCAAGCATATCGTCATCGCCGCAGCAGAAGACCATACCCTTACGGGGGATGCCTTCTATCATCTCGCCCTTGGCTTTCAGCACGCCTGCTCTGTCACCCAAAAATTCAAGGTGGGCATGGCCGATAACAGTGAGAAGGCCGTGATCGGGCTTCACAATTCTTGTAAGCAGGCTCATCTCTCCGAAATGGGAAATACCCATCTCGATAACGGCGGCGCTATGCTCCTCACGAAGTCCGAAAAGAGTGAGAGGAACACCAAGCTCATTATTGAAGTTGCCTGCGGTTTTATGGACATTAAAGTGCTGAGAAAGCACGCTTGCCACCATTTCCTTGGCAGTTGTCTTTCCTACAGAACCGCTTATGCCGATGAAGGGAATATCAAAGCGGGTGCGGTAAAACTCCGCTATAAGCTGCAGGGCTTCAACGGTGTTTCTGACCCTTATGAAGGGGCGAACATTCTCCTCGGGGAGCTTTTCACCAATGGCGCATAGAGCGCCTGCTGCCATTACTGCGGGAATAAAATCGTGACCGTCCACTCTCTCGCCTGCAATAGCGGCAAAGAGACAGTCGGGCTCAACTTTGCGGCTATCGGTGGTTATGGCACTGACCTCTCTGCGGAGCAGCTCCATATCGCCGAAATAATCGCCGTGGCAGGCGGCTATTATGTTTTCAAGACTGAGACCTCTCATCTGTACTTCTCCAGAGATACTTCAATTATCTTTTCGCAGAGGCTGCCGTAATCCATGCCCTCTTCCCTTGCCATCTGGGGGATAAGGCTTGTGGGGGTCATGCCGGGGAGGGTGTTTGCCTCGAGGCAGTACATCTCTCCGTCTGCGGCATTCCAGAGGAAGTCAACGCGGCAATAGGCATCAACCATCAAAGCCTCGTGCACCTTTTCAGCAAGGCGCTGAACCTTCTTCGTTGCTTCCTCGCCTATGGGTGCGGGACAGATTTCCTCGGTTGCGCCTGCCTGATATTTGTTCTTATAGTCATAGAAACCGCTCTTGGGGATTATCTCGATGGCGGGCATTGCCTTTCCGTTCATAACGCCAACAGTGAGCTCTCTGCCTTTTATGTAGCGCTCAACAAGGACAGCCTTTTCATACTTGAAAGCCAGCATCAGCGCGGGAAGATAGTCCTTTTCCTCATAAACAACGCTGGTGCCTACGCTGCTGCCGCCGGAGCAGGGCTTTACCACACAGGGGAAGCCCACGTTCTCATAACTCTCTGCGCCCTTTTCAAGGGTTATGCCTGAGGGCACGGGGATGCCCTTGGAGGCGAGAACGGTCTTGGTAAGGCTCTTATTCATTGCAAGAGCGCTGCCCAGATAGCCGGAGCCCGTATATTTGATGCCGTGCAGGTCGAGGGTTGCCTGCAGCTTGCCGTTTTCTCCCTCTTCGCCGTGGAGCGCGAGGAAGGTTATATCCGCCTTTTCGCATATCTTCAGAACGTTGGGACCGATTGCGCAGGCGCCGCCTAAGGCGCGAACAGCGTCAAGGTCGGGAGCCGCCTCGGCAACGGAGAAATCTGCTATGCTGCCGCCCCGGGCAAAAACCTCGGCAGGGTCATCAAAGCTCTCGGTATAGCCAAGATAGAGGTCGATAAGCACCGCATTATGTCCCTTTTCTCTCAAAGCTCTGGCAACGCCCGTGCCGCTGGATATGGAAACATCGCGCTCGTTGGAAAGTCCTCCGCAAAGAACAACTATATTCATAGGATACATTCCTCCTAAATAATTACAAATATGACATTATGCCACTGACGGATTATTATAGCACACTTATCTAGCTTAAACAATGAAAAAACTGTTGTTATATGCCTTTGAGATGTGATATAATGCCGTCTATCAATTGAAAGTGGTGATATTAATGCAGTATGTGGTTCTTGACCTGGAATGGAACCAGGCAATGAGCTCCAAATCTCCCATATATAACCGTCTCCCTATCCATCTCCGCGGTGAGATTATCCAGATCGGCGCTTGCAAGCTCAATGAGGATATGACCCCCGGCGAGGAGTTCCAGATAGACGTTAAACCCGTTTATTTCCGCAAGATGCATTACAAGGTGAAAAAGCTCACCGGCATCGACTCCGAGCGACTCAGCGATGCCTGCGGATTCAAGGAGGCCATGCGCCAGTTCCGCGAGTTCTGCGGCGACGGCTGCACCTTCCTCACCTGGGGCTATGACGACAAGGGTATTATGGAGCAGAACATAATAGTACATGACCTTGACTGGGACTGGATTGCAGGCTGGGTAAACCTCCAGATAATCTACAATATGCAGACTGACGGAGACAGAAACCAGAAATCCCTCTCCACCGCTATGGAGCACTTCGGCATAGAGCAGACCAGAGTTGCTCACGACGCCCTCGGCGATGCCTACAACACCGCTCTCGTATGCTCCCACCTTGACCTCAAGGCGGGTCTTGCAGGCTATGACGAGACCATGCACCAGCTCTCCCTCCGCCGCAAGAAGGCTTCCGAGGACAGCGAGGAAGGCCCTGAGCCTCTCGAGCATCTCACCTTCAGCGGCTATGCAACCAGAAGCGAAGCTTTTGCCGATGAGCGCCTTTCCCTAATCCCCTGCCCCGAATGCCGCAAGGAAATGAGCAATCAGCGCTGGGTCAATCAGGGCGATAAGCGCTATATGACCCTTGCCGAATGCCCCGACCACGGCAAATTCCTCACCCGTGTGAAGTTCCGCCATACCGAGGAGGAAACCTGGACCGCCAACCGCATCATCTATAAGGCAGATGAGGAGATGGAGGAATACTATAAGCAGAAGGCCATCCAGAACCGCAAGCGCGTTCGCAAGAGAAAGAAAAGCTCAAACACATAAAATGTAAAAGGATGAGTTCGAATGAACTCATCCTTTTTATTTATCGAAGAATTCTCTTGCGCTTTGGCAATCCCGCTGTATCTGCCCCATAAGCTCCTCGGGAGAGGAAAATTTGCGTTCAGGGCGGATGAAGCTATGGAACTCCACACAGACATTGGTGCCGTAAAGATAGCCGCTGAAATCGAAAATATTGGTCTCAACGGTGATCTCGTTTCCGCCGAAAGTGGGGCGGATGCCTACATTTGTGACAGAGGTATATTCGCCCTCGGGCAAAATTGTTCTGGTGGCATAAACTCCGCAGCGGGGCACCAGCACGCCCTCGCCGAAAACCATATTTATGGTAGGGGCGCCGAGAGTTGTGCCGCCAATCTGAAAGCCGGAGCGGACGGTGTCGGTGAGGATATGGGGATGACCCAGATATTCGTTTGCTTTTTCCGTCTCACCCGCGGAGAGGAGATTGCGGATAAGGGTGGAGCTTATAATCTCTCCGTCGCGCATAACGGGACTTATTATATCGCAGCCCAGACCGATACTCTCGCAGTAAGCTTGCAGCACGTCAGCCTTGCCCTCGCCCTTATAGCCGAAGCAAAAATCGTGACCCACAACAAAATGGACGGCATTATAGCTCTCTATGACGCTGTCGATAAAATCCTTCCAGTGCATACGCATGGTGCGCTCGTTGAAACGGATGAAATAAACATTTTCAATGTCATAAAAGCGTTTGAGAATATATCTGCGGTCGGTCGCGGAGTTGATAAGTTCAACCGCCGCACCCTTCACATAGGTATCGGGGTGGCTGTCAAAGGTGAGCACGGCACACTCTGCCCCAAGGCTCTCAGCCACAGCTTTGCTGCGCTCCATAAGAGCCCCGTGTCCAATATGAATGCCATCGAAAAAGCCGAGTGCCATTACTTTGGGGCTGGGTTTTTTCATTACTTCACCTCGTAAAAACTCTTGATGCATACTATTTTGCCCTCCTCAACTGCTGCAAGGGCAAGAAACTCTCCGCTTTCGGAGTAAACGCGAAACTTCTCGTTTTTGCCGGAATAGGAAAACCTGACGCCGTTTCTGAAAAGCTTTTCCTGCTTTGCATTAAGCACAGCGCTGGGCAGCCCGGCAAAAAGTCTGTCCACCGGTAGAAGCAGTTCCTCTGCCTTCTCCCCCGCTGCAATCACATCCTCAAGGCGCTGTGCTTCGGAAAGGGAGAAAATTCCCGCGGCCGTGCGGCGCAGAGAAGACATGCATCCGCCGCAGCCAAGAGCCTCGCCAATATCATTGCAGAGAGTGCGTATATAAGTGCCTTTGCTGCAACGGATGCGCAGCAGGGCATCTCCATCCTCCCAACCCAGAAAATCAAGGCTATGGATGGTGATTTTTCTGCTTTTTCGCTCGACACTCTCGCCCTTGCGGGCAATTTCGTAGAGCTTTTTTCCGCCTATTTTGATTGCGGAATACATGGGAGGGATCTGTTCAATCTCCCCTTTGAATTTTTCAAGTGCGGACAAAAGTAGCTCATCGCTTATATCCGCGCTATTTTCAGAAAGGATATTTCCGCTTGTGTCCTGAGTATCCGTTGTAATACCAAGGCGCAGCTTGGCAATGTATTCCTTGCTGTCCGCCTCCGCAAACTCCACCGCTCTTGTGGCTCTGCCCAGAAAAACAACAAGAAGTCCCGTAGCCATGGGGTCAAGGGTACCGCTGTGGCCGATGCGCTTTTCGTGGAAAACGCCTCTCAGCTTGGCACAGACATCCATGCTTGTCCAGTCCGATGGCTTATCTATAAGCAAAATGCCGTTCATTCCATAACCTCGTAAATAACTTCGAGAAGCGCATCAGCCAGTTCATAGGGTCCCATATTGGCATTGCAGCCTGCCGCCATTGCGTGGCCGCCGCCACCAAAGCGGGCGCAGATTGCGCTTGCATTGACCTGGTCATTGGTGCGGACGGAGGCCTTGCTGCGTCCGTCGGGAAGCTCTCTGACGGTTACGGACACAACGCTGCCCCTCACCTTTCCCGCAAGGGAGGCAAGGTCATCGCAGTCATCCTCAGTGGCTCCGGACTCACGCATCATATCCAAAGTTACAACGGCAACATTGATGCTGTTATCCCTATAAGATCGCATATTTGCGTAGAGAAGGCCTTCCAGCTTCAGGCGGGGGAAAGACATGCTGCGGAAAAGAAGCTTATTGAGTCTGCCGTTTTCCGCGCCGTATTCGATTACCTTTGCTGCTGCGCGAAGGGTATCGGGATTGGTGTTGCCGTAGCAGAAGCAGCCTGTATCGGTGCTGATTGCGGCATAGACAAGGTTTGCCTCCTCCTGAGTGAGGCTGCCGCAAAGTTCCTCGATAAGTTCAAGGATTATCTCTCCACAGGCAGCTTTTTCACCCATAACAAGGTTTTCCTCTGCATAGCCGCTGTTGGAAGCATGGTGGTCCACGGCCAGGTCAACCTTGCCCTCAAAGCCGAGGGGAAGCATACGCAAATCTGCGGTGTCCACGCTTACTACATAGAAATTTTCCGCGCTCTCAGACCAAATATAGTCCTTGACGAAATCCATGTAGGTTTCGGTTATCTCGGGATTATTATAAAGCCCCGCATTTTTACCAAGCCTTCTCAGGGCAGAGCAAAGAGCCGCGGCGGAGCAGAGAGTGTCTCCGTCGGGGCGGGTATGAGTAAGGAGAAGGATATTATCCTTATCCTTAAGAAGAGAGGCGCAATCACATATCCTCATCATTTTCGTCACCGGAAATATTGAGGCTCTCCATTACGGAGTGGATATGGGCGCCGTATTCTATGCTCTTATCCAGTTCAAAAATAAGCTCGGGGGTATAACGAAGATTGAGAGCTATTCCAAGCTCGCGGCGGAGCCAGGGAGAGGCGCTCTTTACGCCCTTCTTGAATTCCTTTTCATTTACTTCACCAAGAATGCTCACATAAACCTTGCAGTAGCGCAGGTCACCGGTGGTGTCAACGCGGGTGATAGAGATAAGGCTTCCCTGATTGACGCGGGGATCCTTAACCTGAGGGAGCAGTCTGGAAAGGACAAACTGAATATCATCGTTTGTTCTCTGAAGCTTATTGCTTGCCATTTATTTTTCCTCCTTAGCCTGACCGATATGATCCAAACACGTTTTTGAGGGCATATCCGTCGGCATTGCTGCGTTGTCGGCTTTTGAAAGGTACAAAGCCTTTCTGCAAGCTGCCGTCTTGCACTGCCTTAGTGTATGACCTCAAAAATCTTTGACTCCCCGAGAGGGGATTTTTGAGTCAGGCAAAATTGAATGATGCGGGTGGGCTGTCGCCCACCAAAGAATGAAATGAAGTCTGGCGCTAAAATCCGCCTCGCGGAGCGTGTTCGGATTATGTCGCTCAGGCTTAGAAAGGATAGTATTACTTCAAAATAACGGGCAGCTGTGGAGCCGCCCGTTATTTTAGCTTTTATATGCTTTACTGCTTGATTTCTTCCATTACGAAGCACTCGATAACGTCGCCAACCTTGATATCGTTGAACTTTTCAACCTGCATACCGCATTCAAAGTTATTGGCAACTTCCTTGACGTCATCCTTGAAACGGCGGAGAGATGCAAGCTCGCCTTCATGGATAACAATGTTATCGCGGAGAACGCGTACAGAGCAGCCGCGCTGAATCTTGCCATCGGTGACATAGCAGCCGCAGACGGTGCCGACCTTGCTGACCTTGTAGGTCTCGCGGACTTCGGCATGACCGATGATAGCTTCCTGGAACTTGGGAGCAAGCATGCCCTTCATAGCAGCTTCGATCTCATTGATGCAGTCATAAATGACGCGGTACATACGAAGGTCAACACCGCTTCTTGCAGCGCTGTCACGGGCAGCATTGTCGGGACGGACGTTGAAGCCAACTATAACTGCGCCGGAGGTGGCAGCCAGCATAACGTCGGACTCGTTGATAGCACCGACTGCGCTGTGGATAACCTTGACGCGGACTTCCTCGTTTGTCAGCTTTTCCAGAGAAGCCTTAACAGCTTCTGCAGAGCCCTGAACGTCAGCCTTGACGATGATGTTGAAGTCCTTAAGGTCGCCCTGCTTGATCTGGGCAAAGAGGTCATCCAGGCTGACCTTGCGGTTGCCGCCCAGAGCCTGATTCTTCTGCTGCTCCTTGCGCTCTTCAACCAGCTCGCGAGCCATGCGCTCATCGGCAACTGCGTTGAAGATATCGCCTGCATTGGGGACTTCGCTCATACCGGTGATTTCAACGGGAACAGAGGGACCTGCGGAGCTTACGCGCTGACCCTTATCGTTGGTCATGGTACGGACACGGCCTACGGAGGTGCCTGCAATGATGATGTCACCGGAGCGGAGAGTGCCGTTCTGAACCAGAACGGTCATGATGGGACCGCGGCCCTTATCAAGGCGAGCCTCGATAACGGTACCCTTTGCTGCGCGGTTGGGGTTGGCCTTAAGCTCCTGAACCTCAGCCAGAACAACAAGGTTTTCAAGAAGGTCTTCGATACCGATTTTCTTCTTTGCGGAAATGGGGCAAACAATGGTGTCACCGCCCCACTCTTCGGGTACGATGTCGTACTCGGTAAGCTGCTGCTTGATACGGTCGGGGTTGGCGCCAACGGTGTCAATCTTGTTGATTGCAACAACGATGGGAATGCCTGCTGCCTTTGCATGGTTGATGGACTCGATGGTCTGGGGCATGATGCCGTCATCGGCTGCAACAACCAGAATGGCGATATCGGTTATCATAGCGCCGCGGGCACGCATGGAAGTGAATGCCTCGTGGCCGGGAGTGTCAAGGAAAGTGATGGGGCTGCCGTTGATTTCAACGGTGTAGGCACCGATGTGCTGGGTGATGCCGCCTGCCTCGCCGGAAGCAACGTTTGCGTGGCGGATGCAGTCCAGAAGAGAGGTCTTGCCGTGGTCAACGTGACCCATAACAACAACGACGGGAGCGCGGGAGATGAGATCCTCGGGCTTATCCTCGTGGTCATCGATAAGGCGCTCTTCAACGGTTACAATAACTTCCTTCTCAACAATGCAGCCAAGCTCCATTGCAACGAGAGCTGCGGTGTCATAGTCAATTATCTCGGAAACGGATGCGAAAACACCAAGCTTGATGAGCTGCTTGATAACCTCAGCAGCAGTCTTCTTCATACGGGAAGCCAGTTCGCCGACAGCGATTTCATCGGGAATGGAAACCTTGGTGGGCTGCTTCTTGGCAATTTCAAGCTGCAGACGCTGCATCTTGTCCTTCTCTTCCTGACGGCGCTTGTTGGAAGGAGCCTGTGCCTGACGCTGCTTGTTGCGGTTGGTGAACTTCTCCTTACCGCCGCGCTGCTTTTCGCCCCGGTCGCCTGCAAGATTATCGAACTTTTCGTCATACTTGCTCAGGTTGGTGTTGGTGTTGCCGCGGGTATCAACAATGCGCTTTTCTGCCACCTGTCTGGGGACATGGGGCTTCTGCTCAGCCTTGGGCTGAGGAGCGCTCTGCTGAGGAGCGTTCTGTCTGGGCTGCTGATTCTGGGGAGCCTTGCCCTGCTGGGGCTTAGCCTGCTGATTCTGAGGAGCCTTACCCTGCTGAGGCTTTGCCTGCTGGGGAGCCTTCTGCTCTGCTGCCTTGGGTGCTGCGGGAACTGCGAACACTTCGGCAATGGACTCCATCTGGTTATGCTGAGTGAGATACTCGAAAATGAGGTCAAGCTCATTGGCCTCAAGAACCTGCATATGGTTTTTGGGTGCGGAGGCATACTCCGTCAATATCTCGGAGATGACCTTGCTGGTAAGGTTAAAGTCCTTTGCCACCTCATGAATTCTGTATTTTTCAAAACTGCTCATACGCTTTTCTTCCTCCTAATACCCGTTTTGCTGCCGCGCTCCGGGGAAGCTTTTTCCGCCTTGCGCTTTTCAATCCGCTGCCTCATAGCCTCTACACGCTCGTAGGCCTCGGAATACTTTTCCCCGTTCTCCTGAGCAAGAGCTTTCAAAAAAGCCGCTGCCAGACCGAGGTCTGTTATCGCGGCCATACTGCAGCCGCTTTTTCCGCTTATGGATGATATCTCATCCTTTGTGAAAGGAACTTCCACAAGAACTGTGTTTGTTTCAAAAACATAGCCTTCCGCACGGCGCTTCGCACCGTCGGAGGTATCGCTCGCGACAATAAGAACTCTGGCTTTTCCTGCTTTTACAAGTCCGGAGGAATTATCCTCACCCGTTTCCATACCGCCGCTTTTTCTTGCAATTCCAAGATAATTAAGTGCCTTACTCATTTCCCGCCTCCATCTGCTCAGTAAGCTGAGCGTAGATTTCCTCGGGGATAGATGTTTCGAAGGCGCGCTCGATAGCCTTGCTCTTCATAGCCTTTTTCAGGCAGGCC
Organism: Oscillospiraceae bacterium; assembly: GCA_045538735.1. GTDB lineage: Bacteria > Bacillota > Clostridia > Oscillospirales > Oscillospiraceae > SIG459. The sequence goes on from JAZSRY010000063.1 coordinate 25,536, forward strand.
ATTTCCGGACAGACATAAGCTCCCCGCCCGTTGGCCTTTCCCTTAAAGTCAAGACTTATTGCCCCTTCGGGAGACCTTACCACACGGATAAGTTCCCTTTTGGGCTTCATTTCACGGCAGCCAAGGCACTGCCGCATAGGTATTTTCTTCTGCACGATGACTGCCTCCTTTTCAGAAAATTAATCTTATGCCTCGCTCTCGGGCTTGATGTCTATCTTATAACCGGTGAGCTTTGCTGCAAGGCGGGCATTCTGGCCTTCCTTGCCGATGGCAAGGGAGAGCTGAGAATCGGGAACGATTACGCGGCAGCTCTTTCCTTCCTCCAGCTGGGTAACAGAAATGACCTCAGCGGGAGCAAGAGCAGCTGCAACATAGTCTTCGATGTATTCGCTGTACTTAACGATATCGATCTTTTCACCGCAGAGTTCATCAACAATGCTGGCAACACGGCCGCCCTTGGGGCCGACGCAGGAGCCGATGGGATCGACTTCCTCAACATTGGACCAAACAGCCATCTTGGTGCGGCTGCCTGCCTCGCGGGCGATGGACTTGATTTCAACAGTGCCGTCAAAAATCTCGGGAACTTCAAGCTCGAAAAGACGCTTTACAAGGCCGGGATGGGTGCGGGATACGAGAACCTGGGGGCCGCGGGTGGAGTTGCGGACTTCAACAACATAAACCTTTACTCTGCTGCCTTCCTTCAGTTCCTCGCCTTTGATCTGCTCGTTTGCAGGCATAACAGCCTCGGTATATTCGCTGTTGGAGCTGATTTTGATGGAGAGACTGCCGTTCTTGGGATCGATGCGGGAGACAGTGCCGGTGAGAATCTCGTGCTCTTTGTTGTTGAACTCCTCATAAACGATGCCGCGCTCTGCCTCGCGGATACCCTGAATGATAACCTGCTTTGCAGCCTGAGCGGCAATGCGGCCGAATTTCTTGGTATCAACGGGAATCTTAACAGTTCCGCCAATCTTGGCGCGCTTGGAGATAGCTTTTGCAGCATCAAGATTCAGCTGGGTTGCGGGATTTTCAACTTCCTCAACAACCTCCATCTCGATATACATATCGATCTTTTTCTTCTCTTCGTTCATGTCGATGACAATATTATCAGCGGCTTCGGGATTATCCTTGCGGAATGCTGCCATCATTGCCTGATGAATCTTGTCATACATATACTGTCTGGAAATTCCCTTTTCCTTTTCAAGAGCTTCAATAGCAACAAAAAATTCTGCGTTCATTTATATATTCTCCTTCAAACTTATATCTCTGATCAAATCACAACGCGAAGACGGACAGATGCGACGACTTCCTTTTCAAAGCTCATCACAATTCCGCCCACATCGACACTTACTTTTCCATCCTCATAGGCGGAAAGAGTTCCCTGATAGCTTTTGCGGCCTTCAACCGCTTTATAGAGCTTAACCTCAATATTGCTGCCCATAAAGCGCTCAAAGTCGGAAGGGCGCTTAAGCTGACGCTCGGCACCTGCGGAGCTGACTTCAAAAACATAGCTTCCGTCAATGGGGTCGGCCTCATCAAGAATGGGGTCCATCTCCCTGCTGAAAGCCTCGCAGTCATTAATGAAAATTCCACCTTCAAGCTTATCTATATAAACTCTCAGGTACCACTCTCCTGCCTCCTTCAGGTACTCAACATCCCAGATATCAAGACCCATTTTTTCGGCGACGGGAAGAGCCAGATCGTATACGCGCTGTGCAATTTTATTCATAGCTTACACCATTTTCCAATTTCTTACATTCTATTTTTGCTTGCAAAAAAGAGTGGGGGGCGCCCACTCAGTCAAACTTCTTATCCAACGATGATAGTATAACACTCTATATATAAAAAATCAAGAGCTTTTTTTGTGTATATTTCCCTAAAAAAGCAAGCTTTTCAAGGAAAACAGCCTATGATAAAATATAAAAAAGGCGAATGAAACGGGGGAAGTTTATTATGGCATCGCGAATCATACATCTTGCCGTTGCGGATACGCTGCTGCAGGAATTTGAAATAGATAATCCCGCGCGTTTTCGTCTCGGCTCTATTCTGCCCGACGCCAAAATAGACTCTCATCTCCGCGCGGCTCCCCATTTTCAAACCGTTCTGCCAAACGGTCTGGTTACATATAAGCTCCGGGAGTTTCTCTCCCTCTACGGAGAGCGAATGCAAGAGGACAGCCTCTATCTTGGCTACTACCTCCATCTCATTCAGGATATTTTCTACAGAAGATATATGTATGCCCTCCCCTACTGGGATGCAAGGATATGGGAGAATGTGGTTAAGCTCCATAGCGACTACAGAAAGATAAACCGCTATATCATTGAAAATCACGGACTGGAAAACGGCATTATCCTCCCCTCGGATTTTTCGAAGGAGGATATAAACCAACGCTTTGAGTTTGACGCGGTGGGCTTTCTCCGTGAGCTTGAGGGAGATTTCACGTGCAGCAGCGAGGGGGAATACCACTACTTCACACCCCAAATGGCGGATGAGTATCTCGCAATTGCCATAGATGCCTGCCGCAGCGAGCTTGCAGCCATAAGGCAAGGTCTTCCGCTTTTGGACGAAGTCAAAATGGCATGGGGCAAAGAATAAAGGGTGTGGATATCCACACCCTTTTCACTTATTAGATATGCGCTAAGCTCTTACCGAGTGCCGTATCAAATCCCAGAGACTTATACATTTCCTCGTCGCAGGGAGCGCAGCAGACGGCGAGGCTTGACAATCCCCTCTCCGCGCACCATTTTTGAGCTGCCTGTGCCAGCATACGGGCGATTCCCTTTCTCCGGAAAGCGGGTTCAATGTAGAAATCCTCAAAAACTCCTGTCTCCGCGCAGGAAAATGTTGACCAGTATTCTGCCACAGAGCACATGCCAACCGCGCGGTTGCCCCGTCTTGCAATGAAGAATGTGATTTTTCCTTCCTTCAAAGCCTTGGCAAGAGCTTCCTGCTTATCCTCACTCAGGACTTCCTCGCCTATTTCTTTCAAAAATCCGTTTTCAAGCTTCTTTAGCTGCCAGTAATCGGCTTCTTCCAAAAGCTGAACGCTTATCGGAATTTCCTCCTCCGGAGGCAAAAGCATCAAGGGCTCTCCCCACTCATCGAAGCCGTTATTCACAAAACCTGATTTTTTCCAGAAATTTTCCCGTCTCGGATTTCCACCGCTGTTAAGCTCGAAGTATTGAGCTCCCCTCTCGCGACACCAATCCATAATAGCGTCAGCGCATTCCACGCCGCAGCCATTTCCTCTGAATTCGGGAAAAACGCAAAACTCCATTATGAAGCATTTGCCGTCCTCGGAAGCGAAGATCGCCGGCATGGCAAAGCCAATAGTCTCGCCGTTTCTTTCAAAAAACAGGTAACGGCACTTATCCACTTCCCTATCATGGACAGCGCTAATCGCCTGAAAATACTCCTCTCCAAGAAAATAGGCTCTGTCCTCATCATCTTCCGGAAAAATATCTCTCACGAAATATTCGCGAAGCTTTTCCCAAAATAATTTTACATCATTTTCCGTGACAGCCTCACGGATAGAAATTCGATTTTTCAATCCTTTTCCTCCACAAAATTATTAGGAGGGTTAGATGGCGTGAACCCTCCGAACACGGTTCATTTTCATAAAAGACCACCCTTTCTCATTAAGCATTATGTAAACTTATTGCAGTGTGCGATCACCTGCCGAAGAAAATAATTACTGCAGACTCCGACTCACTATTTACAAAATAATAACATCAATGAGATAAAATTTCCACCGTGTCAATAAATTTTAGGGAGAAAATGGCGCGCCGGGGTCGTCGCGCCCTACGAATTAATCTAGCAACGAACACGGGCCGTCCGGGTGTACGGCCCCTACAACATAAATTCGTATAATGTTCAAAAAAAGACCGCGATTTTTGTAAATCGCGGTCTTTTGAATTTCACTTGATTTATCAGCTCTGGCTGGTGGTGTAGTTGGGAGCTTCCTTGGTGATATAGATATCGTGGGGATGGCTCTCACGGAGACCGGCAGAGGTGATGCGGACAAACTTGCTCTTGGTGCGGAGAGCTTCCATATTGGGAGCGCCGCAGTAGCCCATACCGGAGCGGATACCGCCCAGCATCTGGAAAATGGTGTCGGAAACAGGTCCGCGATAAGGCACACGGCCTTCAACACCTTCGGGAACGAGCTTCTTGTTGCCTTCCTGGAAGTAGCGGTCCTTGGAACCGTTTGCCATGGCAGCGAGAGAGCCCATGCCGCGGTATACCTTGAACTGACGACCCTGGAACATCTCGTTCTCGCCGGGGCTTTCCTCGCAGCCTGCGAGGAGAGAACCAAGCATAACAACGCTGCCGCCGGCTGCAAGAGCCTTGACAACATCGCCGGAATACTTGATACCGCCATCGGCAATGATGGGAACGCCGTACTTATCGGCAGCTTCTGCGCTTTCAAGAACAGCGCTCAGCTGGGGAACACCGATACCTGCAACAACACGGGTGGTGCAGATGGAGCCGGGGCCGATACCGACCTTGACGCAGTCAGCGCCGGCCTTGATGAGAGCCTCGGTAGCTTCTGCGGTTGCAACGTTACCTGCGATGAGCTGAATATCGGGGAATGCGTTCTTAACAATACCAACATTGCGCATAATGTTTGCGCTGTGGCCGTGAGCGGAGTCCAGAACGAAAGCGTCAACACCGGCATCAGCCAGTTCCTTGGCGCGCTCGAGAAGGTCATTGGTCACGCCCAGAGCAGCGGCGCAGAGAAGACGGCCGCGGCTGTCCTTTGCGGCATTGGGATAGGTAAGAGCCTTTTCAATATCTTTAATGGTGATAAGTCCCTTGAGACGGTAATCAGCGTCTACAATGGGGAGCTTCTCGATCTTATGCTTTCCGAGGATTGCCTTTGCCTCTTCGAGAGTGGTGCCTTCCTTGCCGGTGACAAGGTTTTCCTTGGTCATCACATCGCTGATAAGGCGGCTGTAATCGGTCTCAAACTTCATATCGCGGTTGGTGATGATACCGATGAGCTTACCATTCTCATCAACAACAGGAACGCCGGAGATGCGGAACTTAGCCATAAGTGCCTCTGCCTCTGCCAGAGTACGCTCTGCAGTCAGAGAGAAGGGATTGGAGATAACGCCGTTCTCACTGCGCTTGACAAGATCAACCTGCTCAGCCTGAGCCTCGATGGTCATATTCTTGTGGACAACACCGATACCGCCTTCACGAGCCATAGCGATAGCCATGCGGGATTCGGTAACAGTGTCCATAGCGGCGCTCATGATGGGAATATTGAGCTTCAGGTTCTTAGTCAGTCTGGTGGAGAGGTCAATCTGAGAAGGAAGAACGTTACTCTCGGCAGGAACGAGAAGAACGTCATCATAAGTCAGACCCTCACCAATGAAACGATGTGCATAAGATTCGTAAGACAAATGATATCACCCCAATTTAAAGATTTTATTTATTTTAGCACGAAAAATAGGAAAGTCAATAGTTTTTTGGCGTATAAAATCAAATAAATATTTCCTTATTTTTCCTTTCCGCTGCGGGCAAAATAAAATATATATTGCTGGGCAAGACCCGCGTATTCTCCAAGCACCGCAGGGTCAAAATCAGGGGCAAAATGCTCCTTAAGCGCCCTTTTCATCCATACATCAATGGGGAAAGCTTCCATATGTCCGAGGCCGAAAAGCAGGGCGCAGCTTGCCACCTTCTTCCCCACTCCGTTCATCGAAAGAAGTCCCTTCAAGGCGGTGTCGCAGTCTGCGCGGGCAAGCGCCTCCAAGTCTATGCTGCCTTCGGAAATCGCCTTTGCGGCGTCCACTATATAAGCCGCCCTGTAGCCGCTGCGAATGTGGGCAAGATCCTCTGCCCCAAAAGCGGAAAGCTTTTCGGCAGAGGGGAAGGAATAAAACTCTCTGCCTTCAAATTCAATCTTTTCTCCGTAGGCACGGCAGAGCTTTTCAACTATTCCCTTTATGCGAGGTATATTGTTGCACTGGGAAATGATGAAAGAGCAAAGTGCCTCCCATCTTTCCTGCTGCAAAATTCTTATGCCCGCCCCGAATTCTGCGCATCGGGCAAGATATTCTCCCCCGTCAAAACTAAGTCTTATGGACTCATAGTCTCTTTCAAGGTCGAAATAGCTCCGCCATATACTCTTAAAATCTTCGCCATTGCATATTATGTAAACCTTATTCTCTTCTGTAACTACTTTTGCGGCTTTGCCGAAGGCCACGCCCCAGTAGTCACCGTTCTCATCAGCATTCCAGCGGAAGCACTGGCCGCATTCAAAGGTTTTCACGGGGTCAATTTCTCTCAACGTACCCAGATATATTTTTTCAGAAACTTGCATACGGCTCTCCCAAGTAATATAATAAGTTTATTATATTACTTACTCCGATTCAATTCAAGAAACAGAAAGTGTAAATACTGTGAAAACTAAAAAAAATCCCTGGTTGGTGTGCGTGGGCTGCACTCTCCTGCTTTTCTGCAACGTGGGTCTCACCACCAGTTCCTTTTCCGTCTATCAGCCCTATCTAATAGAGATTATCGGTCTCAGCAACACGCAGGCTTCCACGGTTATCACCATACGAACCCTCTGCTCCATGCTTGCAATACCCTTTGTTCAAAAGTACATAAAGCTTTGCGGGCTGCGCAGAAGCCTTATTCTTATGAACATCCTCGCCGCCGTCAGCTTCTTCGGCTTCGGCTTTGCCAAGGACTTCGTAAGCTGCAGCATTGCCGCTTCCCTTCTGGGTCTTTGCTACGGTCTCGGCGGCACTGTCAGCGTTTCCATTGCGGTGAAGCGCAGCTTCACATCCCACCAGACCCTTGCTCTTGGAATATGCTCCGCAGGCACGGGACTTGCCACAATAGTCTGGCCTCCCATTGCCACCTTCTTTATCGCGAACTTCTCCCTGCGCGCCGCCCTCTGGTTTGAGGCGCTGTTCCTCCTTGCCGCCTCGGTCATCGCGCTTTGCCTTGTGGGACCTCAAATCAATGTTCGCCCCGCAGAGCTTAAGCAGTCCGACATAAACGCCCCCCGCTCGAAAAACGAAAAGAAGCGCTTTATCCTTGTGCTTTGTGCAGCCTTCCTCATAGGCGCAATGGGCAACACCGGTTGGAACCACCTAAGCGTGCTTTATTCCACAGAGGGCGCCGACCTTCGCACCGTGTCCCGCCTCATCTCTCTCGTAGGTCTTGCCCTCACCATGGGCAAGGTGCTTTTCGGAGAAATTGCCGACCGCATGGGCGGCAGGCGCACCGCCTTTTTCTTCTGCTCCATTCTCATTCTGGGCGAGCTGCTGGCCTGCTTTGCCGCGAAGCTCTCCATGCCTATTGCCTGCGCATCTATGCTGTTTATGGGTATGGGACTGCCCATATCCACCGTTGGCTTTTCCAGTATGGCTGCCGACCTTTCCACACCCGGACACTATCCCTCCTCCCTCAGCAGCTTCCAGCTGAGCTACATGGTGGGATCCTTCGTTACGGGACCACTACCCGGTATTATAGCAGACCGCAGCGGAAGCTATGTCCCCACCTACTACGCTCTTTCCGTTTTTGCCGCACTCACTCTTATACTTATAATCTGCGCCTACAATGTGGGAAGAAAGGACAAGAATAAAGATGCATGAATCAATTCTTTTCAACGGCCGACCCGAAAAGGGCAGCCGCACAGATGCCGAAGAGAGAAGCTATGACCTTCTCGACTCCCTTTCAATCCTCTACACCCGGGTTGACCACGACCTTGCCATGACTATGGAAGATCTCTCCGATGCCGAAGCTGTTTTGGGTTGCTCCATCGCAAAGAACCTTTTCCTTACAAACCGTCAGCAGACGGACTTTTACCTTTTGATAATGCCCGGCAGCAAGCCCTTCAAGACCAAATACCTCTCCGCCCAGCTTGGCTGTTCCCGCCTCAGCTTTGCCTCGGAGGAGCATCTCACTTCCCTTTTGGGTGTTAAAAGCGGCTCCGCCAGCGTTCTCGCTCTTATGAACGATAAGGGCAGGCAGGTGCATCTTGTTTTTGACAAGGAGCTTTTGGCTGAACCTCAATTTGCCTGCCATCCTTGCATCAACACCTCCTCCATCGCCTTCGATACGGAGGATATGCTGAATAAACTTCTCCCCACTCTTGGCCATACATATACGACAGTGGAACTGCCATGGGAGTTTGAGTAAAGCTATGAAAAACCGATCTGTATTTAAGGGTATCGTAATATACCTTCTTCCGTTTTTACTTGTTTCTGCGCTATGTGGCTGCAGTAAGAAAGACCCAAACACTCCGCTGTGGGAATATACGGAGATATCGAAGGTAGAAATACTGATGTATTATACAAACGACGATCTTACCAACGAAAATAATACCGTTTTTCCCAAGGCAGTAATTGTTGAAGATCCTGAAGATGTGGAGGCTTTGAAGGAAATTGCTGTTCGAGTGGTAAATGAGGGCACAAGCCAGACACTTCCCTTCTCAAGTCCAAAGTACCGCACCATTTTTCACGGCAAAGACGGTACAGTTCAATACTATTTAGCAGGTCCGTGTACATTTGGTATTGACTTTATGATACCGGGCACTTACTACTTGCCTGCTGAAACAAACATAAATAATCTCCATAACGGTACTGCCAAAGACGCAAGTTTTTATCTTGAAATACAGGAAATATTCAATAAGTACGAAAGCTTTAAATATGAACCATAGATTATAAAAAAAGGACCGACAAATTTGTCGGTCCTTTTTTTGAGCATTAATAATAACGCTTGTTCTTGTTCTTACGAGCGGCTTCGCTCTTTTTGCGGCGCTTGACGCTGGGGCTCTGATAGAACTCCTTCTTGCGGAGATCGGCCATAACACCTGCCTTGGCGCAGCTGCGCTTAAATCTCTTCAGCGCGTTGTCCAGAGATTCGTTCTCCTTGACGTAGATTTCAGACATTTATTTCCCTCCCTCCAAATACGCCTTGCGGCGTTTCAAGGGCCATAAAATCATGGCTTAACGGATTTATTATAAAGGTTTTAATTCCGCTTGTCAACAATTACTTTTTAGGTTTGAGAATAAGATTGACAAGCTTGATATCGTCGCCCTTGCGGACAACAATGCTCTTGACAACTTCCATGCCTTCCATGAGCTTTGCGATCTTCTCGTTGGCATAGGCTATTGCGAGAACGGCATCGTTATCTGCATTGACGGGAACGATAATTGTGCTCTTGAGCTTGCCGCCCACCTGAACTGCAATTTCCTTCTCGCTGTCCACGAGCTTGCTCTCGTCGAACTTAGGCCATGCGTGGAGGCAGCACTGTCCGCCGAAGCCCTGAATCTCCCAAAGCTCTTCGGCAATATGGGGAGCGAAGGGGCTGAGCATAAGGAGCATTGCCTTGATGTCGCCACGGGTGGGAGCATTATCGCTGAACTGGTTCACCAGAGCCATCAGGGCGGCGATGGCGGTGTTGAACTTCATGTTCTCAATATCCTCGGTGACCTTCTTGATGGTGCGGTGGATTTCCTTCTCGTTTGCCTTGGAATAGCCCTCGCCGCCTTCAAGACGGGTCTCGGCAAAGTTCCAGATGCGGTCGAGGAAACGCTTGCAGCCCTTGACGGCGCTCTCCTGCCAGGGAGCTGCCTTTTCAAAGTCGCCAAGGAACATGATATAGGTGCGGAGAGTATCGGCGCCGAAGGCCTTAACAACATCATCGGGGTTGACAACATTGCCCAGGCTCTTGCTCATCTTGACTATGGGGTGAGATGCCATCTCGCCATACTTCTCAACGAGAGCCTTCTTTGCGGCCTTCTCGCTGCCGTGCTCGGCAACAAGAGCTGCCTGCTCCTCCTCGGGGAGGTTATCGAAGCAGCGGGGATTCATACCAAGAATCATACCGTGGCTGGTGCGCTTTGCATAGGGTTCGGCAGTGGGAACAACGCCGATATCATAGAGAACCTTATGCCAGAAGCGGGAATAAAGGAGATGGAGAGTGGTATGCTCCATACCGCCGTTATACCAGTCAACCTGATGCCAATACTTCATTGCCTCTTCGCCAACGAGAGCCTCATCATTATGAGGATCCATGTAGCGGAGGAAATACCAGCTGGAGCCTGCCCACTGGGGCATAGTGTCAGTCTCGCGCTTTGCGGGACCTCCGCACACGGGGCAGGTAGTGTTAACCCAATCGGTCATCTTGCTCAGGGGGCTTTCGCCGTCATCGGTGGGCTCATAGCTTTCAACCTGAGGCAGAGTGAGGGGCAGCTGCTCCTCGGGCAGGGGAACCCAGCCGCCGCAGTGCTCGCAATAAACCAGAGGAATGGGCTCGCCCCAATAGCGCTGGCGGGAGAAGACCCAGTCACGGAGCTTATAGTTGACCTTCTCGTGGCCGATGCCCTTCTCTTCCAGATACTTGATCATAGCGGGGATGGCATCCTTGACAGTGAGTCCGTTCAGGAAGCCGGAGTTGACCATTATGCCGCTTTCATCCTTGACGGTGTAAGCTTCCTTCTCAACATCGCCGCCTGCAACAACCTCGATGATCTCGCAGCCGAATTCCTTTGCGAAGTCCCAGTCGCGGTCATCATGACCGGGAACTGCCATAATTGCGCCGGTGCCGTAAGTGGCAAGGACATAGTCGGAGATGAAGATGGGAATTTCTTTGCCGTTAACGGGGTTAATGGCGGCAACACCGGAGAGCTTAACGCCGGTCTTTTCCTTTGCCATCTCGGTGCGCTCGAAGTCGGACTTGCGGGCAGCGGCAGCCTGATACTCGCGGACAGCGTCAAGATTAGTGAGCTGAGAAGCCCACTTTTCTATGAGAGCGTGCTCGGGGCTCATAACCATATAGGTTGCGCCAAAGAGAGTGTCGGGGCGGGTGGTGAAGACGGTGACGGTGTCGCCGTTGGTGGTTGCGAAATCAAGCTCTGCACCGGTGGAACGTCCAATCCAGTTGCGCTGCTGGGTCTTGACGCGCTCGATGAAGTCCAGTTCATCCAGATCATCGATGAGGCGCTGGGCATACTCGGTGATCTTGAGCATCCACTGGCTCTTTTCCTTGCGGACAACGGGAGCACCGCAGCGCTCGCAAACACCGTTTACAACCTCTTCGTTGGCAAGAACGCACTTGCAGCTGGTGCACCAGTTAACGGGCATCTGGCTCTTATAGGCAAGTCCCTTCTTGAAAAGCTGGAGGAAAATCCACTGGGTCCACTTGAAGTAAGCGGGGTCAGTGGTATCCACGCAACGGTCCCAGTCAAAGCTGAAGCCCAGCATCTGGAGCTGCTTTGTGAAGTTTGCAATGTTATCACGGGTTACATCTGCGGGATGGAGATGGTTCTTTATGGCATAGTTCTCGGTGGGCAGACCGAAAGCATCATAGCCGATGGGGAAAAGAACATTGTAGCCATCCATACGGCGCTTTCTGGAAACAATGTCCATAGCGGTATAGGGACGGGGATGGCCAACATGGAGGCCTGCAGCAGAAGGATAAGGGAACTCAACGAGGGCATAGAACTTGGGCTTATCGCTGCCGGTTACGGCTGCATAGCTCTTGTTTTCCAGCCAATACTTCTGCCATTTTTTCTCGATTGCGGTAAAATCGTACTTCATGTCACGTCTTCTTTCTTTATGGATATCCGTTTACGCGGAAAAATTTACTCAGTTGGGGGTTACGATAGAGGAAATATCGATTTCCTCAGCGTTGGACCAAAGGCGCTCAAGGTTATAGAACTGTCTGGCCTCATCCATGAAGATATGGACAACAACGCAGCCGAAGTCTATAAGCACCCAGCCGCCGGAGCGGTAGCCTTCACGGTGGAGAGGAGGCTCTCCCTTTGCCTCCAGAACTGCCTCGACCTCATCGGCCATAGTCTTGATCTGGGTGGTGGAGTTTGCGGTGCAGATAACAAAGTAGTCTGCAAGAACGGTGACATCGGTGGTGCGCAGAAGCTTGATATCCCCTGCCTTCTTTCCGTCAAGGGTGGTAACGATGGTTTCAGCTATCTCTTTGGGTGTCATCATATTTATCACTATCCTTAAAAAATTTTATCAATAGAATGAATTATAATCTATAATCTCGCCATAGGTTGACATAACGCTTTTTTCTTCAGGGTCAAACATAAGTATATCCAGATTATGCAAGTGGATTTCCTCATCATAGGGATTGAGGTACTCGTTTACCATCTCTGCCCACTCAACGGCGGATATTTCATAATAAGTTGTGTTTCTTATGCGCACATTGGCGCCCGGCATGGTGGCGAAGCGAATATTGCTGCCGTCAGCTTCATAAAGAATATCCGCAAAGCTTCTCAACAAAGTCTCGTCAATATTGCCTTCGGAATTTTCGGCAAGGACTTTTATGACGTCGTCAATATTGGGTCCCTCGCTGCCGGATATGTACATGGCGAGGAGTTCCATTATAAAGTCCTGCACGGTTTTGATCCTTCCCAACTCACCGTCGGGGTAACCGCCGCCATTATCTCCGAAGCAGAATTTCAGCATCATCTGTGCTTTTGCTCCGTTCAGCCACTGCAAGCCTGAGCTGAGGCTCACATTTTCGGACACGCTGACCATATTTCTGGGTACGGTATAATAAAGTCCGCCAATGGCATCAACGATATCCGCAACCGTGTCCGCCTCTATGAGAGCATAGTAGTCAATTGAAAAGCCCAGAATGCTGCTCAGTTCATTGAGAAAACGCTGAACATCACCGTTTTCACGCTGCATTACGGTACTGATTCGCTTCAAATCCCAGCTTACATTCACAAGGGTGTCTCGGGGGATATTGACAAGATCCAGCTTATTTGCAGCTACGTCTATTCTTCCCAGAATAACGGTATCCACACTGACTCCCTTGTTATCATAAACGGCAAAAAGGAAGTTGCGGTAATTGCTGTTTTTAAGCTGCTCCACCTCGGTTTCGCCGTGGGGAACAGACAGCATATCCGTATCTTCAGGAGAGGATGGTATCAAAGGCAGCACCACATCGGGGGTGTTGCTGTCTTCATTTTTGCCCTCATTGTCGAAAAGGTTTTCCTCCTTGAGAACCGAATTATCGGCGTCCTCGCGGATTACATCCCACATTCTGCTGCCTACAGACACCAGAAGGACTACAAAAAGCAATGCAGCCGCCGCATAAATGCTGATAAGCGCTGCCCGCTTTTTATCCGTCTTTATACGGACATATGAAGCCTTTATTCGGTTTTGAATCCGGGGAAGAACCTTTGTTTCATCCGAAGCCGCTCCGCCTTTTTCAGGGACGGCGCTTCGGGGGCTCTTCTTGCTGCCGAAAAGCTTCATGCTTATCTTTACCTTTCGTACTGTTCAAGAGCCTCGATTGTGTTGGGATGAGGGGGAACACCATAGCGCGCCAAATCCGCAAGGCTCATCTCGTAGCCAAGCTTCATAGCCGCGTCAAGGTCGGTGTATGCCAGCTGACGGAGGGTCTCTACGCCCTCAAAATCCCTGGTAGGCTCTATATAATCGGCCATATAAATAATCTTCTCAAGAATTGACATATGGGTTCTGCCAGTGGTATGCCATTTTATAGCCTCATAAACTTCATCGGAAACACCGAAGCTCTCTTTCGCAATGGCGGCTCCCGTTTTGGCATGGAGCAGCTTTTCGCTTGCCGCCTCAAGGGCATCCGGTATGATACCATATTTTTCGCACAATATCAACTGTTCCCGAAGATTCAGTTTTTTCGTAATATCATGGAGGATTGCTGCCTCAGCAGCTTCATCCGGGTCTGCGCCCCAATGCTTGGCAAGGCGGACAGCCTCTTCCTCGCAGCCCTTAACATGGGGTATGCGTTTTGTCTTGAGCATAGAATAGGCTTTTTCTCTCAGCCAGTTCCAGTTGGGCTTCGCCCCATAAAGTCTGCGGCTGATAATATACTCATAGACGCTGTTGGGAAGCATCTCTGCCCCTTCTCTTTCGGGGAGAAGCGATCTCACATCGCTGGAGGAAGCCACAACAGGTTTCAGTGCAACGATGGTGCTGCGGGTGCGGTAAGCTTTTGCGTATTCAAGAGCCTTGCTGCGGAGAGAATCCTTATCCTCGTCTCTGCGCACAACGCAGATATGGGCGCTTTTGAGTATGAAATCCGCATCATACCAGCTTTCAAGGCTCATATACATATCCGTTCCCATGACAAGGATTATCTCCTCATTTGGGAAACGCTCCATAAGGGCCCGGAGGGTATCGGCAGTGTAGCTCTTGCCCTCCCGAAGGATTTCCATATCGCTGACAGTGACGGTCTCCCCCGCTCCGAAGGCACGGCGACAAAGCTCCATGCGCTCATCATTTCCGGGACTGCCTGCCGCCATATCCTTATGGGGGGCTACACCTGCGGGAATTATGAAGAAGCGCCGGGGCTTAAAATGCTTTATTACGGCCTCGGCCACATGGCAATGACCAATGTGGGGCGGGTTGAAACTTCCGCCATATACAGCAATACTCATTTACTTTTTCTTGCTCTTGGGCAGCTCGATCTTGGGGTCGGTTTCGTTGCGCTTATAAAGCACAAACTTGCTGCCTATGGACTGAACGGACTGTGCCTTGCAGACCTCGGCAAGAGCCTCGCAGGCTTCGCGGGAGGAGAGCAGGCTGTTTTCTAGGACCTTGCCCTTTACAAGCTCTCTGGCTTTAAGGGCATCGCGTACCTGAGTGATAACATTTTCGGTGATTCCGCCCTTGCCGATGATGATAATGGTATCTTCGGTCATGGCAAGAGAGCGGAGATATGCGCGCTGTTTACTTGTCAGCATAATATTCCCTCAATTTCTCTATAAATTCTCTGACTGCCTTTCCTCTGTGGGAAATGGCATTTTTTTCTTCATCTGTAAGCTGAGCCATGCTGCCCTCGGAGCATTCAGGTCCGAAAATGGGATCATAGCCGAAGCCATGCTCTCCAACGGGAGCATATAATATATTTCCGTGGCACTCCCCTCTTGTGCGGATAACATCTCCGTTGGGGAAGGTGCAGCAAACGGCAGAAACGAACTTGGCGCGGCGATCAGTTACGCCCTCCATTTTCTTCAGGAGGTACATATAGCGGTCTTCATCGCTGTCCTCGTGATTGCCCGTGTAGCGTGCGGAGTAAACTCCGGGCTCGCCGCCCAGATAATCCACCATAAGTCCGCTGTCATCTGCAACGGCAGGAAGTCCGCTGAGATCGGTGATTGCGCTGGCTTTCAGATAGGAGTTTTCTTCAAAGGTGGTGCCGGTTTCTTCAACCTCGATATCAAAGCCCGCCTCTCTCTGAGAGAGAACTTCGATTCCAAGCTCCGCCAGAAGTTCACGCATTTCGCGCAGCTTACCTTTGTTGTTGGAAGCAAGTATTATCTTCATCACTTGAGTATTTCCTCCGCAAAAACATCTGCCTCAAAGGGCATGAGGTCATCGGCGCTTTCGCCCACACCTATGAACTTCACGGGAAGCTTCAGCTCATCGGCTATGGCAAAGACTATGCCGCCTCTTGCGGTGCCGTCCAGCTTAGTGAGAACAATGCCGCTGATATCGGCGCTTTCCTTGAAGCTCTTTGCCTGAATTAGGCCGTTCTGACCGGTGGTTGCATCAAGCACAAGCAAGGTTTCAACAGATGCCTCGGGCAGCTCTCTTCCGATAATGCGGCGAATCTTGCTGAGCTCATTCATAAGATTCTGCTTATTATGAAGTCTGCCTGCGGTATCAATGATGATCACATCCGCTCCGCGAGCCTTCGCAGCTGCTATACCGTCAAACACGACGCTGGCAGGGTCACTTCCCTCTTCATGGCGGACTATGTCGGCGCCTGAGCGCTGTGCCCAGACGGTGAGCTGCTCGGCAGCTGCTGCACGGAAGGTGTCGCCTGCGCAGAGGAGAACCTTTTTGCCCTCAGCCTTGAAGCGGCTGGAAAGCTTGCCGATGGTAGTGGTTTTGCCTACGCCGTTTACACCCACCATAAGAATAACGGAGGGCTTTGTATCCAGCTTCAGCTCACGTTCACCGACAGTAAGAATCTCGCAGAGAATCTCACCGAAAGCCCTTCTGACTTCCTCGCCTCCGCGAAGCCCGCGCTCATGAACTACTTCACGCAGTCTCTCAACGGCTTTTACGGAGGTATCAACGCCTGCATCGGCCATTATCATGGTCTCTTCAAGCTCTTCATAGAATTCCTCGTTTTCACGGGTGAATCCGGCGAACATATTGTTCATGGAAATGGCCATATTCTGCTTGGTGCGCATAAGGCCGTTTTTTATTTTTTCAAGAAATCCCATTTCGCAATTTCCTTTCAGCTTGCTATAGTCTTTTCGGCTTCCTCAAGGTCTACAGCAAGGATACTGGTGACACCCTTTTCCTGCATGGTTACGCCGTAAAGCATATCGGCTTCTTCCATTGTTGCGCGGTGGTGGGTAATAACTATAAACTGTATCTGCGCAGCCATGGAGCGCATATAGTCTGCATAGCGGGCAACATTGGCTTCGTCAAGAGCGGCGTCAATCTCGTCCATAACGCAGAAGGGCGTAGGACGAACCTTCATAATGGCAAAGTAGAGAGCAATGGCAACAAAGCTCTTTTCACCGCCTGAGAGAAGGCTTATGTTTGTTACCGCTTTTCCGGGAGGCTGAACCTTTATTCCAATGCCGCAGCCAAGAGGATCTTCGGGGTCTTCAAGCTCCAGGGCAGCCTTGCCGCCGCCGAAAAGTTCCAGAAATACACTGCGGAATTTTTCCTCGATTGCCTTGAACTCGCGGAGGAAAATTTCCTTCATCTCGCCTGTGATGTCGCCGATTATCTTCTGAAGCTCCTTCTTAGCCTTTTCAACATCGTCGCGCTGGGAGACAAGGAACTCATAACGCTCGCTGACACGCTCATATTCCTCGATAGCCCCCACATTCACATTGCCAAGGCGACTTATCTCGCGTTTGAGCTCGGTGATACGTTTTGTTGCGGCGGGCATATCCTCAACAGCCTTGCGAAGCTGGGCTGCAGCGCTGCGGCTCAGCTGATAGCTGTCCCAAAGCTTGTCCAGAATCTGCTTTTCTTCCATTTCAGCGGCATCGCGTCTGTTTTCAAAACGGGAGCAGCGCAGCTGCATCTCGTTGATATCGCGGTTTTTATCCTGAGAGGCCTTTTCACTCCTGGTGCGCTTGCCCTCAAGCTCCATCCTAAGGCTGTTATACTCAGCGATTGCGCTCTTGTGTGCTTCGCACTTGCTGCGGAGAGCGGCAAGGCGCTCTTCTCTGGACAGGATCTCTGCCTTTATATCCTCGCTGCGGAGCTTAATTGCATCAATGGACTGCAGTCTGTTCTCGCTGTCACCGGACATGGCGGCAATAAGCTCTTCAAGGCTTTCGGCAGAGCGTACGGTTGCCTCGCGCTCTGCGCTGAGGGAAGCGCCTTCCGCACGGAGGGCTGAGATGCGCTCGGAAATTTCCCCGCGCCTGAGTTCGAAATCCTCGTGACCGGCACTGAGAGCATTAATCTCATTTTTAAGCTGCTCAAGGCGCTTCTCCTGCATAGCAAGAGCGGACTTCTCCCTCTCCTGACTGAGTTCGTTTTCCTGCTTCTTACCGGAAAGACCGGCACGCTCGTTCTCGAGGGCTTCAATGCTCTCGTCAAGAGCACTCTGCATCATTTTAAGACGCTCGGCATTGCTCTCCGTGCGTCGGAATTCTTCTGCCGCTCCGTTAAGCTCAGCAGATGCCACCTGAAGCTCATATCTTGCCTTTTCAAGCTCCCGGCTTGCTGCGGAAAGCTCCTCTGCCTGTTTTTCTTCATCCTTTGCAAGGCGCTCAAGCTTTTCCCTGAGAGATTTAAGCTCATTGGCTCTTGAAAGTATACCCACATTTTTTGCAGAAGAGCCGCCCGTCATGGAGCCGCCGGCATTTATCATCTGGCCATCAAGAGTAACTATTCTCAGGCTGTTGCCGTTTTTGCGGGAAATTCGGACAGCATCGGAAAGAGTTTCCACAACGACAGTGCGGCCAAGGAGATTGGCCACCAGCGCCGTATATTTTTCGTCGCATTTTACAAGCTGACTTGCGATTGCAACAAAGCCTTCTTCTCCGTTCGGAACCTTGTTGAGGCTGTTGGCCTTAACGGTATCGAGCGGGATAAAGGTTGTACGTCCGCCATCACTGCGCTTGAGCATTTCAATGGCTGCCTTGCCTACATCCTGGCTGTCAACAACCACATTCTGCATTGCGGCGCCAAGAGCGGTTTCAACAGCAACGGTGTATTTATCGGCAACGCTGATAAGACCCGCAACGGGTCCGTGGATGCCCCTGAGAGTTCCACGGGAGCGCTCACGCATAACATTTTTGACGGCTTTGCCGAGACCTTCGAACTCCTGTTCAAGCTCGGTGAGAAGCTTTATACGCCCCTCGGTGCTGCGCTTTTCAACGCTGAGCTTGTTGAGCTTTTCCGTCAGGTCCTGAACTTTTTTCTCACGGCCGCCCATAAGCATGCGGTGGCCGTTAATTATATTGTTTACCTCGTTATAGCGCTCTTCAGCCTTCTCAGCTTCTCTTTTTGCCTGATGATAGCTTGCGCTGACCTCATCATAGCGGCTTTCGGCATCTTCAATATCGGAAGCGATAGTGGTGAAACGCTCTTCAATCTCCCTTGCTCTGTCAGAGAGCTGGGCAAGAGTTGCTCTGTGACCCGCAGCGGCTTCGTTTGCCTCGTTTTCGGAGGCAATGAGGCGGCTCAGCTCCTGCTGATTCACATCGCTTTCTGCGGCAAGAGCCTCTGCCTCACGCTCTGCAGCGCGGATATCAAGCTGCTTCTCAGCCATTTCACTATCGATTTCCGTGACTCTGTCCCTATGTAGCTCTGCCTGAGAGCGAATGCCCTCGGCTCTTTCAGACTGCTCATCGATCTCACTGTGAAGGCGTTCTATGGTCTCCTCATTATGGCGGAGATTAGTCTTCAAAACGGCAATTGCGTTTTCGCATTCGGAGGCGGCAGCTTCCTCTTCGCTGAGACGCTGGCGCTCACGCTCTGTATCCATATCGCACTCGCGCATTTTGCTGCTGAAATTATCGTTTGCGGCATAAAGCTCGTCCAGCTCACGTCTGGCGCGGGCAAGCTCAACATTTGCCTCTTCCAGGTCCTTTGAAGCTCTCTCGCTCTTTTCCCGGCATCCGTCCAGTTCTTCCATCCAGACATTTATCTCCAGCTCACGCTGTTCATCACGGAGGACAAGATACTTCTTTGCGGTTTCGGCCTGCTTTTTGAGAGGCACAACCTGCATCTCCAGCTCATCGATTTTATCGTTGATGCGGACAAGATTTTCATCGGTGCGGGCAAGCTTGCGCTCTGCCTCCTCTTTACGATAGCGGTAGCGGGAAATGCCTGCGGCTTCCTCAAAAATCTCGCGGCGGTCGGTGCTCTTTGCGGAAACGATCTCCGCAATGCGACCCTGACCGATGACGCTGTAGCCGTCTCGACCGAGACCCGTATCCATGAGAAGAGCCGTGATATCCTTCAATCTTACGGACTCACGGTTAATGTAGTATTCACTTTCGCCGTTTCTGTAGTAACGGCGGGAAATGGTGACCTCGGGGGCATCAATCTCAAAGGTGCCGCCTGAGTTATCAAGAATGAGGCTGACCTGAGCAAAGCCCAGAGGGCTGCGCTTTTCGGTGCCTCCGAAAATAACGTCCTCCATTTTGCCGCCGCGCAAAGTCTTGCTGCGCTGCTCGCCCATAACCCAAAGCATAGCGTCGGAGATATTGCTCTTGCCGCTGCCGTTGGGTCCAACGATGGCCGTTATGTCTTTTTCAAAGTTAATCACGGTTTTGTCCGCAAAGGACTTAAAACCCTGAATCTCTATAGCCTTTAAATACAATTTCTGCACTCCTTGTTGTGGACAGATGCCCACAATAATACAAAATAGAGTATATTACAAAATTTCCTCTTTTGCAACGAAATCAACAAGAATTTCTCCCATTTCAACATCGGCGCTTTTTACACTCAGCTTTTTAAGGGAAAATTCTTCACTCAGCTTATTTATATTGCTGCGTTTTTGTCCGATCATCTGGGATAGGCAGGCGGGATTGACGCGCAGAACAACATTATCTCCCGCCTTCACGCCTTTTAGGGCTTCGCGGGCTTTTTTCAAAAGCACACGGCTTTTGACTATTTCACCCATTGCAGGGTGGTAAGCACCGCCCAGAGCGTCTCCCCCGCTGAGCTCATCGCTTGGGTTGAGTCCCAGACGGATGACGGGTACACCCGCTTTTTCAAATATGGGAAGAATTTCGGAGCAGACCTCGGCAGCAGCTTCAACGCTGTGCTCCTCGTATTTCCCCGCCTCCCACATATCGGCAAGGGCGGTGTCGCGAATAATAACGGTGGGATAAATCCTGACTCCGTCAGGCTTCAGGGCGGCAATTTTCTCCGCGCTTATAATATCCTTCTCCCTGTCGGAGCCGGGAAGCCCCGTCATCATCTGCAGCACGAGGGAGAAGCCTCTGCCTTTTATCAATGCAGCCGCTTTTTCCGTATCCTCCGCGGTGTGGCCGCGCCACGAGGCGGAAAGAACGCTGTCCACCATAGACTGGCTGCCCAGTTCAATTGTTCTTACACCCTTTTCCCAAAGGTGGGAAAGAATTTCCCCGCTTATGGCATCCGGTCGGGTGGAGACTCTTATGGACTCAATACGCCCGTCTGCAAGATAGGGCGCCGCTGCATCCAGCAGCGCGCAAATCTCCTCATACGGTATGGCGGTAAAAGAGCCGCCGTAGAAGGCAAGCTCCGCATTTTCACACTTGGGGAGAGCCTCCTCTATCACCTTCACCACATCTTCGGGACAAGCAGGCAAAAGGCTGCCCGAAATGCGCTTCTGGTTGCAGAAAACGCAGTCGTGAGGGCAGCCCAAATGAGGTATGAACACAGGTATAATGCTCTTTCTCATTATTCGTCCTTCAGTTCTTCCAAGGCTTTTGAAGCGGCATTCTGCTCCGCTTCCTTCTTAGTCCGTCCCTGTCCCTGACCGATCATCTCTCCGTTGAGATAAACAGCGGCGCAGAATACTTTCATATGATCCGGTCCGCTTTCACTGAGCATTTCATAGCTCAGGCTCTGACCATGGAATCTCTGAACAAGCTCCTGCAGACGTGTCTTATAGTCTCCGACAGGGGTGGTGCCAAGACTTTCCAGTTTGGAAAGAATGTGGTCATCCACAAATTTCTTGGCCACTTCAAATCCGCCGTCTATGTAGAGAGCTGCAATAACCGCTTCCACGCAGTCGGAAAGAATGCTGGGGCGCTCTCTGCCTCCGGTGAGAGCTTCTCCCTTTCCGAGACGAAGATAAGCACCGAAGCCGAGCTTATCGGCAACCTCCCAAAGGCTTTGCTCGCATACAAGCTCCGCTCTCATACGGGTCATTTTTCCCTCGGGCAAGTTGGGAAAAGCGCGGTAAAGGTGCATTGCTACAACCATTCCCAAAACACTATCGCCTATGAACTCCAAACGCTCATTGCTTTGGCAGCGGTGCTCATTGGCATAAGAGGAATGAGTAAGGGCTGTGGCAATAAGCTCCTTATCATTAAAACTATAATTCAGTTTTTTCTGAAGCTCTTTCACGAACTTTTCCCCCTTTTTCCGAAAACGGAATATCGGCTTTTGACAGCCTTTCTTACTTTACGTTGTGGGCAACAAAATCAACAAGGTCACCGACAGTACGGATTCCCTTGAGATCCTCTTCCTTCATCTCATCGAGAGAGAACTCGGCTTCCATGGCCATGCTCAGCTCAACAATATCAAGAGAGTCAGCGTCAAGATCATCAATGAAGTTGGTGTCCATAGTGATTTCCTCGGCAGAAATGCCGAACTGGTCTGCAATAATTGCTCTGATGGTTTCAAAAATCATGATCATTTTCCTTTCATAGCAAAAATTTATTCACTGCGAAGTTTCATATATTCAATGTTATCAGCTATCTTGCCGCTGATATCATTTTCAACAATATTGATGGCCTGCATAACGGCAGAGCGGATTGCTCTAGCGTTGGAGCTGCCGTGAGCTTTGATAACGGGCTTTGTAATGCCGAGGAAGGGAGTTCCGCCAACCTCGTTGGGGTCAAGAAGGCTCTTGATTGCGCCCATATCCTTCTTGATCACAAGAGCGGCAAGCTTATTCTTCAGGCTGCAGAGCATGACGCTCTTTATTTTTTTCATAAGGAACTTGGCAGTGCCCTCAATGCTCTTCATAAGAATATTGCCGGTGAAGCCATCGGTGACGATAACATCAACCTTGCCGTTGAAAACATCGCCGCCTTCTATGTTGCCCACGAAATTGATTCGGCCGTCCTCGTGAGCCTCACGGAGAAGGGCATAAGTTTCCTTGCAAAGCTCGGTACCCTTGCTGTCCTCGCTGCCGTTATTGAGAAGACCCACACGGGGATTTTCAACTCCGCTGATTGCGGAGGCATAGAAGGAGCCCATATAGGCAAACTGGAGCAGGTATTCCGCGGTGCAGTCCACGTTGGCACCGCAGTCGATGAGCACAACGCCCTTGTCTCCGTTGGGAATAACGGGACAGAAGCAGGCGCGGCGGATTCCGCGTATGCGCTTGACTATCAGTGTTGCGCCGGTGAGCAGTGCGCCGGTGCTGCCTGCGGAAATGAAGGCATCTCCCTCACCGTCTTTGAGCAGGTTGAGACCCACGGTCATGGAGCTGTCCTTTTTTCTGCGGCAGGCCATAGAGGGCTCATCATGCATATCAACAACCTCGGTGGCGTTGACAACGCAGATATGCTCATTATCCGCTCCGTCACACTCAGCAAGGCACTCGTGTACCTTTTCCTCGATACCCACCAGAGTTATGTCAACCCCGAATTCCTTCTGGGCTTCAACTGCGCCTTTTACAATTTCGGCAGGGGCATTATCTCCGCCCATTGCATCAATTATTATTTTCATTCTCTCTCCCACTTTCTTTTTAATAATTTATTGCGAGAAGATGGGTTTATATCTCTTTCTCTGTCTTGAGCTTTTCCAATATCTCAAGACCGCGTTTGCTAATCTCGGCATTTTTATTGCGCTTGCCCTTAACTCTGTAGCCAAGGGGAGTTATTATGCCGAAGTTTATGTTCATAGGCTGGAAATTGCCGCTTACGCTGCCGCCGGAAACATAAAGTCCCAAAGCGCCAACAGCTGTTTCCTGAGGGAAATCCACTGCTTCCTTGCCGAGAATGCGTCTTGCGGTTTCGATGCCCACAAGCAGACCACTGGCGCAGGATTCAACATATCCCTCAACGCCCGTCATCTGGCCCGCAAAGGAAATACGAGGCTCGTTTTTGAGTCTGTAGTAGCGGTCAAGCAGCGTGGGGGAATTGAGATAGGTATTGCGGTGCATCACGCCGTAACGGACGAATTCCGCGTTTTTCAGAGCAGGTATCATAGAGAAAACTCTCTTCTGCTCAGGGAATCTCAGGTGGGTCTGGAAACCGACTATGTTATAAATTGTTCCCTCCGCATTATCTCTGCGAAGCTGAACAACGGCATAGTTTTCCTTTCCGTTTCTGGGGTCAATGAGACCTACGGGCTTCAGAGGTCCGAAGCGGAGGGTATCCTCTCCCCTTCTTGCCATAACCTCAACGGGCATGCAGCCTTCAAAAACCCCGCCGTCATCAAAGCCGTGGACAGCAGCCTCCTCCGCAGAGCAGAGCTCACGCCAGAAGGTAAGATATTCTTCCTTATCCATAGGGCAGTTGATATAGTCCGCGGTGCCCTTGTCATAACGGGATGCATAGAAGGCGCTTTCCATATCGATGCTATCCAGCATTACGATGGGGGCTGCGGCATCATAGAAATGGAGATCGCTGTCGGGGCATTTTTCGGCAATTTTCTCAGCAAGCGGGTCGCTTGTGAGAGGACCTGAGGCAATGACAACCTCTCCCTCGGGTATTTCTGTGATTTCCTCCTCAACAAGACTTATGTTGGGGTGGTTTTTTATATGCTCGGTGACCATACGGGCATAGCCCTCGCGGTCAACGGCAAGAGCGCCGCCTGCAGGCACGCGGTTTGCATCCGCGCACTTCATAATGAGGCTGTCCAGTCTTCTCAGCTCTTCCTTGAGAAGACCAACGGCGTTGGAAAGGTCATCGCCTCTGAAGGAGTTGGAGCAGACAAGCTCAGCAAAATCATTGGAAACATGGGCAGGGGTCTTTTTGTTTGGCTTCATCTCGCAGAGACGAACCTTTATTCCCCTTTGTGCAAGCTGCCAGGCGCATTCGCAGCCGGCAAGTCCGGCTCCTATAACTGTTACTTGATAATCCATAGCTTACTCCTTGGCAGCGCTGCTTTTTTTGCCGCGCTTTGCTGCAGGCTTTTTGGCGGGGCTTTTCTTGGCGCCGCTCTTTTTGCTTTCGGGAGCTTCGCCTTCTCCTTCGGCACTCTTTTTCTTATAGCCTCTCTGATCCTCGGGCAGAAAGGCGGAGCATTCTTCGTTTATGCAGAAGGGCTTTTTCTTTCCCTTTCCCGCAAGCTTGAAGAGGGTCTTGCCGCATTCGGGGCAATAGTCCTTGACTGGAACACTCCAGGTCATAAAGCCGCAATCAGCGCCTTTTTCGCAGGCATAGTAGGTGTAGCCCTTTTTACTGGTGCGCTTGAGGATTCTTCCGCCGCACTTGGGGCATTTTCCGGGCATTTCAACAACTATGGGCTTTGTGAAGGTGCACTCGGGGAAGCCGGGGCAGGCAAGGAAACGGCCGAAGCGTCCGTTTTTGACAACCATCTGCTTTCCGCAGACATCGCAAAGCTCATCGCTGACTTCATCGGGAACCTTCAGGTGCTTGCCCTCAAGAGCCTTTTCAGCATTTTCAAGTTCCTCGTCAAAGCTGCCGTAGAACTCGCGGAGAACACCCTTCCAGTTCTTGTCGCCGGACTCTATTTCGTCAAGGCTGTCCTCCATGCGGGCGGTGAACTTAAGGTCAACGATGTCCTTGAAGTAGTCACTCATAAGGGTGTTGACAACTTCTCCCAGGGGAGTGGGCTTGAGATAACGGCCTTCCTTAACAACATACTCGCGGCTTGTAATGGTGCCGATGGTGGGAGCATAGGTGGAGGGGCGGCCGATGCCCTTTTCTTCCAGGGCACGAATGAGAGTTGCCTCGGTATAGCGGGAAGGAGGCTGGGTGAAGCGCTGCTCCTTGCCGAATTTGGAGGCGGAAACCTTCTCGCCTTCATTGAGATTGGGCAGGGGCTTTCTTATCTCGTTTGTTTCCTCATCGCGGCTTTCCTCATAGAGGGCGGTGTAGCCGGGAAACTTTATCTCGGAATGATTTGCGCGGAAAACATGTCCCGCAGCTTCAGCATCAATGACAACATTGTCATAAACGGCATTTGCCATCTGGCTTGCGGTGAAGCGTCCCCAGATCAGGCGGTAAAGGCGATACTGGTCGCCTGTGAGATTTTTCTTGATAAGCTCGGGGGAAAGATAGATATTGGAGGGTCTGATGGCCTCGTGTGCATCCTGAGCACCCGCTTTGGTCTTGAAAACGCGGGTCTTGGAGGGATAATACTGAGGGCCGTAATGCTCCAGTATATAGCTCTTTGCGCTTGCGAGGGCTTCCTCGGAAATGCGCAGAGAGTCGGTACGCATATAGGTGATAAGACCTACGGTGCCGTAGCCGTCAATATCAATTCCTTCATAAAGCTGCTGCGCAACGCTCATGGTGCGGACGGGAGTCATACCCAGACGGCGGGATGCCTCCTGCTGCAGAGTGGAGGTAATGAAGGGAGGAGAGGGAGAGCGCTGCTTCTCTCCGCGCTTGACGGAGGTGATTTCAAAATTCTCGCCCTCAACATCGCTGAGAACCTTGTTTACCTCTTCCTCGGAGCTAAGTTCCAGCTTCTTATCGGCAGTGCCGTGATAGCGGGCAACAAAGGAGCCTGCATTGGGCGCAAGGCGCTCAAGATAAGCGTCCAGCAGCCAGTACTCCTCGGCAACAAAATCTCTTATCTCGTTTTCTCTGTCAACAACCATGCGGGTTGCAACAGACTGAACACGGCCTGCGCTGAGACGGGGTCTGCCCAGCTTGCGCCAAAGCAGAGGAGAAAGCTTGTAGCCCACCAGACGGTCAAGAATGCGTCTTGCCTGCTGTGCGTCAACAAGATTGAGGTCAATGTCGCGGGGAGAGGCTATGCTCTCGGTAACTACCTTTTTGGTAATCTCGTTGAAGGTTACACGGCGTGCCTTCTCGTCGCTGAGCTCAAGAAGCTCCTTGAGATGCCAGGATATGGCTTCGCCTTCGCGGTCAGGGTCGGTTGCGAGATAGACGGTTTCGGCGCTCTTGGAGCTTTTGCGCAGCTCGGCAATGGTAGCCTCGCGGCCTGCAACGCTCTGATAAAGGGGCTCGAAATCATTTTCTATATCCACACCCAGAGTACTTTTGGGCAGGTCACGAAGATGACCCATGGATGCAATAACTTTGTAATCGCTGCCCAGATATTTCTCTATGGTCCTTGCCTTGGCAGGAGATTCGACGATCACAAGATTCGTCTTTGCTTTTGCCATTTTCATTTCCTCACTTTGTTATGTTCAATGTAAAACGCTTGCCGGATTCCTGACTTACATAGCCCTTTATCTGGAGTATGGTCAGTTCGCTCAGAACAAGAGATGCCGGCATTGCGGAAAGGTCGATTATATCGTCCACATGCATAGACGGTTTTGTCATAACTGCAACTATTTTCAGCTGATTTTCGCTGAGTCCCGAAAGCTGGGAAGCCAGGTTTTCGTTTCTTGCCTTTCTGACAGGAACACGGAACTTGAAAAAGCCCTTTCCCGGTTCCTCTCTCAGTGGCTTTGCCTCCTCTGTGGGTTTTGGTTTTTCCTCGGGAATATAGCGCTCTTCGGGGACTTTTTCAGGCCCTTTCTCGGAAATCTTATCCGGGAAAAGCTCCTTATATTCCCTCAGAACATCCCAGCCGCTCATAACGAGAGCCGCGCCTTCCTGAATGAGCATGTTGCAGCCCTTGCCTTCCTTTGAATCAGCATTGGAAGGAACAGCGTAGACATCCCGTCCGTTTTCAAGGGCATGGCGTACGGTTATAAGGGCGCCGCTGCGCTCAGGGGCTTCGGGAACAACAACCGCCACGGAAAGACCCGCGATGATGCGGTTTCTTCTGGGGAAGCTCAGCTTACTTCCGGGATATCCGGGCGCATACTCGCTTATGAGAGCGCCTCTTGCAGCTACATCTTCAAAAAGAGTTCGGTTGAATCTGGGGAAAATCTCATCGATGCCCGTTCCCAGAACGCCGATAACCTTTCCCCCCGCCATCAGGGCTGCTTTCGCGGCATGGGAATCTATGCCCTCTGCAAGCCCTGTGCAGATGAGCGCTCCCTTGGCTGCCATTTCGTATGTGATATCATTTGTTATCTTTGCGCCGTAAAATGAACATTTTCTCGTGCCCACGACGGCGATAACGGGCTCGGTATCAACAGAGGGCAGGCGTCCTTTTACATAGAGCACACAGGGAGGGTCTGCAATATTTTTAAGGCGCTGGGGATAAGCTGCATCCTGAAAGGTGATTATGCTGACATTTTTCTCGGCACAGCGTCCGATTATATCCTCCGCGCTGCGGAGATCCTTATCGAGAAGTTTTGCCAGTTCCTCCCCCGCTATTCCCATTTTCTCAAACTCATCGCTCTGGGCATAGAAAATGTTGGCAGGGTCGTTTCTCCACTCCAGCAAAGCTTTCTCTGTGCGGTAACTCAGGTGCTTTTCGGCAAACCATATCCAATGAACAAGGCTCATGGCTTCCTCCCTTTCAGCGGCTAAGCTCCCACATAACGATGGCGGCGGCAACTCCCGCGTTGAGAGATTCGCACTGTTCGTTCATGGGAATGATTACCTGACCGTCGCAAAGAGCGAGAAACTCTTCAGAAAGGCCTTTTCCCTCGCTGCCTATGGCAACGGCGGCTTTTTCAAGGCCTATGCGGCGGATATCCTGAGAAGTTTCGGAAAGGGCGGCTCCGTAGAGCTTCATTCCGTGGGCGGAAAGATATTCTCTCATCTCGCTGCGTTCCATGCGAAGAGCCTTCTGACGGAAGACGGCGCCCATGGCGGCGCGGATGGTTTTGGGGTTATAGATATCGGCGCAGTCGCCGGTGAGAATAACGCTGTCCATATTAAGGGCATTGGCGGTGCGCAGGATTGTACCCAGATTCCCGGGATCCTGAACCGTTTCGAGAACGAGGCAGCGCCCGGGCTCGGTTTCGGGCCAGGAGGGCATGCGGAAGGTGAAAAGAGCGCCCTGACTGTTCTTGAGGGGGGATGCGTAGTCAATAAGCTCCTGAGAAACGCTGTACTGACGGATGCCTTCGGGCAGAGCAAAAGCTGCCTCCTCCGCCCAAAGCACGGCAGTTATCTCCACTCCCCACATCAGTGCCTCGCGGAGAAGCTTGATACCGTCGCAGACGGCTTCGCCCTGCTGATAACGGTAGGCTTTGTCGCTGCCCAGCTTGCGGACATGAGCAATTATTTTGTTTTGTCTTGAGCTGAGCTTTTCCATTTTGCCTCCGAATTTGCACATAGCAATAGCAATTATACATTATAATAGTAAAATCATGGATTATACTACACCAGCCTTTACTGTATTGTCAATCGCTATTTAAATGTATATCATGTAATTTTCTGCGGTGGGACGGGCGAATAAAAACAGACTGCGGAATCCCGCAGTCTGTTTTTTGCCAAATCAATTTTGCCAAAGCTCAGCAGTCATACAGGCCGCCGTCCTTTTCTTTTGGTCCTTCGGCATTTTGCTTTTTGGGTCTTCCGGCTATATCCCTGTAGAAGGCTGCATATGCAGCCTGCTGATATGCCTGCAGGAACAGTGTGGGGATTAAGCTGATCAGCAAAACCAAAACCATGAACAAAATCGCAATAACACTCCCACCCAAAGTTGCAAGCAAGCCTATGACTATACTGCATATAAATGCGGGAACAACTGAAAGAAGTGCCCAACCGATAAAACTGAAGTTAAGGCAGAAAAGACGCCATTTATTTCCGTCCATCAGCCAACGGGATCTTGTTATAGCCTGCTTTGCTGTCATTTGAGGATTTTCGGCAAGAACATATGGGGTCATCGCATAGCTGAAGCTTTTGATAATTCCAGGAATGACGAAAAGCAGTGACCAAAGGAAGAGGAAAATTCCCATAAGAAGATTCATGCAAAATCCTGCACCAAAGCGATTAAAGCAAGAGAAGAGGTCGCCGAATTTTGTATCTTTTTTATCTACAAGGTTAAGGTTAAATACCGAATAACCCATTTTTACCGGTCCACCGACTACAAACTTTGCTGCAGCCAGAAAAGAAAACAGCAATCCAAGCACTATAGCCAGTATTACAACGACTAACACTACTTCCTCTGTAAAGATATCGGAAGATATATCTCCGACAGAAGTGTCTTCCATTCCGATATTAAAGCTGCCGCTGTTGCCAAAGGCCATAACACCGCCCAGCAGGGAGGCCACAAATCCCGTCAGCACAGCAAGCCACCATTTGCCCTTAAGAGCATCACGGGCAATCGCTCTGAAATCCGCTGCACGTTTCATAAAATACCTCCAATCCATTTTATGATAAAATAATATCATAATTAATATATCCAGGCAACTATCATTCTGTTTACAGCAAGAAACACCCCGCCTCACGCGGGGTGTTTCCTGCTGAATGATATTTTCAGATAAAGATAAACCAGATTAGCTTGCTGACTATATGGAAAAGAGCATGAGCCGCCATTGCGTAGGCAATGCCGTATTTGCGGAAGAGCCAGCCGAAGAGAAGTCCGAAGCCGCCGTTCATGAGGAAGCAGCGGAAAAGAAGAAGAGGCGTAAGCTCTCCAAAGATCACTGCCGTGGCAGGCAGGTGCCCCGCGGCAAAAGCCAATGCGGCAATTATATTCGCAGCTGCAAACACCCATACAGGCATATTCTCGCTGCTGCATTTTCTACAGAAGATTTTATGTATTATGAAGGCGATAAGGGACATGAAGAAAAGCCGGAGCATCACTTCCTCCACCACGCCGCCATAAAGCACGCTGGCAATCACTCCCACTGCATTCAGGGAAGCGGCATTTGCCTCCTGAATTCCGTCAATAAAACTGCCGAACACCCAGTGGTCAAGGCTGAAGACTATTCCGCCCAGTACGCAGATTATGAGAGTTTTAAGGGCATATTTTTTATTAAACTCAAAGCTTTTCCAAAGCCCCACCTTCACCGCGAGAACATAGCCGAAAAGACCGCAGACAAAGGCGTAGGCCGCCGCCTGCACAGCGCTTACAAGGGCGAGAAGCGTCATATTTGGCATCTCCGCCAAAACTTCGGCAACCATATTCTCGGGAAGGGTGTTCAACTGATAAAAGATAACGAAAACACCGGCCACAAGAGAAACCGGCAGAAGGCTCAGAGCAAATCGCAGCGCTTTCTTAAAAATTGACACAGCTTCACTTCTCCTTTCCGCGAAAAACTTCAACGCACAGGCTCTTTACGCCGCACTTGGGGCAAGTCAGGCGGCGCATTCTTGGAGTGTGGTAAGCAAAAAAGGCTTCCTTGACAGATGGAGCGAAAACCTCATGGCATTCGGGGCAGATATATTCAATATGCCTGAAATAATAAATGCTGAGCCATACACCGTAGGCAATCGCAACACAAGCCCAGAGGGCAAAGAGCCACCACATACCCCGCGTTATCCATAAAATAATGGAGACCCACTGAAAAGCCGTTACGGGAAGTCCCGTGACAAGCATCATGATCCTCATTTTTCTCAGTTCATTTTTCTGCTTCATAATGCGCGCTATATCGCCAATGGATTCAACGGAGAAATTTTTTATTTCCTTCAGTTCCCGCTTCACTGATTCTATGATTCCCAGTTTTTTCTGGGTCTCGGAAAGTTCCTCACGCAGTGATAACTCCTGCTCCTCCAGCAAAACGGAGATTATATTTTCCGGATGCTTTTCGTCAAAAAGCTGAGCAATGCTGTTTATGGGAAGTCCCGCCTCACGAAGGAAGCAGATTATCCGCATCCGCTTCAAATCCTCCTCCGAATAAAGGCGCCTTCCCCCTTCGGAAAGCTGGCTGGGAACAAGAATATTTCTGGAATCATAATACTGCACGGTCCTGACGGAAACTCCGCAAAGCTTTGCAATTTCTCCCGTTGTGTATTTAGACATAGCTGACACCTCCTTACGCTGGCATCTTACATCATTACGCAGCGTAACAAGCAATACCCTACCTAAGGTTATTTTATCCTTAAATTCTCATTTTTCAATATGGTCGGCAGGCAGCGAAAAAAAGAGACTGCCGGGACGCTTGCTCTTCGCTTCGTTGGGGCTGTCGCCCCGAAAAATTCCGGAAGCCCGGGTTTCCTGCCTTATACCTATCGGGAAGTAATAAAAATAAAGCATAAGCTGTTTTTAATCAGTTTATGCTTTATTTTTAATTTCATGGTTTTATCCCATTGTGAAATCAAATTTCACTTCCGGGGTCTTGGATTCATCCGGCGCATTATAGTAGGAATAATAAAATGTTTCCCCTTCGCCTATTCCGGATACTATTTCCACCATTTCCTCATTGGAAACACCGACGACAACCTCAATGGGGTTCAGCAGTGCATCATCTTCCTCATCATAGCCGGTGTACAAAACAGTTTTCGTACCAATTTCGCTAACTGCGGCCACAGGAACAGAGAGGCACTTGCTGACCGTTTCCAGCTCTATGACCACCGAGGCATTCATGCCGGGCAGCATTTTTCCGCTTTTAGCCAAAACCAGACGGACGGTGAACTTGCTGTTTCCTCCTCCGTTTACCCCGCTGTTGGATATATTGGTAACCTCTGCATCATAAGTTTCGTCACCCAGGGCATCAACGGTCACCGAGGCGCTCTGACCCACATAAATCTTTGTGATGTCCAGTTCATCAATGGCAATATCCACCATCATCTCCTCCTGCGGATTGACGCAGGCCACTGTCACAGTATCCAGACTATAAAGCTCAAATTGGGGCTCCTGCTGCATCAGTCCCCCGCCAAATCCGCCGATCTGGGGCAAGCTGATATTAGGCCACGAGGGAATGGAGGGCCATCCGGGAATATTGGGGAATCCGGGATCATCGGGGTCATCGGGGTCATCGGGATTACTTGGAGCATCGGGATCACTTGAATCACCGGAATCATCGGGAAGAGGACTCCAGGCCACGCGCACCACCCACACAAATCCACCTGCGGAATCGGCGGCAAAGAGGAGAATATCGCCCGCTTTAATGGAAGAGCGGTCTATCCCGGTCCACTCCCCTGCCGAGAGTTCATAAATCGGGGCCTGTCCGGAATAGATTCCCTCCTGCGTCATATAGTCGGTGTTCAGCGGAACAGAGTCGAGCTTTTTATAGTCTGCAATGCTCATGCCCTGAGGATTCATCCTCATTATGAGACCGTCAATCCCAACTTCCTTTACCTGACCCACATAGTTCAAATATGCGGTATCAGCACTGCCGTTGGGTGCATTGGCCAGGAAACTGACCACATAAGCGCCGCCATTATCGGAGAGCATATGTACTCCGTTTTCATCCACATCGGAGATGACACCGTCACAGGGAGCGGTAAGCTCTTTTGACTGATACATTTCAAACAGGCTGAGCATCAGTTCTTCGTACTCTCTGTGCTGGTTGGCCAACATATAAAAGCGTGCGCTGTGGCCGGTGTCCTTCAAATCCATGATTATACGCCCCGCATTAAGGCTGTCCCCCTCTTTTACACGGACAGAGGAAACCGTGCCGGAATATGCGAGAGCGTTCCACTGACTATGGATGTATAGCTCAGCGCGGCCTATCTCCTCACCCTCCAGGGTGCAAAGTTTGACTTCTTCGCCCACAGCATAATTATCATCGGCAACAGTAGCAATCAGGACTCCGCCCAAATTGGATTCCACCTTGCCGCTGACTTCAGAACCGTCGGGCAGCGCAACAATGAGCTTTTCACCCACGGAAAAGCCGCTGACTCCTTCAAGGCGTACAGCCATCAGGCCGTCCAAAGAAAGCACTGCAAGGGCACCGTGTTCCATCATTACATCCTGCACATTATCGCCGACCTGTGCATAGACGATCTTCACCTTTCCGCCTGCCTGCGCAACGACGGTATCGGGAGATTCTTCATCGCTGACCTTTTGTATCTGCTCAGCAATATGATCCAGTGTTTCCTGAACCTGAGCAATGGCTGTCATAACAGTCACGCGGTCAACCTCGGCTATCACATCGCCCTCTTTAACGCTGTCACCGTTACTCACCAGATATTTAGTAAGCTTCACCGCAGAGGGAACGGTGATCTCCACGGCCTCCTGGCTCTTCAACCTTCCGCCGCCCACCAGCCGGGTGGAAATATCACTTCTCTCCACCTTTCCGGAGAGGATACTGGCCTGAGGACCATCAAGAGCCTCCTCCCTTGCAGCAAGGAGAGGCATAAAGGCCAATAAGATCACAATTGCAGCAAGCAAGACCCAGGAAAAAACCTTTTTCAGCTGTTTCTTCTTCTGTTTTTCCATAGCTTAACCTCCGTAGTGCAGTGCATCGATGGGCTTCATCTTTGCAGCCTTGTTTGCGGGATAAAGGCCAAACACAATGCCGATAACAAAGCAAAAACACACAGCCAATGTCACGACTCCTCCATCAAGATGGAAGGACATATCAAGGCTTGCCACGACGGTACTTACTATCTGCAGGATAGACCAGCTGAGGAAAATGCCCAAGGCGCAGCCCATCATGCACAACACCACGGCCTCCATCAAAAACTGAGTCAGGATGGTGCCGCGGCTTGCACCTATAGCCTTTCGGATGCCGATCTCACGGGTACGCTCGGTAACAGTAACCAGCATGATATTCATAATGCCGATACCGCCCACTATCAGGGAAATGGCTGCAATACCGCCCAAAAGGATGGCAAGCGCGGAGGTAATAGAGTCCATAGTCTCCTCCAGCACATTCTGGGAGGACACGCGGAAAGCATCCTCATCATCCTCAAACCGCTGCATAAGAATATCCTTCATAGCCTTTTCCGCCATTTCCACTGTACCACCTTCAGCGGCAGTGCAGTAGAAGGAGGTCACCTCCGCATTGGTCTTTGAGGACAAGCGGACGAGGGAGGTGTAAGGAATATAGGCGACCATGCTTCCTGCGGTAAAAACGGAGCTGAGGGAATCCTCGCTGTCAGCCAGAACACCAACAACGGTATATTTAACAGAGTTTATGGAAATGGACTGTCCCACGCAGTCAGTATAACCTATAAGCTCTTCTGCAGCGGATTCGTTGATAACGCAGATATAGCTGTGATTTTCAACGTCACTCCTTTTAATCCAGCGTCCCATAGAGAGCTGCAATCCCTGAATGTCATAGTAAGGAGAAGTGGTGCCGTAGACCATCATACTGCCGCTGCTGCCATTGGCAGAGGCTAAAAGATTATCGGAGGCGGTGGGCGCAATAAGCCCCAGTTCAGCCTTATCCATCCACTCATCCAGAGTTTCGATGTCAACAGGATTACCCTTATCATCTCTGATGCTGACAGTAAGCATACTGTTGCCAAGATTGGCTACAGCATCTGTTACAGAACTGGTGGCACCGTTGACGAGGCTGACCAGAACCACCAGAGCCATAACGCCGATGATGATGCCCAGCATAGTGAGAATAGCACGCATTTTATTGGCACCGATGGAGCGCAGCGCCATTTTCAGAGAGAGTATCATAGCGCCACCTCCGTTATCCGTCCGTCCAGAATATGGATGGCGCGGGAGGCCTGCCTGGCCACGTCATTATCGTGGGTAATCAGCACGATGGTATTCCCCTGCTTATGCAGATCGTGAAAGATATCCATTATCTCCTGACTGGTCTTGGAGTCCAGGTTGCCTGTGGGCTCGTCCGCAAGGATCAGGCTGGGATTGGTCACCAAAGCCCTTGCAATGGCAACACGCTGCTGCTGACCGCCTGAAAGCTCCGTAGGAAGATGCTTGGCACGGTGGGAAAGGCTGACCTTCTCAAGGGCAGCTTTCACCCTTCTGTGCCTTTCGGCGCGGGGTACTTTCTGATATATCAGAGGCAGCTCCACATTTTCCTCCGCAGTAAGCTTTGGGATAAGATTGAAGCTCTGGAACACAAAGCCTATCTTCCGGTTGCGTATGCGGGCAAGCTCGTTCTCGCTGTACTCCTCAATAGGCAGCCCATCCAGATAATAGCTGCCTGCGTCTGCCACGTCCAGACAGCCGATAATATTCATCAGGGTAGACTTACCGGAGCCGGAAGGTCCGATAATACTGACGAACTCGTGGGGATATATGTGCAGGCTTGCATGGTCAAGAGCGCGGACACGCTCATCGCCCACAAGATAGATTTTGCAAAGGTCCTTAATATCAATCATAGCCCCACCTCTCAGAAGCCGAATCCCATACCGCTGAACAGATCCATAATAGACCATGTCTTGGTATAGTAAATGATGTCGCCCTCAGACAGGCCGGATCTTACCTCAACAAACTCATTATTGGCAAGACCGGTCTCAACATCCACTTTGCCGCCATACTCCTCGGTCTCGGAGTCGTAGCTTGTATATACAAAGGCGCCTGTGCTGGTCTGATGAAGGGCATCAACAGGAATGATGATGGCTTCTTCAATACCTTCAATACGCACATCCACCTCGGCGGTCATACCGGCAAGCATACCATCGAGCTTATCCAGCGTAATGGTTGCGCTGTAGCTGCCGGTAGCTGCGGTCTTATCAATCTCGGTAAGGATTCCGCAAAGCTTTTCATCGCTGACGGAGCTGACGGTTACGTCAGCCTGCTGACCGAGCTCCAGAGAAAGAATATCGGACTCATCCACGGAGATGGTTACAGACATACTTATATCAGGGGAAATGGTCAGCACTTCGCCGGAAAGAGTATCGGGCAAAGCGGTGCTACCCATAGCGGTACCTGCTGTAACACTGCTGAAGTCGCCGCTCATATAAGCAGCGGCCATTGCACTGCTGCTCATAGTATTGGTGCTCGAGGCACTGCCAAGCTCCTCACTCTCCTCATCAGCTACAGAGAAAATGCTGCCGGAGATGGGGGCAACAAGGCCGCCGTTGCGCTGGATAACAAGCAGCTCCAGCAGAGTCTCCTCCGCCTCTATTCTTTCTCTCAGCAGAGAATCATAGTTGGCGCTGAAGTTTGTATCGGTGAGAGTGAATACAGTTGTTGAGGAATAAAGCTGCTGGTTCTCTTTCACATTTACATTGTTCACCGTACCTGCATAGCCGGTAACGGACAAGGGCTTATGTATATAAAGTCTGGCGGTTCCAAGCTCCGTGCCATCCTGGGTCTTTACAGTTACTTCCTCATCATAGCGGGGTCCGTTGTCGCTGACAAGGACGGTAGCAATACCGGCGGAAACAGATTCCACTCTGCCGCTGATCTCAGCGCCCTCGGCACGGATCACACTGACAGTGTCACCAACACTCAAAGTATCTGTCTCAATATCCAGTGCCATATAGCCGTCCAAAGATATTACGGCAAGGGCTCCGTTTGCCACCATACAATCGGCAACAGCCATATTCTTTTCCGCATAGATAATCTTCACTCTGCCGGAAACGCCGGCACGAACATAGCTATCCACCTTGTCGCCCTCGGCATCGCTGATAAGCTCATCCAGCTCTTCTATATGACTCTGCAGCTCGGACATGGCGTTTCTCACCGTCGAAAGATCAACAGTTGCCAGCAGATCTCCCTCGGCAACAATATCGCCCACATCCACAAGTCTCTCCCTGATTTCCACACCCTCGGGCAGGCACACCGTTTCGGTATCCACATTGCTCAAGGTACCGGATCCGGAAACCAGAGTGCTGATTGTGCCGGTGGTGGCCACGTACTCGAGGACTTCACCTATATCGGATGCGAAACGTTCTCTCACCCTCCGCTGCAGAATACCCACAGCCGCCACCAAAACAATAGCAAGCACCAGCACGATAATGATTATCGTTCGGGCAATCCTCCGTTTTTTCTTTTTCTTGGTTTTACCCAATGCCTCAAACAGGGCATCATCTTTCTGTGCCGCATTGCTCATGTCTGAACTTTCCTTTCATCAACTTGATCTTCAGGGAGGCCACGGAATTGATAATTCCATATCACCTGGATAAGGGTTTTAATGAACCCAATTATAACTAACACAACCAATAATAATAACATTTCACAGGGAATACAAGCCACAAAATGAAAGGTTTACATTTCTTTTACAGATGTAATCAAAAAAAGGGACTGCACTCGTGCAGTCCCTTAAAAACTTTATATAACTTGCATGCAATGGGGCTAGCTATGGCAAATTAAGCTTTTTTCTCTCTTTGCATCCCTGAAAAGCCCCTGATATGACAATGTGATCTACAGAGATTTACTTAGTCGAGAGGTTTCATGGTGGGGATTTCACGGGTGATGTTGTTATACCCTTATTTATCCTGCCTTTTTCTGATTTCGTTAATCCAAATTATTTTCATTGTTGGACACAACCTATCATAAACTGGCATAACTTTATCCCATTTGTCGTAACATTTGTCGTAAAAATTTGAGGGTGTTTACTATCCCCAGCAAAGAAGAACATCCGCATTATCCTCTTCCTGTCAACACCTCCACCGCCGAGCAAGGACTCATTGGCGGCATTGACAATGGCATCAACCTTCATTTTTGTTATATCATTTCTTACTATTTCAAGCGGCATATTATACTCCTGTTTCAGTTAAACGCAAATCACCAAATAATCTGACCAATATTTTTCTTTCACATATTCTCGTCCTGAGTTTTCCGGTAACATATCCATAAGGATACGCAAGAGGATATAATGTGCCGTAATAGCGCACACTGCATTTTCTAAATTACCAAGTTCAGCGTTATCTAATCGATTATGCTTTAATTTTTGGTAATCTCTCCACCAAGTTAAGCCAGCATGCAGCTTTTTGTCATCCAAATCTTTGAACGGAAAACAGATTATTCCCTTATTAGCACTTGAAGTAGCACATTCGGGTGAATATACCATATCCTTGATGTCTTTTTGACTCGATAGAGTTTTTGCGTATATGGACATGTTATATTTTCGATCTTCCAATAATACGCCATGCTCTCTGCAAATAACCTTGAGAATTGAATCTATCTCAGAACAAGACAATAAGATAATCTTCATAAACTCATCAGAGTATGCGTTCTTATTAAGTTTTGACGGACAAACATATTGAGAGGTATTTTTCATCATTTTCTCAATCGACAAATAATAACTCCAATACATTTCAAATGTATTCCGTTCCAAAAATTTCACCTCCTGTTTCGATTATGCATTGAACATACGGTCAAACAACAAAGCAAAGTTCTTTTTGCATTCATCGCCTAAATCATAAGAACCTTGCGTTACCGCTTCAGCTATAATTTTTGCAATTAATGGCTTACTTAATTCTGGGGAAGTATTTGTTGCTGAACAGAATCTGTCAATTTCTTCTTTGGTAACAAGGTCTTCGATTACACACTTTGTGCCTGGAGAATTGTATGTTTTAGCATCGATATCATCTTGTGTAACATCCGCAAGATATAAATACTGTTCTCCTAATTGGTAAAACAAATTTTTGTGCATATGTTCTCCACCAGTTTCCACGCCTGCTTTGTCATAATCAAACACTGCGATATATTTGCATCCCCAGCCGTGAAGTATGGAACAAATATTGACACAATTAGAGGCACCAACAGAAGGTATAATAGAATAGTTATCCATTTTCACATTCAATACTTTGATCATTAGTGAAATATAAATGTAATCACTCATTCCTTCAATCACAATATTGGTTTTATTGTTTGCAGGGCCAAATGTGTCATTAAGATTCATACCCAAAGCGTTAATTAACGGAGCAAGTGTATCTTTTTGGCTATCCGGAGCGATACGCGCATCATAGGCAGTTTTATAGATTCGAGTATATCCATCGGAATCTTTTACAACTGCTCTAATTCGTGTAATTCCTCCGTCTTCCGTTTCAAGCATATAAGGTGAATGTGTGGCGTAAACAACTTGATTCCCTTTGTCTGACAAATGGTGAAACAGTCGTATCAACTCTCGTTGAGCATTAACATGGAGCGAAGCTCCTGGCTCGTCTAAAAGATACACAACATTCCTGTCGTCAATATCATTTGCTTGAGTATCAATAAATGTTTCTAAGTACCATCTTAGCCCGTTGCTTCTTTCCGAAAGAGTCAACGCCTGTCCATTATCCGATTCGACAGCAAAAGCGCTTACTCCGTTGTTACTATCAAACAATAACGATATTTTCTCTGTGAAATAAAAATCCTCGAATTTCTTGTTTATATTCTCATCTATTAACTTGTTGATTCTTCTTCTAAGCGTGATTTGTTGCGAGTTGTTTCCTGAACGCGCAGCAGTTATAAAATCATTTGCAGATATTCCAATAACTTTTACTAACTCCCTGAGCAAACTGTTCGGGTTAACAGATGCGTTTCCAAGTTCTTTCTCTATATCATCAATTTTATAGGTGGAATTAAGATGTTTATCTGCTTTTCGATAAAACATTGTTGGTATTTTCGAAATAACAGACAACCATTTTATTTGAGAGTCCAGAACGAGGCCTTCAAATTCAGCTTGATATGTTTTGTCAAGCTTTGCGATCCTTGCCTTCAAGTATTCAAGTGCGCGTGTTACTTTTGGGATATTTAGATGTTCTTTTTTGGAAAGTTCAGCAATGCAATCTTTATAGGCATTTATTTCTTGATTACTTAACTGAAAGGGATTCTTGCTAATTCCATCAAGAAAAGCGAGTACTTTATCAATGGAATCTCCCACAATGCTCTGATATAATTGCAGGACTCCTCCTGTAGCAACATACTCATTCTTTTTATAAATGATTTGTGTGTCATCAGTTGCTCCCATTGCTATTTCGTCAGCAAGAGATTTTAATGTGATGAGATAGTAGTTTTCCGTTCCGGTTTCACAATTTCTATTAACCATAGAAGGAGAAAATGCATTATCATTGCCTAACAGCAGTTGAATTCGAGATAGTCCTTCAAGAATATTGCTTTTTCCGCTCTCATTTTTACCAATAACAGCAGTTACACCTTTCTCAAGGATGATTTCTGATTCAGCATAATCTCCTATGGATTTATAATTAATTAATTTAACAGAGTGTATGTACAAGTCAGTATCTCCTTTCGTCAAAGTGTTTCTATAATTTTCTGATACATCTTCATAAGCTCTGCCACACAGCTACTTTCCGTCATTGTCTTTACGTCAAAGCCATACGCTTGCATTACGGCACGGTCGTTTGCTTGATGTGCTTTACGAAGCTCTGGGGGCATAGCAATTTCGTCGTAAAGGTCAGCAAGAGAACAGTCGGGATATTTTGCTCTTGCATCAAGAATTGCCTGCGCTGTTTTTTCAATTGCCACCTTTTGCTCATCGGTAGGATTCGGCCACGGAAAATTATTATAAACTATCTTAATTGAATAATCGTATCTCATTTCCAATCTGCCACAAACAGCACGCATCCACGCCATATGCACATTAGACTCCAAAATGCCAAAATGATATAATTCCGCATTTGGCATCAATCTAAGTTTGTTACTACAAAGAACACTATCATCCATATATCCCATAGGAACATATTTTCGTTTCTCTGAAGAAACTTCTGGTATTACAACAAACTTGCCAATGGGCATATTTTCTGTTTGAAAGCGGGTAGGGGTGTCTGCTAATTTTAATGTAGCTGCTCGTTTGCTTGTTAATCTAAATTCTCGAACAGCTTGAACTCGTTTTAAGCATTCAGGCATTTTTCTTAGTTCATAAGGCGAACATTCACCCAACCATAGGCAATATCGCGGTTCTTGATTTATGAACTCTTGAGCACCATACCAAGGCTTAAACCACTTTTCTGAAAGAGGTTCTTTCTTTACAAATTCATTTTTTTCTTCTAAAGAAAACAGATAATTTCCATCGTCTATAGGTTGATTGCCCATAGCAATGCTCGGTACATTACATAAAGGCACACTTCTGTTTTTTATAAAAACATTGTTAGCTTCAACTAGATAACCATTAATATTGCTAACTACAAGGGGACGCTCTGCTGAATATATAACTTTAGGTCTATAGGAAGGCGCACAACTAAATCCCACAATAACACAATGCACACGAGCTTTAATGCTTGCCTCGCTATCCCAACGGAATGTACGATGTGCAAAATCAATATGGACGCCTTCTTCAAAAAGAGGTTTCCAAAGGGTATCAACACTCTCACCTTGTGAGATGGAATTTGTTGACACTAACGCTGTGCGAATGTATGTACCTTTCATCAATTCAGAAGCCTTTTTGTACCAACACGAAACATAGTCAAGATTGCCAGAATTTTTCCATTTTTCTCCGAATACGTCAAACAGTTCTTCTTTTTGTTCTTTACTCATCCAACGCGCACCGATAAAAGGAGGATTACCCATAATGTAATTCAGCTTATCTTTAGGCACAACAGTTTCCCAATCGGTGCGGAGGGCGTTGCCTTCTACGATGTTGGCATAGGACTTCAGAGGAAGGAAATCAAGGGACATATTTACGATATCCTCGGTTTCCTTAAGCATCTGGCTTTCTGCAATCCAAAGCGCAGTTTTCGCAACGGTTACGGCAAAGTCATTGATCTCTATACCGTAGAATTGACCGATAGAAACTTTGATAATACCGTCAAAGCCGAGCATGATCTGTCCTTCGTTTATAATTTCAAGAGCTTCGTTTTCCAAACGGCGCATAGAAATATAGGTTTCGGTTAAGAAATTACCGGAACCACAGGCAGGATCAAAGAACGTAAGCTTAGACAGTTTTTCACGGAAAGCTTCTGCCTTATCGTTGCGAATCTTGGGAACTTTTAGTGCCTTGATCTCTGCAAGCTCCTCACGGAGTTCATCCAGGAACAGCGGCTCAATAACCTTATGGATGTTCTCGATTGAGGTATAGTGCATACCGCCGCTACGACGGGTTTCGGGATTCAAAGTAGATTCAAATACCGCACCGAAAATGGTAGGACTAATCTGCGACCAGTCAAAGTCTTCGCTTGCGTTATGGAGAAGAAGGTTAACGATTTCCTGTGTGAAATTAGGAATCTCAATATTCCTGTCAGCAAACAAACCGCCGTTCACATAAGGAAATGCCGCCAAAGCGTCATCCATATAAGGATCACGCTCTTCAGTTTTGGTATCGAGCGCATGGAAAAGGTCAATAAGTGCGCGGCGCACATTTTTGACGTTAAAGCTCTTTATGTAATTATGGAATTTCAGATGTCCACCGAAAATACCTGCGTCCTCTGCATAAAGGCAGAATACAAGACGGACACAAAGCATATTTAGTGAGCGCAGCGTTTCCGCGCTGTCGGGGTGAATGTACTGCTTCAAAATGGCATCGTACAGCTTTCCTACAAGCTCACCAGCTTTGATGGAAATCTGTTCTTCGCGGTGCAAAAGCTCGCTCTTTTCTTCCACAAGGAACTGCAAGCGGTAATACTCCTTGCCGAGGTCTTTCAGCAAGATACTTTCCGGCTCGCCGGTAGGCTTCTCCATGTCATAAATAAGGAATTCTTCAAAATTGCAAGTGATGATCCAACGGGGACGCTGTGAATACGGCAGTGCCGCCGAATATCTCTGTGCCTGTTGAAAGGGGTTGAGCAATGTTCCATCGGACTGACGGATAGGGCTACGCAGTTTAAAACCCTTCTTTTTCTGCTCAATGAGCACATGCGTAGAGGGAATGTGACCGTCAATAAAGCTTGTGTGGTCCAGTTTTACACGTTCCTCAAACAATATAAACTTTTCGGGTTCTGCAACACCTAAAACGTCACGAGCAAGGGATAGCCAAAAAGACTGACTGTCGCTCTTTTCGTCACCACGATCTTTCCAATATTCTGCAAAAGCCTTTGCGGCTCTTTTTCTATCTGTATCTGTCATAATCCCACTCCTCAAAAGCTTATCGTCATTATTTTATCACATAGCCCTCTGATTTACAACAAAACGCATTTTTATGTGTTAACGACGCCATTTTGGATTAACAAAAAGCCGAAAACGCTTAGAAATAAGCGTTTTCGGCTTGGTTTTACTCTGCGAGGGGCTTCATCGTGGGGAACAACAGGACGTCGCGGATGGAGTCGCAGCCGGTGAGGAGCATAACGCAGCGGTCAATGCCCATACCCATACCGCCGGTGGGAGGCATGCCGTACTCCAGAGCCAGGAGGAAGTCCTCATCCAGCATCTCGGTCTCGTCGTCGCCGCGCTCGCGCTGCTCAACCTGCTTCTCGAAACGGTAGCGCTGGTCGATGGGGTCGTTGAGCTCGGAATAAGCATTTGCCAGCTCGCTGTGGCAGATGAAAAGCTCAAAGCGCTCGGTAAGGCGGGGGTCAGCAGGGCTGCGCTTGGTCAGGGGGCTGACCTCAACGGGATACATGGTGATGAAGGTGGGCTGGATAAGCTTCTCTTCAACGCGCTGGTCGAAGCAGGCGTAAAGAGCGTTGCCCCAGGTCTTCTCTGCTGCATCGGCAAGCTCAACGCCGATTGCCTTTGCGGCGGCAACAGCCTCGGCATCATCGCTGATTGCGCCGAAGTCGATGCCAACATATTCCTTGACAGCGTCAACCATGCTGAGTCTTCTCCAACCGGGAGTGAGATCGATGGTCTCGCCCATCCACTCAACCTGATAGGAGCCGAGAATTTCCTTGGCAGCGCCGGAAATAACTCCCTCGGCTATATCCATCATATCGTGGAAATCGGCATAGGCCTCATAAAGCTCAACGGTGGTAAACTCGGGGTTATGCTTGGTGTCCATACCCTCGTTGCGGAAAATGCGTCCGATTTCATAAACACGCTCAATGCCGCCAACGATGAGGCGCTTGAGAGGCAGCTCGGTTGCGATACGCATATACATATCGATATCCAGAGTGTTGTGGTGAGTGATGAAGGGACGGGCAGCAGCGCCGCCGGCGATGGTGTTAAGAACGGGGGTTTCAACCTCCATATAGCCTCTGTTATCCAGATAGCTGCGGAGGAAACGGATGAACTTGGAGCGAATATCGAAGTTGCGGCGGCTTGCGTCGGACATAATGAGGTCAACGTAGCGCTGACGATACTTCAGCTCGGTGTTGGTCATACCGTGGAACTTTTCGGGGAGAGGACGCAGGCTCTTGCTGAGAAGGGTGACCTTCTCTGCGTGAACGGAAATTTCCTCGGTCTTGGTCTTGAAGACAAAGCCGGTGACGCCGATGATGTCGCCGATATCATATTTGCGGAAATCGGCAAACTCAGTCTCGGAAACGGAATCCTTCTTGATGTAAAGCTGAATCTGTCCGCGGTCATCCTTGATGTGGCAGAAAATGGCCTTGCCCATGCCGCGCTTGGACATAATGCGTCCTGCAACGGAAACGGTCTTGCCTTCAAAAGCTTCATAATCGCCCTTGATTTCTACGGAAAATGCAGTGCGGGCGAACTTGGTTATCCGGAAGGGGTCGCGTCCCTCATCCTGAAGACCCTTGAGCTTATCACGGCGAATCTGGAGAAGCTCGCTGAGATTCTCTTCCTGAGGAATGGTCTTTATCTCTTCGCTCATTATAAGCACTCCAATCAGTTGTTGATTTCCAGTATCTCGAACTGGA
This sequence comes from Oscillospiraceae bacterium, assembly GCA_045538735.1. Lineage (GTDB taxonomy): Bacteria > Bacillota > Clostridia > Oscillospirales > Oscillospiraceae > SIG459. The sequence goes on from JAZSRY010000063.1 coordinate 70,139, forward strand.
GCTGGCCGGCAGGAGCATCAACGGTAACGACCTCGCCTACACCGTGGCCGAGAAGGCCGCGTCCGAAGGGGCTGTCGCTGGAGATGCGGCCGATCATGGGATTGGCCTCCTGAGAACCTACGATCTGGTACTCTTCAACAGTGTTTTCTTCCAGATCCTTTACCTTAACATGGCTGCCGTGACCCACTTTGCCTGCAAGATGGGTTACTTCCATGATCTCGGCATTTTCTATAAGATTTTTGACCTCTGCAATTCTGGAATAAAGCTTGCCCTGTTCGGTTTTTGCTTCGTCATATTCGCTGTTTTCGGAAAGGTCACCGAAGCTTCTTGCTTCCTTAATCTGCTCGGCTACTTCCTTTTCCCTGACGGTCTGGAGATATTCCAGTTCCTGCTTAAGCTCGTCAAGGCGCTCCTGACTCATTTTGAATCTGTTTTCGTTACCCATTACTGTCTTCCTTCCGATATATTGTAATTATTTTTTATTAATAAAGTACGCTAAATACCAATCTTGTATTATAAGTGCAAGTTCGCCTTATGTCAAGAAAGATATTCCAGTGCTTTTATAAGCTGGCTATCCTCCCCGCCAACAATCTCCACATGAATATCGGGCAGCAGTCCGCCCTCCTCGGCAAGGCTCACTCTGTTGGGGGTAAGATAATTGCGTGTGGAAATATGAACGGCGCTTCCGTCACTGAGGCGGAAGGTCTGCTGGCTTCTTGCCTTGCCCGTGCTGGGCATTCCCACGAGAGTTGCCGCCTCATATTCACGCAGTGCAGCTGCAAAAAACTCTGCGGCGGAATAGCTGTGCTCATCTATGAGCACCACCATCGGCATACTGATGCAGTTTTCATCGGAATAAAAAATCTCTTCCTCTCCTTCGGCGCTTACACTCACGAATATCTCGCCCTCGGGGAGAAGATAATCCAGAAGCCCCGTCAGCTCATAAAGCTGTCCTCCCGGATTTGTTCTTACATCAAAAACAAGGGACCGGGCCCCCTGCTCCCGCAAAGCCTCAACGGCAGCCACGGAATCATCGCATGCGCCCTTTTCAAAGTTATCTATACGGATATAGCCGATGCTGTTTTCCTCCATACGGTAAGAAACGGGGCTTGTGTAAACAATTTCATTGGTAATTACCGCCGTCTCGGTCATACCTTCGGCATTGATGAAAAGGATCTCATACTCTCCGCTTTGAGACTTGATAAGGGCGCTCATCTCGCTTATTTCAAAGCCTGCGAGGCTTTTTCCATTGACAACGGTGAGTATGCAGTCTGCCTTGATGCCCGCTCTGTCCGCGGGAGAGCCCGGTACAACGCTTACCACATAGGCGCCTCTTCCCTGCTCGTCGAGCCTGACGCTTACACCTATTCCCTTGGTGGAGTTTTGAGATCTATCCATATATGCGGCATATTCCTCTGCGGACATATAATAGCTCCAGCGGTCGCCCGATGCCTCAACGATTGCTGCGGAGGCCTTATCCGCGGCAGCGTCCCAGTCCACATCGGCAACATAAAGCTCATCAACAATGCTGCGGACAGCATTGATCTTGCTCAGAAACGCAAGGCCTTCCCTGCCGCCCACATAGTTCACAAAAAGGACTGTGATAACCGCAAGAGTTAAAATCGCGGTAGCAAAACCGAAGCCAAGCATTGACCAAAAATTGTTTTTTCTGTTCAATAGTAACACCACTCAGTTAAAAATACTGTGAAAATATGTATTTAGTATATCTCAAATACAATGAAAAGTAACTGCCCGACTGAAAACCAGTCCGGCAGTTACTTGATTTATCTCCCCATCAAGCGGTGGGAGAGAAGGAAAATCCGATATTATAGAAGCTCAGGGGGTCAACGCATCCGCCCATACGGACCTCAAAATGGAGGTGGGGGCCGGTGGACCAACCGGTGGAGCCGACATAGCCAAGAGTCTGTCCGCGGCTTACATACTGACCTGCGGAAACAGCCATGGAGCTCATATGGGCATAGAGGGTGGAGTTGCCGTCTGCGTGATAGACAACAACATAATTGCCATAAGAGGAGCTGTATTCGGCAATGCCTACGGTACCTGCCTGAGCGGCGCCAATGGGAGAACCTGCGCTCGCTGCTACGTCAACACCTGCGTGGAACTTAACGGTTCCGAAGATGGGATGGACACGGTCGCCAAAAGCGCTGGTTATATAGGTGGAATTTACAGGCCAGTAATAGCCGCCAGCTGTATTGGTGCCGATGGTGGGAACGGTGCTGCCGGTTCCGCCAACAGTTCCGCCGCTATAGCTGGGGCGCTGCTGTGCGGCCTGCTGTGCGGCAAGCTCCTTCTGCTTTTCCTCGATTTTATTATTTACCTCAATCTCGAGAAGCTGGTTCTCGTTATAGGCTTCGGTATAGGCATCAATATCGTCTTCCAGTTCCTGGATCATGACGAAGGCCTTCTCGATTTCTACCTCAAGCTTTTCCTTCTGGGTAAGAAGCTCTTCCTTTTTCTCCTTCTGCTCAGTCTGGATGACCTCATATTCAGCTTTGACCTCTTCAACGAACTCACGGGCGGCAATATATTCTTCCTCGAGAGCCTGGTCATACTTCATGATATCCATGATATCGTCAAGGCGGCCAAGCATCTCAGAGATACTGCCTGCCTTGAGTATGTAGGAGAGATAGGACCAGGAGCTGTTTTCTTCCATTGCTCTGACACGGCCGCAGTAAATATCAAACTGCTTCTCCTCAGCTGCAACGGCTTCGGCCAGCTCGATCTCCTTATCGGAGATCATCTGGTCATAAAGCTCTATCTGCTCGTTGATTATCTCAATTTCCTGGCGGTTGAGCTCATTCTGCTTGTCCAATGCTTCTTTGCGGGCAATAACAGAGGCTTTTTCTTCCTCCAGAGCTGCCATCTGCTCGATGACAAGATCCTGCTGGTCGCGGATTGCCTGACGCTCATCTTCAAGAGCATCTATATCCGCCTGGCTTACGGCACCTGCAGAAAAGCTGCCTACACCATAAAGCAGAAGTCCGAAGAGCATTACTGCTGCAAGAACAACACAGACAATACGTACAAATTTTTTGTTAGACATAAAATCCTCCTTTGAGGGGAATTGGTAAAAAACTATATCAGACCTTCAGATAGTTTCTGATGGCAACAGTACTGCCGAAAACGCCGACAATAAGTCCGATTCCGAGAAATACCGCCAGCATGGGCCAGAGAAGAACTTCAAAGGCAACAACACTGACAAGGGTACCGATAAGGCTGGTCATAAGCTTATCGGTGACAAGGCTATAGAGACCCCACTGGACAAAGAATGCAATGGCACCGCCCAGAAGACCAAGGATAAGACCCTCAACAACAAAGGGGAAGCGGATGAATGCATTGCTTGCGCCCACCATCTTCATGATGGCGATCTCTTCTCTGCGGCTATAGGTTGCGAGTTTGATGGTGTTGTTCATAATGAACACGCTGACAACAAACAAAATTGCGATGATGATAAGAGAAACAACGCTGATAATATTGCGGACAACAATAATTGCCTTGCCTATTTCAAGCTCGGCACCAACATCTGCAATGCCGTTCACTGCCTTAATGTCTGCAGCGGTGCTCTCCATAAGAGCCAGATCCTCCATATGGATAGCGTATCTGTGGCGGAGCGTTGTATCGGGCAGATCATCAAATCTGGAGTCATCATCATACTCAGCCTTAAAGCTTTCAAAAGCTTCCTCGCGGGAAACAAAGCGTACGGAGCTGACATTGCTGATAGCCTCAATGCGATGCTGGAGATCCATAGCCTCTTCGTCGCTGAGATTCTCGTCAACAAATGCAAGGATTTCATTGTCGCGCTCCATCTCGCCTATCATTTCGTTGATGTTGAAGCTGAGAAGAGAGAAGCTGCCCATAATAAGGAGGCATGCGACAATTATGGTCACGGATGCAAAGGACATAAATCCGTGAGTAAATATACTTTTAATACCCTCTTTTATGAGGTGAAAGAGTCTGTTAAGCTTCATATGCGTAATACCCATCCATTCCGTCACTGACTACACTGCCTGCCTCAAGAGAAATAACACGCTTGGCAAAGGCATTTACCAGTTCCTTTTCGTGAGTAACAACCAGAACGGTTGTACCCAGTTCGTTGATCTTCTGGAGCAAAAGCATGAGCTCAAGGCTCTTTGCGGGGTCAAGGTTGCCGGTAGGCTCGTCCGCAATAATGATGCGGGGACGGTTTACAAGAGCTCTTGCAATGGCAACACGCTGCTGCTCACCGCCGGAAAGCTCCTGAGGGAGACGCTTCTCGCGGCCTTCAAGACCGACAAGAGCCAGAACATAGGGTACGCGGTCCTGAATTTCCTTCTTGGATGCACCCACAACATGCATTGCAAAGGCAACATTTTCGTAGACTGTCTTATCCTCGATAAGACGGAAATCCTGGAAAATAACGCCGAGAGTGCGGCGGAACTTGGGCAGCATACGGCGGCGAATATGGCTAAGGTCATATCCGTTGACGCTAATTTCACCCTCACTGGCTTTTATCTCACCGGTGAGAAGCTTGATAATAGTGGTTTTGCCGCTTCCGGAAGGACCGACGAGAAATACAAACTCACCTTCATCAATATTGATGTTAAGGTGATTTGCAGCGACAGTTCCGCTGGTTTTATAAACCATTGAAACATCGTTCATTGAAACCATAAATCACATTCCTCCATTTTATTGGACTCAATCTACATGCAAAAAGCATCAAATTTGCTTCCTGCTCTAATAAATTTCAAAATTAATACTGCTTACCCTGAGAGTTGAGGTACTTTTTAACCATAAGGGCAACCTTAAAAATGATTGCATGGTCAAACTCACGCAGGTCAAGACCGGTGAGCTTCTTTATCTTCTCAAGACGGTAAACCAGAGTGTTTCTGTGAACAAAGAGCTTGCGGCTTGTTTCGGAAACATTCAGGTTGTTTTCAAAGAACTTATTGATGGTGAAAAGGGTTTCCTGATCAAGACTCTCAATGGGGTTCTTCTTGAAAACTTCGGAAAGGAACATCTCGCAAAGAGTGGTGGGAAGCTGATAGATAATGCGGCCGAGACCGAGATTTTCATAGTGGATGATGCTGTTGTCATCATCAAATACCTTGCCCACTTCAATAGCGACCTGTGCTTCCTTATAGCGGTCGGCAAGCTCACGGAGATGGTGAGCGGTGGTGCCAATACCGATGACGGTTTTAATACCGAATTCCTTGCTCATAGCATCCTCTATACTCTTGGCAATTGCAAAAAGCTCAGAGTTATCGTGGGAAGGAGCCATTTCCTTGATAAGGACAAGGTCGCTTTCAGAAATGGAAAGAACAAAGTCGCGCTGTCTGTCGGGGAAAAGGCTCTGGAGAAGCTCAATAGCGGATACATCGCTCTTTCCTACCTGACGGATAAGGAAAACAACGCGATAAATATCTGCTGCAAAGTGGAGTTCCTTTGCGCGGACATAAACATCACCGGGAAGGATATTATCGGAAATTATATTCTTGATAAATGTTGCCTTGTCATGCTTCTCTTCATAATTGGTCTTTGCCTCACCCATTGCGACGGATGCGAGAACGCATACGCATCTTGCAATAGCATCATGACCGTTGACAAACACGGCATAATCAAACTGAGAATCAATGCTTCCGAAAATCTTATATGTATGCGCGGGGGTTGTAAAAATCTGGTCAGGAGCTTCGCCGGATATGCTCTGAACATCCTCAAGCAGAGATCCTATAAGGCTCAGCTCGTTGCAGGCAACAACATAACCCTGATTATTAACAACGCCGAAGGTGCGGTCTGTTGCATCCTTCATCTGAACAATAACGCTCTGGAAAATTCTGTTAGACATAATATGTCCTCCTATATGTTTTACGTCATGCCAAAGAACATGAACATGGCAAAATTTATATACAATTTACACTAAACCACATAATACAATAATGTTCAATAAATTTCAATAGAATTTGTATAATTTTTCAACAAATCAACAAATTTATTGTTATTTACGTAAAATTTAGGGTATCTTATTTGTGATTTTCATCAGTAGATACAAAAATCAACACCATTTTTCATTGAAAACAACATATTGGTCATTATGACGAGTCCGTCATTTTCCATAATTAACATAATATTTTAATTAAGCAATTATTTACCCGAAGCGAAAAAACCGCTTCGGGTAATAAGACGAATTATTCAAATATTTTTTTGATTTCTTCCTCACTCAATTCTCTGAACTGGCCGCTTTTAAGTTCCGGATCAAGACTCAGGCCGCCTATGCTGAGGCGATGAAGAGCGGTCACATGCTTACCGCGGGAGGCAAACATTCGCTTCACCTGATGATATTTTCCCTCATAAACCGTGGCAAGACCCACGCTGGGTCGCTCAATCTCAAGCTTTGCGCTCATGCACTCCGTGCCATCGGAGAGGACTATTCCCTTCTCGAATGCAGCAATATCGCTCTCATCCAAAACACCTGTAACAGCTGCACGGTAGACCTTGGCTATATGGTGCTTGGGTGAAATTATGTTATGGGAAAACACTCCGTCATTTGTAAGAAGCAGCAAGCCCGTTGTATCCTTATCGAGACGGCCTACGGGGAAAAGCTCCTGCTTGCGAAGGTTTTCGGGAAGCAGATCAATGACGGTTTTCTGCTGACTATCCTCCGTTGCAGACAGCACACCGTTAGGCTTATTCATCATAATATAACGGTTCTTTCTATAGTCGAGGCTTTCTCCGTCTATATAAACGGTTGAAACTTCACCGTCCACCTTCATCTCGGCGGAGGAAGCGATTATATTGTCTACCCTTACTCTTCCCGCTTTGACCAGTTCCTTGGCTTCCCTTCTGGAAGCACGTCCGGAGTCCGCAATCAGCTTATCAAGTCTTACAAGAGCCATAACAGCACCTCACATATTCATCTTTACAATATAATAGCATGTTTTGTCCCGAGTTTGAATAGTTTAATACAAAGGAGGGACAAAAATGTTTATTTACACATTAAAATTTGACCGCAAAAAAGCAATTTTTATTGTAATAATGGCGGCGCTCATACTTTTCGGAATCATTATGCTTGTGACAATCGATGCTCCCGAGAAAGCAGAGCATACCAATGCGAAAGTATCAAGCGAAGAAAAAGGAGCGAACTATCTTGCTTCTCTTGGCTGGAAGGTTGAACTCCCTGCGCTGAACAAAGAGACAGTGCTAATACCGAAAACCTTCACAGATGTATTCAATAAATATAATGCCCTCCAGCAAAGTCAGGGTTATGACCTAAAGGAGTACGCAGGAAAAGAAGTTGAACTTTATACATACAAGGTGACAAATCACGAAAGCACGGACACAGTATATGCTCAGCTATATGTTTTCAAAAACAAGGTTATCGGAGGAGATATTCACTCCTCTTCCCTTGACGGTTTTATGTGCGGCTTGAAAAAGGCGGCGTCAGGATAAAAGCCTGAGCGATATAATCCGAACCCGAGCCGCGGAGTGGAGATTTTTGAGCATATGTGCTAAGGCAGTGCAAGACGGACTCTTGCAGATGGGCTTTGTGCCCTTCAATAGCCGACAACGCAGCAATGCCAACGCAGATTTGCTCAAAAACGGGTTTGGATTGCATCGCTAGGCTTAAAAAACAAAAAGCGGCTTGCCAAAGCAAGCCGCTTTTAATTTTTAACTCAAAGAGTTTATCTTATTGTGAAATAAGAATTATTCCTCGACCTCGATGACGACGCCGGAACCAACGGTACGGCCGCCTTCACGGATAGCGAAGCGGAGACCCTTCTCGATAGCGATGGGGGTGATCAGCTCGACCTTCATGTCGACGTTGTCGCCGGGCATGCACATCTCAGTGCCTTCGGGAAGGTTGATAACGCCGGTAACGTCGGTGGTACGGAAATAGAACTGGGGACGATAGTTGTTGAAGAAGGGAGTGTGACGGCCGCCCTCTTCCTTGGACAGAACGTAAACCTGGCCAACGAACTTGGTGAGGGGGTGAATGGTCTTGGGAGCAGCGAGAACCTGGCCGCGCTCGACGTCCTTCTTAGCAATACCACGGAGCAGGCAGCCAACGTTGTCGCCAGCCTCAGCGTACTCGAGGGTCTTGTGGAACATCTCAGTGCCGGTAACGGTGGTCTCGGTGGTCTCTTCCTTCAGACCAACGATCTCAACCTTATCGCCAACCTTAACGAGACCACGCTCTACACGACCGGTAACAACGGTACCACGGCCGGAGATGGTGAAAACGTCCTCAACGGGCATGAGGAAGGGCAGGTCAGCCTTACGATCGGGAGTGGGGATCCAAGAGTCAACAGCGTCCATGAGCTCCTTGATGCAAGCATAATCCTCGTGAGAAGGATCGGTGGACTCGCAAACGAGAGCGTTCAGGGCAGAGCCGCGAACGATGGGGGTGTCATCTCCGGGGAAGCCGTAGAAGTCGAGAAGCTCGCGAACTTCCATCTCGACGAGCTCGAGGAGCTCTTCGTCGTCAACCTGGTCGCACTTGTTCAGGAAGACAAGGATGGAGGGAACGTTAACCTGACGAGCGAGAAGAAGGTGCTCGCGGGTCTGAGCCATGGGGCCGTCAGAAGCAGCGATAACAAGGATAGCGCCGTCCATCTGAGCTGCGCCGGTGATCATGTTCTTGATATAGTCGGCGTGGCCGGGGCAGTCAACGTGAGCGTAGTGACGTGCTTCGGTCTCATACTCAACGTGAGCGGTGTTGATGGTGATACCACGCTCGCGCTCTTCGGGAGCCTTATCGATGGAGCTGTAGTCGGTGTACTCAGCCTTGCCCTGGAAAGCCAGGAACTTGGTGATAGCTGCGGTGGTGGTGGTCTTACCATGGTCGATGTGACCGATGGTGCCGATGTTTACATGGGGCTTAGTTCTGTTGAACATCTGTTTTGCCATTGTGGAACATCCTCCTAAAATAAAGTAAATAATAATTTTTGTTTTTCAACTCAACATACTGATTCTACAGTATTTTCTCTGTATTTGCAACAGTAATTTTTTAAAAATTACTTGCTGCGGGCGCCTACAATGCTTTCCTGCAGATTCTTGGGCAGTTCAACATAGTGGCTGGGTTCCATGGAATAGTTTGCACGGCCCTGAGTCTTGCTTCTCAGGTCGGTTGCATAACCGAACATGGAGGAGAGGGGAACGTTTGCGGTAATCTCTGCTGCGCCGTTACGAATGTCGGTGCCGGCGATGAGGCCGCGGCGAGAGTTGATGTCGCCCATAACGTCACCCATATACTCATCGGGAGCAGTAACAACAACCTTCATTATGGGCTCAAGCAAAGTGGCGCCGGCCTTGTGGCAGGCCTCCTTGAATGCCATGGAGCCGCAGATCTTGAATGCCATTTCGGAAGAGTCGACCTCGTGGAAAGAGCCGTCAATGAGGGTGACCTTAACGTCAACAACCTGATAGCCTGCAAGGATACCGGCTTCCATTGCACCCTGAATACCCTGGTCAACAGCAGGGATATACTCACGGGGAATTGCGCCGCCGGTGATCTTGTCCACAAACTCATAACCCTTACCGGACTCGTTGGGCTCAACGATGAGCTTGACATGAGCGAACTGTCCCTTACCGCCGCTCTGACGGGCATAGCGGGTGTCAACAGTTGCGCTCTTGGTGATGGTCTCTTTGTAAGAAACCTGGGGTTTACCGACATTGGCCTCAACCTTGAATTCGCGCAGAAGTCTGTCAACGATGATTTCAAGGTGAAGCTCGCCCATGCCGGCGATAATGGTCTGACCGGTCTCCTGATCGGTGTAGCTCTTGAAGGTGGGATCCTCTTCAGCCAGCTTCTGGAGAGCGATAATCATCTTCTCCTGACCGGCCTTGGTCTTGGGTTCAATTGCAACGCGGATAACAGGCTCGGGGAACTCCATGGACTCGAGAATAATTCTGTTCTTCTCATCGCAAAGAGTGTCACCGGTAGTGGTATTCTTCAGACCAACTGCTGCTGCGATGTCGCCGGAATATACCTGGCTCAGGTCTTCACGGTGGTTAGCATGCATCAGCAGGATACGGCTTATTCTCTCACGCTGACCCTTGGTGGAGTTATAAACGGTCTTACCGGTCTCCAGAGTTCCGGAGTAAACGCGGAAGAAGCTGAGGCGTCCAACATAGGGGTCGGTCATGATTTTGAATGCAAGAGCGGAGAAGGGCTCATCGTCGCTGGGCTTACGCTCAAGCTCCTCATCGGTATCGGGATCGATACCGGTCATCGCTGCGATGTCGGTGGGAGCGGGCATATAGTCAACAATAGCGTCAAGGAGCTTCTGAACACCCTTGTTCTTATAAGAGGTGCCGCAGACCACGGGGATCATGCTGACGGAAACGGTAGCCTTGCGAATGGCTGCCTTGATCATATCAGTGGGGATTTCCTCGCCTTCGAGGTACATCATCATGATATCATCATCAAAATCCGAGACGGCCTCGAGAAGTTTTTCACGGTACTCTTCAGCCAGATCACGCATATCCTCGGGAATCTCCTCGGTACGCATGTCCTTACCAAGCTCATCGTAGTAAATACGTGCGTTCATCTCGACCAGGTCGATGATGCCGCGGAAGGTGCTCTCGGAGCCGATGGGGAGCTGGATGGGAACAGCGTTGCACTTCAGTCTGTCATGCACCATCTGCAGAACATTGTAGAAGTCTGCGCCCATGATATCCATCTTATTGACATATATCATTCTGGGGACGCTGTAGTGGTCGGCCTGACGCCAAACGGTTTCGGACTGAGGCTCAACGCCGCCCTTTGCGCAAAGGACGGTCACGCATCCGTCAAGGACACGGAGAGAGCGCTCGACCTCAACAGTGAAGTCAACATGGCCCGGGGTGTCGATGATGTTGATGCGGTGGTTCTTCCAATGACAGGTGGTAGCTGCGGAAGTGATGGTGATACCTCTCTCCTGCTCCTGCTCCATCCAGTCCATAGTGGCGGTACCCTCGTGGGTCTCACCGATCTTGTAAGTGACACCGGTGTAGTAAAGAATACGCTCAGTAGTGGTAGTCTTACCTGCATCGATGTGGGCCATTATGCCGATATTTCTGGTTTTTTCAAGTGAATACTCTCTGGGCATTTTTTATGTCTCCTAAAAATCTCCCAAACGGGATTACCAACGGAAGTGTGCGAAAGCCTTGTTGGACTCGGCCATCTTGTGCATATCTTCACGCTTCTTGACGGATGCGCCGGTGTTGTTGCATGCATCCATGATTTCACCTGCAAGGCGCTCCTTCATGGTCTTCTCGCTGCGCTTACGGCTGTAAGCAGTGATCCAACGGAGACCGAGGGTCTGACGACGCTCGGGACGAACCTCGATGGGGACCTGATAGGTAGCACCGCCGACACGGCGAGCCTTGACTTCGAGAGCGGGCATGATGTTGTTCATAGCTTCGGTGAAAGCTTCAAGACCGTTCTTGCCGGTCTTCTCCTCGATGATTGCAAATGCGTCGTAAACGACCTTCTGGGCTACACCCTTCTTGCCATCGAGCATAACGCTGTTGATCAGCTTGGATACCAGAACGCTGTTATAAACAGGATCGGGCAGAATTTCTCTCTTGGGAACATTACCTCTTCTGGGCACTTGTACTTCCCTCCTTCATTATGAAATGATTTCAACGGTACTCGAACACGCTTTTCGTGTGTGTCCGTTTGCGCCCTGAGGTTAAATATATTAACAACAGGGCAAATAAATAGATTTGCTGTTGGAAAAATGCTTTAGGAAATGTGATTCTTACTTCTTCTTGCCGGCCTTGGGACGCTTTGCACCGTACTTGGAACGGGCCTGCATACGTCCGGAGACGCCCTGTGCATCGAGAGTACCACGGATGATGTGGTAACGTACACCAGGAAGGTCCTTAACACGACCGCCACGGATCATAACCACGGAGTGCTCCTGCAGGTTGTGACCGATACCGGGAATGTAAGCGGTGACTTCGTAGCCATTGGTCAGGCGAACACGGGCGATCTTACGAAGTGCAGAGTTAGGCTTCTTAGGGGTAGAAGTACGAACTGCAGTGCAGACACCACGCTTCTGGGGAGAGGGCAGATTGGTTTCCTTGTTCTTCAGAGTGTTCAGACCCTTCTGCATTGCAGGAGAATTGCTCTTGTAGGTAGCCTGCTGTCTTCCCTTTCTTACCAGCTGGTTAAAAGTAGGCATTGTTTTCCTCCTTTCCTAAAAATTTCCTTTTTTACGAAAAAAATCCGCAAAAAATCACCGTATAGGCATAAAGAGCCCACACAATTTCGCATTTTAGCATAATTAACAAAATTAGTCAAGAATTTTTTACGCTTTGGAGAATTTTTTTTGCGGAAATATTTGGGATTTTTCGTCTTTACAGCAATAAAAAGGAGCAGCTTTCGCTGCTCCTTTTTGTATTAATTAGAGGGCGTTGCTGCGGCCGACGAGGACAGAAAGATCCACATAATCGGCAGAGTCAACATCAACGCTTTCATCAGTCTTTGCCTCAACCTGGCGATAGCACTCCAGACCGGAGCCGGCAGGGATGAGCTTACCGATAATAACGTTTTCCTTAAGACCTACGAGGTGGTCAACCTTGCCCTTGATTGCAGCATCGGTGAGAACCTTGGTGGTCTCCTGGAAGGATGCAGCGGAGAGGAAGGATTCGGTTGCCAGAGAGGCCTTGGTGATACCCATAAGAATATGGGTAAAGGTTGCGGGCTTGAGAGCCTCGCCCAGTTCATTGAGCTCACCTGCATCGATACGAGCCTGCAGTGCTGCATTGGCAGCGCGGAACTCGAAGATATCGATAACGGAGCCGCTGAGAAGCTCGGTATCACCTGCATCCTCAACTCTGACCTTGCGCATCATCTGGCGAACGATAACTTCGATATGCTTATCATTGATATCAACGCCCTGCTGACGGTAAACCTTGAGAACCTCCTGGATGAGGTAGGTGCGGACGCCTGCGCGGCCGTACTGGTCATCGTCAACACCGCGGATGCGGAGAACATCGTGAGGACTGAGAGCACCGGCGCTCAGTTCCTGACCCTGATCAACATGATCGCCTGCATTGACAAGAATACCGGCAGAGTAAGGAATCTGGTATACTTTAGTCTCGCCGTCGGCCTCGTTGGTAACGGTGAGTGCGCAGATAGCGCTGTGCTTGGTTGCTTCCATGGATACGGTACCGCTGATCTCGGAGAGAACAGCCATCTTCTTGGGCTTGCGTGCTTCGAAGAGTTCCTCAACACGGGGAAGACCCTGAGTGATATCGTCACCTGCGACACCGCCGGTATGGAAGGTACGCATGGTGAGCTGGGTACCGGGTTCACCGATGGACTGTGCAGCGATAACACCGACAGCTTCACCGGCATTGACAAACTTGCCGGTAGCAAGGTTCATGCCGTAGCACTTTGCGCAGACACCGCTCTTGGCGTTGCAGCTGAGAACGCTGCGGACGCGGACGCGGTTCATACCGTGCTCTTCGAGAACCTTCTCATCGCCCTTCATGAACATATGGTTGGTATCGAAGAGGATCTCGCCGGTCTTGGGAGATACAACATCGAATACGGGGAAACGGCCGTGGATGCTCTCGCCGAAGGACTCAACGACCTGACCCTTGTCATAAACGGTGGTTGCCCAGATACCGTCATCTGTGCCGCAATCATGCTCGCGGATAATGACTTCCTGAGAAACGTCAACCAGACGGCGGGTAAGATAACCGGAGTCGGCAGTACGGAGAGCGGTATCGGTCAGACCCTTACGTGCACCTCTGGAGGAGATGAAGTACTCCAGAACGCTGAGGCCTTCACGGAAGTTGGACTTGATGGGGATTTCGATGGTCTTACCGGAGGTGTTGGCCATCAGACCACGCATACCTGCCAGCTGACGAATCTGGTTCATAGAACCACGGGCGCCGGAGTCTGCCATCATGAAGATGGGGTTGAACTCATCAAGACCGTGCTGCAGAGCATCGGTAACATCCTTGATGGTCTTCTCCCACTCTGCAACGATGAGACGATAACGCTCGTCATCGGTGATGAAGCCACGCTTGAACTGACGCTCAATGGCAACAACCTTCTGCTCGGTCTCACCGATGAGGGTGTACTTTGCAGCGGGAACGGTCATATCAGCGATGGAGATGGTGATAGCGCCGACGGTGGAGTACTTATAACCGAGAGCCTTGATATTGTCAAGAACTTCGGTAGCGATAGTGAAGCCGTACTTCTCTATGCAGCGATCAACAATCTTGCCAAGCTGCTTCTTGCCGACCTTGCCGATGGAACTGTGGCCGCCGCCGACTTCGAAATCGAAGCGTGCTTCGGGGTCATTTCTGTCAACAAATCCAAGATCCTGAGGAATGGGCTCGTTATAGATGATGCGGCCGACAGTGGTCTCGATGACCTTGCTCTGGGGAACGCCGTCGAAGGTCTTGGTAACGCGTACGAGAATGGGAGCATGGAGGCCGATGTTGCCGCCGGAGTAGCTCATAAGAGCCTCGTTTACGCTGGCATACATCTTGGTGGGCTTATACTGAGCCTGCTTCTTGCCTTCTGCCTTTGCCTTTTCGTTGGCTGCAACGAACTCATCAGCGTCAACAACCTGCTGATTGGGCAGTTCGGTTTCGCCTGCGTCGGCAACGAAGACTTCCTCTGCGCCCTTTTCAGCCTTGCCGAGACGTACATAGGTCAGGTAGTAAGAACCGAGAACCATATCCTGAGTGGGAGTGGTTACAGGGCTTCCGTCCTGAGGACGGAGGAGGTTATTAGCGGAGAGCATCAGCAGACGGGCTTCAGCCTGTGCCTCTGCGCTCAGGGGAACATGGATAGCCATCTGGTCGCCGTCGAAGTCGGCGTTGAAGGCGGTGCAGCACAGGGGGTGCAGCTTCAGAGCGCGTCCCTCGACGAGAACGGGCTCGAAGGCCTGGATACCAAGACGGTGGAGGGTAGGTGCACGGTTGAGGAGAACAGGATGCTCCTTGATGACAACATCAAGAGCGTCCCAAACCTCGGTGCGCTGCTTATCAACCATCTTCTTTGCAGACTTGATGTTGTTTGCAACGCCGTCCTCAACCAGCTTCTTCATAACGAAGGGGCGGAACAGCTCGATAGCCATCTCCTTGGGAACACCGCACTGGTAGAGCTTCATCTCAGGACCGACAACGATAACGCTTCGGCCGGAGTAGTCAACGCGCTTACCCAGAAGGTTCTGACGGAAGCGGCCCTGCTTACCCTTGAGCATATCGCTGAGGGACTTAAGTGCGCGGGAGTTGGCGCCGGTGACGGCACGGCCGCGGCGGCCGTTATCGATGAGGGAGTCAACTGCTTCCTGAAGCATACGCTTCTCATTGCGGACAATGATATCGGGAGCGTTGAGCTGCATCAGTCTCTTGAGACGGTTGTTGCGGTTAATAACGCGGCGGTAGAGATCGTTCAGGTCGCTGGTGGCGAAACGGCCGCCGTCCAGCTGAACCATGGGACGAATCTCGGGGGGAATAACGGGAAGAACGTCGATGATCATCCACTCGGGCTTGTTGCCGGAAGCGAGGAATGCATCAACAACTTCAAGGCGCTTGACAAGCTTTGCCTTCTTCTGGCCGGAAGCGGTCTTCAGCTCGTTGCGAAGCTGAACGCTCAGCTGCTCGCAGTCGATATCCTGAAGGAGCTTCTTGATGGCCTCTGCGCCCATTCCTGCGTCGAAATCGTCCTCATACTTCTCGCGCATGTCACGATACTCTTTTTCGGAGAGGATCTGGCACTTCTGGAGAGGAGTGAAGCCGGGGTCGATAACGATATAGGAACCGAAATAGAGAACCTTTTCAAGGATGCGGGGGGTAAGGTCAAGGATCAGACCCATACGGGAGGGAATGCCCTTGAAATACCAGATGTGGGACACGGGAGCAGCAAGCTCAATGTGACCCATACGCTCACGGCGAACTTTGCTCTTGGTAACTTCAACGCCGCAGCGGTCGCAGATCTTGCCCTTATAGCGAATCTTCTTATACTTGCCGCAGTGGCACTCCCAGTCCTTGGTGGGTCCGAAAATGCGCTCGCAGTAAAGACCGTCGCGTTCGGGCTTAAGGGTGCGGTAGTTGATGGTCTCGGGCTTTTTGACCTCGCCGTGGGACCATTCAAGAATCATTTCAGGGGAGGCTATGCCTATTTTAATAGCATCAAAGGGAGTGTAGCTCATATCTTATTCCTCCTCCTCAAAATCATTGTCGTCGCTCATGGCATAATCGCCATCATCGCCTTCTACATCTTCAATGGCGAAGCCGGCAGCTTCTATGGTGCTTTCGTCAGCACGATATTCCTCATCCTTGAAGGAGGGGATGTAATCATCCTCATCATCGTCCTTCAGCTCGATTTCAGCGCCGTCCTTATCAAGAACGCGGACATCAAGGCAGAGAGACTGAAGCTCCTTAACAAGAACCTTGAAGGATTCGGGGATACCGGGCTCGGGGATATTGTGGCCCTTTACGATGCTCTCGTAAGTGCGTACACGGCCGTTAACGTCGTCGGACTTGACAGTGAGGATCTCCTGAAGGGTGTAGGCAGCGCCGTATGCCTCAAGAGCCCAAACTTCCATTTCACCGAAACGCTGACCGCCGAACTGTGCCTTACCGCCGAGAGGCTGCTGAGTAACAAGGCTGTAGGGGCCGGTGGAGCGGGCATGCATCTTATCGTCGACCAGGTGATGCAGCTTAAGGAAGTAAACCCAGCCGACAGTTACATCGTTATCAAACTTCTCGCCGGTGCGTCCGTCATAGAGGGCGCTCTTGCCGTCCTCGCGGAGGCCTGCCAGGTTGAGAGTTTCGCGGATAGCTTCTTCGTTTGCGCCGTTGAATACGGGGGTGGCAACCTTCCAGCCCAGAGCCTGAGCTGCATAGCCCAGATGGACTTCCAGAACCTGACCGATATTCATACGGGAGGGAACGCCCAGGGGGTTCAGAACGATGTCCAGAGGAGTGCCGTCGGGGAGATAAGGCATATCTTCCTTGGGCATGATGCGGGAAACAACGCCCTTGTTACCGTGACGACCTGCCATCTTATCGCCCACGGAGATCTTACGCTTCTGGGCAATGTAAACTCTGACGACCTCGTTGACGCCGGGGCCCATCTCGTCGCCGTTTTCGCGGGTGAAGCGCTTAACGTCAACAATGATGCCGCTTTCGCCGTGGGGAACCTTCAGAGAGGTGTCGCGGACTTCGCGTGCCTTTTCGCCGAAGATGGCGCGGAGCAGACGCTCCTCAGCAGTCAGGTCGGTCTCGCCCTTGGGAGTGACCTTACCGACAAGGATATCGCCGGAATGGACTTCTGCGCCGACCATGATGATTCCGCGCTCGTCCAGATACTTGAGTGCATCCTCGCCTACGCCGGGGATATCGCGGGTGATTTCCTCGGGTCCAAGCTTAGTGTCGCGGGCATCGCACTCATATTCCTCCACGTGGATGGAGGTGAAGACGTCTTCCATAACAAGGCGTTCATTGAGGAGGATAGCGTCCTCGTAGTTGTAGCCTTCCCAGGTCATGAATCCGACGAGGATGTTCTTACCCAGAGAAAGCTCGCCCTGTGCGGTGGAAGGACCGTCAGCCAGAACAGTGTTATAAGAAACTCTTTCGCCAACGGAAACAATGGGACGCTGGTTGAAGCAGGTGCCCTGGTTGCTTCTTGCGAACTTGATGAGCTCATGATCCTTGATTTCGCCGTTATCGTACTTGACGGTAATATTGGTGGCGGAAACCTTGGTGACCACACCGTCGCCCTCAGCGAGAACAACAACGCCGGAGTCAACAGCGCACTTGTGCTCGATGCCGGTGGCAACAATGGGAGCCTGAGTGGTGAGAAGGGGAACGGCCTGACGCTGCATGTTAGCACCCATCAGAGCAGGGTTAGCGTCGTCGGTCTCCAGGAAGGGGATCATGGAGGTTGCGATGGAGAACATCATGCGGGGGCTGACGTCCATGTAGTCGATCTTCTCGCGGTCAAGGGCGATGATCTCGTCACGGTGACGGCAGGCGATACGCTCGTTGAGGAGGTAGCCGTTCTCGTCAACAGGCTCGGTGGCCTGGCAGACAGTGTAACGGTCCTCAATGTCTGCGGTCATGTACTCCACATCTTCAGTGACGCGGCTTGCGATGACCTTGCCGTTTTCATCGGTGATGTGCTCTATGCGGCGATAGGGGGTAATCATAAAGCCATACTCGTTTACACGGGCAAAGCTTGCAAGATAGTTGATAAGACCGATGTTGGGACCTTCGGGAGTCTCGATGGGGCACATACGGCCGTAGTGGCTGTAGTGAACGTCACGGACGTCGAAGGATGCGCGCTCACGGCTCAGACCGCCGGGGCCCAGAGCGGAAAGACGGCGCTTATGAGTCAGCTCGGCCAGAGGGTTGGTCTGGTCCATAAACTGGCTCAGGGGGCTGGAGCCGAAGAACTCCTTGATGGCTGCGGTTACGGGGCGAATGTTGATAAGGCTCTGGGGAGTGACAATGTCAAGATCCTGCAGAGTCATGCGCTCGCGGATAACACGCTCCATACGGCTGAAGCCGATGCGGAACTGGTTCTGGAGCAGCTCGCCGACGCTTCTCATGCGGCGGTTGCCCAGATGGTCGATATCGTCAGCCTCACCGATGCCGTTTGCAAGGCAGTTGAGGTAGTTGACGGATGCGAAAATATCATCAAGGATGACATGCTTGGGAATAAGCTTGTCAATGTTGTCCATGATGGCTTCCTTCAGCTCTTCGCCGGAGTAGTTCTCCAGAAGGTTCTGAAGGATGATGTTGCGTACCTTCTCCTTGATGCCCAGCTCTGCGGGATCAAAGTCAACATACTTGGCAAGGTCAACCATGCCGTTGGAGAATACGCGTACGCTCTTGCCTTCAACATCGAGCCAAACATCGTTTACTCCTGCATCGGCAATGGCATCTGCCTTTGCGCGGGTGAGGAGCTCGCCTGCTTCGGCAATGATCTCGCCGGTCATGGGATCGGCAACGGGCATAGCCAGAACGCGGCCGCTGATGCGGGGAGCGATGGCCAGCTTCTTGTTGAACTTATAGCGGCCGACGTTGGAGATGTCGTAACGGCGGTGGTCATAGAACAGACCGTTGAGAAGGCTCTCGGCGCTGTCCACAGTGGGAGGATCGCCGGGACGGAGCTTCTTATAAATCTCGATGAGACACTCTTCGCGGGTTGCGCAGGTGTCCTTATCGAAGGTTGCTGCAAGGCGTATATCGTCACCGAAGATCTCTTTGATCATCTCGTTGGTGACACAGCCTGCGTTGGTGTCGCAGCAGCTGAGCCAGGTGCTGGGCTCTTCGGGATCGAAACGACCCATAGCCTTCAGCAGCCAGGTGACAGGAATCTTGCGGTTCTTGTCAATACGGACATAGAACACATCATTTGCATCGGTCTCGAACTCAAGCCATGCGCCGTGATAAGGGATAATGGTGGTGGCATAAACAGAGATGAGGGCCTTATCGGTGGTCTTGTCGAAGTAGATGCCGGGAGAGCGGACGATCTGGGAAACGATGACGCGCTCTGCGCCGTTGATGATGAAGGTGCCGCCTGCGGTCATGATGGGGAAATCACCCATGAAGATTTCCTGCTCCTTGATTTCCTCGGTGGTCTTGTTGCGCAGTCTTACACCGACCTTGAGGGGAGCTGCATAGGTGGCATCGCGAGCCTTGCATTCCTGCTCGGAATACTTGGGCTTCTCGTTCATGGAATAGCTGACGAAGCTGAGCTCCAGGTTGCCGGAATAATCGCTGACAGAGTCAACGTCATCAAAGACTTCCTTAAGTCCCTGTTCGAGGAACCACTTATAGGAATTCTTCTGAACTTCCAGCAGATGAGGCATGTCCTGAATCTCCTGAGTGCGAGCAAAGCTCTTTCTCAGGGTCTTGCCATAGTAAACATCCTTTGGCATTGTGGCCTTCACTCCTTAGAATAGTATTTTGGAACGCCCGGGTGGGTTGTTGATTGTTTGCTAAGTACTATTGATTTTTCACCGCATTGTGGTACAATACAGATGTAGATGAAGCTGGGGCACTATGGTCTCCAGTCTACAAACATAGCAAGTCATTCTATCATTGGGCTCTTGAGTTGTCAAGAGCTTTTTTTGTTTTTGTATGGGTTTTATATTGTAATGCCGCATTTTTATTTTTTCTGCTTTGTTTTAACTGTACATTTGCGGCTTTTATCTATATAATCGAATCAGAAAACATTGCTTACGAGGTTTTACATATGGCAGCTGCAGTATTCGGCCTTATCCTCATCGCAGCCATGGGACTTATAATTCTCTACTGCGAGGGCTTGGCCAACACTCCGAAAAGAATAATAATATGCATCCTCCTTCTGATAGCAGCCATGGCCATTCGCGGCTATGTCTTTTATTACCGCACCGGCGACTACAACGACTTCCTCTCCCGCTGGGTAGAGTTTTACCGTCAAAGCGGAGGCTTCCGCGGACTTTCCCAGAGTGTGGGCAACTATAACCTCCCCTATCTCTATTTCCTGGCCGCCTTTTCCTATCTGGATGTCCCCGATCTTTATCTTATAAAGCTCCTCAGCGTTTTCTTTGACCTCATCCTCGCATGGGGCGTGGCAAGGCTTGTATACATATTCAAAGATAACAGAAACACCATTCTCTGGGCTTTCTTCGTCACCCTCTTCCTCCCTACCGTTTATCTCAACGGCGCTCTTTGGGGGCAATGCGACAGCATATACGCTGCCTTCGCAATATGGAGCATAGTCTTCGCCCTCGCCGACCGTCCGGTGCTTTCCGTAATAAGTATCGCCCTTTCCTTTGCCTTCAAGCTGCAGGCCGTTTTCCTTATGCCTGTATTCCTTATTTATATATTTGCCAAAAAGATACGCTGGCGCCACCTTCTTGCCTTTCCCGCCACTTATATCGTCACCGCTCTTCCCGCTGTTTTGTTCGGCAGACCATTCAAGGACGCTATACTCCTCTATTTCAATCAGGCGGAAACCGTTGGCAGTTCCCTTAACTACAACTCCCCTTCCGTATTTGCCTTCATTCCCTGGGGTGCGGAGGTAAACGAAGCCGTTCTCACGGAAATGGGAATCGTTGTTGCATTCCTCTTCCTCTTCCTGCTTTTTGTCCACTGCTATATAAGACGCAGCACTCTGGATAATCGCGCACTGCTTATATGCTCTATGATAGTGGTTCTGGCAGTCCCCTATCTCCTCCCCCATATGCATGACCGCTATTTCTATATTTCCGATGTGCTCAGCGTGGCTCTTGCCTTTGTTATTCCCGCTCTCGGCGTTGTCCCCGTACTGGTAAGCTTTGCATCGCTGCTTGGCTACCATGCCTATCTGAGGCTGCGCTTCCTTCTGCCCATGAGCTATGGCGCCGCCGCCCTCTTGATTGCCCTTATCGCCCTGCTCTTCTCCCTTTTGGCAAAACCTTCAAAAAAATTCAAAAAAGGGTGTTGACAAATTCTGATATTCTGTTATAATCACTCTTGCACTGCAAATGCGAGAGTGCTGGAACAGGTAGACAGGCACGTTTGAGGGGCGTGTGTCAGCCGACGTGGGAGTTCAAGTCTCCTCTCTCGCACCAAAAAAGCACGATGGTTTTGATACAAAACCATCGTGCTTTTTCTATATTGGTTGATATTTACACAGCAATTTGATACAATCTATTCGACAAACTTGAATTTGTCGTATATCGGCTTTTTTAGAAAGAGCAACTATAACTATTATGGAATTTAATGAAAAATTACAAAAACTCCGAAAGCAAAAAGGACTTACTCAAGAAGAACTTGCAGAGGTTCTTTTTGTGTCCAGAACTGCCATTTCAAAATGGGAGTCAGGCAGAGGATATCCAAATATTGATTCTTTGAAAGCAATCTCAAAGTTTTTTAGGGTAACAATTGATGAACTGCTGTCTGGCGATGAATTGCTGACCATAGCAGAAGAAGATACCAAGCAAAAGGAAAAGCATTTTTGTGACTTGGTATTTGGATTGCTCGATTGTAGTATTGCAATGTTTTTCTTCCTGCCGTTCTTTGGGCAGAAAGCAGCTGCGATTATACAGGAAGTGTCTCTTTTATCCCTTACCGAAATTGCACCATATTTGAGGACGGCATATTTTGTTGTTGTAATTGGAATTATAGTATCTGGAATTTTAACCCTTGCTCTGCAAAATTGTTATCAAGCATTTTGGGTGAAAAATAAAAGTAAAATATCGTTAGCATTAAATGCAGTTGGAGCACTCCTTTTTATCATTAGTTCGCAACCGTATGCAGCAGCATTTCTGTTCATATTCTTGGTAATAAAGGTGTTAATGCTCGTAAAATGGCAATGATACGAAGAGTATCATCGTTGTGATACCCTGTTTCTTGTGGTTGTTCATACCTTCTCTTAAAGTGTGTTTAGGCGAGAGCCAAATACAAAAAAGGTAGGCTGAACAAATGAAAAAAGAAAATCTGAGAAACGTTTGCATTGCAACATGCATGCTTTTAGCATTTTTGTTATGGACGGTAGCAATTCAATTTGTTGATGTGCAAGCAATCGGACCACAAGAATCATCTGTTGGATTTGCAACGATTAACCAGTTCGTTCATAACCTTATGGGTGTGCATATGTCCCTTTATACTATCACAGATTGGTTGGGTTTGGTGCCGCTTTTTTTTGTAATGGGGTTTGCATTGCTCGGACTTATTCAATGGATTAAGAGAAAGCACCTCTTAAAAGTGGATTATAATATCCTTATTCTTGGCGGCTTCTATATCGTTGTAATGGCGGTATATGTGCTATTTGAAATGATTGTTGTAAATTACAGACCTGTGTTGATTAGTGGGATTTTGGAAGCCTCTTATCCATCATCAACAACTATGCTCGTA
>JAZSRY010000071.1:0-87191 GCA_045538735.1 Oscillospiraceae bacterium
GAGAAGAGCAAAGAGTAAGCCACTTAAAGCGGCAAGTTGAAACGGTTGATCGATGTCTAATAGAAGTAAAACAAAATAACCGATTAAGCCAAATAAGAAACCCGTAAACGCGGAAAGAAAAACTTTTGCTTTCATATATCCCACCTCACTTTTTTTATTATACTATACCGCCGTCTTAAAGTAAATAATTATTGAAAATTGGGTCCTAATAGAACACGAAGTAATGGGTCCTAAGTTGACACAAGCAGAGGGCTTTGTACTGGGTGTGGGTGCAAAGATGTTCACTATTGCGGGTCCGGTGATTGTGTACGGCGTAAGCGCCAGCGTGGTGTATGGCTTGATTTATTGGATAACAACTTTATTCTAACGAGAAAGGCTCGCCAAGCAGCGAGCCTTTCTTTATTTACTTAAGGTTCACATCTCCTTATGCAGCAGTTTGAAATTGTTTTTGTTATACTCCAGAAGACCTTCCCCACGCATTTTTGAAAGCTCTGCAGACATTGCACTGCGGTCAACGGAGAGAAAATCCGCAAGCTGCTGGCGGTTAAAGGGTATTGAAAATTCGCCCGAGGCTTGCCGCTTGGCCTCCTCGGAAAGATAGGAAATGAGCTTTTCTCTGGTGCTGCGTTTGGACATATGCCCCAGCTTCTGCACCAGCTTCCGGTTTTTTTCGGAAAGGGCGAAAAATATATTCTGCACCACCATGGCGTGGAAACGGCAGGCGGAAGGGCAGGTGGTAAGCACCCTCTTCACATCAAAGAAAATAAGCGTGCTGTCCTTAACCGCCACCACATCGTTGAGCAAGGCTCCGCTGTCAGGTGCGGCGTATGCCTCACCGAACATCTCCCCCGCCGCAACGCTTGACAAAATGCTGCGGTTTCCCCAATAGTCATCGTTGCGGATATGAAGCTTGCCCTCTGCCAAAACCACGATTGCATCCGGATGTTCACCCTGACGAAAAACATATTCTCCGCTTTTATAGTCGCGCACTTTTGCCCCAAGGCAGGAAAGCATGGAGGCTATTTCCTCCTCTACTACACCTGCGAACATCCTTGTCCTTTTGAGAATGGGTATATATTTCTTCATAAGCCAACTCTTTCTGTTGTAAAAACAACCGACTTGTTTTATTTATTGTACTATAATAAGGCCATCCAAGCAAGGGAGGTTTGAAAATATGATCAGAAAAATAATAAAAATAGATGAAGAAAAGTGCAACGGCTGCGGAGCCTGCGCCGCCGCCTGCCACGAGGGCGCAATTGAAATGGTAAACGGCAAGGCGAAGCTCACCCGCGAGGACTATTGCGACGGTCTGGGCGACTGTTTGCCCGCCTGCCCCACCAATGCAATCAGCTTTGAGGAGAGGGAGGCTCCCGCATATAATGAAGCAGCTGTCCTTGCGGCGAAAAAAGCTGCAGCTCCCCTGCCCTGCGGCTGTCCCGGCAGCAACTCGAAAACCATACTCCGCCAAGCCTGCGATGCTCCTCAGCCCGCTGCGACCGTAAGCAGCCGCCTTGCCCAGTGGCCCGTTCAGATAAAGCTTGTGCCTGTTAATGCCCCTTATTTTGACGGCGCGAATCTGCTTGTGGCCGCCGACTGCAGCGCCTATGCCTACGGAAACTTTCATAATGAGTTTATGAAAAACCACATAACTCTTGTGGGCTGCCCCAAGCTGGACAGCGTGGATTATTCCGAGAAGCTCACAGCGATCATCGCCGGCAACAACATTAAAAGCGTCACCGTTGTGCGCATGGAGGTTCCCTGCTGCGGAGGCATCGAGCACGCGGTGAAGCAGGCCCTTATGAGAAGCGGAAAGTTCATCCCATGGCGAATCGTCACCATATCCACGGACGGAAGAATATTGGATTAAAAAAGCATGCCCACGGGCATGCTTTTTTAATGTCATTTCATTTTTATTGCCTTGAACATACATAATGTGGTATAATTATTATTTAGAAAACCAAATAAATTTTGACCAGGATGATTATATGAATATTAAAGTTCCCATTGCTATATTGGCATGCCGCGGTGTGCGCCTTCTCGCCCGCATTCTCCACAAGGGCGGCACGGCAAAGCCCGGTGAAATTGCCCTCAGAATATGTCCCAACCTTCTCAGCATTCTCTCCCGCGGGGTGAAAACCGTGGTTATAACCGGCACCAACGGCAAGACCACCACCGCCCGTATGGTGGAGCAGGCCTTTGCAGATGCGGGGCTCAGCTACATTGCCAACCGCTCCGGCGCAAACCTCATCAGCGGCATCACCACCGAGTTTGCCCTCAAGAGCAGCCTTTTCGGTAAGTGCCGCTGCACCCACGCCGTTATTGAATGCGACGAAGCCGCCTGCCGCCGCACCCTTGCTCAGCTTAAGCCTCAGGCAGTTTTGATTACCAACCTTTTCCGGGATCAGGTTGACCGCTTCGGCGATGTGAGCGTAACTCTGCAGAACATCCGCGAGGGTCTTGAAAAAGTTCCTGAGAGCATCATCTGTATCAACGCAGACTGCCCCCTCTGCTCCTCCCTGGCAAGTTTGCCCAACCCCCGGGTTTATTTCGGCTTTGAAGACGGCGCGGCAAACGGCGAAACCGACGGCGGCGACGTGAAGCGCTGCCCCGGCTGCGGCGGTGAGCTTGAATACACCTACCGCACCCTCGGTCATCTGGGCGGCTGGATATGCTCTTGCTGCGGCAAGAAAAGAGCAGAGGCAGATGTTGCCGTCACCGACCTTCTCTCCGCAAACGCATCGGGCAGCAGCGTCAGTATGCGCGTTGGCGGCGAGAGCAGCAGCGTGAACATCAACCTCCCCGCTCTTTACAATATTTATAATGCCGCCGCTGCAACCGCAGCTTTGGTGGCTGCGGGCTTCGAAGCAAAGTCCGCTTACTCAGCCCTTGAAAGCTTCTCCTGCGGCTTCGGACGCATGGAAAGCCTTCCCATAGGCACAAAGGGTGCAAGAATGATGCTGGTGAAAAACCCCACCGGCTGCAGACAGGTTATCGACTTCCTCTCCGCGCTGGAAGAAGAGCTTGAGCTTGTTATCTGCCTCAATGACCGCGCAGGCGACGGCACCGACATCTCCTGGATTTGGGAGACAGATTTCGAAAAGCTCTCCAAGCTTGGGGACAAGCTAACCTGCATAAGAGTTTCCGGAATCCGCTGGGCGGATATGGCTCTGCGTCTGAAATACGCGGGCATCAGCGAGGACAAAATCATATGCACCCCCGACTACGCCGCTCTCACCGCAGACATGGCAAAGGCGGAAAAGAGCATTTATATCATCCCCACCTACTCCGCAATGCTGGAACTGAGAAGCCACATCGTCCGTCTTACCGGCGGCACCGAATTCTGGGAGGGTTAAGACTATGGAAATGAAAATATTTCATCTTTACCCTGATGTTATGAATCTCTACGGAGATATAGGAAATATTATTTGCATCAAAAAGCGCCTTGAGTGGCGCGGTATAGACTGCTCCGTAACCGAAGTTCCTCTCGGAGTGAAGGCCGATTTCAGCGAGGCTGACCTTATTTTCATCGGCTCCGGCCGCGAGGAGGAGCAGAAAACCGTCCATGCCGACCTTCTTGAAAACAAGGCGGACTCTCTCCGCACCGCAGCGGAAGCAGGCACTGCAATCCTTGCAATCGGCGGCGGTTTTGAGCTTTTGGGCAAGTATATTGAGCTTTCCGACGGCAGCCGCCTTGAGCTTGCCGGTGTTTTGGATATGCATACCGTAGGCGGAAAGAGCCGCCATACGGGAAACTATATGTTCTCCACCCCCTTCGGCAAGGTTGTTGCCTTTGAAAACCACAGCGGCAGCACCTATCTGGGCGAAGGCCTTGAGAGTCTCGGCAAAATCGAGCTTGGCTACGGCAACAACGGTCAGGGCGAAGAAGGAGCCAGATGGAAAAATATATTCGGCTCCTACGGCCACGGCCCCCTGCTCCCCAAAAATCCTGCTCTCTGCGATGAGATAATCCGCGCCGCCCTCTCCCGCCGCTGCGGTGAAGTGGAGCTTACTCCCCTTTCCGACAGCGCCGAGGAGACCGCCCACCGCTATATGGCGGAGCGGCTGAGCAAGTAAGTTAAACCGGACGCAGCAATATCGCTGCGTCCTTTGTTTGCGGCTCATTTATCGATATTCGATAAAAATATATTGACAATCGTGTTGTTATCGGTATATCATATACTTAAGACTGGGAAAGGAGTCTCAAGATATGCCTAAAATACCCAAAAAATATTCCCTGAATATATCCATCGCTATTGCCGTGCTGCTGCTTTTGATATGCGTGGTTGGCCTTTGTCTGCTGCCCAGCATCACCAATATGCTTATTGACACTCCCGACGGCATAGGAAACCGCGATAACATTTCTGCTTCTGGGCGGGTGATAGTCCACATCTTAGCCTATATTATCGTCTTGTTTGTAATGGTCGCCGATGTGTGCCTGTTCTTCCTGCTTCTCCGAGTGAAAGCAGGAATGGTGTTCACCGCCATAAGCGTATCCCTTATCCGCTGCATTTCCTGGTGCTGCATACTGATCTGCGCCGCCTTCTGCGGACTTGGTGTTTTCTTCCAGCTGGCATTTTTCATTGCCTTTGCTGCGCTCTTCCTGGGCACCTGCCTCAGAGTGGTAAAAAACACCATTGAGGAAGCAACGGAAATCAAGTCCGAAAATGACCTCACTGTATGAAAAGAGGTGCACCGGAAAATGGTTATCATTAATCTTGATGTAATGATGGCAACGCGGAAAATGTCTCTCAACGAACTATCCGAAAAGGTGGGCATCACCCTTGCCAATCTATCCATATTAAAAAACAACAAAGCCAAAGCTATCCGCTTTTCCACCCTGGACGCAATCTGCCGCGCTCTGGACTGTCAGGTGGGAGACATTATAGAATTTGTGCCCGATGATCAATAAAGGAGGAAAAAATGGACGAATCCCTGAGCCCGAATCTCGCTGCCGAGAATGACTCCGCAACCGTGACCACATCACGTGAGTACAAGGCGTCTGAGTGCATCTTTGCCTGGCTCTGCCTTCTGGGCGGCTATCTTTTCTGCAAATCCTTCCCCGCCACAGAAAAGCCTCTGGGCAGCTTTATCTTCATCCTTTTCATGTTTATCACCGCCACCGTGGTGATGAAGCTTAGAAAGGTGAAGCTTGGGGCTATACCACTTACCGCTGCCATCAGCGCAATAGTGGTGGCATGCACGCTGCTGCTTACTTCCAATGAAATGCTGCGTTTTATCGCCAGCGCTTATGCCCTTATCATTTACTGCTACTATCTCTATACAGCAACCGGGAACGCAATAAAGCACGGCTTCACAGATTATATTGCTATTGACTTTTTCAAGGCTCTTATCATCATGCCTTTTGTCTCCCTCGGCCAGATTTTCAAAGCCATGTTTTCCGGAAAGGCTCAAAAAAGCGGCAAATTTTTGGTGAAGGCTCTCGTTGGCCTTGGCATCATGGCCTTGCCCACCATACTTGTCTGGGCACTTTTGTCCTATGACCAGAGTTTCAATAAGCTTCTGAGCGATATATTCTCTTTCGAGGGTATCGACATTGCATCCCACATTATCAGCATCATCTTTGGCGTACCCGTAGCCATGTATCTCTTCGGATCATTCATTTCCGCGACTGATGTAAAGTGTAAAGACATCATCACGGAAGAAGGCTGCAAACTTGTATCCGCAAAGGTGAAAATCGCCCCCATGATCACTATTCTTGCCGGTGTTTTGCCCCTTCTATTTATTTATGTAGTGTTCTTCATTTCCCAGTGGAGCTATTATGTATCCGGTTTCACCGGAGTTCTGCCGAGTAATTTCAGCTACGCAGAATACGCCAGGGAGGGCTTTTTCCAACTGTGCATCGTATCAGTGATAAATCTCGCGGTGCTTGCTCTAATTATTATCTTCATGCGCCACCGTACCAAGGCTACTAATATTGTTTTCAAAAGCCTTTCAATCATTTTTTCGATATTCACCATTGTGCTTATCAGCACCGCCATTGCAAAGCTCACGATGTATATTGATTGCTATGGTCTCACCCCAAAGCGTGTCTATGCTGCGTGGTTTATGGCCGTGCTTGCCATCATCTTCATACTCATTATTATTAAGCAGTTTGTTCCGAAACTCAATGCCCTTGCCGTCTCTATCGCTGTATTGGTTCTCATGTTTGCGGGTCTTGCCCTGCCCAACACCGATGGCTACATCGCAAAGTACAATGTTGACCGCTATATAGAGGGCAGTCTGGATGCTGTGGATATAGACGCCATGGAGGATCTGGGTCTCGCCGCAGTACCCCAAATGGTTCGACTGGCAGAATTTTTGGAGGAACAGGGCAGAGAAAACCCAGTCCGGATTGAAACTACGGTTTTTCTTGTTCAGGTTGAGGATCGCTACTTCAATGATGATATAAAACTCTTCGAGCTTTCCCTGCCCTACTTCCGGGCAAAAACCGCCTTGGAAGGCTTTAACTGGGAGGATTAGCCCATGTGGTTTTTCTTTTCCATAATTACCGTGGCTTTGCCCATAATTGGGCTTTTTCTCCACAGCAGAGCTAAGGTCCGCAGGCTTTGGCCCTATTCTCTGGGCAGCTTTCTTTTCTTCGCTCTTTTATGCATGGATGAGCTTTTCACCATCCGCCGCCGATGCTTTGGCGGCGACTTCGGCGGTATTGAAGATACCATAGGCGCTGTGCTGCTGATTACCGCAGCTGTCGCCATTGTGGCTCTGGTGCTCAATGCCATCGCTCTGTCAGTCTCCAATGAGAATGAATAGGCGGCGGGACGAAAGAGGACGCCGTCCCCTACAACAAAACAAAACGGCGCGCCGGGTCATCGCGCCCTACGATGCGGCGGGAGCAAGCCCCCGTCCTACGAAATAATCCCTCCGCCTCGCCTGCGCGAGGCACCTCCCTTTGCAAGGGAGGCTTTAAAAATCAAAGGCGCAGCAGTTTAACTGCTGCGCCTTTTGGCATATTTATTTACTTCTTGATGGAGAAGAAAGCATCGCGGCCGGGATATACGGGGATATCGTAGAGCTCGTCTTCGATGCGGAGGAGCTGGTTGTACTTAGCCACGCGGTCGGTACGGGAAGGAGCACCGGTCTTGATCTGACCTGCGTTGACAGCAACGGAGATATCAGCAATGGTGGTGTCCTCGGTCTCGCCGGAGCGGTGAGAAACAACAGCGGTGTAGCCTGCACGGTGAGCCATCTGGATAGCGTCCAGAGTCTCGGTGAGGGTGCCGATCTGGTTGACCTTGATGAGGATGGAGTTGGCAACGCCGAGCTCGATGCCCTTCTTCAGGCGAGCGGTGTTGGTGACGAAGAGATCGTCGCCGACAAGCTGGATGCGCTTGCCGAGAGCGTCGGTGAGCATTTTCCAGCCTTCCCAGTCCTCTTCAGCCATACCGTCTTCAAGAGAGATGATGGGATACTTGTCGCAGAAATCGACCCACATGTCGACCATTTCCTGACGGCTCATAACGGTGCCGCGCTTGGGGAGATGGTAAGCCTGATCGTCCTCATTCCACCACTCGGAAACAGCAGCGTCCATAGCGATCATGAAGTCCTCACCGGGCTTGTAGCCGGCCTTTTCGATAGCAGCAACGAGAGCCTTGAGAGCGTCCTCGTCGGAATCGAGGTTGGGAGCATAGCCGCCCTCATCGCCAACGCCGGAGGAGGGAACGACCTTCTTCAGAGAATGGAAAACCTCAGCGCACATACGGAGAGCTTCCTTGAAGGAGGGAGCGGAAACGGGCATAACCATGAATTCCTGAATGTCAACGCTGTTGTTTGCGTGAGCGCCGCCGTTGAGGACGTTCATCATGGGAACAGGAAGGGTCTTTGCGTTCATGCCGCCGATATAGTTATAAAGGCCAACGCCGGTAGCTTCGGCAGCTGCCTTTGCAACAGCCATGGAAACGCCAAGGATAGCATTTGCGCCAAGGCGGGTCTTGTTGGGCGTGCCGTCAAGCTCGATGAGGATGCGGTCGATGCTGGGCTGATCCAGAGCGTTCAGGCCAACCATAGCTTCGGCGATCTCGCCGTTGACATTGTCAACTGCGTTCTGAACGCCCTTGCCAAGATAACGGCTCTTGTCGCCGTCACGAAGCTCGCAAGCCTCGAAGATACCGGTGGAAGCGCCGGAGGGAACTGCTGCACGGCCCATGGTGCCGTCATCGAGGGTAACTTCAACTTCAACGGTGGGGTTGCCGCGGGAGTCAAGGATCTCGCGAGCCATTACATCAACGATTTCAAAATACTGCTTCATTTTTATTTCTCCTTAATATTTGAATTAATTTGAACACTTATTTATTACTTAATTATAAGGCTCTCGCCGCTCATCTCATCGGGCTTATCGTAGCCCATAAGAGCCAGCATAGTGGGAGCGAGGTCGGCAAGACGGCCGCTGCGGAGGCGGACATCGGCGCCGGAGATAATGAGGGGAACGAGGTTTGTGGTGTGGGCAGTGTTGGGGCTGCCGGAGGGGAGAAGCATGCTGTCTGCATTGCCGTGGTCGGCGGTAATGAGGATAACGCCGCCCATTGCGCGGGTGGCTTCCACGATCTTGCCAACGCACTCATCAACGGTTTCTACCGCCTTGACCGCAGCTTCCATAACGCCGGTGTGACCAACCATATCGCAGTTTGCCAAGTTGCAGACCACCACGTCATAATTGCCGCTGCCGATGCGCTTTACGCATTCCTCGGTGACGGCATAGGCGCTCATCTCGGGGATGAGGTCATAGGTGGGGAACTCGCGGGGAGACTCGATGAGGACTCTGTCCTCCCCCTTTGCAACCTTTTCTACGCCGCCGTTGAAGAAGAAGGTCACATGGGCATATTTCTCGGTCTCGGCAATGCGCAGCTGGCTCAGACCCAAAGAGGAGATATACTCGCCGAAGGTCTTTTCAATGACCTCGGGAGGAAATGCGATGGGCAGATCCAGATTCTCGTCATACTGAGTGGTGCATACATACTTGAGATGCAGGTCCACGGTCTCCATGGGGCAGTCGGCAGGCAGATTGCCGGTGAGTGCCCAGGTGATCTCGCGGGCGCGGTCGGGGCGGAAGTTGAAGAAGATAACGCTGTCACCCTCTTCGATACTGCCCTTTTCGTCGCAGATGACGGGCTCAACGAACTCATCGGTAACGCCGCGTTCATAGCTCTCGCGAACCGCAGCAACACAGTCGCTGTTGAGCTCGCCTGCGCCGTGAACCATTGCGTCATAGGCGCGCTGGAGTCTCTCCCAACGCTTGTCGCGGTCCATGGCATAGAAGCGTCCCTGAACGGTTGCAACGCTGCCGCAGCCGATTTCCTTGCAGTAATCGGCAAGAGCCTTCACATAGTCAATGCCGCTCTGGGGAGGAACATCGCGTCCATCCAGAAATGCGTGGACGAAAACCTTCTTCTGACCCATACGCTTTGCCATCTCGATGAGGGCAAAGAGATGCTTGATATGGCTGTGAACGCCGCCATCGGAAACAAGACCCAGAAGATGGAGAGCCTTTCCCTGCTCCACAGAGGAGCGGATGGCATAGCGGTATTCTTCGTTTTCGAAGAAGCTGCCGTTTTCAACGGCAAGGGAAATGCGGGGCAGATCCTGGAAAACCACGCGGCCTGCGCCGATATTGGTGTGGCCAACCTCGCTGTTGCCTATCTGTCCCTCAGGGAGACCCACATCCAGTCCGGAAGCGGAAAGGGTGGTGTTGGGGCAGGTCTCAAAAAGTCGGTCCAGATTGGGGGTGGAGGCCACATGAACGGCGTTATGCTCGTTTTTCTCACCGAGGCCGTAGCCGTCCATTATAAGCAGAACGGTAGGTGTTTTACTCATTTACAGTCTCCTTGCTGCATTACTGTGCAGTTGCGGCAATGATCTTTGCAAAGTCAGCGCTCTTGAGGGATGCGCCGCCGATGAGACCACCGTCTATATCGCCCTTGGAAAGGAGCTCTGCTGCATTTCCTGCGTTCATGCTGCCGCCATAGAGGATGGTGGTGCTGCGGGCGGTGCGGGCGGAACTGATCTTGCGGATAACTGCGCGGACATGGCCGCAAATTTCCTCTGCCTGCTCAGCAGTTGCGGTCTTGCCGGTGCCGATGGCCCAGATGGGCTCATAGGCGATAACGCAGCGGCGGATCATTTCTTCGCTCATGCCGTAAAGGGCTGCCTTGACCTGATACTCAATATGAGCAAGGGTCAGGCCGCGCTCGCGCTGGTCGAGAGATTCACCAACGCAGATGATGGGGGTCATTCCTGCTTCGAGAACCTTGAGAGACTTGGCATTGACAAGCTCATCACTCTCGCCATGATACTGGCGGCGCTCGGAGTGACCGATGATAACATACTTGGTGCCGATATCCTTCAGCTGAGATACGCTGACTTCGCCGGTGTAAGCACCCTTATCATGGGCGCTGACATCCTGAGCACCGAGGCCGATGCGGCTGCCGCCGGTGGCCTTCATAAGTGCGGGCATCACAACAAAGGGTGCGCAGATGGCTACATCGCAGCTTTTCTGCTTGGGCAGTTCGGCCTTGAGTGCATCCACAAAGGGCTTAGCTTCGGAGGGAAGCATATTCATTTTCCAGTTGCCGGCTATAAGAGCCTTGCGGTATTTCTTGTTCATTTTATTCTCACCTTTATTTGAAATTAAGACTTACTTATCCTGGAGGCAGACTACGCCGGGAAGTGCCTTGCCCTCGAGGAACTCGAGAGATGCTCCGCCGCCTCGTCGGAACAAGCTCCATATCCTTCGCCTTCGCCTTTTGCAAAGGCTCAGCCATTTCGCTGTTCCTCCTCTCCCCATTGAACCCGCTTTCGCTGGGCTTCAACGGGGACCCCGGACCACCGTCGGGGAGCATCCGTTTTTATAATTTATTTACTTGTCCTGCAGGCAGACCACGCCGGGAAGTGCCTTGCCCTCAAGGAACTCGAGAGATGCTCCGCCGCCGGTGGAGATGTGGGTCATCTTGTCTGCAAAGCCCAGCTGCTCAACGGCTGCTGCGCTGTCACCGCCGCCAACGATGGTGATGGCGCCGCTCTCAGCCAGTGCGCGGGCAACTGCGCGGGTGCCTTCTGCGAAAGCTTCGAACTCGAAAACGCCCATAGGTCCGTTCCAGACCACGGTGCCTGCGCCCTTTACAGCTGCGGAATAGGCCTCAACGGTCTTTGCGCCGATATCCATGCCCATCATTCCCTCGGGAACATCCTGACCGCAGGCAACAGCCTCGGCAGATGCGGAGAACTCTGCTGCACAGAGGTTATCAAGAGGCAGAAGGAGCTTAACGCCCTTTTCCTCAGCCTTTGCAACCATCTCGCGGGCATAGTCCAGTCTGTCCTCTTCAAGAAGGCTCTTACCGATGGTGTGACCCTGAGCCTTCAGGAAGGTGTAAGCCATGCCACCACCGATGATGATGGTGTCGGCCTTATCCAAAAGGTTATTGATAACTGCGATCTTGTCGCTGACCTTTGCGCCGCCGAGGATGGCAACGAAGGGACGGGCGGGAGCAGCCAGAGCACCGCCCATAATTTCCAGCTCCTTCTGGATGAGAAGGCCGGAAACAGCAGGCAGATAAGCTGCCACACCTGCAGTGGAAGCGTGAGCGCGGTGGACAGTGCCGAAAGCATCGGATACAAAAACTTCAGCCATATCAGCCAGAGCCTTTGCAAACTCGGGGTCATTCTTCTCCTCGCGCTTATCGAAGCGGAGGTTTTCAAGAAGCATGATCTCGCCGCAGCCGAGAGCAGCAGCCTTTGCCTTTGCGTCCTCACCGATGGTGTCGGCTGCGAAGACAACTTCCTTGCCCAGAAGCTCGGAAAGACGGACAGCAACGGGAGCGAGGGTCAGCTCGGGCTTGACTTCGCCCTTGGGCTTGCCAAGGTGAGAGCAGGCGATAACTGCAGCACCCTGTTCCAGAAGGTACTGAATGGTGGGGATGGCTGCACGGATGCGCTTGTCATCGGTAATGGCGCGGGTGGCCTTATCCTGAGGAACATTGAAGTCGCAGCGAAGGAGAACCTTCTTGCCCTTCAGGTCGATGTCATAAACGGTTTTCTTGTTATAGTTCATAATATCTCCTTTTCAAAAGACGTTTTTTGTTATTTACAATCCCCCGCGGGGAGTAATAAGCTTTTATTGCAGAGCCATTTCGCCCTGAGAGTTCAGCTTGGGGAAGCCCTGTTGACGGAGAGCCTCGTAGCACAGTATGGCAACAGAATTTGCAAGGTTGAGGCTGCGCACCTCGCTGAGCATAGGAATGCGTATGCAATTATCGGCATAACTGTTCCTCAAGGTCTCGGGAAGTCCCGCCGTCTCCTTGCCGAACATCAGCTTCACATCGCCGGAAAAATCCACCTCAGCGTAGCTTCGCGGCGCTTTGGTGGTGGCAAGATAAAGATTTTCGTCTCCGTTTTTGGCGAAAAACTCTTCAATATTCTCATATACAGAGATATCCACATACTGCCAGTAGTCCAGTCCTGCCCGCTTCACCGCTTTGTCGGAAATATCAAATCCCAGCGGCTTGATAAGATGGAGCCTTGCTCCCGTGCAGGCGCAGGTTCGGGCTATGTTGCCGGTATTCATGGGAATCTCCGGCTCAACTAGGATAATGTCTACCATAGGTGAATCTTCTCCGCTGATGGAAATCACGTAGGCGTTATTTCAAACGTTCCATACAAGTTGGTATTATATAACATTTTTTTATAAAATCAAGTGAAAAGTTCGTATTTTACAAACATTTTATGCATTTTTCACGTTTTTTATATCACGAGCATTGCAAAAGCACATCTTTGGAATTATAATTGCGGCATAAGAAATGAGAAAGGTTTTCTCACCATGACTGAAAGCTGCGCTCTTTGCCCCCGCCGCTGCGGGGCAGCAAGAAAAGAAAATACTGCAGGAGGCTTTTGCTCCTCCCCTTCCCTCGCCCTTGTCACAAGAGCCGCTCCCCACTTTGGCGAAGAGCCCTGTATCAGCGGCACAAGAGGCAGCGGCACGGTGTTTTTCTCCGGCTGCAACCTCCGCTGCGTATTCTGCCAAAATCGTGACATCAGCCGTGGCGGCGAGGGCAAAGCCGTGGATGTGCAAGGTCTGCAGGATATTTTCCTTCGTCTCAGAGACACGGGCGTACACAACATAAATCTGGTAACCCCCAGCCATTACAGCAATCTGATTGCCGAGGCGCTCAGCGCTTTGAAGCTGGGTATCCCCGTTGTATGGAACTCCTCGGGTTATGACAGCGTGGAGACTCTCCGCTCATTGGAAGGTCTTATTCAGATTTATATGCCCGATTACAAATACTCCGACCCGGTTTTGGCTAAACGCTGGTCCAGGGCAGCGGACTATCCGGCTGTTGCTCTTGCCGCCATAAAGGAGATGTACCGTCAGCGGGGAGAGTTCAGACTCAGCGATGATGGCATAATGGAAAGCGGCGTGCTTATCCGCCATCTCATAATGCCCGGCGCGGCGGAAAACACTCTCCGCTGCATAGATGCCATTGAGGACAATCTCCCTGCCGACAAGATAATTTTCAGCCTTATGAGTCAGTACACACCCATGCCCGGGCTTGAGGACTATCCCGAGCTGCAGCGCCCCATCAGCGCCGAAGAATACGAGCGCTGCCGCAGCTATTTTGATTTTTCCGATATTCTCTACGGCTTCACTCAGTCTCCGGAAGCCGCCACCGATGAGATGATACCGGATTTTGACGGAACGGGGGTTTAGTCTATGAAAATCAATCTCATTTGGGAACACAATGGGAATGACAGCATTTTGTATGCGGAAAATCTCCCCGGCGCTTTCACACGGGGAGAAACTTTGGAAAAGGCTCTTGAGAAAATGCCCGGAGAGCTTCGCTCCTACGCACTATGGAGCGGCGAGGTTTTCCCTGAAAAATTTGAGCTTAGCATTGCGCAGGATATCCCCTGTGAGCTTAACATTGCCGATGCTGACAGTGACTGCATCTTCGACGCGGAAAAGGAGCCGCTCAGCATGGTGGAATACCTCCACCTGAAAAGCCTTTGCCTCCGCTCGGCGCAGGATTTTCAGCGTCTCTATGACTCGGTGTCCGACAAGGACAAAAGCGCTCTCCCCTTCCGCAGCAGTTTTTACGGTGCGGTGCCCAGAACGGCAAAAGAGATGTATGAGCACACCAGAAGCGTGACGAGCTACTACTTTGCTGAAATTGGCGTTGGTGCGGATAACGAAGGCTCAATTGCGGATTGCCGCGAGAGGGGCTTCGCCGCCCTTGAAAAGCTTCCCGATTTTCTGAATCTGGCACCCGTTGAAGGCAGCTATGGCGAGATCTGGTCTCTCCGCAAGATCCTCCGCCGCTTTATATGGCACGACAGAATCCACGCACGGGCTATGTGCCGTATGGCGCGAAAAACCTTCGGCGAAAGCCGCGGGGAGGAAATTTTCCGTTTTAAGTACTGACAGGAGTAAAAATATGAAGCTGCGCAATATGACATCCATATACCTTGTTTGCGGCGATGAAGTTCTTCTCCTTTACCGCCGCGGTTCCCGCGTTGCCAACAACACTTACATATCCTCCGCCGGCGGGCATTTTGAGCCCGGTGAGCTGAACGACCCCCGCCGCTGCATGCTCAGAGAGCTTAAAGAGGAGCTGACTCTTGAGGAAGCTCAGCTTGAGGATCTCCGCCTTCGCTATGTGACTCAGCGTCTCAAAAACGGCGAGCTGCGCCAGATTTATTATTACTTCGCCCGCATAGCTGACAAAGCCCTCGTGAAAGAAAGCTCCGAGGGAGAGCTTGAATGGTTCAAGCTGAAGGACATTCTCTCCCTCCCTATGCCCGTTACGGCGAAAAGGATGCTGGAGCA
Source organism: Oscillospiraceae bacterium (assembly GCA_045538735.1). Lineage (GTDB taxonomy): Bacteria > Bacillota > Clostridia > Oscillospirales > Oscillospiraceae > SIG459. The sequence continues at coordinate 14,831 of JAZSRY010000071.1, forward strand.
TTATCTCGCCGTGGGGCAGTTCACAGATGAGCTCTACGCAGGTATAACCACCCCTGAAGGCATGGCATTTACCGAATTGAAGGAATTTGAGGGATAAAAAAGATAGAACAATAAACACCAAGCTGCAAAGAGCAACTTGGTGTTTATTGTTCTTAGGTCATTTACGCTATTCAAAAACAAAGGACTCAGCGAAAATATCTGCTCCGGCTGTGTTTCAGTTATCGGATTCGGTGCCAGACAGTATGCTGTTGAAAAGGGTGCGTATGGCGGGGCTGTCTATCATCCAGCGTCCCACAATACCGCTATATTTCTTTTCCAGCTCTCCGTCAAAATCAAGCATAACCTTATCTCCGTCATAGAGGAGACAAAGCGTACCTTCGGGAGTTTTCAATGCCAGCTCCGCCTCAAAAATCACTCCGGCTCCTATACTTATCTCTGAGGCTCTGACTTTTCCGAAAGCCTCAGCAACCGTCTCGTTAAGGTCATCCGGAAGTGTTGAACTCAGCTCCGTGGGATTTATGCCGATAACCTCCACGTCTTTTGCCTCAAGTCCGGATATGTATTCATACATACCGGGGCGGAATTCTCCCGCAAGAGTGACGACTATCTGGCCAGTAACTTCGTCCAGCCTTGCGGTCACATCGCCGCTGGCATAAGCCTTGCAATGGGTGGTGTTTCCGTTTTGACTGCAACGGAAGTTCAGCCAACCCTGAACAAAATCATTGTCCCGCCAGATTTTGACGGATATTTCACCACGCTCGGCAGGATAGGTGCCTCCGCTGCGTTCCACATATGGAGCCCAGAGTAATGTTTCCCCCTCGCCGAAAAGATTGCCGGAATAGGAGCTTGAATAGATGGAGTTGCCAACCGGGAAAGCCTCCGTTTGCCAAGAGTAGTCCACCAAATCCACGCCGGGAATATCAAATAATATCTTCACTTCGTCGCTATCATTCAGCTCAAACTCCGCAAAGGGCTTGGCCTCCAGACTGGCCATCAGCTCCGTCAGGGCAGCATTGTGTATCTCCCATACGCCCCGCTCTGCAGGGTACATTTCTTTTAAGTCTTCGCTGAGCTGAAGCTCAACAAAGTCCCTTCCGCCATAGCCCAGAGTTATATTATCGCTGGGTCCATAGCCTATGTCTATGCTGTATTTCCATGGGATGCCCCGACCTACCTTTATTTCCTCGGGTCTAATATTCTTCAAGGCATCAATGAAGCTGTCGCGAATACCGGATATTCTTATATCAGCATCCACCACTGGGGCGGTAATGCCAAAAGAGCTCACATTGTTTTCATCGAGCTTCGTCAGAAGCTCCCAAAGGGAAATTGTTTCGGCGGAGTCCGGGGCTTTATCGCTTACCGAAGGCTGTTCGGATTCATCCTTCGGATTCGCAGCACATGCGACGATGACCACTGCGCAAAGAACAAGAGCAATGGCGCTGACCCAAAGCCGGGGGCGTTTCCATTTAAGGGCATTCTTTATTCTGCGCGCCACTCCGCTTTCTCCAAACGCAAGGGGTGTTGGTGCAGGGAAGCGTCGGGGAGAAGCAAAGGATAGGAGAGTTTCGGAATACTCTGCCCTTCCGCCCATACGTCCGAGCACCTTTTCATCGCAGCTTAGCTCCATATCCCTGCCCGCAAGCCAGAAGGCAAGCCACACAAGGGGGTTGAACCAATGCAGGCACAGCACCAGATATGCCAAGGTGCGTATTACATGGTCGCCACGCTTTATATGCGCCCTCTCGTGGGCAAGCACATATCCCAAAGCTGCCCCCTCAAGACCATAGGGGATGTAAATTTTCGGCTTGAAAAAACCGATGATAAACGGACTTTGGACATTCTCACTCTGCCACACATTGCCCTCAAGCAAGGTTGCCGTACGCAGGCGGCGGCAAAGCCTCCAAAGACCGATCGAGCTTATGACGAGCAACGCTGCTATGCCCATGATCCAGAGCAGCATACCAAAAAATTCCCATATCTGCAGAGGATTGGCGCTGTACATAGGCGTGGCCACGGGCAAAGATTCATTCACCGCCGCATCCACGGCAGAAATGCCCGTTTGTATCTCCGGCTGCGCCATCAGCCCTATGTTTTCCGGAATATGCACTATCTCAGCAGTCTGAGAGAAAAGAGCCGTGTCCTTCAGTTTGATATCAAAGGGTTTAAGAGCAAAGACAGATATAACGGATTTGAAGCTGACAGGACAGATAAGTCTGAAAAGAGCCACCGCCCAGAGAGCATATGAATACTTTTTCGGTGCTCTCCGAAGAATCAGCCGGGCAAGCAGAACAGCCAGAATGATATAGCCGCCCGTTATGCTCATATTCAGTATTTTCAGAAAGGCGCTTACAAGGATATCCTCCATTGCCTCACACCTCCTTATGGGAATCTATGAGCTTTTTCAGCTCCTCGGCCTCCCTTTCGGAAATGGTCTTCCCTCCCAGAAAGGCAACGAGAAAGCCGGGAAGAGAGCCGGAGAAGGTCTGTTCCACTATTCTTTCGCTCTCTGCCTTCTGCACGCTTTCCCGTGCAACAAGGCTGGTAACGAGACTTTTTTCGTTTTGGGCAAAGCCCTTTTCGCAGAGCTTCTTCAGCATTGTGTATGTGGTGGACTTTTTCCACCCCAGAGCATCCGCGCATTTTTCCACAAGAGCTCCCGATGTGAGGGGTTCATTATCCCAGATAACACTCATAAAGCGGTAATCACTTTCGCAAAGGGTCAGTTCTTTTGACATATCATTACCTCCTTTGGTCGATTGTTATAGACCTCTTTGGTTGCAGTCTATAATAATAGACCATTTTTGTCAAGAGGGAAATTATAGTATTTCGACAATAGCTTTGGGCGGACACATCGGTCCGCCCCTACGAATTGGAAATGAACCGAGCCGGATGGCCAGGTGCATTTTGCTTTTTCAAATATTCTCTTATATCTTGCTGCCCTTGGGGATGACGATGGGCAGGCGGCGGTTGCCCTTGAGGCTGTTATAGGGGGATATTTTAACGTTCTTGTCGGAGATTACGCAGTTGAGGCTGACATTCTCGCCCACCACGGTGTCGTGGAGGATAATGCAGTTTTTCAGCACGCTGTCGGCACCGATCTTGGCACCGCAGAAGATGATGCAGTTTTCAACCTGACCCTCAATGATGCAGCCGTCGGCCACCAGAGAGTTGCTGACCTTGCTGCCTGCGGCATAGTAGGTGGAGACATCGCTGCGCTCGCGGGTGGAAACAGGTCTCTCAGCGGGGAACACCTGAGCACGAAGCTCGGGATCCAGCATATCCATATTGGACTGATAGTAGTCATCCACACAGGTGATATGTCTGGCATAGCCCTCATGCATAACGGTGGCGATTTTCCAGCCCTCACCGAGGAAATGCTGAAGAGCATCCTTGTGGAAATGGAGTCTGCCGCCCTCGGCGCACCAGTCTATCATTTCAAGGAGCTTTTTGCGGGAGATCATATAGGTCTCCAGCATAGCGTAACCGCGTTCAGCGGTGGTCTGGCGGGAGAGAAGCTGGGTGACGATGCCATTTTCGTCAACCTCCACTCTGTGGTGGATATAGTTGGTGACATCGGGATGGATAACGCAGGTGATATCGGCGTCTCCCTCCATATGCTTCTTGGCAAGCTCTTCCATATCAACATTGGCGCAAAGGTCGCCGCGGGTGACAAGGATATAATCGGCCTTGATTATATCATCCAGATAGCTGCGGATGGCGCTGAGAGCCTCCATAGTGCCCTCATAGGAGCCCTTGTGAGAATCGGGCAGACCGTAGGGAGGAAGCATATTCATACCGCCCTCTTTGCGGGCCATATCCCAGGTTTTTCCTGAGCCCAGATGATCCATCAGGGACTGATAGCCCTTCTGCATAATAACGCCCACATCGTGTATGCCGGCATTCTGCAGGCTGGAGAGAGCAATATCAATGAGTCTGTATCTTCCGCAGAAGGGCAGAGAGGCACCGGTGCGCAGTGCGCCAAGCTCTCTCAACTCAGGGAAGGAATGGTAGGCATAAACTATTCCGTGAACATTTTTCATTTTGCCACCTCCACGCTGTCATAAACCATTGCACCGGCTTCTACGGAGCAGTCTGCACCAACGGTGATATCGGGACCAACGGTGGTAATTCCCCAGCCTGCTTTGCCACTGGGTCTCTCGCCCACGCAGGCGCCCGCGCCGATTTTGGTGTTCTCACCGATGATGGCATATTCAATATCCGCACCTTCGCCGACCTCGGCGCCCTGCATCAGAATACTGAAGCGAACCTTTGCGCCCTTGGCAACCTTGACAGAGTTGGAGAGGATGGAGTTTTCTATCTCGCCCTCGATGACGCAGCCTTCGGTAACGATGGAGTGGGCAATGCTTGCCGACTCGCCAATATACTGAGGAACGGATATGGGGCTGTGGGCACGGATGGGCCACTTTTTGTCGTAAAGGTCAAACTCCTCGGGAGAAAGCATATCCATATTGGCATCCCAATAGCTGCCGATGGTACCTACATCGCGCCAGTAGCCCTCAAAATGATAGGGATACATACGCTCGCCTGCATGAAGCATATTGGGGATTATGTTCTTGCCGAAGTCGTTGTCGCTGCCGGGAGTATTCTCATCCTCGATGAGATACTGGCGCAGCTTGTCCCAGGAGAAGATGTAAATACCCATACTTGCCAGATCGCTGTCCGGCTCCTTGGGCTTCTCGGTGAATTTGCAGATGCGGCCGGTATCATCCAGAGTCATGATGCCGAAACGGCTTGCATCGCTCATAGGAACACGCAAAACGGCTATGGTGCAGTCTGCCTTGTTCTCAATGTGGACACGGAGCATATCATCATAGTCCATCTTGTAGATATGGTCACCGGAGAGGATGAGGACATACTCGGGATCATACATATCCAGGAAACCTATGTTCTGGTAGATAGCGTTGGCGGTGCCGCGGAACCAGCTTCCCTGTTCGCCGGAGGTCTGGTAGGGAGGCAGAATATAAACGCCGCCGTCATTAGAGTCCAGATCCCATGCAGCGCCGTTGCCCACATAGGCATTAAGCTGGAGGGGGCGATACTGGGTGAGGACACCCACGGTGTCGATGCCGGAGTTTGCGCAGTTGGAAAGGGGGAAATCTATAATGCGGTATTTGCCGCCGAAGGGCATATTGGGTTTAGCCACATTTCTGGTGAGGGCGTAGAGTCTGGAACCCTGTCCGCCAGCCAGAAGCATGGCAACACACTTTTTCTTCATTGCCACATCTCCTTTCATACCCTTAATATAAGACAAAAGCGGGGAAATAACAAGCCCCGCTTTTGAAAAAATTTATTGATTTTGTTGTTGAAAACAGCAGAATTCTGAAACAAAACCGTCAGCTTCAATTAAAACGGCTCTGGCTTTTTTCCACACCCTCGGTAATGATGCTCTCCACCGCTTCCCAGGCTCTTTTTGCGGCTGCGTCTATGTCCACCGCGTCCTGATTTTTGAAGCTTCCAAGCACCCAATCCGCCATATCATAGTCGGGATGGGGAGGGGCTCCAACACCCATTTTGATGCGGGGGAAGCCGTCGCTGCCCAGACGGGCGATTATGCTTTTAAGTCCGTTATGACCGCCTGCAGAGCCTTTGGCACGGATGCGCAGCTTGCCCACGGGCAGGGACACATCATCGGAGATGACTATAACTCTCTCCGCGGGGACTTTATAAAACTTGGCTGCCTCCGCAACGGCATCACCCGAAAGGTTCATATAGGTCTGGGGCTTCATAAGCAGCACGCTTTCGCCTCCCACCTTTATCTGGTCGGTGAGAGCTTTGAAGCGGGAGCGGTTGATTTTGGCACCCGTGGCTTTTTCGCACTTATCTGCGGTCATAAAGCCCACATTATGCCTTGTGCCCACATACTTGCTGCCGGGATTTCCCAGAAACACCACTATCCAGTTTACGCCACCGGAGGATTTTTTCAGAAAGTTCAACATTTGTTCACCTTTGACAAAGGCGGTTTTCAAAAACTTGAAAACCGCCTTTTTATTGATTATTCGAAGAGAGATGCGATGGAGGTTTCCTCGTGGATATGCTCCATAGCCTCGGCAAATACGGGGCCTACAGGGAGATACTTGATCTTGTCGCACTTAGGAGCGCCAGCGGGGTAGGGAATGGTATCCAGGAGGATGAGCTCCTTGATGCAGCTGTTTTCAATGCGCTCGATGGCGGGACCGGAGAGAACACCGTGGGAAGCGCAGGCGAAGATTTCCTTTGCCTTGCCGATTTCCATAAGTGCCTTTGCTGCGCCGCAGAGAGAACCTGCGGTGTCAACCATATCGTCGAGAAGGATAACGGTCTTGCCTTCAACATTGCCGATGATGTTCATAACTTCGGAGACATTGGCCTTTTCGCGGCGCTTGTCAACGATAGCCATCTGCATATCGATCTTGTGGGCAAATGCGCGGACGCGGGCAACAGAGCCGACGTCGGGAGAGACAACCATAACATCCTCATTGCCCTTGCCGAAACGGCTTACAAAATAGTTAGCAAAGAGGTGTGCGCCCATAAGGTTGTCAACAGGGATATCAAAGAAGCCCTGAATCTGGTTTGCATGGAGGTCCATGGTGAGGACGCGGTCTGCACCTGCAGCGGTGATCATATTGGCAACCAGCTTTGCGGAAATGGGGTCACGGCTCTTGGCCTTGCGGTCCTGACGGGCATAGCCGAAGTAAGGAATAACGGCGGTGATACGGCCTGCGCTGGCACGCTTCATAGCGTCGATCATAACCAGCAGCTCCATAAGATTGTCATTTACGGGCTTGCAGGTGGACTGAACGATGAAAACATCGCTGCCGCGGACGGGCTCATAAACAGAGATGGAGCACTCGCCGTCTGCAAAGTGCTTGCACTCGCTCTTGCCCAGCTCCTTGCCGAGACTCTGGCAGATGCTCTTGCTGAGAGCGATGTTGGAATTACCGGTGAATACCTTCATTTCTCTTCCGTAATTAAGCATGACGCAATAACCTCTCTTTTTTATCTTGTTGTTATTTTATCTGAAGACGCTCTTTCGGTTTTAATCATCTGTATCATTATATCAATATGCTTCTGAAATTTAAAGATATGATTATGCCTTTTTTATATAATTTTTTTTACCTTTATTTGTCAATTTTGCCCAGTTGCATCTGCTCAGCTGTATTTTAAATATTCTTATCTTGATATTTACTTTTTGAGGCTTTTTGTATATAATATTCTAGTTAAATTATGCAAAGGAGAAAAAGCTATGCTGTGTTAATCAAATTGGCTTTTTTATCGTAATAAAGAAATAAAAATTTGAGAAAAGGAATCCAAAGTTATGGCAATTATCGAATTTGATGAATACAAAGTAAAGCTCAACGCCCTCCACCCCACCCTCAAGGATCTTGAGGCCGCTCTCAAGCTGGACGAGAGCCGCGAGGAGCTTGCCGCTCTCCGCAAGGAGAGCGAGCGGGACGGCTTCTGGAACGACGTCAAGGCCGCCCAGAAAAATCAGCAGCGCAGCAAGCAGCTGGAAAACAAGATTGCAGGCTATGCAAAGCTCGAAACCGCCTGGGACGATCTCTACACCATCTGCGAGATGGCAATCGAAGAGGACGATGACTCCATGCTGGAGGAGCTTGTTGCAGGCTACGATGAGTTCGAAAAGAAGCTTGAGCAGACCCGTCTCCAGACCCTGCTCAGCGGCGAATATGACTCCAACAACGCCATTTTGTCCATCCATCCCGGTGCTGGCGGTACCGAGGCTCAGGACTGGGCAAGTATGCTCTACCGTATGTACACCCGCTGGACCGAGCGTCAGGGCTACAAATACACCCTCCTCGACTGGCAGGACGGCGAAGAAGCCGGCATCAAGAGTGCCACCATCCGCATTGAGGGCGAAAATGCCTACGGCTTCCTGAAGAGCGAAAGCGGCGTTCACCGCCTCGCCCGCGTCTCCCCCTTTGACGCTTCCGGCCGCCGTCAGACCAGCTTTGCCGCCGTTGAGGTCATGCCTGAGATGGACGACAACAACGACATCGAAATCCGCGAGGAAGACATTGAAATGCAGGTTTTCCGCTCCTCCGGTGCAGGCGGCCAGAAGGTTAACAAAACCTCCTCCGCAGTCCGTCTTATCCACAAGCCCACCGGCATTGTTGTCTCCTGCCAGGTTGAACGCAGCCAGTTCCAGAACCGCGACGCCTGCATGACCATGCTCAAAGCCCGCCTTGCCGAAATCAAGGAGCGCGAGCATCTTGAAAAAATCAGCGACATCAAGGGCGTTCAGATGAAGATTGACTTCGGCTCCGCTATCCGCTCCTATGTCTTCATGCCCTACACTCTGGCAAAGGACACCCGCACCGGTTTTGAAAACGGCAACATCGGCGCTGTTATGGACGGCGACATTGACGGCTTCATCAACGCATTCCTGAGTATGAACGCCAAGAAATAAGGAACACTATGAAAAGAAATGAGATAAAACTTATCAGCATTTTGCTGGTGCTGATACTGGCGGTTTTCGGCGGCACAGCTCAGATGCGTCCCGTGGGAAGCTCTCTCCCCTCTGACGTTCCCTCCGTCTCCCTCCCCTCCCAGAGCCAGCAGGACGGTCAGCAGAGCGAAGCCCCCGAGAATCCCGAAAACCCCCAGAACCCCGAAAATCCCCAGCAGAGCGTCATTGAAGAAACTCCCGCTCCTCAGAGCGAGTTTTTCACCATCAATATGATAGGCGACTGCACCCTGGCCTCCGTCAGTTATTATCAGGGCACCGCCCAGGGCTATGACACCGTTATCGGCGGAGACTGGGCCTATCCCTTCTCCCTCACCGCGGAATATTTCGCCGATGACGATATGACCTTCGCAAACCTTGAGTGCTCCCTCACCGACTCCGACAACCGCACCGACAAGACCTTCACCTTCAAGTGCGATCCCGAATATGCCAACATCATGGTTGAGGGTAATGTTGAGTTTGTCACATTGGCCAACAACCATGTTCTCGACTATGGCGAGGAAGGATACAAGGACACCAAGAAAGCTCTTGATGATGTGGGCATCGCCTATGCGGGAAGAGATGAATACGCCGTTTATGAAACCGAAAGCGGACTTCGCATCGGCGTTTACGCCCTCTCCTTCGGCACCACCGCCCAGATCAAAGAAGGCATGGCCGCCCTCAAGAAACTCAATCCCGACTTCATCATCGCCGCCATGCACTGGGGCGACGAGGGCAGCTACACCGTCAACAACGACCAGATCAAGCTGGCTCATGCCTGCATCGATGAGGGCGCGGACTTCGTTTACGGAAGTCACCCCCACACTCTCCAGCCCTATGAGGTCTACAAAGACAAGTATATTTATTACTCCATGGGCAACTGGACCTTCGGAGGCAACACCGACCCCAGAGACAACGACACCTTCATCCTCCGCCTCACTCTGGAAAAGACCCCCGACGGCAAGGTGAGCGTTGTTGAAAGAGAACATATCCCCGCAGCCTGCTCCGGCATCGAAAACGGCAACGACTACCGCCCCGTTCTCTATGAAGAGGGCAGCGAGGAATATAAGAGAGTCCTCAGCAAGCTGGACGGCTCCTTCACGGGTCAGAACCTCTCCATCGGTTACGGATACACCAGCAACGAGTAAATAAAGAAGATAAAGATATGAAAGCTTCACGCATCGTACTTCTCATCATCTTAATAATCGCAATTCTTGCCGCGGCCGCCCTTATTCTGGCTCGCGGCAATTTTGCCCTCTCCGAAAATCCCCCCGCAATTGCGGAGACGCCCTCCCCTTCCCCCTCGCCCACACCTACGCCTACTCCTACGCCTACGCCGACACCCACACCCACACCTACACCTACACCTACGCCCGAACCTGAACCTGAGTATTTCATCATCAGCATGGTGGGCGACTGCACCCTTGCAAGCAGTCAGCACCACAAGGGCACTTCCGTTGCTTTCGAAAGCTTTGTCAACGGCGATTTTGCCTATCCCTTTGCCAAAACCAAACAGTTCTTCGAGGATGACTACCTCTCCATAGCCAATATGGAGGGCTGCTTCACCACGGCGGCGAAGTCCAGCGGTGCCACCTTTGTTTTCAAGTCCGACCCGGAATACGCAAAGATATTCACCGAGGGCAGCATTGAGATGGTGGTTCTGGGCAACAACCATTCCGGTGACTTCCTTAATCAGGGGCGTCTGGATACTCAGGCAGCTCTTGACGCAGAAGGAATCCTGTGGGCTGAGGACAATGGCTGCAGAATTTATGAGCAGCCCGGCGGATTAAAGGTAGGCGTTTATTCCAAGCTCTATCCCACCGCCCCCGATGTTATTGCAGGCATTGAAAAGCTGAAAAGCGAAGGCTGCGAGCTTATCATTGCAGGTCTCCATTGGGGCATTGAGGGCACTTACCGCCCCACCGCTGACCAGCAGTATGTGGGTCACGCAGCCATAGACGCAGGCGCCCATATAGTTTACGGCAGCCATCCCCACGTCCTTCAGCGCACTGAGGAATATAATGGGGGAATCATTCTTTATTCCCTTGGCAACTATTCCTTCGGCGGAAACACCAACCCCAGAGATAAGGACACCGCCATCGCCCGCGTCAGCGTCAAGCGGGATATAGACGGCAGCATAAGCATTGACTCTCTGGAGCTTATCCCCTGCTCCCTCAGCGGCAACACCGGCTACAACGACTATCAGCCTGTGCCTTACGAAGAGGGCAGCGCTGAATATGAGCGTACTATGAGCAAGCTTGACGGCAGCTGGAACGGACCCGACCTGACCATTGACTACAGCGCCTTCCATAGTCCCTCCCCCTCTCCTTCCGCCACACCCACCCCCTCCGCACCCGCGGTCACACCCGAGCCTCCCCCTGCGGATAACACCCCGGCTCCCGAGCCTTCAGCTCCCGTGCCTGCTCCCGAGCCCACCCCTGCGCCGCCATCTGACGGAGAATAAAAAATATAAATCCCCTGCTGCGTTTAACAGCAGGGGATTTTTTTATGTAACAATGAGCACATCGGCTTTTTCATCCAGTTTGAAGAAGCTGAAATATTCCTCCTCCATGGGTATCCAAATGCCGAAATAACTGGGGGCGAGAGCTTCGCCGTCCCGCTCCACAACGCGCATTCGCTGCTCCGCTTTGTCCACGGTCATAAAAACCTTTATGTCCATATACCGGCCGAAATAGCTATGCTGGGAGAAGCTTCCCTCAACGATGCGGTAAGGAGAGGCTTTCACTCTCTTTTTCTTTTTGAAGTCTATCTTGTGGTCATCAAAATATCTGTGGCTGAAGGCTTTGGGAGAGCGGATGTTGCTCAGCACCTCGTCTTTGAATAGGTCATAGGCTATGTTTCCCCCGGGAAGCCCCAGTCTTTCCACCGTGCCTCTGCCCGCTGGCATAAGGAAATCGTCCATGTGGATAATTCCCGCCCCCGTTATCTCGGCAAGAGCCTTGGCAAGGCTGCTTTTGCCGGAGTTGGAGCGCCCGTCAATGGTCACAACGCAGCCATCCTTAAACTCCGCCATCTCTTCAAGGACTCTTATGGCATTTATAAAGCTTGCGGGGGCAATGCGATAGGCGGGCTCTTCCGCCTGACGGTAGGCTTCGCTGTGGCTGACGCTCTTTCCGTCCCATGCGGCAAGCTCTTCCTCCCAGGCCTCAAGGGAGAAGGGCAGCTTTTCTGCCTCTGCGCATTCTTTCACCGCAGCGAAATATTCCTCAATGCTGCCGCTGCCTTTGGCTGCGGCAAACATATTAAAAAGCCACTGCCACTTGAGCCCTCTGCGTTTCCATGCCCGGAGATTTATCCTGCAAAGAGAGGGGCTTATAAGCTCATAAAGACGCTCATACCCTCTGAACCGGAGGGCGGAAAACTCTGCGCGGAGGTATTTTCTGGCAGCGGCGGGGTCGCCCAGTCCGTGTTCAGCGCCGAAGGCAGCCTGATAGCACATTTTAAGGGCATCCCTCGGCTGCATTGACGGGTGCAGACGGCACTGCTCAAGCAAATGGCGGGTGAAGCTTCCAAATCTGTTTTCCCGCAGGAGACTGCGCTCTGCCACCACTATTATGTCCTCTTTCTGGGGTATCTCGCGAACGCTCTCGAAGCCCAGGCTCTCCCAAAATCCCGCAGCCTGAGGATTGGCCTTGTCATAGCCCAGAAGCAGGCGCTTATAGCCAAGCTCTCTGCAATAGCAGGCCAGTGCCTCTATGAGTGTAGTGCCGATTTTCCGCCCCTGCTCATATTTCGCAAGCATGAAAAGACCTATGTAAGCCGTGTCGGCTTCGGGATAGCCATCTATAAAATCCAGCACTCCCACCATCTCGTCCTTATCGAAATAGCCCAGATAGTATTTCTCCTCCATCTCCTTGCCGGGAGGGAGAAGATGCATATCTCTGCATATTTCCTCAACGCCGTAAGTTTCAAATGCGGGGTTTTCCCTTGCTATCTCCGCAACCGCTTCCGCGTCCTTTTCGCCCAGGCGGCGCAGCTCATAGAGGCTTGAAAAGCGGCTTATATCAATGCTCTTCATAGCTCTTATCCTCTCAAAGGCTGTCTATATATTCGCAGGCTGCAAGGGCGGCAACGGCGCCGTCACCAACGGCGGTGGTCACCTGACGGATGCGTTTTGCACGGCAGTCACCTGCGGCAAAAACACCTGCGGTAGTACTCAGGCAATCCTCTCCCGCAGCCGCGTATCCCCATCTATCAAGCTCCAAAACCTGCTTGAAAGGCTCATTATCAGGAGCATAGCCAACGGCCACAAAAAGTCCCTGAAGGGGAATTTCCCTTTCTCCTCCCTCTGTACGGACTCTGATACCCGTCAGTTCATCCTCGCCCTTGAGCTCAGTAACCACTCCGCCGGGGATAAACTCAACATTGGCTCTTTTTTCAAGAGCTTCAACAAGCTTTTTCTCTCCGCGGATGGTGCTGCGGTAGATGAGATAAACCTTCTCGCATATATCGGAGAGAAGCACCGCATCCTGCAGAGCGCTGCTGCCGCCGCCAACAACCGCAACGGTGAGCCCCTTGAAAAAGGCTCCGTCGCAGACGGCGCAGTAGCTGACGCCCATTCCGGTGAGCTCCTCTTCCCTTTCAAGACCAAGGCGGCGGTGCTTTGCGCCTGCGGCAACGATGACGGCCTTCGCCTCAAAAGAGCCGGAGAGAGTTATGACGGATTTCACTTCGCCCTTATCCTCTATGGCGGTAACCTCGTCCAGCTCCACCTCCGCGCCCAAAGCCATAGCCTGCTCAACGAGGCGGTCGGAAAATTCCGCACCGCTTATCTCGGTAAAGCCGGGGTAGTTTTCAAGCTTGGGGGAAAGGCTTATCTGTCCGCCAAAGGCTCCCTTTTCAATTATAAGGCAGCTTTTGCCTGCGCGAAGGGCGTATATGGCGGCGGTGAGACCTGCAGGGCCTGCTCCTATGATTATAATATCGTACATAAATATTCTCCTTTTATAGTCGCAGGGCGCTCATCAAAAGCCTTTGGGCTTTTGATGAGCGCCCTGTGGCACTTACATGTTTTAGTTTATTATGCGCCAATGCTTCTCAGATATCCGCGGATATCGGAAACACCGGCATACTTCTTGAAGCTCTCGCCGTCGCTGACGATGAGGGTGGGGGCCTGATTGATACCGAAGGCGGCGCAGGCATCGGCATTTTCCTCAGCCAGCAGCTTTTCATAGCCAAGCTCTGCCTTATCCAGCAAAGCCATGGCGACACGGCAGTTGGGGCAGGTCTTGGTGGTGAAGAGCATAGTGCCCTTGGCATAGGCGACAACAGCCTCCGCAGCCTCTGCAGCATCTTCAGCACGTATCTTCTCGCCCTTGAACACGCTGTTTGCTATATTATAGGTCTTGCGCTGGCGGTATTCCTGGCTCTTGCCGTCGTTCCAGTTCTGAACGGGGCGGTAGTAGCCGGTTATGCGGCTGTAAACCTCGGCACTTGCTCCGCAGTGGGGGCAGACGAACTGCTCACCGGGGAGATAGCCATGCTCGCGGCAGACGGAATAGGTGGGGCTGAGGGTGTAGTAAGGCAGGCGGTAGTTTTCCGCAATCTTCCGCACAAGGGCGGCGGCGGACTGCCAGGAGGGCAGTTTCTCGCCAAGGAAGGCGTGGAAAACAGTGCCGGAGGTATAGAGGGTCTGGAGCTCATCCTGAACATCCAGTGCGGTGAAAATATCCTCGGTGTAGCCAACGGGCAAATGAGAGGAGTTTGTGTAGTAAGGGGTGTTGCCCTCGGAGGCGGTGATGATGTTGGGGAAGTCCTTTCTGTCGTGCTTTGCAAGACGGAAGGAAGTGCTCTCCGCAGGAGTTGCCTCAAGGTTATAGAGGTCGCCGTACTTCTCCTGATAGTCGCTGAGCTTTTCGCGCATATGGTTGAGGACGCGCTTGGAAAATTCCTGAGCCTCTTTATGGGTCATATCCTTGCCAATCCAGCAGGCATTGAGGGCAGCTTCGTTCATGCCAACAAGTCCGATGGTGGAGAAGTGATTATTGAAAGTTCCAAGATAATGCTTGGTATAGGGGTAAAGGCCTGCATCAAGGAAGCGGGTGATGACATCGCGCTTCACCTTCAGAGAGCGGGCGGAGACATCCATAAGGCGATCCAGACGAGCCATAAACTCCTGCTCCGAAGCAGACTGATATGCGATGCGGGGCATATTGATGGTAACAACGCCTACGCTGCCTGTGCTCTCGCCGCTGCCGAAGAAGCCGCCTGACTTTTTGCGCAGCTCTCTCAGGTCGAGGCGCAGACGGCAGCACATACTGCGGACATCGCTGGGTTCCATATCGGAGTTGATGTAGTTGGAGAAATAGGGAGTGCCGTACTTGGCAGTCATCTCGAAGAGGAGGCGGTTATTCTCCGTGTCGGACCAGTCAAAGTCGCGGGTGATGGAATAGGTGGGGATGGGATACTGGAAGCCGCGGCCGTTGGCATCGCCCTTTATCATGCACTCAATAAAGGCCTTGTTGACCATATCCATCTCTGCCTTGCAGTCGCCGTAGGTGAAGTCCATTTCCTTGCCGCCTACGATTGCGGGCATATTCTCAAGATCCTTGGGGACGGTCCAGTCCAGAGTGATGTTGGTGAAGGGTGCCTGAGTACCCCAGCGGGAGGGAGTGTTCACACCGAAAACAAAGCTCTCAATGCACTGGAGAACCTGCTTATAGCTGAGATTATCCACCTTAACAAAGGGTGCAAGGTAGGTATCGAAGCTGGAGAAGGCCTGTGCGCCTGCCCATTCATTCTGCATAATGCCCAGGAAGTTCACCATCTGGGTGCAGAGAGAGGAGAGATGGGCAGCAGGCTTGGAGGTGATTTTTCCGGGGACGCCGCCGAGGCCGTCGGTAATGAGCTGCTTAAGGCTCCAGCCTGCACAGTAGCCGGTGAGCATGCTCAGGTCGTGGATATGTATGTCACAGTTGCGGTGGGCTTCGGCAACCTCCTGGTCATAAATCTCGCTGAGCCAGTAGTTTGCGGTGATTGCGCCGGAGTTGGAGAGGATGAGACCGCCCACGGAATAGGTGACGGTGGAATTTTCCTTAACGCGCCAGTCGGCAACCTTAAGATAGTTATCCACGGTGTCCTTATAGTCCAGCATGGTGGTCTTCAGATTGCGGAGTCTCTCGCGCTGCTTGCGGTAGAGAATGTATGCCTTGGCAACATCGTCATAGCCGCCCTTGATGAGAACGGACTCAACGCTGTCCTGAATGTCTTCAACGGCAATAAGCTTGTCCTTTATTTTGGGCTCGAAATCTGCGGTGACCTTCAGGGCGAGAAAATCGATAACATCGCTGTTATACTGCCTCTCGCAGGCATCAAAGGCCAGCATAATGGCAAGGCTGATCTTTTCCAGCTTGAAATCAGCAATCTTGCCGTCGCGTTTAAGTGTTCTGTACATTATATACCTCCATAGTGCCCGAGGGCATCTCCAATATATTCATATCGCCCGCCATACGCACACGCGGGCAAGTTTAATTATCGCATATTTAGTAAATTTTGTCAAGCTCGAACACAAGATATTGTGTTCGAATTTATATTCCTCTTATTTCGACTTTTTTCGCAAAGGAGGAGGCGATTTCCGCGAAACGCTGAAGAGCTGCATCTGTGGGGGCGCTGAAGCCGCTGCCTATAAGAGCGCCGGAATCCACGAATTTCTGGATATACCAGCTCTTTGCGCCTTTTATCAGCTCACCCATGGCGAGGAAATCCTCATCACTATGAAGCTGAGCGACGGCAGTGGTGCGAAATTCATAGTCGGGGGCGCAATCCATGATAATGCCTATGGATTTTTCGATTTTGCTCCAATCAAGAAGCTTCACATCGCAGGTTCGGGCATATTTTACCGGGGAGTTTTTGATGTCCATAGCCACATAGTCCACAAGGCCCTCCTTCAAAAGCTCCTCCAGCTTTTCGGGAAAGCTGCCGTTTGTGTCCAGCTTTACGAGATATCCCAATTCCTTCACCTGACGGAGAAAAGGCGCGATGCCCTCCTGCAGCAATGGCTCTCCGCCGGTGAGGACAAGACCGTCCAGAATGCCGCGTCGCTTGCGGAGGTAGGAGAAAATTTCTTCAGCATCAATATCTTCGGGCATCTCCTCCGCCGTTACAAGGGCGGCATTATGGCAAAAACCGCAGCGGAAATTGCAGAGCGGTGTAAACACCGTGCAGGCAATGCGCCCGGGGTAATCCAGCGCCGTAAGTTTTTGGAAGCCGCTTATTCTCATATCTCTCACCTCTTTTTTACGCAGCAGGAGTATTGTACCATACAGCCAAGGCAAACGCAATATATTGTGGAAAGTTTTTATTTTCACATACAAAATATAGGAAAGCCGAGAACATAAAAACGGAACGATCAAGACCGTTCCCTACAAGAGGGGTGGGCGGAGTACCGCAGCGCAGCGGATATTCAGGGCGGACACGCCGGTCCGCCCCTACGGCAAATTTTGGATAATGCACCATCCGTAGGGCGCGATGACCTCAGCGCACCGAAAAACAGAACGAGGCACAGCTTTCGTGGCGACGAACAGTCGCCTCGAGGCAGCAGCGTCCCGAGCGGAAAACGAGGGATGCACTCTAAGGTTTAGGCGCTCATTATGTGGCACATCGCTGTTTCACCCTCCGTACTTGGGGAGTTTCCAAAGAGGTCGGGGCGTTAAGAAAATGTGCCGGGGGCACATTTTTAGCCTCCGACCGCAGCGGCTTTGCCGCGAGGAGGGAAGTCGGTGGGTGTGCATATTCTTTTTGCTGGCACAAAAAGAATATGGCCGTCGGAGACAATTCAACACCTCATCCGTCCGCCAGAGGCAGACACCTTCCCCTCGAGGGGAAGGCTTATTAGGGCGCGCCGGGGTCGTCGCGCCCTACGGGTGGTGAGACAAAAAAGGAAACCTCCTTAGCATAGGAGGTTTCCTTTTTATTTATGCAAGTGCCTCCGCAACTACGCCGAAAACTCCTGCCAATATCAGCACTGCGCCGCAAATACGAGCAATGATTCTATAAAATCTGGGGCTTCCGTCGCGAGACTTATACTTCCAGCCAATAGTCATCGTATACAGCACTTCAGTGAAGCACAGCATCACCACACCAATAATTGCTACTATGATGTATAACACTACATTCATAATCTCACGCTTTCTTATTTATCCACGCTTATGATTGCCTTTACGGTGGAAGGCGCGATCTTTATCACCTTGCGGTTATAAGTCACAAGGCCGTTGAGCTCGTCTTCAACATCGCTGAGCTGGGTATAGACAGCGGCGGAAAGTCCCTGCTGCCAGGCGGGGAAAATCTGCTCCTTATAAAGAGAGCGGAATGCATGGATATAGCTGTTGTTGCTTTCATAGCGCTTATACCCAAAATCCTTTTTACTGAAGCTATGACCGTGGATACGGTGGTTATAGCCGCCGAATTCAGAAAGCACAACGGCGCGTCCAAGTCTGTCCTCTTCAAATCTATAAGGCTTGAAATAGACGTGCCAGCTCTTTACGTCGCTTATGCCCTGATCGTGCCAGCCGCTTGCATGGTCTATGGTGCGGCTGCGGTCCATTCCCAGAATGAAATTGCAGACCTTTGCGGAGTCAAACTGACCCCAGCCTTCGTTAAAGGGCACCCACATGGCGATGCAGGGGCAGTTATAAAGGGCATTTATCATCTCCCGAAGCTCAGCGAAATACTGCTCTCTGCCTTCAAGGTCCTTGCGTCCGAAAAAGCCGTACTTATCGTCCTTGCTGTGGCGCTTTGTCACAAGTGGCGCGGATATGGCAAGAGGATTATACTTGGTGCCGCCCGAGGGCATATCCTGCCAAACCAGCATACCCAGTCTGTCGCAGTGATAATACCAGCGCAGGCTTTCAAGCTTGATATGCTTGCGCAGCATATTAAAGCCCATGCTCTTGGCGGTTTTTATATCAAATATCAGAGCCTCATCGCTGGGGGCGGTCAGCATACCGTCCGACCAATAGCCCTGATCCAGAAGTCCGTTATGGAAATAAGGCTTGCCGTTGAGGAAAAGGCGCTTTTTGCCTTTTTCATCCCGCTCCACGGAGAATTTTCGCATTGCGAAATAGCTCTCCGCATAGTCCTCTCCCAGCTTTATGCTGAAGTCATAGAGATAGGGGTCTTCGGGACTCCAGGGGTACAGCTCCTTCAGGGGGATTTCCAGAGGCTCGCCTGCCGTGAAGCTGTGCTCCTCCCCTTCCACATTAACGCTGCCTTCGCCCTCGCCCGCAATCCAAAGCTCTACTTTCCTCTCATCATAATGGGGGATTATCCGAAGTCCCTGAATATATTTCTCGGGGACGGACTCCATCCAGACCGTCTGCCATATACCGCTTTGAGGAGTATACCAAATGCCGCCCCTTCTTGAGGACTGCTTGCCCCGGGAATGCCAGGAGCTATCCGTCACATCCACCACGCGGACAACTATCTCAACGCGGTTATCGCGAAGAACCTCGCTTATATCCACGGAGAAGGGGGTGAAGCCGCCTGTATGGCTTATAAGCTCTTTTCCGTTTATAAACACCGTTGCCATCTGGTCAACAGCGCCGAAATGGAGCAGCACTCTGCCCTTGTTGAAGCCCTCGGGCAGGCTGAAGCGGCGGCGATACCATATATAATCCCGCTTTGCGGGTCGGCTCACATCTCCCGAAAGCTCACTTTCGGGGGAAAAAGGCACCAAAATTGTCTCGGGAAATTCCTCCGGCATATCCGCAGAAGATGAGAGGGTATACTCCCATTCACCGTTTAAGTTCAGATAGCTTTCTCTTCTGAACTGGGGTCGGGGGTATTCCTGCAGAATGTTGTTTTTATCCAGTTTTTCTCCCCAGGGGGTACGCATATTAAGCCCTCCTCTTAGTTTTTCTCGCGTTTTTTAAGAGCGACAAAGGGAATTATTACGAAAAGCAGAGTTATTGCGGCGGCAAGGAAAATTCCGGGGGTGGGTACGCTTTTCAGCTGACCCATTTCCATATAAGTTTCGGGGCTGTTTTTGATAACGGCGGAACCGATGAAAGGACCGATTATCATAGGCAGCATGACGGAAAATATCATGCGGATGCCCTGAAAATGTCCAACTTTTCCTTCGGGGGTATGGTCGCGGAGTATGCCGTTAAGGGTGGCAGAGAGCATCATATAGCCGCTCATCATAATGCAGCCGCAGATGATAACCGCAAGCATTGCTCTTGCAAAGAACATCGCCACAAGGCCTACAAGCATCAGAGCCCCTGCAGGCAGAAGAAAACGAAGCTTGCCCACCTTATCGGCGATACCGCCTGTTGCCACGGAAACTATGGATGCGATGATGAGGACAACTCCCAGCACTATGGCATAGTCCGTAATTCCCAGATAAGTCTGGATATAGATTATCAGATAGGGGAAGAAGACCTGCACGGCTATGGAGAATACACACAGCGCAAGCAGCGCCCAGTAAAGTCCCGGCAGGGATTTCACAACGGAGGGGCGCAGACCGTAGAGAAGATTTTTGAAATAGCTGTCCTTACGGGGTTTCAGATTGGGAGCATCCTTCACGGTGAAAAGCGAAATAATACCAACCGCGGTGACCATTATGCCGAAAATACCGAAGAAGGTTTTCCATTCCCCTCTCTGGGTATAGCCGTCGAAAAGTCCGAAGACCACAAGCATACTCACCAAAGGCAGTATTGCAAGGACGCCCTCTGTTCTGCCGCGCTTATCCTTGGGCACATTATCCGTCACATAAGCGTTAAAGGCGGCATCGTTTGCGGTGGAGCCGAAAAAGGTCATAAGGCAGTCCATAATTATTACGAGGACTGCGGCGGCTGCGGCGGCATTGGCAGCGGGGAAAACCGCTCCCGCGGATTCGGGAGTGATGAATCCGAAAGCTGCGGTGGTGATGCCCCAGAGGATATAGCCCGCCGTAATAAAAGCCTTGCGCTTGCCCACGCGGTCGCTGAGTGCGCCCATAATAAGGGTGGTCAGCGTGGCAGTTATTGCGGAAGCGGCTACCATTGCGGCTATATAGTCGGGGTTTGTGGATATGGTGTTATAGAGGAACACGTTGAAATACATGTTCTCCAGGGTCCATGCGAACTGTCCCGAAAGACCCACCAGTATAAGCACAGACCAAATTCTTGCTCCCAGTTTCTTTTTCACTGCACTTCCCCCCTTCTTATGCGTTTATGTCTCCTCGCTCTTTCAGCTGGGAAACGATTTTCCCGAAGAGCTTATCGTCAATTTTGAAGTATTTGCGGTATACCAAAAAGCCCGCAACTATGCTGATAAGGGGCAGGATAAGCATTGCAAGCTTCACTATGAGAATGCCCGTATCCGTCACATCGTCCACGCTTACGGCGGAGTTAATGCCTGAGATAATAAGGGTTACAGAGACTATGCCCTTGCTTATTGCGCCGCCAATCTTGTTGACAAAGGGCTGGACGGAGAAGGTGACAGCCTCATCGCGGCGTCCAATCTTCCACTGGCCGTATTCAATGGTATCGGCAAGGAACATAAGCATAAGAAGCTGGATGAAGGCCTGAGCTGCAAAGATAAGAAGTCCTGCAACACCCACAACGGCCATCTTTCCGTCGCCGAAGAAGAAAATCACATAGCCTGCGAAAACCATTATGGTGGCGGCGGTATAAAGCTGACGGCGGCTGAAGCGCTTGGAAAACTTGGGGAAAAGGAGAAGCGCCGCAAGCTGGCTCACACCCAGAACACCTGCAAAGACGGTGTACATATCGGGGTTTTTGAAAACATACTTGAAGTAATAGGTGCCAAAGCCCGTGGTTGTGCAGTAGCCGATCATGAAAAGAGCCATGGCAATGGCGGTGATGCGCAGCTGGTCATTTTCCTTAAGCACCACCAAAATATCCTTGAAGCGGGTTTTCTCCTCATCCTTCGCGGCAATTTTGCTCTCCTTAACACCAAAAACGGTGAAGCAGAGGAAGAGCCATGTGATGACAGTTACGCCCACAGCCATGAGGAAGAAGCCTCTCTTGGAGGTATAGTTATCCGTAAGGGCGGTGACGGAGAGAACGACGGCATACATACCCACATTTGCGCAGATTCGGGCAAAGGAACCTATCTTCTCGCGCTTTTTCTGGTCGAGAGTCAGGGCGGGCATGAGCGTCCAATAGGCAATGTCGTTGAGACCGTAGATAATATCCCAAAGCACATAGACCACCACAAAGAAGACTATGTAGGCCGGGCCTGAGAGACCAAGGTCGGAGAAAAGCAGTATGGTGAGAATGCCGCCCAAAATTGCGCCAAGGACTATCCAGGGCTTGAATTTGCCCCAGCGGCTGCGGGTGTTATCCACTATAATGCCCGTCACGGGGTCATTGAAGGCATCGAACACACCCAGAATTACAAAGGCGGCGCTCATCCACCACATAACGGAGTCGCTGAGATCCAGCGCCTCGGTGGCAAAGGAGATGAAGTACATGCTCACAAGGCTGTAGAGCATGTCGCGGCCAACAGTGCCAAGGCCGAAGAAATATTTGTTGCGATTATCGATTCTGTCCTGCTCGGTTTTGCCTTTCATGGCAAAGCCCCCTTTTCAGTAGATGATGGGTATAGCTTAAATCATATCGGGGATATCTGCGGGAGTATATGCGATTTTCTCCGCGCCGAGGGATTTGAGGAATTCCACATCCCGGTAGCCCCAGGCAACGGCGATGAAATCCGTGCCGGAATTTGCCGCCGTCATATAGTCAACCTCGCTGTCGCCTATATACACGGCTTCCTCTCCCTCTGCACCCAGCGCCTTCATAGCGGCAAGGACGGGGGCGGAGTTTGGCTTGCGCTCTCTGCCGGGGCGGTCGCCCTCGATTATGGGAATATATTCACCGAAAAAGCGGATGCGAAGCTCTTCTGCTGCGGCCTGATATTTATTGGTGACTATGGCCATTCGCTCTCCCCTGTCGTGGAGGGTTTTCAGCATCTCCATAATGCCCTCGTAGGGGGCGGTTTTATCCACACAGTGAAGGTCATAGTATTCGTTGAAGGCAGCAAAGACCTTGTCAAAATCGGGGTTTTTCTCTCCCTCTGGAAGGGCACGCTCAACAAGTTTTCTCACGCCGTTGCCAACGAATGACTGAATGGTATCATAGTCATGTGTGGCATAGCCGTATCTGGAAAGGCCGTAATTCACCGCGTCTCCCAAATCGGGAATCGTATAAAGCAGCGTGCCGTCAAAATCAAAGAGGATAACTTTTCCGCTCACTTTGCATACCTCTCCACGATATTGAGGAGGATGCGGGTGCTTATCTCCATACCCTCAACGCTGATATGCTCATAAGGTCCGTGGTAGGCATAGCCGCCTGTGCCCAGATTGGGGCAGGGCAGACCTCGGAAGGTAAGCTGTGCGCCGTCGGTACCGCCGCGGATGGGCTCAACGGTGGGCTCAAGACCTGCAGCCTTGATGGCCTCAAGGGCATTTTCCACCACGTGGAAATGGGGCTTGACGGCCTCGCACATATTGCGGTAATGCTCTTTTATCTCAAGGACAACGGTGCCTTCGCCGTATTTCTTATTGAGAAGCTTTGCTGCGTGGGCAAGGCAGGCTCTGCGGGCTTCAAAGGAGCCTGCATCGTGGTCGCGGATGATATAGTTGAGAGTTGCCTTCTCCACATCGCCTTCCATACTTGTCAGGTGGAAGAAGCCCTCATAGCCCTCGGTGTCTCTGGGAATGTCGCCGGAGGGCAGCATAGCGTTGAATTCCATGGCAACGAGGCTTGCATTTATCATGGTATCCTTTGCAGAGCCGGGGTGGACATTGAAGCCGTTGAAGCTGATTTTTGCACCGCAGGCATTGAAGTTTTCATACTCAACGCCGCCCTCTGCGCCGCCGTCTGCGGTGTAGGCAACCTTTGCGCCGAAGCGCTCAAGGTCCATAAGGGAGGCACCGTGGCCGATTTCCTCATCGGGGCAGAAGCCGATGGCAATGCGGCTATGGGGAAGGCCTTCCCTGATGATGGTCTCCGCCATCTCCATAATCTCTGCAACGCCTGCCTTGTTGTCAGCACCCAGAACGGTGGTGCCGTCGGTGACGATTATGCTGCGTCCCTTGAGGGAGGGCAGGTGGGGGAAATCTGCGGGAGAAAGGATTCTGCCGCTATCGCCAAGGACTATGTCGCCGCCGTCATAATTTTCGATAAGGCGGGGCTTCACATTCTCTCCGGGGAAGTCGGGGATGGTGTCCAGATGGGCGATGAAGCCGATGCTCATAGCATCCTCAAGACCCTCGCTGGCGGGGATGACGCCGTAGACATATGCATGCTCATCCACATAGACCTCGCTGACGCCCATCTCCTGCAGCTCCTCTGCAAGCAGGTTTGAAAGGTCAAACTGGCAGGCGGTGGAGGGAGTGGTCTCGCTTGTCTCGCTGCTGGCGGTGTTTATCTGAACATATTTCAAAAATCTTTCGTATGCTTTCATTTTTTTATTCTCCTTCAATTGCTTCTATAGAATATATATTGGAGCCGAAATCGCTCAATACTCTTATGTTTGGGTGGTATCCCGTGCCCAAAAACTGGTTTTCCAGCCTGATGCCTTCCATAAGCATGGCACCCCGGGCCGTATATTTCTCCGCTGAGTCCACAAGATTCACGAGGGAATCGGCGGTGCGGAACACAAAGCCCCTCGGGTTGAGGGAAAAAGGCAGAAGATGCTTTATAAGCTCGCCGAAGGAACGCAGATAAACATTCTGCTCCTTGGCAGCCACTTTATAAAGCTTATCCCTTTCAAGCCCTGCCACGGGCATAATGTCTCCCGCAGGAGCTGCATTATAGCCTCTCTGGAAATAGGCGCAGATGCATTTATCACCCTCGCCCGCCTGCCAGACCTCTGTGCCGGCTCTTGTGCCCTCTCTGCGGCTGAATTGACCGAACTGGAGGGTGCGGCGGTGCTTTTTATACCAGGCAATCTGGTGGCATACCTCCTGCCTCTCCGCCCGGGAGAGATATTTCAAATCCAGCTCATAGCCGAAGCAGCCGAAAGCGGCCACATTGAAGCGGGTGGAAAGAGGTGTGGCGCGCAAAGTCTGCTGACTGGGCGCCGCTGCCACATGGCTGCCCCAGGCGGACTGGGGGTATAGATAGCTGAGTCCTCCCTGAATATCCAGACGCTCTATAGGGTCGGTGTTGTCGCTGCCCCAAATCTGGGGAGAGAAGCACAGCATACCCAAGTCGAAGCGGTTTCCCCCCGATGAGCAGCTTTCCAAAAGCACATGGGGGCGGGGACGGAAGATGCGGCTAAGCACATCGTAAAGACCCAGAATGTAGCGGTGGTGGAATTCACCCTGATTTTCAAGGCTCGGGGAAAAGGCATCGGAAATATGGCGGTTATAGTCCCACTTCACATATTTCAGCTTTGTGGAGTCCATAATTGCGCCCACATTTTCAACGATATAGTCACGGACCTCAGCCCTTGTCAGATCCAGCACCAGCTGATTGCGCCCCTTTGCGGGGCTTCTTCCCGGCACCTTCACCGCCCAATCGGGATGGGCTCTGAATAAATCCGAATCCTCGTTGACCATCTCCGGCTCAAACCATAGACCGAAGTCCATGCCCATTCTGCGAACGGCTTTTGCAAGTCCCTCAACTCCGTGGGGAAGCTTTTTAAGGTTGGTAGTATAATCACCCAAGCCTGCATGATCGTTGTTTCTTTTCCCGAACCAGCCGTCATCCAGCACGAAAAGCTCCACGCCCAGCTTTTTGGCTCTGCGTGCCAGCCTTATCAGCTTTCCGTGGGTGAATCTAAAAAAATGAGCCTCCCAGTTGTTGGCAAGCACGGGCCGCTCCACATTTTTCCAATCGCCGCGAACAATATTGCCATTGACGAAGCGATGAAAATTTCTGCGAAGGCCGTTGAAGCCCTTATCCGAGCGGCTCATAACCGCTTCGGGAGTCTCGAAACTCTCTCCGGAATGTAAAGTCCAGTCGAAGCAGCTGGGGTTTATGCCCAGCATCACGCGGACTATATCCTCGCCGGAGCGCTCAACGGCGCCGTAGTGGCTGCCGGAATAGACAAGGTTGAAGCCCCATACTCTGCCGTGGTCTTCTCCCGCTCCCCTTTCGCTGAGGAGAAAGCCGGGATTATGGCGGTTGGAGGATGCGCCCGTTGAAGAGGAATTCACATAAAGACCCGCTTCCACATTGCGCACATTGTGGTGAGCTTCCTTTATCCAGCCTCCGTCAAAGGTGTGCATCTCCAAAGGCGCGGTGCTCATATCCATACTCATGGACATTATCTTCCGAAGGGAAATATCCTTGTCCGCAAGATTCGTCACAACGCATCTGCGGCTTATCACATTCGCCTGAGGAAAGACAGTATAGTAAAGGCTCAGCTTAATGGGATGGAGGCTGTCCTCCATATCTATGCGCAGAGTTTGGACGCCCTCGGTGTCCGCATCGGCATAGGCGGTGGGGAGGCAGTCCATAGCCACGCAGCCTTCGATTATCTCATGGCTTTTATAAACAAAGTCTGTGACAAAGCTGCCGTCGGGCATCTTTATCTCGCAGGGACTGTTGCGGTAATCTCCCTTGCCCACTCCCGACCATTCAAGGCAGAGAGTATCAAGGCAGTAGCTTGCGTCATTTTCGCTGTAGCAAACCGCGCTGCCGTAAGGCACGCTGCGCTTGAGCTCCAGCGGGGCGCTGTCGCCCGCGGCAAGCAGGGCGCCATAGTGCAGATGTTCAAGATGACCGAAGGGGCTTAGCTTCATCCAATAGGAGGAATTTTCCGTATCCAGACGGAAAAGACCCTTTTCTTCATATATGGGCATTATTGCACCTCCATAAAAAAACGGACAATGGATGTTTACTATCATCCATTGTCCATTATATTACAGGCATTTTCAATTGTCGAGTGGGGAGGCTTTTTTTATCGCACAAAATAGCTGCCGCTGGGCAGGTTAAAGCCCTCTACCGCAACAACAAGTCTGGAAGAGACGGAGCAAAGCTCCTTTGCGATGCTGACATCCGTCACATAATAATCCATATTGGTTCTTACATAGACGCGGTCAAAAACCTTGAAGAAAAACTCGGGGTCCTGTCCCATATCCTTGCTCTTGCCCTCTCTGAGGGCGGTACCGTCCAGCTCTGCGCTCAGGTAGATTCCGATATCATCAGCCTGCTGGCGGAGATAGCGGCACATTGCGGATATGGCGCTGACGGAGTCGGGGGCTGCGCTCATAGGCTGGGAATAGGCAATAGCCATATTGGCAGGCAGACTCACATTGGTGAGAAGCACCTCGTCAAAGCCCATCTCCTTCAGTTCCCGCATGGTGTCCACAATATATTCCCTTGTGGTGCTGTTATAGGGATCCAGCCAGCTGCAGCTTTCATCGGTGAGAACACCGCCGTTGGCATTTTTCAGACTGATGGGGCTGTTGCGCATAGCCATTGCGCTGTCGCCCAGACAGCTTACTTCGGCGACGAGCCAGAGCCCGTGCTCCTTGAGCTTGCCGAGGGCTTCCTTGATATTCTCGGTGCCGTTTACACCGTAGCTGGCAGCCATGGGCACACTGCTGTAATAGCGGAGAGTGCCATCCTCGCTCTTTATATTCAGAACGAGACAGTTATATTTATACTGGCTTTCCGCGAGAATTGAGGGATAGTATGCCAGATTCTGAGCCGTCATCTTCTCCTTGGAGACATAGAGAGCCTGGATATCACTCAGACGGGAAGTGACCATGCTCTTCATCTGGGAGTAATCGGGCATTGAAACAACGATCTGCGCGTCGGTTACCGGGGGCGCGAGAACGCTGGATTCATCTTCCTCTTCCTCATCGCTTTTAAGCTCGCTCTCGGTGAAGTCAAGGTACAGGCCGTCCTTTTCATACCGTATATACTTTTGCATATCGTAGAAAACCCACATGCCCACCATAAAGGCGATGAGCAGCAGGAAAAGCACAACGGTAATTATCCAGCCGTATTTGCGTTTTCCACGGTAAATTGCTCTTGGTCTTGCCATAATTATGCTCTTTCCTTATCCTCTATCTGGGAAATAAGTGCAACGCGGCGGGCGTGTCTGCCCCCTTCGAATTCGGTGCTCAGGAAGGTATCAACGATTTTCAAAGCCAGTCCGCTGCCGGTGGTGCGGGCGCCCAGAGCCAGAATATTGGCATCGTTATGAAGGCGGGTATATTCAGCGCTGTAGCAATCGGCGCAGAGAGCGGCGCGGATGCCCTTAACCTTGTTTGCGCTGATGGAGATGCCTATGCCGGTGCCGCAGATGATGATACCTCTGTCGCATTCGCCGGAGGCAACGGCTCTTGCAGCCGCTTCGCCGTAAATGGGATAGTCGCAGCTAT
Source organism: Oscillospiraceae bacterium (assembly GCA_045538735.1). GTDB lineage: Bacteria > Bacillota > Clostridia > Oscillospirales > Oscillospiraceae > SIG459. The sequence continues at coordinate 42,601 of JAZSRY010000071.1, forward strand.
CGGTGGTATAGGTGCCGAAGTCCTTAAGGGCATAGCCCTTGGCTTCCAGATGCTTCATAATTTCCTTTTTGAGTTCAAATCCGCCGTGATCGGATGCAATTGCAATCATGGTAAATATCCTCCTCAGATTTTCACAAATTCGCATTTGCGGTTTTTGAATGTGCTTACATATTCAAAGCCGCAGCTTTTTATTATCTCATAGCCCTCCCGCACGCACTTTGCCGCGTCGGAGGGTCTGTGGGCATCGCTGCCCACTGTGATTATCTCGCCGCCGAGAGCTTTGTAAAGCCGCAGTATTTCCGGGTCGGGAAACGGTCCGCAGCCGTCTCTTATACCAGAACAGTTTATCTCTATTCCACGGCCGTTGTCAATCAAAAGCCTCAGAAGAAGCTCAATTTTGTCGCCATAAAGCTCCATCGACAGCATTTCGTCATAGCCCTGCTGCCACATATAGCGGCGGCCGTAACCGATGTGAGCCATCACATCGAAGAAATTCAGCTCAGCCATTTTGATAAGCTCATCCACATAGTCATCGAAAATCTTGCGGCAATGCTCGGAAGAGCTGAACTTAACGCCCCACAAATCACCGTATTCCTGCAGAATATGCAGCGAGCCCATTACCATATCAAGTCCCGGAGTGGATGCAAGCCGCTTTGCAGTTTCAGTATCAAAAAGGGGCTCTCCCAACTCAAGGCCAAGGCGCACATCCAGAGGCAGTTTGGGGTGCTCGCGGAGCATCGCGGAATATTTCTCCAGCGTTTCCTCCGTTTTCGTCAGGCAATCGGGGTTGAACTCATAGGTGCGCCAGTTCACCATATCGCAGTGGTTGGTGAAACATATCTGATTCATTCCCATTTTTGCCTCAGCCTCCACCATCTCATACATGGTGGCCTTTGAGTCCTGAGAAATGTCACTGTGAACATGATAATCAGCTAAAAACATTGTCTATCTCCTAATTATACAAAGCTTTGCATCAAAACGGCCATGTGGCAAACCAGCCCAGACAATTTTGCGCGAAATCTCTTGAGACCCACGCTCCGCTGACAACGGGATAGTAGGCAGCAAAAAGCACTATGCTCAACGCCGCCGTAGCCGCCAACAGCCATTTCCAGCTTTCGCAGCGTCTGCGGATGGAATCAAACACATATCCCAAAGCCAGAAGCAGAAATACGGAGGAGGGGAAATAATGATATTCAAAGGTGATTCGTGTTACAAACACCCAGGGTAGAAGCTGAGCCATGTAGCCCAGGAAAATGAATCTTGCATTGCGGTCTTTCTCTTTTATCCAGAGCCAGAGCATGTAAATCATTGCCCCAAGTCCGCCCCAGCAAAGAAGGGGGCTGAGCATTGCGGCAATGGTGGATTTTTCGTTGCCGCTGTATTCAAGATAATAAAGAATCGGTCTGCCGTTAATTATCCACTGCCACCAGCGGGAGGAATAGGGATGCTCTGCGTCCACTCCCGAATGATAGGAGAACATATAGTCCTGATTGCGGATAACTATGTCGAAATAATCTCCGCGGAAAAACATTCCTATGCCATTCATACCCTCAGCCCGGCCATAGGGATAATAGCTGATATAATAAATCAGCAAAGGCAGTACCACGAAAAAGACAAGGCAGACAATGACATTGCGTACGCTTTCACGCCAATAGTTTTGCACCGAGGCCTTGCGCTCTTCTTCATCCTCAGAAGACCCGGCGGCAGATATATATCTCTCAATTCTGTCGATAAGCCAGATAAGTCCGAGACCCGCTCCCGCATAAATGCAGGTCCATTTGCTTGCGGCGCCGAGTCCGAAGCTTATTCCGCTGAGGGCAAGGGGCAGTATCCATTTTTTGCCGCTTCTATCGGACTGCAGATAGATGTACATAAAGAGATACATCAGCGCAATGAAGAAAACGGAGTAGGAATCTATGGTGGCGATTCTCGTCTGGGCAAAGTGCATCAAATCCGTTGCGGAAAGCAGCGTCACAAGGGCGGGCACAACTATGCCGCCAAACATGCGCTTGATGAAGATATAGATAATGGGCAGCATCAGCACGCCCACCAGCGTTCCCATAAAGCGCCAGCCGAAGGGGTTGAGTCCGAAAATGCTTATGCCCAGAGAAATTATAAGCTTGCCCAGAGGAGGATGGCTGATTTCATAGGGCTGCACCGCCTCAAGATGCTCATAAGCCGTGCGGACATGGTAAATTTCGTCAAAATAGCTGCTGTTGAGATATGTGGATTTTTCGGGTACGGTTTCCCTCTCGTCGAAAAGGGGAATGCAGCCATCGGGGATTATCAGTTTTTCGGGCTCGATTTTAATGCCGTCTATATTATAAAGCACCAATTCTCCCAGCCAGACCTCTTCATCCGCGATAAGGCGCACAAAGCGGGTTTTGCTTATATAGTCCCAGGTTTCAAGCCTTTTCCATTTCAGCAAATCCGCATAGCCCTGTTCCATAACACCCACATCGGTGAAATTCTCTCCGTCCTCAGAAAACTGTAAATAATAGTTGCCTGTATGGATGCCTGTGAAGTAGGAAACCGCACTTATACCCTCGGGTTCTTTCAGTTCGATGAGAGCATACTGTCCCCGCTCCTTGAAGCGGCAGAAGCTTTCGGGATTATTGACAGTACCCAGATTCAAAAAGGCGGTCAGAGCATAGCAGGCGGTCAGACACAGCAGCACTATGGAATCTCTGCGGCCGAGCCTTTTTCTGCCGTCTCCTTCAAGACTCGCATGAGCGTTCTGTCGTGAAGCGGCAAAGGCGCCGAACAAAATCACTATAAAAGCCAGAAGGGCTATTGGAAACAAAAGATGAAGCTTTTCCATTTTGTCCTCAGTAAACAATTGTTTTTTAATTCTTGATGCAAAAAGTTTGTATTTATGATTTAATGATTATACTATAAATACTGACGCAAGTCCATACAAGCCATAGAAAGGAGGGTGAAAAATGCAAAATATCCCGAAAAAAATAATGTTTGTTCTCATCGCCCTCGCAATTTTTTTGAGCGGATGTGCAGCTGATGCCCATCCTCCCAGCGAAGAGCATACGCCTCCCCCCTCCCCAAGCGCCGAGCCCCTCTCTCCCGAGGCGGCGGATCCCCCCTCCCCTGCGCCCACGGAGCCTCAGCGCCCCACTCTTGAGGACAAGGTCTGGCAGATGATGTATGTCACTCCTCAGGATCTTATAGGTGAAAAGCACTCCGTTGATAAGGAGCTTTGGGCGGATGCCCTTGACAAAATGCCCGCAGGGGGAATTGTTTTCCTCTCAGACAATATCCCATCTGTTGAGGGAATGCAGGGCATGATGGATGCAATCTATGCTGCCGATGCAGGAGTGTTCCTCGGTCTTGATGAGGAGGGCGGCGAGGTTGCCAGACTGGCCTACGCGCTGGGTGTTACAACCCGATTCAAGCCAATGTATGAATATCAGCTGAAAGGCCCTACCGTTGCTTTTCAAAATGCGCAGACCATTGGCAATGACATAAGCTCTTTTGGCTTTAATATGAACTTTGCCCCCGTTGCCGATGTCTGGAATAATTATTGGAACACCGTTATCGGCTACAGATCCTATGCCACCGATGCCAAACGCTGCGCGGAGCTTGTGGCCGCGGCAGTTGAAGGTTATCACAGTGCTGGAGTAATCAGCGTTCTTAAGCATTTCCCGGGTCATGGCAACACCTTCGAGGACAGTCACTATGACAGCGCATACACTAAAAAGAGTATCGAAGAGATGAGAAAGTGTGAATTCCTCCCCTTCATCTCCGGAATCGAGGCAGGCTGCGAAGTGGTTATGCTGGGACATATTATCGCAACAGATATTGATCCCAAAAATCCCGCTACATTGAGCAGCACCGTGATACAGGAAATTCTGCGCGGTGAACTGGGCTTCGAGGGCCTTGTTATCACCGACGCCTTCACCATGGCGGGACTCGGAGAATTGTCAGAAGCGGAAGCTGCCGTTATGGCAGTTGAAGCCGGCTGCGATATGATACTCGCTCCGGGCGACCCGGAAGCCGCTGTTAAGGCCATTACCGAAAAGGTCAGCCCCGAACGAATTGAAGAGAGCTATCAGAGAATAATTTCTCTCAAGCGCGACCGGGGACTCATAGAATAAACTTATAAGGCATAAACATATAAAAAAAGGAGCTGTCCAAAGACAGCTCCTTTGTTGTTTTCATGCTGATGATTGATTTATGCCCAGCTGGACTGGATATCGTCGGCCATTTCCTTATCGAACATTGCAGCAATGCTCTTTACGGCATCGCCCAGGAGAACCAGGGTGAACATACCGAAAACAACAGTCATAACGACGAACAGGGGCCAGATGGGGATCATAAGAGTCGCGGTTATCTCGCGGCTTGCAATTTTTTCAAGAATACCTCTGCCTGCGCCCCAGGTAGCGAAGACCATGGTAGCAACAGAAATGAGAGAAGTGAGAGAGAAGAAGAAGAAGCGAAGCTTCTGAGGCATCTTGCTAACAAACATAGTAACATGGATATGTCCATGAACAGTCTGAGTATAAGCCCAGGAGGTGAATACGACGACCAGCAGCATGCACTGAACTATCTCGTACACACCAAGAATACGATAGTTTGCAAAAAGACCCAGCATAGAGTCAACAAACATCATAAGCATCATGCAAGCGATAAGAATCATACCGACATAGCAGATATAGTAGCAAATCTTGCTGGTTACGAGGGAGTAGCCATTTATAATTTTTTTCATATTATAAGCCTTCCTTTGCTGCGATCAGCCAAAAGCTGATAAGATTTCCGGCATAGAGCACCGGAAATCACGCGTTAAAACACGTTTCCTCTGTGCATTTGCCGCACATAATGTCGTTAAATACTTTAGGTGGTGGCCGGGGTGCCGGAGCACCCCGGCCTTAATCAGTAACTAATTAAGTAGCTAACTAAATGTTTTCCGAAAAACTATTGATTAATAGTTGTCGGGGGTGTAGGTCCAGTCGCTGTAGTGGAACTCTGCAGCCCAGTCATCAGCGTGAGCTTCAGCGTTGGCAGCAACGATTTCCATGCACTTGTCATAGATGGCCTGGCCATCGAGACCCATTTCGTTCAGGTAGCCAATGTACCACTCGTGGATGCTGTTTACGATTTCGTCAGAGGTAGCCCAAGCGAGGAGCTCCTCGGAAGGCTTGTAAACTTCAACGCCGTTGTCGCGCATCTTGTCAGCAACCCAGTAGTTGCAGCTATCCCAGTAGTAACCGGCCATGTCGCCTGCGTAGTTGCCGCAGTACTTGTCGATGATAGCCTGGAGGTCAGCGGGGAGGTTTGCATAGCTGTCCTTGTTCATGAGAACGAAGCAGGAGGTGTAGGAGATGGGGAGGTCAAGGCAGTAGTCAATGGGCTCGAAGAGGTTGAAGCAGTCGATGTTGTGCCAGTCATTGGTGAAGCCGTCGAAAACGCCCTTGGAAACGCCTTCATAAACTTCGCCGGTGGGGATGGAAACGGGAGTTGCGCCCAGAGCCTCGAGGTACTGGGAAGCAATGGTACCAGCGGTACGGATCTGCATGCCCTTGAAATCCTCGGGCTTCTCGATCTTCTTACCTACGGTAGAAACGGGGCCGTAAGAGCAGGAGTGCAGGCCAACGATCTTCCAGTCAGCGAATTCCTTCTGGAGCTCGGGGATCTCTTCGTACATCTGCTGATATACGTCGGTAGCCATACGGGCAGAGGTGATGCCGTTGGCGCAGAGGTTGATGAACTCAGAAACGGGGAAACGCTTAGAGAAGAAGGAGGTGCAGGACCAAGCGATGTCAGCCATGCCGTCCTTAACGCCATCGATGGTCTCGGTAGCGCCCAGGAGAGACCCGCCGGGGTTGTACTCGAATTTGAGGCGGCCACCGGACTCTTCAGCCATCATGTTGAAGAGAGTCTCGATGTAAGCTTCGCACATAGAGGTAGCGGCGTCGTGGTTAACAACAACGAGGGTGTAGGTCTTGCCATCAGCAGGAGCTGCGGGAGCGGGATCTGCAGGAGCTGCAGGATCTGCGGGAGCAGCGGGAGCTGCGGGCTCAGCGGGGGTGTTGCCGCAAGCTGCGAAAAGGCCGCAGCAGAGGACAGCAACGAGAAGAAGTGCTATAACTTTTTTCATTTTTCTTCCTCCAAATTTTTTAATACAAAAGGCTTTAGCCTAATTGTTTACTTGTATTAGCCTCAGACAGAATATCCGAGGAGGGCGGGCAGGAACTCGCAGACCACGGGGAATGCGCAGACGATGATAACAGCGACCAGCATACCCACGACCATGGGTGCAACGCCGGCGAAGATCTTCTGCAGAGGTACATCCTTTGCAACACCTGCAACGATGTAAACGTTCATTCCGACAGGGGGAGTGATGAGACCCATTTCCATAACCATGATCATGAGAACGCCGTACCAGATGGAGCCGAAGCCCAGAGCGTCAGTCATGATGGGAAGGAAGATGGGAACGGTCAGCATAACCATTGCCAGGGAGTCCATAAGGCAGCCCATAACAGCATAGATAACAATGATAACGGCGAGAACAATATAACGGTTGACGTTGAGGCCGTTAACAAGGTTTGCAAGGGTGATGGGGAGCTTGGTGATGGTAAGGAAGTTACCGAAGACATAAGCGCCGATGAGGATCAGGAAGATCATACCGGAAGTCTTAACGGTGTCGCGGAGGCAGTCGAAGAAGATCTTCCAGGTGAAGCGGCGGCGTGCAATGAGGTAGACAAGAGCTGCGGTAGCACCGACAGCAGCAGCTTCGTTGGCGGTGAACCAGCCAAGGAAGATACCGCCGATGGCGATAGCAAACAGAACGATCATTGCGGCAGCACCCTTCAGGGAGATGAGCTTCTCCTTAAAGGTGAACTTCAGCTTGCCGGGTGCAGAGTTGGGTCTGATACGAACAACCACCATGATGGAGACTATGTAGCAGATAGCCAGAATGATACCGGGGACGATACCTGCAGCGAAAAGACCTCCGATGGATTCACCGGCAACGATACCATAGATGATAAAGCCGGTGCTGGGGGGGATCAGAATACCGAGAGTACCGCCGGCGGCAATGGCACCGCAGGCCAGACCGTCGTCATAACCGGCCTTGCGCATCTCGGGAAGAGCAACAACGCCCATGGTAGCGGCGGTAGCAGCGGTGGAACCGCAGATAGCGGAGAAGCAGGCGCAGGCTGCAACGGTGGCGCAGGCGAGACCGCCGCGGATGCCGCCGAGAAGCTTTCTTGCGCAGGCATAGAGGTCAGCGCTCATGCCGGAATAGTAACAGAGGTTACCCATCAGGACGAATAGCGGTATGACCGTGAAGGAATAGTTGGTAGCCTGAGTATAGGGAATACTCTTGAAAAGGCTGAGTGCGGTGTTGATGTTGCCTTTGACGAGCCATACGCCAAAGAAACCGACAGCCATCATGCAGATACCGATGTTCATACCCATGACCAGCAGTACAAGCAGGACGATGACGCCGATTATTGCCATAGTAAAGTAACTCAAAAAATCGACCTCCATCTCTGGTGAAAACATTAGTTCTTTGTCCGTCGCATAGACTTCCAAAATAACAACGTTACCGATATATTACATCAAAACCACTTGATTTTCTAATACATATATGGTAATTTATATCATAACCCCAGAGTTATAATGTCACTTTTTCTATAACATTTTGGCATATCCTACAATATTTTGCATGTTTCTTTAACATTTTGTTAATAGTTTCGCAATTCCTCTTGTTTTATCCGTATTAAGAAGGTGTTAATATGACAGATAGCCAGCGCAACTGTTTCCTTGCAGTGGCAGAACACAGAAGTTTTTCAAAGGCTGCTGCAGCATTATATGTTTCTCAGCCCGCAGTCAGCAAAAATATCAGCACTCTTGAGGATGAGCTGGGCGCTCTCCTCTTTGACCGTCAGGGCAAGCTGGTGGAGCTGACCAAGGCCGGAGAGATATTTTTTATGTTCCTTATGGAATACAGAAGAGAATATGAGAATATGATGGAGCGCATACGCTCCCTGGACAGCGGTATGCTCTACGGTGTTGTCCGAATCGGCTGTGTCCTAATCTGGAATGCCGCTCATTTTTACACCCGTCTTTCCAGACATTTTGCCATTCATTTCCCCGGCGTGAAGCTCGAGGTTGTAGGTCTTGAGCCCGAATCACTCATTCCTGCTCTGCGGCGCAAGGAAATAGACTTTGCAATAATGTATAACTACGAAGATGTAAGGCAGCAGGACATTGATACCAAAGCATTTATAGATCTGGGTGCGGGTTTTCTATGCTCCGGCCTTATTGTGGGAAAGGAGTCGCACACGCCCGAAGCGATTGCAGCTTTCCCCTTCCTTATAACAGAAAACCTTACCGACAGACACACCAGCACATACCGGGATATCATCAGAGATATGCTGAGAAAATACGGCGTTTCTCCCGAATTTTTGGTATGCAGAAGCCTTTCCTCCGCAATGGTGGATCTCAGCTGCGGAAAGGGTGTCCTTATGGCAGATGACTGGACCGCCGCCAAATCCAACTCCGAGCTGCGCTACATACCCTCCGGCGAGACCATTCCTCTCTGTCTCGCCTATCTTCGCAGCAACCGCGATTCCCTTGTCAGCCTTGCGATGGACGAGACTTTACGGGTATTTAAGGGAAATCTTTAAGTAGCCTGACAGATATAATCCGAACACGCTCCGCGAGGCGGATTATATCGGTCAGGCTAGGGAACTTTTTATCTTTTTCTTCGTCATATATCAGAAGATGCAAGTTTGATGTAATTTATTACAATATATAGTATAATACATATAATACATAAGAGAATTTCTCAGGAGGCATTACATATGCGGGAATTTTTCAGCAATCTTGAAAAGAAACAGAAAATGATGTTTATCGGCGGCGCCGCTGCCGCAGCGGTTTTGATTATCGTTATAATAATCTGCATCTCTCTCAGCGGCACCAATCGCAATTACAGAAATTTCTACGATAATGCTGAGTCTGCCTTCCTTAAAGGCGACTACGAGGAGGCCATTGAGCTTCTTGAAAAAGCTATGGACATAGACCACACAGAGGAATGCTACCTGCTTATGGCAGAGGCCTACTATGCCTCCGGTGATGTCAACATGGCAATTCAGGTTCTCTCTCTCGGCAACTCCCGCCTCGGAGGCAGCGCAATAGCCAAGCGTCTCGAGGAGCTTTCCGGCGTTCAGCCCGATGAAGGCGAGGACGGCGAGGGCGGTCTTGAGGAGACCGTTAAAATTGCAGGCAAGGACATCAAGCTCTCCGTGAAGAGCCTGCTGCTCTCCGGCAAGGGTCTCACCGACAGCGATGTAAGAGGCATTTCTCAGCTCAAGGAGCTTGAAAGCCTCAGCCTTTCCGGCAACTCCATCACCAACCTCAGCTTCCTCTCCGAAATGAACACCATCAACTTCCTTCAGCTTTCCGACAATAAAATCGTTGACCTCAGCCCCCTTGCCCGTCTTGACAAGCTGAAGACCCTTTATCTGGACAACAACCCCATTGAGGATTTCACTCCCCTTTACGGTCTCAAAGCTCTCCGCACCCTCAGTATGAAGGGCATGGGCATAACCGACACCCAGCTTGAGGAGTTGCAGAAGGCTCTCCCCAACTGCAAGATCTATACCGACGATGTGACCGAAGAGGTCAAGGAGATCACCATGGGCAGCATCACCTTCACAAGTGACGTTACCGAGCTGGATCTCCGCGGACAGAACATCAGCGACCTGAGCCCCCTTGCCCAGTGCACCGAGCTTGTGAAGCTTGACCTCCGCAACAACTCTATCAGCGACCTGAGCCCCCTCATCGACCTGCAGAAGCTGGAATGGCTCTGCCTCTGGAACAACAAGATTGAGGACATCAGCCCTCTCATGACTCTGGTTACCCTCAAGCATCTTGATCTGGACGACAACAAGGTCAAGGACATAGCCGCCATAGAGTATCTTGTCAATCTCGAGGCGCTCTGGCTCAGCGGCAATCCCCTCAACAGTATTGATTCCCTTTCAAGACTGCCTATGCTCACCCGTCTCGGTCTTAAAAACACCGGGCTGGACAACAGGGACCTTGATGTGCTTATCAGACTCACAAATCTCACCGAGCTGACTCTGGAAGGCAATAAGGCCATTACCGCCAACAAGATGGATGAGCTGAAGAAGGCTCTCAAAAACTGCGAGATCAGTCACTCCGAGCTCTACTACACCGTTAAACTCGGCAACATAGAGTTCACATCCGATGCCGTCAGCATCTCCGCTTCCGGCGCAGGTATTACCGAGCTTACAGGACTTGAGCACTTCACCTCTCTCAAGACTCTCGTCCTCAGCGGCAACAATATTGCCGACCTTGCTCCCCTCAAGAGCCTCACTCAGCTTGAGACCCTTGACCTTTACGGAAACAGAGTTTCCGACCTGAGTCCTCTTGCAGGCCTCACCAATCTCCGCAGTCTGAGTCTGCTGGATAACTCCATCAGCTCCATATCCGCTCTCAGCGGCCTGACCAATCTTACATCCCTGCATCTGAGCTTTAACAATATCAAGGATCTGAGCCCTCTGGCAGGTCTCACCTCTCTCACCACTCTCGACCTGAACGGCAACGGCATCAGAAATATCTCCGCCCTCAGTTCCCTCATAAATCTCACCGAGCTGGATCTTGAATATAACGAGATAAGCGACCTGAGCCCCCTGCGCGGCCTCACCAATCTCAGAACTCTCTATATAAGAGGCAATGCCTCCCTCACCGCCGAGCAGGTGCGCGAGCTCCAGAAGGCCCTCCCCAACTGCAAGATAGTTACAAATCTTGATCTCACAGAGCCCAGCCCCGAGCCTTCTCCCGAAACCTCCCCCGAGACCACTCCCGAGGTCAGCACCACTCCCGACGTTACTCCCGCTCCCGAGGCAACACTTCCCCCCGAGGAAAATGCTGGGGGCTAAAAAACAAAAACAAGGCTGCGCAGCAAATGTTGCTGCGCAGCCTTTCTTTTATTTATATATGGTATAGCTAACTTCGCGCATTGCCCTCATCGCACCCTTCGAAATACGCAAAAACAAAAACGCGAGGGGAACCCTCACGCTGCTTCTATATTAGCATATTCCATATCTAAATTCAAGCCCCTGCTTTTTGTATACTATTTTGCACAATTTCGCTTTTCTTTTATGTCCTTATGATGTATAATATAACCACGGAGGGGTCTCCCCTCTCCGAAGAATCAGCAAAAGGAGTGACTTATATGAAGTATAACTTTATCGAACGCAAGCTGCAGGTCGACGCCGAGGTTATCACCTACGCAGAGAAGAAGGTCGGAAAGCTGGACAAGTATTTCAAAAAGGAAAGCGAAGCATCCGTCACCTTCTCCACCGAGCGTGGCCGCTGCAGAGTCGAAGTCACGCTTAACAACAACGGTATGTATTTCCGCGCAAGCGAGCTGACCCATGATATGCACGCATCCATCGACTCTGCTGTTGCCGCTATCGAACGTCAGATCCGCAAGAACAAGACCCGTCTTGAGAAAAAGCTCCGCGAGGGCGCTCTGGAGCGCGATATCAAGCCCGAGTTTATTCCCGAAGAGGAATATCCAGACGAGGACGATTTCCGCATTGTTCGCACCAAGCGCTTCTCTCTCAAGCCCATGACTGTCGAGGAAGCCATTTTGCAGATGAAGCTTCTTGAACACGAGTTCTTCGCCTTCCTCAATCAGGAAGATGACGACAGCTTCTCCGTTGTTTATAAGCGCAAGCAGGGCGGTTACGGCCTTATCTCCGCCGCCGATATTGACAACTGACACTTCTTATAGTCCTATAACAAAATGCCCGGTTCTGATGAACCGGGCATTTCTTCGTTTAATGGGCTTCTTCAGGGGTCTTTGCAAAATCCCTGAAGGAAATGTTCACATCGCATTCGCCCTCAACGCCGTCCACCTGAGCGGTGCCGTACTGCCACATATCAAAGTGGTAGATATAGTCGGGAGCTTCTATGGCATACTGTGCCAGCCAGACATGGTAACCTTCCAGCTTCGCAAGATCCAGCTTAAGATATGCGACGGACTTATTGTAATAAGTCATGGGCGTATAGCCCGCTTCGGCAACGCGCTCCATAAAGGCAATGGATGCATCGGTGACGACATCCCCGTCATAAGTGAGGGTTCTTGAGCCGTACACAAACATGGGCTCCCAGTCGAATACGACAGGGTATGTTATCTCATAGCCTTCGATTGCATCAAGGAGGAACTCCGCCTCCTCCTCAGCTTCCTCAACGCTTGTTGCCTGAGAGAAGAAATAGACACCCACATCAAGGCCCGCCTCGGCAGCGCCTTTCATATTTTTCTCAAAATAGGGGTCTATGCTCATCTTGCCCTCGGTGTAGCCCCGGTAGCCTACGCGGATAATCGCGTAATCAAAGCCATCGGCGGCAAGAGCCTTCCAGTCTATGTCATACTGATGCTGGCTTACATCAACGCCATAGCGTATGTCCATAGTGGAATCATCATAGTAAATGCGGTCTTTATAGGGAATGAAGCGGCTTTCATCAAGATTATTCATAGGCAGATCGAAGTTTATCTTCGCTCTGTCACCCATAATGCAGATGAAGTTTTCGGAAACATATTCCTTGCCCAGACTGAGAATCTTGCAAAGCTCGCTGCGCTTTATGTTGTCCTCGCCCTTGAAATATCTGCGTCCCTCTTCAAGGCTGCCGTCCACTATTCCTATATGATAGAGCGCCAGCACATTGGGGTCATCGCTGTCCTTGAAGGGGTTTTTCAGCTGCTCATCAGTCTCGGTCTCCAGATATGCCGCAAGAAGCTTTGCTGCATCGCCGCGGCTTATGTAGGCGTTGAGTCTGATTCCCTCGGCGCTTTCCAAAAAGCCCTTATCCAAAGCAAAGTTCAGATAGCCCTCTGCCCAATGCTTGGATTCCTCGGCTTCTTCAGTCTCAATTGCGGGGAAGCCGCAGGCAAGGGTCATGGTCTTGAGAGCCTCTCCCCAGGTGACAAAGTTGCCGGGCTTAAAGCTGCCGTCGGGGTAGCCGCTTATGATGCCCGCCTCTGCAAGGTCGGCAACATATTCATAGTACCAGGCATCCAGACGTAGGTCGGAGAAGGTGTTCTCCCATTCCTCTTCCCCATCAGCCACAAAGGCGCTTGCAGTATACCTCCATGAAAGCTCATAGCCGGGATCATCATAGTTTATCAGCTCGTCCCTGTCTATGACAGACTGCTCCTCAGGCTCCTCCGCGGGTGCGGGGGTGGGCGTGGGGCTGGGTGCAGGAGTTGCGGAGGGTGCGGGGCTGGGCTTGACAGTGGGTACAGGGGTAGGCGCGGGAGTTGCCGTGGGCTTAACCGTGGGCGCAGGGGTAGGGGCAGGTGTGGCTGTGGGTTTGGGTGCGGAAACGGGGGGCTGGGTAGGTTTGGGTGTTGCTGTAGGCGTCGGGGTAGGTGCAGGGGTCGGAGTCGGTGTGGGCTCCGGAGCAGTCTCGGGAGTGGGACTTGGAGTAGCCTCGGGAGAGGGCTCGGGAGCAGGCTCGGAGTTGCTGCGCCATTTTGCACTGACGAAATAGTTGCCGGAAACGGTGCTTTCTGCGGTCAGCAGAACACCGGAATCGGTGAGCCAGCCTTCAAGAGTATAGCCGCTGCGGGTAGCTGCGGGCAAGCTGCCATAGGTGCCGCCGCTGCGGTAGCAGTTGACCTTGCGGGCGACGCTGCCTCCGTTGCCGGAGCAGACAAGCCAGTTCCAGCCGGCGGAGTTGCCGCTGTAGTCCCCATAGAGGAACATTTTAGCCTCGGCTATGCGGCGGGTGAGAATTGCCTTATTAACATTGCCGCCAACATGGCACCATGCGGCGAAGGCGGAAACGATGTCCTCGGCGGAATAGTTCCATGCGCCGTTGATAATCATACTCGGCAGAGTGTTGGAGGCAGAAAGCCAGTAGGAGCCCAGATTATAAGTCATGGAGCACATAGCATCGAACTGTCCCTGAGTTACGCTCACGCCGTAGCGATTGAGAAATTTCTTCACCTCATTGGCAAGAAGATCCATTTTTTCTCTGAGAAGGGCTTCCGCATCCGCCTCGGTGATGCCGTCGGGGTAGTCATCGGGATTCACAAGACAGCCGTAGCCTATGCACCAGCCGCCTGCATCCTGATAAAGGGTGGGACTGAATCCTTCTCCGTATTTTATGTAAGTGACAAGAGCGTCAGAATATGTCATTGAGCCTGTTGCCTGCGCACCAAGGGGGCAAATGCCCGCAAAAAGCAGCAAAGCAAGAACAAGGGAAATTATACGCTTTCTCAAATAAGCGCCTCCTTCCTGCGTGAAATTATTCAACGATTTTATATTTTACATCAAGATGCATCATTTTCGCAAGTATTACGCCGTTTTTGTGCTTTTTTGTGAAAGAAAATCCTTCAAATTTAGTCAAAATTTTCTTAAAAAGGGGCTTTACTTTATCTCGCTAATGTGTTAGTATGATATCGAAATAAAACACCCCTTGGAGGTAAAGGAAATGAAAAAGGTTTTTGCATTAGTTCTTATTCTCGCTCTTATGCTTTCTCTCTGCGCCTGCGGCGGCAAGAGCGACGCCCAGACTCTGAAAGTCGGCTTTGATGCCGAGTTCCCTCCCTACGGCTTCATCGCAGCGGACGGAAGCTATGACGGTTTTGATCTTGCAATGGCAAAAGAGCTTTGCAAGCGCCTTGGCTGGGAGTGCGAGACCATTCCCATCGACTGGACCCAGAAGGACAACGAGCTGAAGGCCGGCAACATCAACTGCATCTGGAACGGCTTCACCTACACCGGACGCGAAGAGCTCTACACCTGGTCCGATCCCTATGTTGATAACTCCATCGTTCTGGTTGTCAAGGCCGACAGCGGCATCACCTGCATGGCAGACCTGGCCGGCAAGGCAGTTATGGCTCAGGGTGCATCCTCCGCAGCCGATGCCATCAACGGCAATGAGCAGTTCAAGAACAGCCTCTCTCAGGTTGTTGAGCTCCCCGACTATAACAGCGGCTTTATGGAGCTGAATCAGGGCACTGTTGACGCAGTTGCCGCCGATATCGGCGTTGCTCAGTTCCAGATCGCCAACAAGGCCGGCGAATACATTATTCTTGAAGAAGCCATCTCCACCGAGCAGTATGCAGTTGGCTTCCTCCTCGGCAACACCGAGCTGCGCGACGCTGTCAATGCCGAGCTGAAGAAGATGGCCGAAGACGGAACCATGCTGGCAATCGCCCAGAACTATGTTGATGCCGGTCTCGTGATCGATAGCCTCTGCATGCTTGGCTGATAATCCCGGCAAGGGTACAGAAAAAAAAACAATAGGGCGGGAACCGATGGAGGTTCCCGCCCATTCCTGCTGAAATGAGGAAAAATATATGACAGTTCAAACCATGCTGATGCTGCTGAGCAAAGGCTTTTTAACCACTCTTGCAATCTTCGCTCTCACCCTCGTGGGCTCTCTGCCTCTGGGTATTCTGGTCTATTTCGGACGCGTCAGCAAGATAAAACCCATACGCTGGATAATCAATGTCTACATATCCATCATGCGCGGCACTCCCCTTATGCTGCAGCTGATGGTGGTATTCTACGGTCCCAATCTCCTTTTGGGTCTCAGTGTCCCCTCCCAGTGGCGCTTTATGGCCTGCGTTCTGGCCTTCGTCATCAACTATGCCGCCTACTTCGCGGAAATTTACCGCGGCGGTATTGAGTCCATCTCCCCCGGTCAGTATGAGGCGGCGGAGGTTCTGGGTTACACCAGGAGCCAGACCTTCATCAAAATCATTCTGCCCCAGATGGTGAAAAACTGCCTGCCCAGCGTCACAAACGAGGTCATCACCCTTGTCAAGGACACCTCCCTTGCCTACGCAATCGGCACCGTAGAGATTTTCACCAGAGCGAAACAGATAGTCACCGCTCCCAACATCAGCTTCCACAGCATGCTCCCCTTCCTTGTGGCCGGTATTTTCTACTATATCTTCAACTATATAGTGGCCCTTGTAATGGAGCGCTGCGAGAAGTCTCTCGACTATTATCATTAAGGAGGGAAGGCCATGATACTCGAGATGAAAAATATTAAGAAGAGCTTCGGTTCCCTTTCCGTCCTCAAAAGCATTGATCTTTCCGTTGAAAAAGGCGAGGTTGTCAGCATAATAGGTCCCTCGGGCAGCGGCAAGAGCACCCTCCTGCGCTGCGCCACCTTCCTTGAGACCGTGGACAGCGGAGATATTCTCTATCTGGGCAAAGCCGCCGTCAGCACCGATGAAGACGGAAAAACTGCCTACCTCCCCGCTTCGGAGCTTCGCAAGATGAAAAGCTGCTACGGACTCGTTTTCCAGCAGTTTAACCTCTTCCCCCACTACAGCGTTCTGAAAAACATCACCGATGCCCCCATCAATGTGCAAAAGCGCCCTAAAGACGAGGTAATTGCCGAGGCAATGGTACTTCTGGAAAAAATGGGGCTGGCGGACAAGGCCGATGCCTACCCCTGCCAGCTTTCCGGCGGTCAGCAGCAGCGCGTTGCCATAGCCCGCGCCCTTGCAATGAAGCCCGAGATTCTCTTCTTTGATGAGCCCACCTCCGCCCTTGACCCCGAGCTGACGGGCGAAGTCCTCAAGGTTATCAAGCAGTTGGCCGAGGACAACATGACCATGGTGGTTGTCACCCACGAAATGCCCTTCGCCCGCGCCGTCAGCGACAGAGTTATATTTATGGCCGATGGCTATATCGTTGAGCAGGGTCACCCCGAAGAGGTTTTCGGCAATCCCAAGTCCGAGCGTACCCGCCACTTCCTCCAGAACTACCAGAGCTGAGTTATGCATATTGATTATGTTTTGGCCGATCCCACCGGCAACCTTACCGCCCTTGTTGAAAGCCCTGTGGATGCTCCGCTCCGCCCAAAAACCGCAGCATCCCTTATGGAAAGCAAAAAGGAAATTGAGCAGCTGGGCTTCATCTCCCCTCCCCTTCGCGGCGGGGATATTGCCCTCACTATGGCGGGCGGCGAATTTTGTGGCAATGCCTGCCTCAGCGCAGGGGCATATTACCTGCGGCAAAAGGGTCTGAATGGCGGCAAGGTGGGCGTGGAGATTTCTGGCGCTGACGGGCTTGTCAGCGTGGAGCTTGAAAAGACGGGCAAAACTGAATATGCGGGACGGGTGGAAATGCCCCTCCCCTTGTCCCGGGAGACTGTTTCCTCCCCCGCGGGCATGCTGAGTCTTCTGCGCTTTCCCGGCATATGCCATGCCATTGCCCCCGCGGGCATAAGCCCCTCCGAAGCGGAGGAGATGATTGTCCCTCTGTGCAAGGGTGTGGGCTGTGAGGCCTTGGGACTTATGCTGCTGGACGAAAGGGAAATGCGCCTTTCGCCTTTGGTTTATGTGCCGGCGGCGGACAGTCTTTTCTGGGAGCGCTCCTGCGCCAGCGGCACCGGCGCCGTGGGCGCCTATCTGGCTATGCGTGAGGGAAAGGATATTTCCGTAACTTTGAAGCAGCCGGGAGGCAGCTTGAGCATCCTTGCCCAGATCCGTGAGGGCGCGGTTTCAAGGCTTTGTATGAGCGGCAAGGTGAGTCTTGGAAGCAGCGAAAGCTTCCGCTTTTGAAAAACTTCATTTTTCCGCAAAAAATTTAAAATTTCCACTTGAATTGAATGCAAAATATATGTATTATCTATTGGCACGCCCCGCAAGCGTGCCAATAGATTTGTTATGGAGGTGCGGACATGAAAAGAATATTGGCTCTCATACTCGTGGCCGCCCTTTGCCTCGGTCTCCTTGCCGGCTGCGGAAAAGACGAGATGGGTTCCTACACCGTTTTGGAAAAGATAGGCACAAAGCAGTATGCCTGCATTTACCGCAGCAATGACCTTATTTCCGATGTTGTGGAAGCCTGCATAAGCGGTCTGGCAGCAAGCGGCAGCCTCAGCCGCCTTTCCGCCAAGTGGCTTGGAGCCGATTTTATAGAGGTTGAGGGCAACACCACCGCCCTGAGCGAGGTTGAAATCCCCGCCGAGCGTGTGCTCATCATCGGTGTCGACACCGATGCTCCCCCCTTCGCCTTTATGAACGGCGAAAATCTTGAGGGCTTTTCCGTGGATATCGCCAATGCCATCGGTTCTTATATGGGTTGGAGTGTCAAGATAATCCCCGTCAAGAGCGCGGATATCTCTACCCAGCTTGCCTCCGGAAATATTGACTGCGCCCTTTGCTTCGCCCCCGAGTGTGTGGATGCCACCAAGTACGAAATCGGTCAGGTGCTCATGGAGAGCGACATTGTCATCGCCGTTCCCGAGGGCAGCAATGTTAAGAATATCCGCCGCATCCGCGGCGAGCGTATAGGCACTATAAGCGACCCCGCTCTGGAAAAGGCAATTTCCGAGCACGACAAAATCAGCAAGCATTCCGATGGCGCAACTGTTTATGTGACTCCCCCCAGATGCATTTCCGCAATGGAAAAGGGCTGGTGCGTTGCCATCGTTATGGATGTTCTGATGCTGGAGGCCTATGCCGCCCGCAGTTATAACTATTTTGAATAATGTTCAATAAGAAAAAGCACCGCCTAAGGGCGGTGCTTTTGGTTTTCGGGTGATGGGACGGCGGGCGGCCAAGGCGCCCTGCGGTGCATATGTGTTTTGCAGAAAAAACGGGCGGCCATGGGCCACCCGTAATTTTTATTCCTGTTCAGCGCTTTCTGCCTCGGTGCTTTCTGCTGCCTCAGCCTGCTCCGCCTGCTTTCTTTCCTCTTCGGCGAGCCATTCATCGGCCTTGTGCACTGCCTCTGCACCGGTTTTAAGAAGGGTTTTTCCCAAATCGCGGAATGCGTGACCCAGCCCTTTGCCGGTCTCCTTCCAGATATCCTTAAGTTCGTTTGCCATGTCGTTCATCCTTTCAGGCTTTTTTGCTGTCTTCAGTCTATCACCATCCGCGGTAATAATCAAGTCGTTTGCGCAGCCCGTCACCCACAGCATCCCGTTTCAGCAGGGGAAGGGGCGTGAGCATAACGATTCCGCTTTGGCTCCCTTGTGCAAAGGGCGCGACGCGTTAAACAAACAGCCCGGTGGGCTGTTTGTAGCCAAAGCGGGAAGCAAGCTATGCTTGCGACCCGGGCCGAAGGCTGTCTGTGCAGCAGACTGAGGGATTGTCTCGGTTTGCGGCGCGCCGGGGTCGTCGCGCCCTACGGGTGTGGTGAAAACGAAAAACACCCTGCAATGTGGGTTACCACACTGCAGGGTGTCGTTATTTTGTTTTCGCGCAGTTTAATCCAATATCGTTTTCAGATATGCCTCGTATTCATAGGGAATACCTATATCCTGTGTCTTATAATACCGCAAAAAGTCAACGGGGAAGGTAAAGTTTCCATCGTAATATACTCCAGCATTAAACTCCTCGCCAGTGAACATGTCAGTACACATTTCGCTTGCGAGCCAATCACCCAGAGATTCTATATGCTTAATTACCTTTTCCTTATCTATATCATTTTTGAACGACAAAAAATCCTCATATTCGTCCGTTGGTTCCCCGTATGGCATCCCTTCCCAGAAGCCGAATGTGAGTTTTCCGTTTTCAATTATCATTTCAATCTCCTCCGTTCATTTGGCTTGTATGCGATAAAGAACCCCTTATTGTTTCTTCCTATTTCAAATGTACCATCATTAAAAATTAGCAAGTCATTGGGTGCATAAACAGTAACGCCAAGTGCATTTGCAAGTTCTTCCGCGAAGCAATAGTCATCACTTGTTTTCTTTCCGGTATTGCACGACAAAAGCCGTATCTCCTGACCATTATAGTCCTTATTGTGCTTTATTATAGCTGCCAGCAATCTTGGTGACATATTTATTTTTCTTCCGCCGAATGCAACGGATTGCGGTGTTCCATGCATAGCAACATCAAACTTTTTCCCGTCGGGCTTAACACGTTTGGCTCTTTCAAAAAGAATATCATCTTTTGAAAACGCAGAAAACCCCTGTTTGATTTTGGTTGTGCCTCTTGCAGTTATTTCACCGAGCTTATCTCTTGAGTCTGCAGAGATTGATTCCTCCCCTGCAGCAGAAACAGATCCTTCAGATAATACTTCTTCCGCTTCTTTAATTAACCGCTGCAGTTCATCAGCTCGCTGGGCTTTTTCCATCTGCATCTGCAACAGCCTTTGAGTGTAAAGATTACCGTTTTTCTTCGCCTGTTTTAGGAGCTGCTCGGTATAAAGCAGCCTGTCAGCGGGGAGTTTGGCAAGAAGGATATCATTCCCTTTCTCCGCCAACTCGCGGGAGAATTTTATCTCCGCATCTCCACCGAATAACCTCTCTACCTCGGAGCGATATTCGGTGCTAAAAGGCGTGACATCTCTTATCTCAACTTTGCCGGGGGCTGCGCCGTCAGTCCATCTTTGACCGCTCAGGCTGATGGAGCCGATTTTTGTCCGGTTGTACTTGTCCCCATGATTGTAAGGAACAATAACAACGGGAACATTGTCGATGCCCTCATTATTCAGCAGCACCATTCTGTGCCTGCCTTCATGGCCTTCGACTGCGCCGGTCTCCATATCGACAACAAGCATCGGTGATGTTCTGTCCTCTTTGAGCTTTTCTATGTCAAGCTCGCCATACTTTCTCACAGCCTCAAGCTCTATGCCGCCTTTTATGCGGTCTGTTGCAGTGAGGGAAAGAAAATCATCGGGAGACATTCGCGCTGCGTATGCCTGAGCATACTGCTGATGCCACTTTTTGTCACCCATACCGTACTCGCGGAAAAGCCAGTTAATGTGTTCTTTTGTCCATGCAGCTTTGCCGGTTTTTTCATTTACCTCGTAGGTCTGCTGATTATTCATATCAGCTGCAGCATAAACCGCTTCGCGGAGGTCGGGGAAAACGCCCTCAAGAGACAGCTTTTCACCGTGCACGGCGATTTTGTCATAAACATCCTCAACAAACTTGTTGGAGTTGATTTCTCGCAATATAAATCGCGCAATCTCCTCGTCTGTTTGCAGTGCAGACAAGATCGCTTTTCTTATGCGTCCGCGCTCTTTTCCTGTGAGGTTTTTGTAAGTATCTCCCGCTCGTACTTTTCGGCTATTTCCTGTATTTTCTCTTCGGGGAGAAAGCCGTCCTGCGGGTTGCTCAGTTCCTGCAAAATCTGAATCATCTGTTCTTTCGTTGGCCTCATATTTACCTCCATTTACTTCTCTGCTCGCTTTGCCCTCCGCAGGGGGGCCTCTGGTGCTCTCCGTCTGGGTTTCTGCGCTTGCTGTCTTTGTCTCCTTCAGCAGCTCCCACGCCGTGCTTTCTCGGGGTGTGCCCGCGAAGATGTTCATATCTCCCAAACTGTCGCAGATGACTTCCTCCCATACTTCACTCGCAGTCATTCCCGTGCCTGCATATGCCGCGGCATACATCGCCGCCAGACGTACGGTTTTTATGCCGCCGAATGTCTGTCTTATGCGCCTGCGGACGGCATTCGGGTCTATCTCTCCCCTGACAATCCTATTATGCCCGGTCTCGTGTCCCATAAGCTGGACAGATGTAAACTCCGCGTGGTCTGCACGGACATACACCTTGTCCCCGTCAATAAGCGCTCTCGCACTGACAATGCTTCCGTTGCGCTGCCTTATTTCCAGATTGTCGCCCGCGAAAAGCACAAGCTGCAAATTATGCTCCCTTGCCATTTGCTTCGCTGCCGCCTCTCCCGCAGAGGATCCCAACGCTCCTAAGCTGGGCATGAAATGGTATAAGTTTCTCATTTACTTTGCCCTCATTGCCAGCGCTGTTCTTAACTTTCTCAGCTCCCTCACATATTTCACCGGCTCTGTATATTTCTCAGCCTCAAACGGCGCTATTTCCGCGGAACAGGTTTACGCTGCTTTCGGCGTGCTCAAAATCATAGACATCGCTTACGGCGCTTACATAGTCGCCTTCGCCATTTTCGCACTGGTGCTCAGAAGCCATCTGGCAGGCTACAGCGCCAAGGCACCCAAGATGGTAACCGTTTTCTATGTGCTTTCCGTCGTCGTTCCCCTGGCATACAATCTTCTCACCAGCGCAATTGTGGGAGTTTCCATTGTTGGAGACTCTGCCGTCTCCATTATTATCGGCTTGATATTCCTCTTCGCAAATATCAGATACTTCAAGCGCAGAGCCCACCTCTTCGTCAACTGAATACAAACAAAGGGAAGGCCGATGGCCTTCCCTTTTTGGCTTTTCCCGCCCTTATTTCTTCATCATCTTTTTGTCGAACTCGGGGTTATAGGCATAGAAATTTTTCTTATTGAGGGTGCTCTTCACATTTTCCAAAGCCTCGCCGAAGCGCTGGAAATGGACAATCTCCCTCTGACGCAGGAAGCGGATGGGGTCAAGAACATCGGGGTCATCCACAAGGCGGATGATATTATCGTAGGTTGTGCGGGCCTTCTGCTCCGCCGCCATATCCTCATGGAGATCGGTGATGGCATCGCCCTTACTCTGGAACACAGTTGCGGAGAAAGGCGTGCCTCCGGCGGCCTGAGGCCAGAGGGCAAGGGTATGGTCCACGAAATAGGGCTCAAAGCCCTGAGCTTTAATCTGCTCAATGCTAAGGTCTCTGGTGAGCTGATGGATAATGGCGCAGATCATCTCCATGTGGCTCAATTCCTCCGTGCCCACATCCGTCAAAAGGCCGGCAACAGAGCGCCAGGGCGTGGAATAGCGCTGGCTCAGATAGCGCTGGCTGGCGGCGAGCTCACCGTCGGGACCGCCGAACTGGCTGATGATAATTTTGGCAGCCCTTGCATCGGGGCGCTTTATCTTCACGGGGTACTGAAGACGTTTTTCATAGCTCCACATACTTTAGCACTCCTTTTCCCATGGCCACGGCTGGCTGACCCAGTTCCATTTCTCTGTCCCGCCCGCTCTGTAAGCTTCCATAGGACCGAACTGAGCCTCGTAGCTTTCAAGAAGTTTTTCCCTCTTTTTTCTCAGCTCCCGGAAGGCGCTGAGAGCCTCCTTGTCGCAGGGGTGGGTATCCAGAAACAGCCTCAGCTCATCCATGGTGAAGCTGATCCGGGCAATTTCCTTTTCCAAGGCGCGCTTATTCATCATATCTGCGGCACTCCTTTCCCTCGAAGGGCAGGTAAAGCTCATCGAACATGGTGCCTCTTTCAAGAGCCACCTCGGGAGGATAAAGCTTTTGGAATTCCTGCATCGGCACGCTGGCTATTGCCAGCGGCAAATCCTCGCAATAAGGTCTTTCCATATATTTCTCCTTTTCGCAATCATAGTCATTGGCGAGGGCTTCCCCTCTCTCCATATTATGACTTTGCCACAGGAATGGTAACCGCTGCTTTTTCGGGCGGACACATTGGTCCGCCCCTACGGCAGGTTTTGGATAATGAACCATCCGTAGGGCGCGATGAACTCAGCGCGCCGAAAAAACAGAACGAGGTACAGCCTTCGTGGCGACGAACAGTCGCCAAAAAGCAGCAGCGTCCTGAGCGGAAATCGAGGGAAGCACACTAAGGTTTCGGATTCGATTATGTGGCACAACAGGTTTCCTTTTGCCGCAGTAAGGGAGTTTCCAAAGAGGGGCATTTTCGCACCTCTTTGGCCTGTTTTTCTTTCCATATTCTTTTTGCTGGCACAAAAAGAATATGGCCGTCGGAGACAATTTCTCACCAAACGAACGGGCTTCCCTCCTCGCGGCATAGCCGCTGCGGTCGGTGGCTAAAAATGTGCCACCGGCACATTTTCTTAACGCCCCGACGGACTAATCATTTTCCTTCATTTTCCCCTTTTCAAATTTCGACATAAGTGATATACTATTTTTTAATGTATGGAGATTATTTTCGGGCTTTTTTCCCAAATAATCTTCCCTGCAATCCTTGACAAGCTGCCCCGAAAGATTGTATAATATCTCGATCTTTAAGGGCGGTACAGAGATGCCGACAAGATTTGGAAAAGCATAGTTATGGGATAGGTATGTCTATCCCCTGTTTTTGCAGTCTTGCGGCCGGTTTCCGCAGGACTTTTTCTTTTATCACAAAAGGGAGAAAAGCTATGTTTGATTCCAAGGATTTTGCTATCAAGAACATCAAGGTTTATGAAAACGGTGAGATCAGAGAAGCTGCAGCGGTTATCCGCGGCGGCCGTGTTGAGCTTTCCGAAGAGCTGGGTGATATTTCTCTCCCCGTCCGTGCCTTCAATGACGCTATATTGCTGCCCGGTTTCGCAGATGTGCATGTTCATCTGCGTGAGCCGGGTTTTTCTTATAAGGAGACCATACGCACCGGCACTGCCGCCGCTGCTGCAGGCGGCTATACCGCGGTTTGCTCCATGCCTAACCTGAATCCCGTACCCGACTCCGCGGAAAACCTCCGCGCTCAGCTGGACATAATAAATAAGGACGCTCTCATCCACGTTTGCCCCTACGGTGCAATCACTGTGGGACAAAAGGGCGAGACCCTCGCCGCACTTGAAGAGCTTGCCTCCGACGCAATCGCCTTTTCCGACGACGGCAAGGGCGTGCAGAATGAGGATATGATGCGGGAGGCAATGCTCCGCGCAAAGGCTCTCGGCAAGATGATCGTTGCCCACTGCGAGGACGAAAGCCTCCTCCGCGGCGGCTGCATCCACGACGGAGAATATGCCCGCGCCCACTCCATCCCCGGCATCTGCTCCGAAAGCGAGTGGGGACCCATTGCACGAGACCTGAAGCTTGTTGAGGAGACGGACTGCGCTTACCACGTCTGCCACATCTCCACCAAAGAGGCCGTCGCGCTTATTCGTGAAGCCAAGGCCAAGGGACTGGATGTAAGCTGCGAGACCGCCCCCCACTATCTTGTCTTCTGCGACAGCGAACTGGAAGATTCCGGACGCTTCCGCATGAATCCCCCCATCCGCTCCGCTGAGGATCGGGATGCCCTCATAGAGGGAATTCTGGACGGCACCATAGATATGATAGCCACCGACCATGCCCCTCACTCCGAGGAGGAAAAATCCCGCGGTCTGCGCGGAAGCCTCAACGGCATAATCGGTTTAGAGAGTGCCTTCCCCGTAATGTACACCCACTTTGTGAAAACGGGACGGATGAGCCTTGAAAAGCTTATGGATCTTATGGTCTATGCCCCCCGCCGCCGCTTCGGCATAGCCCTCGGCGTTGGCGACTGCGCCCTTTGGGAACTGGGCGAAAGCTACACTTATGATCCCAAAACCACCCACGCGGGCAAGGGCACAAGCAGCCCCTTTGATGGAATGGAGCTTTGGGGACGCCGCATCTTCACCGCCATGAACGGCGAAATACTAACTGAGTAAGAAAAAATATTTACATAGATTTACGGAGGTCAGAAAAATGCCTAAAAGAACAGACATCAAGAAGATTATGATCATCGGCTCCGGCCCCATCGTTATCGGTCAGGCTGCCGAATTTGACTACGCCGGCACTCAGGCCTGCCTCGCTCTCAAGGAAGAGGGCTATGAGGTTGTGCTGGTCAACTCCAACCCCGCAACCATCATGACCGACACCACCATTGCCGACAAGGTTTATATGGAGCCCCTCACCCTTGAATATGTTGCCCGAATCATCCGCTACGAGCGCCCCGACGCCATCATCCCCGGCATCGGCGGCCAGACCGGCCTTAACCTCGCCATGCAGTTGGAGAAGAAGGGCATTCTCCGCGAGTGCCAGGTTGAGCTTCTGGGCACCAGCAGCGCAAGCATTGAGCGCGCCGAGGACCGCGAGCTTTTCAAGGAGCTTTGCCAGGAGATCGGCGAGCCTGTCATCCCCTCCGAAATCACCTACTCCATCGAGGAAGCCAAGGCTGCCGCAAACCGCATCGGCTACCCCGTTGTTCTCCGTCCCGCCTTCACTCTCGGCGGCACCGGAGGCGGCTTTGCCAACAACGATGCAGAACTCGAGGAAATCGGTCTCAACGCCTTCAAACTCTCCCCCGTCCATCAGGTTCTCATCGAGAAGTCCGTCAAGGGATATAAGGAAATCGAGTTTGAGGTTATGCGCGACGGCAATGACCACGCTATCACCATCTGCGGCATGGAAAACATCGACCCCGTCGGCGTTCACACCGGCGACAGTATCGTTGTGGCTCCCATCATGACTCTCAACGACCACGACCTGAAGATGCTCAACGATTCCGCAATCAAGATCATCCGCTCCCTGAAAATTGCAGGCGGCTGCAACGTTCAGTTCGCCCTCAATCCCCACTCCTCCGAATACTTCCTCATCGAGGTCAACCCCCGCGTTTCCCGTTCCTCCGCTCTGGCCAGCAAGGCCAGCGGCTATCCCATTGCCCGCGTAACCGCCAAGATTGCCGTGGGCATGACTCTTGAGGAGATCCCCCTTGCCAACACCAACGCAGCCTTTGAGCCCTATCTCGACTATGTCGTAGCCAAGCTGCCCCGCTTCCCCTTCGATAAGTTCACCTCCGCAAGCAACAAGCTGGGTACCCAGATGAAGGCCACCGGTGAGGTTATGGGCATCGGCTCCACTCTGGAGGAGGCTCTGCTCAAGTCCGTCCGCTCTCTGGAAATCGGCGTTTGCCACTTCCACATGGCAAAGTTCGACGGCATGAGCACCGAAGCTCTCTACAGCTACATCTCCGAGACCCGCGACGACAATATCTATGCCGTTTGTGAGCTCTTCCGCCGCGGCGAGAGCGTTGAAAGCCTTTTCAAGGCAAGCGCAATCACCCCCTTCTTCCTTGAGTCCTTCAAGCGCATCGCCCTCTTCGAAAAGGTTGTTGCCGAAAACGTTGGCAATCTCGATGTTCTCCGCGAGGCCAAGGCTCTGGGCTTCTCCGACAAGTTCATTGCTCAGCTTTGGGGCTACGGTGAAATCGACCTTTGGAACATCCGCCGCGAAAACGGCATTCTCCCCGTCTTCCGCATGGTTGACACCTGCCACACCAATGCATATATCCCCTATTTCTACTCCAGCTACCACGGCAGCAACGCCTCCATCGTCACCGACAAGGAAAAGCGCGTTGTGCTTGGTGCAGGCCCCATCCGTATCGGACAGGGCGTTGAGTTCGACTATTCCACCGTCCACGCTGTTCAGACTATCCGCGAGTCCGGCTGCGAGGCAATTATCATAAACAACAACCCCGAAACCGTTTCCACCGACTATACCACCGCCGACAAGCTCTATTTCGAGCCACTCACTCCCGAGGATGTTATGAACGTTCTCGTCTTCGAGGGCGCATGGGATGTTATTGCATCTCTCGGCGGCCAGACCGCCATCAACCTGGCTCAGCCCCTTATGGAGCGCGAGGTCAACATCATCGGCACCAGCGTTGAGGCCATTGCCAACGCCGAGGACCGCGACCGCTTCGAGAAGATTCTTCGCGAGCTGAAAATTCCCCAGAGCGCAGGCCGCGCCGTTACCAACATTGAAGACGGTGTCCGCGCCGCCGAAGAGGTTGGCTATCCCGTCCTCGTCCGTCCCAGCTTTGTTTTGGGCGGCCGCGCAATGGAGCTTGTTGCAAACGAGGATCAGCTCCGCCACTATCTTAAGACCGCAGTTGAGATTGATGCCGATAAGCCCGTTCTCGTTGACCACTATATCCGCGGCAAAGAGGTTGAGGTTGACGCCATCTGCGACGGACGCAATGTATTTGTGCCCGGCATTATGGAGCTTGTTGAGCGCACCGGCGTTCACTCCGGCGACTCCATCAGCGTTTATCCTCCCTTCTCCATCTCCGACAAGGTGAAGGGCACCATTCTTGGCTATGCAAAGAAGCTGGGTCTGGGACTGGGCATCGTCGGTCTTTACAACATCCAGTTCATCGTTGACGAGCACGACAATGTGTTCATCATTGAGGTTAACCCCCGCTCCTCCAGAACCGTTCCCTTCCTCAGCAAGGCCACCGGCTATTCCCTCGCCGACATCGCAACCAATGTTATTCTCGGCAAGAGCCTCAAGGAGCAGGGCATCTTTGACCTCTATCCCGAGGAGAAGAAGCGCTGGTATGTAAAAGTTCCTGTGTTCTCCTTCTCCAAGATTCACGGTCTGGACGCCTACCTCTCTCCCGAGATGAAGTCCACCGGCGAAGCCATCGGCTATGACGACAAGCTCTACCGCGCCTTCTACAAGGCTCTGCAGGCTTCCGGAATGGTTTTGCAGAACTACGGCACTGTCCTTGTAACCCTCGCAAACGAGGATAAGGAAGAGGGTCTCCCCCTTGTAAGACGCTTCTATAATCTGGGCTTCAACATTGAGGCGACCGCGGGCACCGCCACCTTCCTCCGTCAGCACGGCATCAAGACCCGCGTTCTGGGCAAAATCAGCGAAGGCTGCGACGATATTCTCAACCACATCCGCGCAGGCTATATCAGCTACATCATCAATACCCGCGCCATTCTCTCCGGCGTTCACAATGACGACGGCACAGCCATCCGCCGCGCAGCCGTTGAAAACGGTGTAACCACCTTCACCTCTCTGGACACCGTCGGCACTCTGCTGGATGTTCTTGAGGAGACCACCTTCACCGTTTCCACCATCGATACTTGAGGTAAAGAGAAATGAAACAGGGAATTTACACAATAACCGAAAACACCCGTCTGGCCGAGGGCATCTACCGCATGGTGCTCTCCGGCGACAGCTCCGGGTGCACAGCTCCCGGCCAGTTCATCAATATTAAGCTGGATGGCTTTTATCTTCGCCGCCCCATCTCCGTATGCGACTGGGATGATAGCAGCATCACCATTATCTACAAGGTGCTGGGACGGGGCACCGAGATGATGACCTCCCTCCCCCTCGGCACCGAGCTGGATGTGCTCACCGGTCTGGGCAACGGCTATAACCTGAGCAAAAGCGGAGATAAGCCCCTGCTCATAGGCGGCGGCGTGGGCATTCCCCCTCTTTATAACGCCTGCAGACAGCTTGTCGCCCAGGGTAAAAAGCCCACCGTTATTCTGGGCTTCAACAGCTCCGCAGATATGTTCTATGTAGACGAATTTTCCGCTCTGGGCGCAGAGGTTCTGATAAGTTCCGCCGACGGCAGCGTTGGCGTGAAGGGCTTCGTAACAGATGTTATGAAGGATTTGGATTACAGCTACTTCTACACCTGCGGCCCCACCGCCATGCTCAAGGCCATCGATGCCATTGCAAAGACCAGCGGCGAGCTGAGCTTTGAAGAGCGTATGGGCTGCGGCTTCGGCGCCTGCATGGGCTGCAGCTGCAAAACCAAGTACGGCAACAAGCGCATCTGCAAGGACGGTCCCGTCCTCGTCAGGGAGGAAATCATATGGTAAATACTAAAGTCACTCTCTCCGGCTGGGAGATAGACAACCCCGTTATCCCCGCCTCCGGCACTTTTGGTTATGGCTACGAGTTTGCCGAAATTTACGACATAAACTGCCTCGGAAGCTTTTCCATCAAGGGCACCACTCTTGAGCCTCGCTTCGGCAACCCCACCCCCCGCATTGCAGAGTGCCAGCGCGGTCTCATCAACTCCGTGGGTCTCCAGAATCCCGGTGTTGAAGCTGTTATCGCTCATGAGCTGCCCGAGCTTAAAAAGGTTTTCAATAAGAAAGTCGTCGCCAATGTCAGCGGCTTTTCCATTGATGAATACGCAAAAACCTGCGCCCTTCTTGACAAGGAGGAGCAGGTGGCCATTCTGGAGGTTAACATCTCCTGCCCCAACGTCCATAACGGAGGCATGGCCTTCGGTACCGATCCCCGCGCTGCTGCAGAGGTTACCGCAGCGGTTAAGGCCGTCACCACCAAGCCCGTTTATCTGAAACTGAGCCCCAATGTCACCGACATCGTGGCCATCGCAAAAGCCTGCGAAGATGCAGGCGCAGACGGCATCAGCATGATAAACACCCTTTTGGGTATGCGCATTGACCTTAATAGCCGCAAGTGCGTGGTTGCCAATAAGATGGGCGGCTTCTCCGGTCCCGCCATCTTCCCCGTGGCTTTGAGAATGGTATATCAGGTCTATGAGGCCGTAAAAGTTCCCATCATCGGCATGGGCGGCATCTCCACTGCCGAAGATGTTATCGAGATGATGCTGGCAGGTGCCACCGCCATTGAAGTGGGCGCCGCCAATCTGGTTGACCCCTTCGCCTGCAGAGACATCGTCACTTCTCTCCCCGCAGCTATGGAAAAATACGGAATCAAAAATCTCAGTGATATAATAGGAGGAGCTCACTAATGGGTAAAGACGTAATCATCGCCTGCGACTTCGCCGGCAAACAGGAAACTCTGGATTTTCTCGCCAAGTTCGGCGAGGAGCGTCCCTTTGTTAAAATTGGAATGGAGCTTTATTACTCCGCAGGTCCCGATATCGTCCGCGAAATCAAGGCAAGAGGCCACAAGATATTCCTTGACCTGAAGCTCCATGATATCCCCAACACCGTTAAAAAGGCAATGGCAGTCCTCTCCGGTCTGGATGTCGATATGACTAACCTCCATGCCGCTGGCACCAAGGCCATGATGGAAGCCGCTCTCGAAGGTCTCACCCGCCCCGACGGCACTCGCCCTCTTCTCATAGCCGTTACCCAGCTCACCTCCACCTCTCAGGAGCGCATGGAAACTGACCTTCTCATCGAAAAGCCTCTGGACGAGGTTGTTATGCACTATGCAAAGTGCGCTGCCGAGGCAGGTCTTGCAGGCGTTGTATGCTCTCCCCTTGAGGCCGGCAAGGTTCACGAGGTCTGCGGTGCAGATTTCGTTACCGTAACCCCCGGTGTCCGCTTCGCAGACGGCGATGTTGGCGATCAGGTCCGCGTTACCACCCCCGCACGCGCAAAGGAGATTGGCTCCGACTACATCGTTGTTGGCAGACCCATCACCGCTGCCGCTGACCCCGTTGCAGCATGGAAGCGCTGCTGCGCAGAATTCATAGGCTAAATAAAAATACAGATAACGAGGTATATACTATGAAAACCAAAATTGCAAAGGACCTTCTCAAAATCAAGGCTGTTTTTCTCCGTCCCGACGAGCCCTTCACCTGGGCCAGCGGCATCAAGAGCCCCATTTACTGCGATAACCGCCTGACCCTCTCCGATCACGAGGTCAGACTTGATGTTGAATCCGGCATCGCCCAGATCATCCGCGAAAACTACCCCGAAGCTGAAGTGCTTATGGGCACCTCCACCGCAGGCATTGCCCACGCCGCTATCACCGCCCATCTTATGGGTCTGCCCATGGGCTATGTCCGCGGCAGCGCCAAGGACCACGGCCGCAACAACCGCATCGAAGGCAAGCTCCTCCCCGGTCAGAAGGTAGTTGTTGTTGAGGACCTTATCTCCACCGGCGGCAGCTGCATTGACGTTGTTGATGCCCTCCGTGAAGCAGGCGCAGAAGTCCTCGGCATCGCCAGCATCTTCACCTACGGCATGGCAAAGAGCGTTGAGCGTCTTTCCGCCGCAAATGTAAAGAACGTCAGCCTCACTGACTTCGACACTATCGTTGAAGTTGCAGCAGCTGACGGCTACATTGCCGATGCTGACAAGGCCCGCCTCATCGCTTTCCGCAACAATCCCTCCGACGAGAGCTGGATTGGCAAATAATCAAGGAGTCTTTGAAATGAAAAAAGACCTTATAGATATTCTCGACCTCTCCACCGGGGAAATTGACGAGCTTATCGCCACCGCCGAGGATATAATCGCAAATCCCGATGCATACGCAGAGAAGTGCGCCCGCAAAAAGCTGGCAACCCTTTTCTATGAGCCCTCTACCCGCACCAGACTCAGCTTTGAGTCTGCTATGTATGAGCTGGGCGGACATGTAATCGGCTTTTCCGATGCCACCAACTCCTCCGTTTCCAAGGGTGAGAGCGTTGCCGACACCGCCAAAACCGTCAACTGCTTCGCAGATATAATTGCCATGCGCCATCCCAAGGAAGGCGCACCCTATGTTGCCAGCCTCAACTGCTCCATTCCCGTTATCAACGCGGGCGATGGCGGCCACAATCACCCCACCCAGACTCTCACCGACCTGCTTACCATCCACCGTGAGATGGGCAGATTTGAAGGCCTCACCGTGGGCTGCTGCGGCGACCTTAAGTTCGGACGCACCGTCCACTCCCTGCTGGGCGCCATGAGCCGCTATAAAGGAGTTCGCTTTATCCTCATCTCTCCCGAAGAGCTTCGCATCCCCGAGCATGTCCGCACCGACATTCTGGATAAGCAGGGCATCAGCTATGAGGAAGTCCGCTCTCTGGAAGAGGCTATGCCCAAGCTGGATATTCTCTATATGACCAGAGTTCAGCGCGAGCGCTTTGCCAGCGAGGAGGAGTATCTCCGCCTTAAGGACAGCTACATCCTCACCCCCGAAAAGCTTCTCACCGCCAAAGCTGATATGCGCATTCTCCATCCCCTGCCCCGCGTAAACGAAATCAGCGTGGGCGTGGATGCCGATGAGCGCGCTGCATACTTCCGTCAGGTTCATAACGGAAAGTATATCCGTATGGCTCTCATCCTGAAGCTGCTTGAAAACAACGCAAAGGGCGCAAAGAAGTCCACTCTTCCCCCCGAAGAAACTCTCCGCCGCGACCTTAAATGCAGCCACGGCCGCTGCATAACCGGCATTGAGCAGGAGCTTCCCCATATTTTCCGCCTTACCGACAGCGAAAGCGGTACCTACCGCTGCATCTACTGCGATACCAAAGCATAAAAATTGCTGACAAAAGCCGCAACATTCATCTGAATGTTGCGGCTTTTTTTACAGTTGTTTTCTACTTTAAATGGGTGTAAAATACCTTTTATGGAAAATGTAATTGAGAAAAAACAGAATAAGGGTGCCCGCACAACGCGGAATATGACAAGCGGCAGTATATATAAGCATATGCTGGCTTTTGCCCTGCCAATACTGCTCAGCCAGGTGTTCCAGCAGCTTTATAACACTGCAGATGCCTTCATTGTGGGCAGACTTTTGGGCACAAGCTCTCTTGCGGCGGTCAGCTCCTCCGGCCCTCTCATCCATCTTATGATAAGCTTCCTTATCGGTATGGGTATGGCCACCAGTGCCGTTATCGGACGCTATTTCGGAGCAAATGAGCCTGAAAATGTCAGCAAGGCAATCCATACAAACATTGCCTTCGGCCTTTTGTCCGGTGCAGTGCTTACGGTTTTCGGAATCATTTTCACCCCCACCCTCCTGCGCTGGATAAACACAGACCCGCAGGTAATGGAGGAAGCCACCTCATATTTCCGCACATATTTCGCGGGAATTATCACCATAGTTCTCTATAACAGCTGCAAGGGCGTTATGAATGCCCTTGGTGACAGCCGCCGCCCTCTTTACTACCTTATCTATTCCTCTCTCCTCAACATCGGTCTTGACCTTCTCTTCATCGGCGTTTTTCATTGGGGAGTATGGTCCGCCGCTTTCGCAACCGTTATCAGCCAGGCCAGCGCCTTTGTGCTTTGCCTTGTCCATCTTCTGAAAAAGGGCCATATCTACACCATTTATCCCCGACGTATCCGCTTCCATAAGGGAATTTTCGGTGAAATTATCCGAATCGGACTTCCCGCAGGTGTGCAAAACAGCGTTATCGGCTTCGCCAATGTTGTTGTCCAAAGCCAGATTAACTCCTTCGGTATGCTTGCTATGGCAGCCTACGGTGTCCACAGCAAGATAGAGGGCTTTGCCTTCCTGCCCATAATGAGCTTCAATATGGCGATCAGCACCTTCATCAGCCAGAATCTGGGAGCAAAAGAGTATGACCGGGCCAAAAAAGGCGCCCGCTTCGGCATAATTCTCGCGGTTTTGCTCGCCCAGTGCATAGGTGTTGCCGTCTTCTCCTTTGCTCCTCAGCTTGTTGCTATCTTTGATAACAACCCCGGTGTTGTTGAGCTTGGCGCAGCGCAGGCACGTACTCTTGCTGTATTCTATTTCCTTTTGGCTTATTCCCATTCCATTGCCGCAGTCTGCAGAGGCGCCGGCAAAACATTCGTTCCAATGGTTGTTATGCTGTCCGTATGGTGCGGAATCCGTCTTGTCTACATCTTCTGCATAATGCATTTCGTAGGCGATATCCACTTTGTATACTGGGCATATCCCATCACATGGGCAATAAGCTCCACCATTTATCTTTTCTATTATCTGTTCTCAGATTGGGTCCACGGCTTCGAAAAACCCCGCAAGACCCTTTTCAGCAAAGGCGCTTGACAAGTGGAATAAGCGCGCTTAAAATGAAATAGAACTCTGAAATACCTGAGCTTAAAGGCGGCTGGGAGAGGTTCCCGGCCGCCTTTTAAATATAAGGAGCATTGATATGAGCGAAAAGAAACTTGGAACAAAATGCGTGCAGGCGGGCTACACCCCCGGCAACGGCGAGCCCCGCCAGATTCCCATAATCCAGAGCACCACCTTCAAATATGATTCCAGCGCTGAGATGGGCAAGCTTTTTGACCTTGAAGCCAGCGGATATTTCTACAGCCGTCTCCAGAACCCCACCAATGACCATGTGGCTGCCAAAATTGCCGCTCTTGAAGGCGGCAGTGCCGCCATGCTCACCTCCTCCGGCCAGGCTGCAAACTTCTATGCTGTGTTCAACATCGCCTCCTGCGGTGACCATGTTGTCTCCTCTGCCAGCATCTACGGCGGCACATACAATCTTTTCGCCGTCACTATGAAGCGCATGGGCATTGAGTTCACCTTTGTCTCTCCCGACTGCAGCGAGGAAGAGCTGGAGAAAGCCTTCCGCCCCAACACCAAGGCTGTTTTCGGAGAGACAATTGCAAACCCCGCACTCACCGTCCTTGATATTGAAAAGTTTGCAAAGGCCGCACACGCTCACGGCGTTCCCCTCATTGTGGACAACACCTTTGCCACCCCCATCAACTGCCGCCCCTTTGAGTGGGGCGCTGACATAGTCACCCACTCCACCACCAAGTATATGGACGGTCACGGCGGCGCACTGGGCGGCTGCATCGTGGACTCCGGCAAATTTGACTGGACTGCCCACGCCGAAAAGTTCCCCGGACTCTGCACCCCCGATGAGAGCTACCACGGCGTTACCTACACCGAACGCTTCGGTCTTGAAGGAGCATTTATCACCAAGTGCACCTCCCAGCTTATGCGTGATCTGGGCTCCATTCAGGCTCCCCAGAATGCCTATTATCTCAATCTGGGTCTTGAAAGCCTCCATCTTCGCGTAAAACGCCACTGCGAAAACGCTCAGGCAATAGCCGAGTATCTCAGCAAGCACGAAAAAATCTCCTGGGTCAAGTACTGCGGTCTTCCCGGCGACGAATATTATGAGCTTGGTCAGAAATATCTGCCCAATGGCTCCTGCGGCGTTGTTTCTTTCGGCGTGAAGGGCGGCAGAGCCACAGCCGAGGAGTTTATGGGTCATCTCCGTGTAGCCGCTATTGAGACCCATGTTGCCGATGCCCGCACCTGCTGCCTCCACCCCGCCAGTGCCACCCATCGCCAGATGAATGATGAAGAGCTGACTGCCGCAGGTGTAACTCCCGACCTTGTCCGTCTCAGCGTCGGCATTGAGGATGCCGAAGACCTTATTGCAGATATTGAACAGGCCCTCGCCAAAATATAACACGCCCCGAAAGGAGCCCCTTATCTATGCCGATTAAAATCCCCAATGACCTTCCCGCCACTCAAACTCTCAACAGCGAAAATATATTCGTTATGACGGAGACCCGTGCGATCACTCAGGATATCCGTCCTCTCCAGATACTTCTCCTCAACCTTATGCCCACTAAAATTGTCACCGAGACCCAGCTTGCCCGTCTTTTGGGCAACACTCCCCTGCAGGTAGAGCTGGAGCTTATGCAGATGCGGGGCCATGTCTCCAAGAATACAGCAAGCGAGCATATGCTCAAGTTCTACACCACCTTTGACAAGGTCTGCGACCGCTACTATGACGGTATGATTATAACCGGCGCTCCCGTTGAGCTTATGGACTTTGAAGAGGTTGACTACTGGGATGAGCTCTGTGAGATAATGGATTGGAGCAAGAGCCACGTCCACAGCGTTTTTCACATTTGCTGGGGTGCTCAGGCCGCTCTTTATCACCATTACGGAATTCCCAAGTATACCCTTGATGAGAAGCTCTTCGGCGTTTTCCCCCATAGCGTGGAGCGCCGCAGCAACATGCTTCTCAGAGGCTTCGATGAGGTGTTTATGGCACCCCATTCCCGCCATACCAGCATCAGACGGAAGGACATCGAAGCCTGCCCTCAGCTGAAAATCCTTGCCTCCTCCCCTGACGCCGGGGTCTACGCCGTGGCAACCGAAGGCGGAAAACAGGTTTTCATCACCGGTCACAGCGAGTATGACAGAGAAACTTTAAAGCTTGAATATGAGCGGGACAAAAATCAGGGGCTGCCGATCCACGTGCCATATAACTATTTCCCCAATGATGACGACAGCAAAGAGCCTCTTGTCACCTGGCGCAGCCATGCAAACCTTCTCTACCAAAACTGGCTCAACTACTTCGTATATCAGACCACTCCCTATGACCTGAACACTCTTGCTGAGTAAATAATAAAAAGCCTGCGCAGTCCCCAAAGGGAAGCGCAGGCTTTTTTATTGTTTACTATGCATGTCGGACAAATTATCTCTTGCTGAGTTTTTTGCACCAAGTCCATTTTCCGCATTTGGTGCACTTCAGCAATCTCCTTTTTGGTGTTTGCATCAACAAAGCAATCTCTTTATAGTTGGGAACAAACATATGCTGACAGTTTTTGCATTCATAATACCCTGTCTCCACCTTGAATTTAAGAGCAATAGTGCAGGGGATTATAAAAAGTATGATAGACACGGCTATCATAAAGTATTGAAAACCGCACTCAGGGATAAGAAGTGATATTAAAGTAACCAGGAAGATAAGCGCTGCCAGACTGGTAGCAACAATCAAATAAGCGCTGCGGCGCAGCCTCTTATGATATCTTTCCTCATTTGTTGCCATCTGAAAAACCAGTTCATTTAACTGTTCGTCCTTCTGTTCCAAATCTATCGTCTCCCCACATAATAATTCGTTTACGTTAATTCCAAGAATGTCGCAAAGAACGAGCATAATATTGGAATCGGGCATTGCCTTGCCTGTCTCCCATTTTGATATCGCTCTGTCGCTTATGTTCAGTTTCTCTGCCAGCTGTGCCTGTGTAAGATTTTTATTTTTTCTGCACTCGGCAATGAATTTTCCTATTTTAATTTGGTCCATATGCTTCCTCCTTTCACCTTAATTGTAGCGCTCTCCGGGACAAATAACACGAACTGCCGGTTGATTGGGGGAGAAATCAACCAGCGGTAGAGTGAAATTTATTCAGTCAGTAAGTTTATTGAGTTGTTCTATGCAATGATCCAGCATTCGAACGCTGTCACGATAGTTTCTATCCGCCAACGGCTTGAGTAATTCAATTGCTTCATCATAATGTCCAAAGCTCATCGCTTCCCCGGCATATGCATAGGATACCAAACCGGGTTCATACAGTTCTATAATAAAAGGAACTTCATCAACATAAGGGGTAGCTTTACCAAAACAGCCTTCTTCAATCCAATAAACCGCATTCCGATATCTTTCTGCGCCGATTAAAAATAATAGGCCTATAATCAGGATTACAACAATGATCCGTATAATATGTTTTCTTTTCATATATCCACACCTCTCTGTTGAGCATATATTTGCCATCATAGTATCACACAGATGCACATCAGACAATCAATTTTCCCTTCTTGAGCATCTATATATAAAAAACTCCCTTGCCTTTTGGCAAGGGAGTTTTTATTTACGGAAAGATCGAACTTATACGAGCTCGATAACTGCCATCTCAGCAGCGTCACCACGGCGGGGTCCGATGCGGGTCACGCGGGTGTAGCCGCCCTGACGCTCAGCGTACTTGGGAGCGATCTCGTCGAAGACCTTCTTAGCAACGTCTTCGCGGGTGATGAAAGCGAGAGCCTGACGGTATGCAGCCAGATCCTTCTTCTTTCCGAGAGTTATCATTTTCTCAGCCATAGAGCCGATCTCTTTTGCGCGGGTGAAAGTGGTTTCCATTCTGCCGTTATCCAGGAAATCAGTTACCTGCTGACGGAGCATGGCCATGCGCTGATCGGTGGTCTTGCCGAGTTTTCTAGTACCGGGCATTGTCGGTTTCCTCCTTGTCGGGAAAATTAGTTGTTCTCTTCACTTGCCAGGCTAAGGCCCATCATAGCGAGCTTATGCTCAACTTCTTCAAGGGACTTGCGGCCAAGGTTACGAACTTTGATCATTTCGTCCTGAGTCTTGCCAACCAGGTCTTCAACAGTGTTGATGTTTGCTCTCTTCAGGCAATTGAAGCTGCGGACGGACAGATCCAGCTCTTCAATGGTCATCTCAAGAACCTTGTCTCTCTGCTGCT
This sequence comes from Oscillospiraceae bacterium, assembly GCA_045538735.1. GTDB lineage: Bacteria > Bacillota > Clostridia > Oscillospirales > Oscillospiraceae > SIG459. The sequence goes on from JAZSRY010000071.1 coordinate 80,869, forward strand.
CAACTCTTTCAACAACAGTCTGGCGGGAGCCGATGTTCTCGCTCAGGTCGGTGAAAATGGTGAAATGGTCGCAGAGTATCTTTGCACCCAGGCTGACAGCGTCGCGTGCGGTGATGGTCTTGTCAGTCCATACCTCGATGGTCAGCTTGTCAAAGTCGGTCTGGTTACCTACACGGGTGTTCTCCACGGTGTAGTTAACCTTCAGTACGGGGGTGTAGATAGAGTCGACGGGAATGGTTCCGATGACAGCCTGTGCGGACTTATTTCTGTCAGCGGTGACATAGCCTCTGCCGTGGCAGATGGTCAGTTCCATGCTGAGAGAAGCGTCTGCGCCGAGGGTTGCGATGTGGAGATCGGGGTTGATGATCTCAACTTCGCCATCGGCCTTAATGTCGCCGGCAGTTACTTCGCACTCGCCTGCTGCCTCGATGTAAACGGTCTTGGGACCCTCGCAATGAAGTCTTGCGATGATGCTCTTGACGTTGAGGACGATCTCAGTGACATCTTCCTTAACACCGGGGATGGTTGCGAACTCGTGCTGAATGCCTGCGATCTTAATTGCAGTTACTGCAGTTCCGGGAAGAGAGGAGAGGAGCACTCTGCGGAGAGAGTTGCCCAAAGTCGTGCCGTAGCCACGCTCGAGGGGTTCTACAACGTATTTGCCGTAGGAATCGTCGGACGGAGTCTCGATGCACTCGATACGGGGCTTTTTAATTTCAATCATGCTTGATTTTACCCTCCTTCAATTTTTGTGTGTTGCGCACATTTAAAAGGTTCAGCTTACCAATTTGAGGGTCTCTGTCTTACTTAGAATACAGCTCGACGATGAGGTGCTCTTCAATAGGCAGGTCGATGTCGTCTCTTGCGGGGTTGGCGACGACCTTAGCGATCATGTTGTTGGCATCATACTCAAGCCACTTGGGAGCCTGGGTGATGGAGTTAGCCTCAACATTAGCCTTAATCTTCTCGAGGCCCTTGCTGGTCTCCTTGAGGGTGATGACCATGCCGGGCTTAACAAGGAAGCTGGGAATGTTGACCTTGCGGCCGTTAACAGTGAAATGACCGTGGGAAACCAGCTGACGGGCTTCAGCGCGGGTCATTGCGAAACCGAGGCGGTAGACAACGTTGTCCAGACGGCGCTCGATGGTGGTGAGCAGGTTCTCGCCGGTCTGGCCGGGAGCCTTGGCTGCCTTTTCGTAGTACAGGCGGAACTGCTTTTCCAGAATGCCGTATACGAACTTAACTTTCTGCTTCTCCTTGAGCTGGAGAGCATACTCGCTCTGCTTTTTGCGGGTCTGACCCTGGGGGTTGCGGATGGTCTCGGACTTGGATCCGCTGGTATAGCCCATGTAAGCAGGAGAAATGCCCAGCTGCTTGCAACGTTTTACGATGGGCTGCATATTTCTAGCCATAGTTATATTCCTCCTTCTTCAATTAGACGCGACGACGCTTGGGAGGACGGCATCCGTTGTGGGGGATGGGAGTCACATCCTTGATCATCGTTACCTCAAGACCTGCAGTCTGCAGGGCGCGGATTGCAGCTTCACGTCCGGAGCCGGGGCCCTTGACGAAAACTTCAACGGTCTTCAGACCATGCTCCATAGCTGCCTTGGCGGCAACTTCAGCGGCGGTCTGAGCTGCGAAGGGGGTGGACTTCTTGCTTCCGCGGAAGCCCATGCCACCGGCGGATGCCCAGGACAGAGCGTTGCCCTGAGTGTCGGTGACGGTTACCATGGTGTTGTTGAAGGAAGAGCTGATATGCACCTGGCCCTTCTCTACGTTCTTGCGCTCTTTGCGGCGAGTGCGTACTACCTTTTTCTTAGGTGCTGCCATTTACATATCCCTCCTTACTTCTTCTTATTTGCGATGGTGTGCTTGGGACCCTTGCGGGTACGAGCATTGGTCTTGCTGCGCTGGCCACGGACGGGCAGTCCACGGCGATGGCGCCGGCCGCGGTAGCAGCCGATCTCGATGAGACGCTTGATATCGAGGGCGTTTGCACGACGGAGGTCACCTTCAACGATATACTTCTCGTCGATGATCTCACGGAGCTTTGCTTCCTCTTCTTCAGTCAGGTTCTTAACGCGGGTGTCGGGGTTGATACCGGTCTCTTCCAGTATCTTCAGTGCGCTGGTTCTGCCAATACCGTAAACATAGGTCAGGCCGATTTCAATGCGCTTGTCCTTGGGCAGGTCAACGCCGGCTATACGTGCCATAATTCACAATCAATCCTTTCATTGATTTTGTACCCACAAAATGTAGTTTTCGGGCATTGCGGGCATGGTACAAGATGCTTACGCGCCCGTTTGTTTGTTTATTGTGCCAGGGGAAAAATTAGCCCTGTCTCTGCTTGTGCTTGGGATTCTCGCAAATGACCATAACGCGACCTTTGCGCTTGATGATCTTGCACTTCTCGCACATGGGCTTCACAGAGGGTCTGACTTTCATTTGTAAAACCTCCTACAGCTTACTTGCTTCTCCAGGTGATGCGGCCGCGGGTCAGATCATAGGGAGTCATCTGAACGGTGACCTTGTCGCCGGGGAGAATTTTAATATAGTTCATCCGGAGCTTGCCGGAAATGTGAGCCAGGATGGTATGGCCTCCGCCGATATCAACCTGGAACATAGTATTGGGCAGAGATTCAACTACAGTGCCCTCGAGTTCGATCATATCATCTTTTGCCAAGACTGAGATTCCTCCTTGGATTATATATCGTCTGCCATTGTCAGTATCTCGGGCTCACCGTCTGTAATGAGCACCGTGTTCTCATAATGAGCGGACAGGCTGCCGTCAGCCGTCAAGACTGTCCAGCCGTCGGGAAGCACTTTAACTTCCCAGCCACCGGCGTTGATCATAGGTTCAACGCAGATGGTCATGCCTTTTACGAGGCGGGGGCTTCCGCCCTTTCCTCTTACGAAGTTGGGAACTTCGGGTTCTTCGTGCATCTTACGACCGATACCGTGTCCCACGAAATCGCGGACAACACCGTATCCTGCACTTTCCGCATGCTTTTGAACCGCTGCGGAAATGTCGCTGACCCGAAAGCCCTGACGGGCATACTTGAGTCCTTCGAAAAAGCTTTCGCGGGTGACAGCGATGAGGCGAAGAGCCTCGTCGCTGCACTTACCGCAGGGATAAGTCCCTGCACAGTCGCCCACAAAGCCTTTCCAGACTGCGCCGACGTCCACGCTGACGATGTCGCCGTCTTGAAGACGTCTGTTGCCGGGTATGCCATGGATGACTTGGTCGTTAACAGAAATGCAGATGCTGGCGGGATAACCGCTGTAACCCAGAAATGCGGGCTCCGCACCTGATTTCTTGATGAAGTTGAACACTTCTTTGTTGATCTCTTTGGTGGTCACACCGGGCTCTATCATGCTACGAGCCAGACTTCTGGCCTGAGCGGTGATCTTACCGGCCTGACGCATCAAATCGATGTCCCTATCGGACTTTATGACAATAGGCATAGCTTACATACCCAGTGCTTCAATTATGGATGCAGTGACCGCCTCGATGGAGGGCTGGTTTTCCACACTTTTGAGCTTGCCGCGCTGAGCGTAAAAGTCCTTGAGGGGCTCCGTCTCTGAGTGATAGGTGGCAAGGCGGGCCTTAACGGTTTCAGGAGCATCATCCTTGCGGATGGTGAGCTCGCCGCCGCAGAAATCGCACACGCCCTCAGTTTTAGGGGGATTGTTGACCACATGGAAGCTGGCGCCGCAGTCGTGACAGGTGCGGCGGCCGGTCATGCGCTCGATGATGGTTTCATCTTCGATCTCGATGCTTACAGCATGGTCGATCTCGATGCCGTTCTCCTCCAGAGCAAGAGCCTGGGGGATAGTGCGGGGCATACCATCGAGGATGCAGCCATTTGCGCAATCCTCCTTGGCGAGACGCTCCTTGACGATGCCGATGATGACGTCGTCGGGAACGAGTCTGCCGTTATCAACGTATTCTTTCGCTCTCAGACCTACAGGAGTTCCGGCCTTCATAGCGGCGCGGAGAATGTTGCCTGTAGAAATGGTGGGAATGGAAAACTTTCTGGAGAGAATCTCGGACTGAGTTCCCTTGCCCGCACCGGGAGCACCTAAAAGAATGAGCTTCATGTCATTAACCTCCGATTAATCGAGGAAGCCTTTGTAGTGACGCATGAGTATCTGGTTCTCAAGAGCGGTGAAGGTCTCAAGGGCAACACCGACAACGATGATGACGGAGGTACCGCCGAGGGAGATGCCTGCTCTTGCAGCTGCGTCACTGAAGTGGCTGATAACAATGGGAGCTACTGCAACAATGCTCAGGAAGATGGCGCCGAACAGGGTGATCTTGTTCAGAACCTTCTGGATGAACTCGCTGGTGGGCTTACCGGGGCGATAGCCGGGGATGAAGCCCCCGTTGCGCTTCAGGTTTTTTGCAACTTCAATGGGATTGTACTGGATGGTGGTGTAGAAATAGCTGAAGAAGATGATGAGCAGCAGGTAGATGAATGCATAGAAGAGAGAGTTGGTTGCAAACAGCTTCACAAACCAGCCGTCGGTCTTGCCGAAAAGGGCACCGAAGGTAGCAGGCAGGGAGCTGATGGACTGAGCGAAAATGATGGGCAGAACGCCGGACATATTCACCTTCATGGGGAGGTGGGTAGCCTGGCCGCCGTACATCTTGCGGCCGACAACTCTCTTGGAATACTGAACGGGGATGCGTCTCTCGGAGTTGTTCACGATAACGATCAGGACGATCATAACGAGTGCGCCCAGAAGGATCAGAACGAGGGCCCACCACTTCAGGGTGCCTGCAGCGATGCTGCTGACAGACTGAGCGATGCCGCCGGGGAAACGGGAGACGATGGATGCAAACAGAATCATGGAGATACCGTTGCCGATACCGAACTCGGTGATCTGCTCGCCAAGCCACATGATGAGTGCGGAACCTGCAGTGAAGGTCAGAACGATGACGATTCCCTGCCATACGCCTTCCTCGCTGAGGAGGTAGTTGTTCTTGATGAGCATGTAGTAACCGAAGCCCATGATCAGGCCGAGGCCAATGGTGGAGTAGCGGGTGATATTGTTGATCTTTTTCTTACCCTCTTCGCCCTCTTCTTTTGCCATACGCTCAAGAGCGGGGATGGCAATGCAGAGCAACTGGATAATGATAGATGCGTTAATATAGGGCTGGATGGAAAGTGCAAAGATCGTCGCGCTTGAGAATGCGCCACCGCTCAGTACATTGACGAAACCAAGAACGGTGTTCTCCAGAGTAGTAAAGTAGTTCTGAAGCAGGGCAACATTGATATAGGGAACGGGGATAGCGTTGCCGATGCGGTACAGAAGGAGAATGAACAGAGTGAAGATGATCTTTTTACGGAGCTCTTCAATCTTCCAAGCGTTACGAAGGGTAGAAAGCACTTATACCACCTCTGCCTTTCCGCCTGCAGCCTCGATCTTGGCCTTAGCAGACTCGGAGAATGCAGCAGCCTTGACAGTAATGCTCTTGGTGATGTTGCCATTACCGAGAACCTTGAAACCGTAGACGCACTTGCTCAGGATGCCGGCATCCAGAAGAGCCTGAGTGTCTACAACAGCGCCGTTTTCAAACTTCTCCAGAGCGGAGACGTTGATTGCGTCCAGAGGCTTGGCAAAGATGTTGTTGAAGCCTCTCTTGGGCAGACGGCGTGCCAGGGGCATCTGGCCGCCTTCGAAGCCGACGCGAACGCCGCCGCCGGAGCGAGCCTTCTGACCCTTGTGACCGCGACCTGCGGTCTTGCCGTTGCCGGTAGCGTGGCCGCGGCCTTTGCGCTTAGCAACGTGAGTGGAGCCCATTGCGGGGGAAAGTTCATTGAGTTTCATTTATAGGGCCCTCCTTATTCTTCTTCGGTAACCTGAAGCAGATAGCCGATCTTGGCGATCTTGCCGCGGGTCTGGGGGTTGTCAGGCTGCACGGTCTCGTTGCCGATCTTGTGCAGACCGAGGGAATTAGCGGTAGCAATGTGCTTTTCGATTCTGCCGCTCAGGCTCTTGACGAGCTTAATTCTAAGATTTGCCATAGTCTTAAGCCCTCCTTATGCCTTGATCTCAGCAGCGGTCTTGCCGCGGACAGCAGCGACCTGCTCTGCGTTGCGGAGAGCCTTCAGACCAGCCATGGTAGCTCTTACAACGTTCTGGGGGTTGTTGGTGCGCAGGCACTTGGTACGGATGTTCTTGATACCGGCTGCTTCAACAACTGCACGGACTGCACCGCCGGCGATAACGCCGGTACCTTCGGGAGCGGGCATCAGCAGGACGCGGCCTGCGCCGGCTTCACCGACGATCTCGTGGGGAATGGTGGTACCCTC
>JAZSRY010000007.1:0-2995 GCA_045538735.1 Oscillospiraceae bacterium
TGCCTTGGCATCGGGGGTTTTTTGCCTTGCAAAACGTTAACCACGGGCTATGCCTATGAGTAGTCCCAACCCAGCGTATGCCTCCCTCTGACAAGGGAGGTGGATTTTGCGAAGCAAAAGACGGAGGGAGAGAAAACCTTAAGGCTATTTCTCTCCCCCAGTCTCGCGCAAGCGCTCGACAGCCCCCTCGTCAGAGGGGGCCAATAAAAAGCCCCACCGCCAACTTAAGTTGGTAGTGGGGGCAAGTGTGCGATAGGAATACGATTCGGGGGCCTTAAGTCTCAGCTTGTATCAGGCACTTACAGGGCAGAGCAGGCCTTATTTTCTCACCCTTTTCAGTATCCAATCCGCAAGCTCAGCGATGCCCTCGCCGGTTTTGGCAGAAATGGGGATGATCTCTATATTGGGATTGCGCATAAGGGCATATTCCCTCAGCTTATCCATATCGAAATCGAAGAAGGGGAGAACATCGGTCTTGTTGATTACAAGAAGACCGCAAGTTTCGTACATAAGGGGATACTTGAGGGGCTTATCGTGTCCCTCGGGCACGGAGAGGATGGTCATATTCAGATGGGCACCGGTATCAAACTCGGCGGGGCAGACGAGGTTGCCCACATTTTCAAGAATGACAAGGTCAAACTCCTCATAGCCCAGTTCACGGAGACCCTGACGGCACATATCCGCGTCCAGATGGCACATTCCGCCCGTGTGAAGCTGAATAGCCTTCACACCGCACGCGGCAATGGCCTCCGCATCCACGGAGGAATCAATGTCTGCCTCCATAACTGCCACGGAAAGCTCTTTTGTGAGCAGGGGCAAAAGGGCGAGGAGGGTGCTTGTCTTGCCCGAACCGGGGGCGGACATAAGGTTTATGAGAAAGCTGCCCTTATCGGAAAGCTCACGGCGCAGCTCAGCCGCGTCTGCGTTATTATCTTCAAACACACTCTCACGCAGGGCGATTATTTTAATATCTTCCATTATTTGTCCTCCCAGATTTTCAAATCCAGATTAAAGTCTTTCAGGAAATATTCGTGCAGATCTGCTCTCATGGGCATTGTCTGCTTGATTTTTATAACGCCGGGTTTGCAGTGAGCTTTGCATATTCCGCAGCCCACGCATTTTTCCTGGTCTATGACAACCTTGCCGTCCTCTCCGAAGCTTATTGCCTCCACGGGGCAGCCGTTGGGGGTGGAAACGCAGGCGCGGCAGCCTATGCAGGCGCTGCGGTCGGGGACGGCCGTCCAGCCTGCGGGGTGGAAACGGTGGCGCTCGGCCTCGGTTGCGTTGCGGGCGAGGCGCATCGCTATGCAGCAGCAGGGGCAGCAGAAGCAGATTTCGAGAAACTTATCCAGCTGGTCGTTGCGTATGCCCCAGAGGAGCTGCTCAACCTCCACCCAGACGGCCTGTCCCATAAGTCCCGCTTCGGCAGCTGTATTGACCCTCTCTATGGCCTCTTCATAAGTGAACTCGCGTCCCAGATTATGCTTGACTATAATTTTGCCCGCATCGCCCAGGAAGAGACAGCCTATATTGTGGGAAAAATCCTTACAGTCATTGGCCTCGCGGCAGAGGCAGGAGTCCATGCCGCCGATGAAGTCCGCATTTCTGAGACTTGCCTTGATGACATCCAAAGGCAATACCACTTTTTCCCCCTCCCGGGAGATATCCAGATTCAGGGGGAGGGTAGTCTCCTCCTCTTCAAGGTCAACATTCAGGGGCATTACCACCGTGGAGGTATGTGTCTCCATGTCGGGGTAGAGCATAATGCCTTTTTTATATATTTTGGCCTTAAGCCCGCCCTCTTTCATCCAGACGGAAAAGCGGATGAACATTTTATAAAGCTTCAGCGCCAGAGGCCAGCGCTTATCGGATATATATATCACATGCTCCTTGAGCCAGTTATATATGCCCAGACCGTTTGGCTTATTCTTATAGGGCGGGAAGCCCACTTTCTTGCGAGCGAGGCGCTCTTCGTCCAGATAGAGCACTTTTCCGCTTTCGGTGATGTTGCTGGCCTGTCTTTTTTCTTCCATATCCTTAAACCTCTCAGTATGCGATCTCTTTTATGAAAAGTCCGCTTCCTGCCACCGTTTCAATCTTCAGCACGGCTTTTTTCGTTGCGGGGAAAAGCTCCCTTGCGGCGGGAAAGAGTTTTTCGAAATAGGCGGGCACATAGCTGCTGGAAAGCCCCACCTCCAGGGTGACGGATTTCACCGCGGATATTTTGTTTTCCTCTGCCGCCCGCTGCACTCTTTCAAGGGCGCGGGTCAAAACACCAAGCTCATGCATTCCTGCGATACCTTCCCGCGTATTTTTACAGGATAATTATATCGTTAAGAAATCATAAAGGCTTGAAACAAATTGCATCTTTTGTTTCATTATGATACAATTGAGTCAAATTGTATTGCAAGCACTCGCAGGGAGGGAGATATATGGTAAGCCGCACACTTCAGGCAATAATAGAAGGCTTCAACAGACTCATCGACAAGATGGATTTTCAAAAAATCTCCGTTGAGATGATAATGCAGGAAGCCAAGGTGAGCCGTTCCACCTTTTATCGCTATTTCAAGGATAAATACGATGTTATGAACGCCAACTACAAGATGGCACTTGATTACTACATCCATCCCGACCGCAGCAAAAATTATCGCGATCTGTGCTACTATCTTTTTGATTTCGGTCAGCGCCATCTGAAGATTTTCCGACGGGCTCTGGAGAGCACAGGCTTCAACTCCCTCAGCAACTTCATCTATGAGTATTCCTACGAAACCGCTTTGAAAATCACCCGCCTCAACCGCGCTGGAGCGGGCTTCACCCCCGTAGAGGAGCTGCAGGTTGACGTTTTCTGCAATGGCATATGCGCCGTTTACCGCAATATGATTTGCCAGCGCTATAAAATAGACCCATCCGACGCCGCGGATGCCCTTTATGAGATGATGCCGGAGTCTCTGAAACACTATTGGTGGAAGTGAATAAAAAGCTCCCCGATGCATTT